>CAILLA010000186.1 GCA_903834925.1 uncultured Schlesneria sp.
GGACGAAGTTGCTGCCAAGTACCCACCGGGTGCTTCTGTCAGCGGTACGGTTCGCAACCTGACCAATTACGGTGCCTTCATCGAATTGGAAGAGGGCGTGGACGGATTGCTGCACGTCAGCGATATGTCCTGGACGCGTAAGATCTCGCATGCGAACGAGATGCTGAAGAAGGGTGATCCAATCACCTGCCAGGTGATCTCGGTCGATCAGGAACGCAAGCGAATTGCGCTCGGACTGAAGCAATTGGCTGGGGACCCATGGGAAACCACGATTCCTGAAAAGTACCAACCGGGTGCTCAGGTCATCGGCAAAGTCACGAAGATCACAAATTTCGGTGTCTTCGTGGAACTCGAGCCAGAACTCGAAGGCTTGTTGCACGTTTCAGAACTGTCGGACCAGAAGATCGAAAACCCCGAAACATTCGTCAAAGTCGGACAAGAACTTGACGTTCGGATTTTGAGAATCGATTCGACCGATCGCAAAATCGGACTCAGCCGCAAGTCAAATCTTGACCTCAGCGGCGCGACCGAAGAAGCGAAGTCTGGCGATGCCGCTGCGGCTCCAAAGCCAAAGGCCGAGCTCAAGGGCGGTATGGAAGGTTCTGCTGGCCCGCTGTTTACACTCGGGTCTGGAACCGAAAAGGAAAAGACGGAAGAATCAGCAACCTGATTTTTCTGGAATGTATAGAGGATATCGGTTTTTGTAGTGGAGGCTTCTCGCCTCCACTACGGATTCTGAATCTGCGGCTGGAAGCCGTAGCGACGCCTCTTAACCGGGATTTGCATTTTCCAAATGTCAAGCCCCGTGGACGGAATAAGTTCAAAAAAAACGACGGCTCTTCGGCATCATCCGAAGGGCCGTTTTTTTGCGCATTTTGCCAGGTTTATCTGACCGAAACGATCGTTCAAGTTGCCTTACGTCGATTTTTCCGCTGGTCATTACCGATAAAAGAACTGTGGGTTGGTTTTCAGCCGCACTATTCTTGCCACAGGAGGTGGCGTCTTGAACCTAATGACACTCCTCAACGGCAGAAACTTACGATGGCTAAAACGACCACCAGATTTCGCGAATCTTCATCCGCAGCCCAAACCCCTCTTGAGACCTATCTTCGTGAAATCAACGAAACATCGTTGCTAAACGCAAACGAAGAGAAAGAGCTCGCACGGCAGATTGCGTTGGGAGATTTAGGTGCTCGCGATCGAATGGTCCGTGCAAACCTGCGGCTTGTCGTCAACATCGCCCGGGCTTATGCCAATCGAGGCTTGCCGCTGCAGGACCTGATCGAAGAAGGGAACCTCGGTTTGCTGCGAGCGGTCGAGGGCTTCGACCCTGACATGAACACCCGCTTCAGCACGTATGCCAGCTACTGGATCAAGCAGTCGATCAAGCGGGCTTTGATCAACACGGGAAAGACGATTCGTATTCCCGCTTACATGGTCGAATTGTTGACAAAATGGCGACGTGCCACTGCCAAGCTGGACAATGAGCTCGGCCGCCCGCCAACGCAGGAAGAGGTTGCGAAGGAACTGGGATTACCAAAGAAGAAGTTGAGTATCGTAAAGACGGCGATCCAGCTTTATATGTCAAACCCCCAGACGGACGACGACGATGGTGGCTGGCAGATGAGCGAAATGGTTGCCGACGAGCGGACAAAGGGTCCCGACGACGATCTGCTGAATGCAGACAATTTGAAGCATGTCTTCCGAATTCTCGAATCGATGGACCCACGCGAGGCAACAATTCTGCGAATGCGGTTCGGCCTTGATGATGCAGAACCGAAGACACTCAAAGAAATCGGAGAACTACTGGGTTTGACCCGAGAGCGCGTAAGGCAGATCGAGAGTGACGCGTTGAAGCGAATCGCCAGAGAAATCCTGGGCGAGTAGCACGGGCTTATGAAGCCTGTGCCATCGCCCAAAAGCGATGACGTAACGAGCAACCCGAACAATGAGTTACGCGATGAACTGCCGAAAGTCGTTTCCGATGCGCAGCAGAAAGCGCAGAAGTCGGAGCGTGACGAGTCAAACGATCCATGCCTGGCTCGAATGCTTCGCATTTGGTCTTTGCTATCGGCCAGAGAACGGTCTTCCGTGTTGGAGCATGCCGCAGGATTGATTGCAGCGAATACCGTACAAAATTGAGTTCTGTGTCGTATAAAGCGGAGTTGGCGCGTAATTCATGGGTATGAAGAAACAAAGTGGGAACTGCTTCGCTTACATTCAAGAGGACTGGCAGGCGTTCCCCGTTCAACGTCATTGGCGGTCGTGTCCTAGATTTGTTTTAGTCGTGCTGCGCCAAGGCGTTCAGATCCCATTGAAAAAATCAGTTAGATTTGCTGACAAGTGTCAGTACATCACCGATTTGCGGGACCGACGCAGGATCTTCGATCCTTTGAAATGCAAGATTCGCCCATTTGTGGTCAGGCGGCAATTCGGCTGGGCGACGAAGCTCCGTCAGCCCGTCGCGATGGATCTGAGCAGCGGCTTCCAGATTCTCGGATACGACGACCGCATTACCTCGCCCGAGCAGATCTTCGACTTGTTCTCTCGTTCTTATGTCCCACGCGCATTCGAACTCGTGTAAGACACCCTTGTTAAGCACGTTGAAAATCACGATCGCATCTTCGGCGGTATCACATTCAATCGCGAGACCTTCTTCAAAAGAAGAACTTACCGATACGACGAGTCCAACGAGTTTTATCGCCGGTGGATTGCCTTTGACGCAGTTGATTTCGCCGAGATATCGGTGACTTTTCAGAAAAACGAGTGACGAGTGACCACCTCTGCGCGGCTCAGCGCTAATTCTAAATTCCCCCGATTTAATCGCTACCAGCAATTCAGCGGCGTCCATGTTTAGCCCCTTTTCAATTCGGAGATGCAATGCGCTAACTCAAAATTGGCTGACGATCGAGAGTCCTTATCGTGCTGATGGCACTCGGCATGGTTCACCACCAAATAACACAAGTGCGCCACCGATTGGAGTCGTTGGTGTTCTTCATTGTCGCGTTGCGTTCGGAAACCGCAAGATGCTTTGCCCGTCTATTCAAGAAGCCGATTCTCGACGATTGTTTTCGGCTTTGCTACTCGGGGCTTGCTCAGTAACAAATATGCCGAGAGCATGGTCAGCGGCATGACGACGGCGTAATAGGGGACTACCCAATAATGGACGTCTATGAAGCCGCTTTGGCCATAACCTTCACCGAATTTAAATCCACAAAATTTCCAATCTTTATGTCCTTTAAGAAGCAGATAAAACCACCCGTTTTCTTTCGCGCTTTTTGTTTCCCAGAAATTATCCTTTTCATGAAAAACAAGCTCTTTCCAATTTCCGATTCTCACCCACATGAGCATCGAGCCAACTGATCTCAATTGGTGTGATTCTATTGTCACGAGATCAACGTAAAATTGGCTCCTGACCCACCCTGCCATGAATACCAACGTCATCAGCAGCGTCGCCATGCCGATCTTTCGTCGCAACGGCTTGAAGAAGTCGCCCATGATTAATATTCGCTGTCAGAAGGCCACTTGAAGCGGACCCACTGCTGAAATTAAGTGTGCCGCCGATTCATTCCCGTTCAGTCTACTTCGATGATCTGACTGATGCGATCATGGCAAAAAAACTGGTAGTGGTCGGTTTAGGTGTGTCAGAAATTTTGACGTCAGTGTGATGACCGATTCTACTGGTCAAATCTCGTCTCGTGAACCGTGCCGTCATCATTGAAGTAGATGGAAATTGTTTCGGTCTTTCGATTGTAAATCCAGAACTTGCCATCCGGATCACGTTTCTGAGGTAGTCCGAAACGTCGAATAAGCTCCTCGTTCGTTGTGCCTGGCTCGATCCCAATACCGAGCTCCCAGTCGTAGGCTTCGGCTTCCCACTCGGTGCTATTATCGCGACTAGCGAAGTAAACGAGCGCCATCTGGCCTTCAGGTGTCGAATACGCGTGGTCGGTTTCGCCAAGATCACCTACTGAGGGAAGATTGCCGTCACCAGAAATGAGTCGCAGGCGCGATTTCGGAATTGCTTTTATGAGTCGAACATTTTTCATTGCGTGCCCAGCCATGAAACGAAAATGCCCCAGTTTATCGCTGGTGCCGTTCAGTTTCGAGATAGGTTAATGGAAATCAGAACTTAGCCGACTCTTCGATCAGTTCACGGATCGTCCAGAAACTCCCCTCATCAGCGTCGCTTGCAGCGGCGTCAATATCGAAGACGGACCTGATGGCAAAACCGAGTTAGATGAAGTCGATGGATGCCGGATTTGGCCCGAGCGGAAGGGCCTCTTCTCCAAACAAAACAGTGGCGAAGCCATCCATATTGAGCTGGTCGACTATCTGCCGGTTTGTTCCTGCCGTCTTCGTCCGTCGCGGGTAGGGCTCGTGCTGGGGTTCCCTGGCCGCGACGGACGAAGACGACAGGCCAACAGCGCCCGAACGTACATCACAACTTCTCACGAGTTCACATGACGCTGAGGACGGAAACGCCAGCGATGGCCAGCGGGATCGAAAACCACGTCTGGACGGATCCGTGAACTGATCGAAGAATCGGCGAAGTTCTGAGATTGCCATCGAAACCGAACGGACCCGGCGATAAGCTGGTATTTTTCACTCTGGGTGGGGGATCGACATGGTTCTCGCAGGAATGGTTTCAAGTCAGGAGATATTCCAGTTCGTTGCGCTGGTGATCTCAATGTGGCTCGCTCCACCTCTTCTCTATTTCATCATCGTCCGGCGCAATTCTCTACCGAATCGCGTTCCAGTTGCACGTATAATCTGGCCTGTGCTCGGATGGCTGATAGTGAGTCCGCCGCTGATTTTTTTCGTCGTCGTTATCCTCGGTTTCTGACATCACTCTGATGTCACTTTCGTGACCCACGATAATCCATCACTAGCAAAAATCGTCCCGCATCAGTTTCAACTGCAGCGACGTGAAAACCGAAGTCGGACCTGACGGCAAAACCGGGTTAGACGAAGTCGACGGCTGCCGGATTTGGCCAGAGCGGAAGGGCCTCTTCTCAAAAAACAGTGGCGAAGCCATTCATATTGAGCTGGTTGAGCGTCGCTGTCTTCCGGTTTGTTACTGCCGTCTTCGTCCGTCGCGGTTAGGGCTCGTGCCGGGGTTCCCTGGCCGCGACGGAC
>CAILLA010000187.1 GCA_903834925.1 uncultured Schlesneria sp.
CCTGTTGTTTGTTAGGTCCTTTGTAGTCACCCGTCCCAATTGAACCCAAGAAATGTGCCATTGAGGAACCCCGAATTCAACTGAACATGAAAGTGATGCCAAACGAGCAAATTCCGACCCGCGTTATCTACCTTTCACCGAAGCGCTTTTTGGATGGCAAACGGCGAACGGACTGCCGTGTGCTAGCTTTGGACACAAAATGAAAAACCTTTCCAACAGGTCCAGCAGTTTCTTGATTTCAGCAGCTCTTGGGCAGATTCGGGTTTGCTGTAATGTTTAGCAACGACAAGGAGTGACTTCTTGAATACGACGTTCGCCGGTTTGGATGACTCCGAAGTCATTAATGACATTCCGCAGCTACTCCGAATCTTGGATGAGCGGTACGAAACCGCATACCTACGCGGCCAGGAGAATCATTCGTGGGGCGTTCTACCGACTATCGCTCGTTCTTCCAGTTACAGCGGCAAGAATCTGCCAACTTTCACGTTAGCCCAAGAACGAGATTTGCTGCATCGATTTCGGCGACATGCTTATCCGCAGAACATGCGGGTTCTCAGCGAATGGGAGGCTCTCTTCCTCGCACGACATCATGGGCTTCCAGTCCGTCTTGTGGATTGGACGACAAATCCACTCGTTGCACTTTATTGGGCATGTCGGTGTACGCAGAATGCATCTGAACAAGATGGGGCAATTTGGGTATTCCGTCGCCGCGAAGAGAATAAGAGTAATCACGTTGACGTCTTCAGCGAAGCAGACCCGCTTCGACTTCCTGGCATTCGGCTAATATTTCCTTTCTATCCTACGCAGCGAATGGTGGTTCAGTCTGGTGTATTCACAATTCACGAACATCCGTGGATTGACTTGCGAAAACTTCAAGCGAGCGATTACGATGTTGAAAGAAACGACATCGAGTCTGGCGAGGTCCTCAAGGTGCCACTCGCCAATAAAGCCCGGCTGATGATGCAGCTGGAGCGGTTGGCAATTAACGAGCGAACGCTGTTTCCGGATTTGGACGGAATTGCGAGAGGTCTGAAGGAATCCGAGATTTTGAAAGCTAATGCGTCAAACCCAATCTCTGGATCAGAAATCACCTGAGATCATTCATTTTGGCGGCGACTTTTCTGCCTGCAATTTTCAATAAATGGCTTCGAATTGGGCCATCAACGATTCGCCGCCGAGTTCAGGATAGCGCAGTTTCGTCACTTGCAGCAGCTTGCGTCCCTCATCGAATTGATGGAGTCGAACGCATGTGCATTCACTGGGGACACAACGCTTTCACTTCTAACGACGATTGGTACCCGGACGGTGGCGTTTCGTTTGTCTGAGAGGGATTATTCACGGTGTCGGCCGCTTCAGCAGCGTCACTTGTAGCTTCGATATGTTCGCAATCTTCTGAAAATCGTTGTCGAATGTGACCACGTCCGCTGAGTCGTGATGTGAAGATCACGGCTGGCTCGGGACGCTTGGTTTGGTCAGGGGCCTGTTCTATCTTCGGTGCGCCAGGATCCATTGCCTACGCGAGGGATCCTGGCGCACAGGGATTGCAAAGAGAAGATCCCTCGATTGCGCGTCGGGCTAGCGTGGAGAATTCTTTTTCGAAAGGGAGTTGCCAAACACAGACATGGGGTGCGTTGCGGCCAACCTTCTCCTGTCGCTGGCTGCGTGGCTGCGGTATCATTTGGGACGATTTTCTTCCCAGTGGAATGTGCAACCAACATGAGATCAACGCTGTTCATTCTTTTCGTGTTCGGATCGGCTGCTCCGATTGTGGCGGATGAGTCCGTTGATTACGTGCGCCGAGTTAAGCCCGTGTTACAAACGCGATGTTATGCCTGTCACGGTGTCTTAAAGCAGGAGGCGGGACTTCGGCTAGATACCGCAGCGCTGGCATTAAAGGGTGGTGAAGCAGGGGCGGTGATCAAGCCGGGTGATGTTGAGTCCAGTTCGATATTGCGGCGTGTTTCGTCGTCGGACGACGCCGAACGAATGCCGCCAGAAGGTGAACCGCTCAAGGCGGATGAAATCGCTGCCTTGCGGGGCTGGATCTTGGCCGGAGCTGTCGCTCCGGCGGATGAAGTCCCGGAGCGTGATCCTCGTGATCATTGGGCTTTTAAGTCGCCGATTCGATTTCGGATCCCCGCGATCGAATGGGGGTCGGAGTCTGGAGAGGCGGTTGGTGGTTCGAAGACACTGCTTGCCCCAGGGCGGTCAAGCAGTGGCACAAATAAGAACCCAATTGATTCGTTTATTGCTGCGACCCATCTGAAGGTGGGACTACATCCACAGCCTGCGGTCGATAAACGGACTTGGCTGCGACGGGTCTCATTGGATTTGATTGGTTTGCCTCCGACGCCGGAGGAAATCGATTCATTTCTTGCTGATGATTCTGCTGAGGCGATCGATAAAGTCGTGACTCGTTTGCTCGACAGTCCGCAGTATGGCGAGCGATGGGGTCGGCACTGGATGGATATCTGGCGCTATAGCGATTGGTGGGGTCTGGGTGAAGATGCTCGCAATTCGCAAAAACACATTTGGCATTGGCGCGACTGGATTGTCGAGTCATTGAATTCGGACAAAGGGTACGACCAGATGCTGCGCGAGATGCTGGCGGCAGATGAATTGTATCCTGCTGATCTCGAAAAGCTTCGGGCAGGCGGTTTCCTCGGCAGACAGTATTTTAAATTCAATCGGACAAGTTGGCTGGATGAAACGATCGAGCATACGTCCAAGGCGATGCTCGGCCTGACATTCAATTGTGCGAAATGTCACGATCATAAATACGATCCGTTTTCGCAAGCCGATTACTATCGATTTCGCGCGGTTTTCGAGCCGTACCAGATTCGGCTCGACTCCATTGGGGGACAGATCGACTTTGAAAAGGACGGAATCCCTCGGCCGTTTGACTGTAACCTTGATGCTAAAACCTACGTTCACATTCGTGGTGATGATCGGAATCCTGATACCAATAGGATCATAGAGCCGGGGTTCCCGGCATTTCTTTCCCCAGTCCCAGTAAAGATTGAGCCGGTATCACTACCACCAGTGGCTGTTCAACCGGGACTACGCACTGAGGTTGTTGAAGCGTATCTCAAGCAAGCGGAGCAGAAGATCGCGGCGAAACGAGCGGAACTGGAAGCTGCCCAAAAACGGTTGGCAGAAGCCGAACGATTGGAGTTGCTGGCTGCTTCGATGTCACACGAAGAGAGGCTGCGTAATCCCGGAGAGACGCTTGTTCAAGACGATTTTACCGTTGCGAAACCGGATGTTTGGGAGATGCTCGACGGCGAGTGGAAATATGCTGATGGTAAGCTGAGTCAGTCACAGGATGGTGCTGTTCGAGGAGTCTTGAAATTAAAGCAGCTTCCTCCTTCTGACTTTGAGGTAAAATTGAAATTTGTTCCGACAGGTGGCCAAGTTTGGAAGTCGGTTGGGATCACTTTTGACGGCACGGAATCTAACGAACTGTTGGCATATCTCAGTGCCTATGCCCAAGGATCGAAAACTCAGTTTGCCTATAAAAAAGGTGATTATGTTTATCCCGGTGAGGCGGCTAAGGCTCGTCCAATTCTTTTAGGGATGCCCTACGAATTACTGCTTCGAGTTCGGGGGACATTGATTAACATTTCAGTTAATGGCGAGCATGCGATTGCCTATCGGTTGCCGCTGGCTAGGCAGCGAGGATCTTTGCAGCTGATTACGTTCGATGCCAAGGCCGAGTTTCATTCGTTTGAATTGAAGTCGCTTCCCGCCACGACGATGATGATCGAGGCGACCACCGGGAATCGGCCTGTCGATTCATTACTACCTGTTGACCAGTCGAAGCTGGCGATTGTCATCGCGGAAAAATCGCTGGAATTGGCGATAAAGCAGCCGGATGCAATTCGGGCACGGGCATTAGCCGATCAAGCTCGTTTTCAACAGCCACCGTCCGAACAGGCAATTGAACTGGCACGTGCTGCCGTTCGGTTCGAGCGAATCGTGAGTGCGGCAAAGGCCGAAGAAGATGTCGCACGGGCGGAACTGGATGTGGTTCGGGCGGCGATGGATAAGAGGACTGAACTGGAAACGAAGTTGGCTGCGTCTCGAACGGCTCTGGAAAACGCTCGCAAAGCAATCGACGAACCGAGTGAATCGTTTACGTCATTGCGAGGGGCTTCAAAGGCATTGGAGTCGAACCTGGAAACAGAAGAGTCACGAATGAAGCCTTTTCCGGCCAGCAGCACCGGTCGCCGGTCGGCTCTTGCGAAGTGGATTACCGATCCCCGAAATCCGCTGACGGCTCGTGTGGCAGTGAACCATATTTGGTCGCGTCATTTCGGTCGGCCCCTGGTTCCGACTGTTTTTGATTTCGGTCGAAAAGGAACAGCGCCAACTCACCCCGAGTTGCTTGATTGGCTGGCGGTGGAATTCATCCAGGGGGGAGTGGACGATACCAGTTCGGCAGATTCGGAGACGGCGGCTGGAAGCCGCCTCTACGTAGCGCGGGCTTCCAGCCAGAGAGGTTCAAGCTGGAGTATGAAGCACATACACCGACTGATTGTTACTTCGAATGCCTATCGCATGACATCATCAAGCGTGGGCGCGGCTGCTGACAATCTCGCTAAGGATCAGGACAACCGATTCTTATGGAGGATGAACCCCATTCGAATGGAATCGCAAGTTGTGCGAGACTCCTTATTATCCTTGGCGGGCGAATTGGATTTGACAATGGGAGGACCATCGATTCCCATTAGCAATGAAGCCTCACGTCGTCGCAGCCTTTACTTTGTTCACTCGAACATCGAGCACCAGAAGTTCCTGTCGATGTTTGATGATGCCAGTGTGCTGGACTGTTATCGCCGAGCCGAAAGCATTGTTCCCCAGCAGGCACTTGCGCTCGAAAACAGTTCTCTGGCGATGGAAATGTCGCGGAAGATCACCGAAAAGATTCTGGTCGCGAATCAAAACGCGAGTCGCGAGGAATTCATACGCAAAGCGTTTCTGACGGTGCTTTGTGTCGAGCCCACAGCATCTGAGCAACAAGTCGTCGCCGATGCGATGGCCTTCTTGATTGACGCAGCCAAGCTGGAAAATGATCAAGATCCGGAACTTCGTGCGAGGATCAAAGTAGTTCAAGCATTGATCAACCACAACGATTTTGTGACAGTCCGATAGCAATGTTCCCATCAATTGAATTGGGAGAGTAGATTGAAAAATAGATCATCTGAATCTCAGGAATTATATTCGGCGAGTCGCGAATGCTGCCTCAGGCGCGGTGTCCATCGGCGTGCCTTCCTGTCTGACATGGGGATGGGTTTTACAGGTTTGGCGCTTGGTGCCATGCTGAATCGGGATGGGGTTGCTCGCGCGGACGCTCCTGTCGACTGGCAACCGCCAACGGGTGATCCTCACTTTTCTCCGAAAGCGAAAAGTGTGATCTGGTTGTTCATGAATGGGGGCATGTCACAGGCCGAAAGTTTTGATCCCAAGCCCGAGTTAACCAAGTATGCCGGGATGGCGATCAATGAGACTCCCTATAAAGACGTGCAGAACCCCGAAAAATTGAAGTTGGCTCGGGTGACTGTTGTGAATGACGCCAACGGGCAGCAGCGGAATAAGCTTTATCCGTTACAAGTTGGCTTTCGGAAGTATGGTCAGGCAGGCATCGAATTAAGCGACTGGGTGCCTGAGGTGGGCGCGTGTGTCGATGATATTGCTGTCATCCGTTCGATGTATACAACCGACGATAATCATGGGGCGCAGACTCAGTTTCATTCCGGTCGACACATGCTCGACGGTGAATACCCGACGTTGGGAGCCTGGGTTCACTATGGCTTGGGGTCGCTCAATGACAATCTGCCGCAGTTCATCTCGATGGGGAAACGCGAATACTGGAATGCTAAGGACGGTCACTATTTGGGACCCGCTCATGATGCCATCCCGATTCGGATCGATCCCAACAATCCGCTCGATTATGGTAAACCCGCCAGCGGCCAAAGTCTTAATGAACAAAAGATCGGATTTGATCTCGTTGGGAAATTGAATCGTCTGAAGGGGATCGAATATCCAGATGATCCCGCGTTAAACGCACGGATCAAAGCGTATGAATTGGCGTTTCGGATGCAGACGTCGGTTCCGGACATCATGAACCTGAATTCCGAGACAAAAGAGACTCAACAACTGTATGGTCTTGATGACCCCGCGACGCGAGACTTTGGAATGCAGATGCTGGCGACGCGCCGGTTTGTCGAACAGGGAGTTCGCTTTATTCAAGTTCAGCATGGAGCCGGCGGCGCAGGAGCCTGGGATGCACACTCGGCCTTGAAAGCGAATCATTCCGGAAATTTCAAAGCGGTCGATAAGCCGGTTGCCGGTCTCTTGAGGGACCTGAAACAGCGTGGGCTACTCGATTCGACGATTGTGGTATTCGCCAGCGAATTCGGCCGCACACCTGGAACTCAAGGGGCTGATGGTCGAGACCACCATATCTACGGATTCTCCGTCTGGATGGCGGGGGGCGGAATCAAGGGGGGACTGGCCCACGGAGCGACCGACGAGATCGGTTTCCATGCCGTCGAGCACCGACATTACGTGACGGACATCCATGCGACAATCCTGCATCAGTTGGGACTCGACTCAAGACAGCTCGAAGTCCCAGGGCGAAAACGATTGGATATCGATCACGGAAAGCCGATTCGCGAAATCCTGAGCTGAAACGAAATAAGGTGCACCGATTTCGAGGTCAGGAGACCTTCGCACAACCAGCAAATCAGCGTTCAAGGTCAGCAGACCAATTCACAACAGCATCCCGCTACGACAACCGTTACGATCGTTACGGTCGCATGTGATCGGAAAACTTTCGTCAACCAATAAAGTCTTTGCTAATTGCGCGGCTTACCACCGGACGATCTAGTCCAGAGTTTCCAAAAAGACGCGGAGAATGGCGATGTTGTATGACCTGCTGGTCATCGGTGACGAACGCGAAGGTATCGGGCGAGCTATTGCTGCTGCCCAGCTGGGACGTCGCGTCGCTGTCATTAGTGATCCAGATACGGCACCTTCGCTCAAACTGCTTAATCAGGCAGTGGAAAATCTCACCGGTAATTGGCGCGTCACGGCGAAAGAACAAGATCCATCGCTTGCGCGTCGGGCTGGCGTGATAACAGCCCGGTCAGCGAAGTTGCGGGTTTCCACAATGCTCGCCTTCCGAACGGAAGTTGAACAGCTTTGGCGACGTCAGAATTCTACGGATCATTCGCTGATGGATTCACTGGCGATTGATCGAATTTCTGGCAACGCCCAATTTGTTTCGGAGATGTCGGTTAGGATTATTGACGGATGTCATCCGCAAGTCGTTTCGGCAACTGAAATTGTCATCGCCTGCGGTACGAAATCCCAGCAACCGGTATCGTTTCATTGTGACGGTCAGCGCGTGTTTGTCGTTGAATCGTTATTGGAACTGACATCCGTTCCAAGGTCGACGATCGTAGTCGGTGCTGGGGAAACGGGTTTTGCTGCGGCGATCCTGCTGGCCAGGCTCGGGTCTGAAGTCACAGTCATTGATGACCATTTCAGCCTGTTTGAAATCTGCCGGATGTTCGGTGATTCGTTCGACGTCATTCAGAAATTGCACATCGCATTCAGGCTCGGAGAAGAAGCCATCGGTGTCGAGCAGCGATTCGAAAATCAGAAGATTGTCCGACTCGCAAGCGGGCGTGAGATGGCTGCCGAAGTCATTCTCGCGTGCGTGGGCCGCGAAGGAAGGACGGATGGAATGAATCTCGAATCTGCAGGAGTTGGATTCGATGAGCGAAACCGCGTCTGGTGCGATGGGTACGGAAAAACGTGGTCGCCACGGATCGTTGCTGTGGGGAGCGTCGTTGGTTTTACCGGAGTCGCTGAGCGGTTGTCGGTTTTGCGAAATAGCGAGTCAAATCCCGTCGCATGGGCTTCAGCCCGTGCGACACAACACTTGTAGCGTAGGCTTCCAGCAGACGACAAAAAAACCGCAAACTCTGAACGAGACTGTATTTGGCTCGATCAGGCTCTCTTTGCCGTTCTCATTGCGCCAAGGACGCAAGTTCGTAAGTCCAATCGCCAATCTTGAGATTTTCTTTCAATAAATCGCTCAGATTTAACCGATATTCCGATTGCGTAGATTGTATCGATTAAACTGGAAGGTCTGAAAATGGCGGGTTCCCGTAAGACTTGGTCGCTTCTCGTCGCTGATCCCTCGTTGATTTTTGGTTTAATCAGCACCGGAATTTTTTATTCGATTATCCTGCAGCCGGGGATGAGCGAAACACAGCTGGCCCGGTTTACGTCGGAACATGCGGTTGAATATGTCATTGTGACCCTGTTTTTCTGGGGCATTGTCGACATCATCATGAAGTTGTCGTCGCTTCCGTGGGCGTATATAGCAGCCTGTCATGAATGGCTGCCCGCTCGCATGGGCCGTGAACCGGCTTCGAAAGCTCGTGAACTGCTGGATCACATTCGCCAGAATCCGGCCTGGATGCTGGCATCCTGCACGGGGCGCCGGCTTGTTCACGCCTTGAATCTTGTCGCCGAAAAGGGGACATCAGCCGATTATCATGAACAGTTGCAGCACCTGGCCGACATGGACGATCAGGAGCTGCACGCGAAGTACACGGTTCTTCGCTTCGTGATTTCGGTGACACCGATCCTGGGTTTTCTTGGTACCGTCGTTCACTTCGGATCAGCCATCGGCAGTTTCTCGTTCGAGAACATGGACGAAAAGTTGCCGGAAATCGTGGCAGGGATGGGAACGGCCTTCAACACGACCAGCGTTGCTCTCGCGACAGCCATGACCATGATGTTTGCGATGTTCCTTTGTGAACGGCTTGATCAAAGTGTCGTGGCGACAACCGATCGATTGATCGACCGGGAATTGCTTCACCGATTTGAAACTCAGGATGCGAATTTCGGCCCATTTCTGTCTGTTATTCAAGATGCAAACCGGGAAACGTTAGACCAGATTGCTCAAACGTTGCAGGAACAAGTTCGAACATGGGCACAGAGTCTTGATGTCCTGTTCGAACATTTCCAGGAACGACAGCAACAAGAATCTGTTCGCGATCGAGCGGCGCTGGAAGCGTTACAACAACGGCATGATGCATACGAGGCGGCTCGCGAAGAACAATTCCAACAGCTGATCTCGTTCGTTGATGCTCGGCAGGAACAAAGCTGGAAACAACTTCAGACAACACTCGAACGTGCGTCGCTGTTCCGCGAGGACATCGGCGAGTTGACTAAGGCACTCAACGCTATTGCTCATGGTGAAGGACGGCTGATTGAATTGCAGGCGACTCTTTCCGATAACCTGCGCGTCCTGCACGAATCAAGCCAGATGGATTCGGCGATGCACGGTCTGACCGCCGCGATCCACCTGATGACCACTCGAAACCGACAAATCAACTTGTCCGATGCGGCAGCAGCATAAGAAACCAATGAGCAGAATCCCGTGCCACTGCTTCGGAGTCTTCGGAGAAGCAGTGTCTTCTCCCTCCAACGGTTAAAGAGCACTGCTTGACCGAAGACGGTCAAGCAGTGGCACTTGAATCAAGAAGATTGACAAAGTTCTAACCAAGAAACGATTCGATCGCGTCCAGGCCCGCTTTCAGCAGATCAAGGCTCGTGGCGAACGAAAGTCGTACGTAGCCAGGTGCACCGAACGCATCTCCCGTCACTAACGCGACGTGGCCTTGTTCGAGAAGTGTCGTGCAGAAGTCGGTCGCATTGTCGACTTTGACGCCACCTTTCAATGGCCGACCGAAGCAGGAACTGACATTGAAAAACGCATAAAACGCGCCGCCGGGTTCGGCGAACGTAATTCCGTATCTGGATCGCCACGGCCGCATTCGTTCCATGACGTAATTGCGTCGCTTTTCAAATTCGACACGCATCGCTTCGACGCTTTCCTGCGGACCGTTGAGCGCTTCAACAGCGGCGTACTGGCTGATGCTGCACGGGTTCGATGTTTCCTGGCTTTGAAGATTGTCCATCGCTTTTATGACATCGACAGGTCCGATCGTCCAGCCGATTCGCCATCCGGTCATGGCATAGGCCTTACTCACGCCACTGACAATGATTGTTCGAGCGGCGACATCCGGGCCAAAGCTGGCAAAGCAGCGGAATTCGGCTCCCTGATAGATCAGCTTTTCATAGATTTCATCGGACAAAACCAGCAGATTCTTTTCGACAGCGACTCGTGCCAATGCTTCCAGTTGAGCGACCGGATATGTTGAGCCGGTCGGGTTCGAAGGGTTGTTCAGCATCAGCAAGCGAGTTTTCGGCGTGATTGCATTTGTAAACTGCTCGGCCGACATACAAAAGCCACTGGCTTCGGTCGTATTCACCAGAACCGGAATTGCTCCTGCCAATTCGACCAGAGCGCTGTAGCTGACCCAATACGGTGCAGGAATAATAACTTCGTCGCCAGGTCCACAAAGTGATGCGATCACATTGTGAATCGAGTGCTTTGCACCGTTGGAGATCAGTACCTGATTCGGCTTGAATTGAAGGCCGTAGTCGCGCGAATAGGCGTTACAGACCGCTTGTTTCAGTTCGGGAATTCCACCGGATGGTGTGTAATGAGTATGTCCCGCGTTCATGGCCGCGATTGCCGCTTCACGAACGTTGGCAGGAGTGATGAAGTCTGGTTCGCCCAAGGTGAAGTCGAGTACGTTGACCCCTTTCGACTTCAGTTCTTTTGCCTTGGCGGCTGCCGCGAGAGTGGCCGAGGGCTTCAGTTTTTGCAGGGCAGGGGACAGAGCAATGGGACTCATGGATCACAATTTCCGGGAACGATTCTTTGCAACAAATCAACTCGAACCGGGATGATTGTTCTGGCAGTAGGCACTTGCGTCAAGGCACCGTGCCTGAAACAAGGGACTTTTCTCAAGGCAAAAAGGCGTCCGTCATTTTGGCTCGCTTCGTCACCAGCTTGAGTTTCTTCGCAAGATTTTGAATGCCTTCGTGGTTACGAAGAATTTTTTTAACAATGGATAACCCTGATGGGCACTGATAAATGCAAAAGCCGGAGACAAACTGATTGGAAGCAGGCGGTGTCCAATCATGCTCGGCCATCATGATTCATCCACAGTGCGGCGACCGCGCCGTTCCACCGGCTCGCCTGGTCAAATTGGTTTAGACCTTCGGTTGGGGCCGCGCGGGGTCAGGAGATCGATCGCACAATGGGCTGCCGGGACTGTTCGCTTTCGATTCTGGGTGCGGTGATATTGCGGGCAGGCTTTTCTCAACCCTGCAATCAGGTAGACTTTGAGTGGGTATCTGTTCTCCGTTGAAAGTGTCCCCTCATGCCTGAATTTCAGATCGCCAGTCCGTTTCAGCCTGCCGGTGACCAGCCGAAGGCGATTGAGTCACTTGTGCGAGGTCTGCGTGAGGGGAAAAAAGATCAGGTCCTACTGGGGGTTACGGGGTCCGGTAAGACTTTTACGATGGCGAACGTCATCCAACAGATGCAGCGCCCTGCGTTGATTCTTTCACACAATAAGACGCTTGCGGCACAGTTATATGGCGAGTTCCGTGATTTCTTTCCCAATAATGCTGTCGCCTATTTCGTCAGTTACTACGACTATTACCAGCCCGAAGCGTACATTCCCCAGCGGGACATTTACATCGAAAAGGATTCGTCGATCAACGAAGAGATCGACCGTCTGCGACTGCTTGCGACAAGCGCCCTGGTCAGCCGTCGTGACGTGATCGTCGTAGCGAGTGTCAGTTGCATTTATGGTTTAGGCTCGCCAAAAGACTACCTCGAAATGATGGTGCCACTTTCAGTCGGTGGAACAATCGACCGGGACGACCTTCTTCGAAAGCTTTGTGATATCCAGTATACCCGCAACGATATCGCTCCCGCGCGAAGTAATTTCCGGGTTCGAGGCGACGTGGTTGAGGTCTGGCCGGCGTACGAAGAATTCGCGTATCGGATCGAGCTTTGGGGGGACGAGATCGAAAAGTTGTCCATCATCAATCCGCTGACCGGGGAGGAAGCTCAACGGCTGAATGACATCTACATCTACCCTGCTAAACACTATGTGCTACCGGATGACCGAATCACGGATGCAACTCGCGAGATTGAAAGCGAACTCAATACACAACTGGAAAAGTTTCAGACTGAGGGGAAGCTGATCGAGCGGCAGCGACTGAATGCTCGAACTCGGCATGATCTTGAGTTGTTGCGCGAGATGGGATTCTGTCCGGGAATTGAAAATTACAGTCGAGCATTATCTGGTCGCAAACCGGGCGAACCCCCATTCACGTTGCTCGACTTTTTCCCAGAAGATTTCCTGCTGTTCGTGGACGAATCTCATGTGAGTGTCCCTCAGATTCGGGCCATGTTTAATGGCGATCATGCGCGCAAGACGACACTGGTGGAACACGGATTCCGGCTACCGATGGCGCTCGACAATCGGCCTTTGAAATTCGACGAATGGAACGCCCGAAGAAAGCAAACCGTTTTCGTTTCGGCTACGCCAGCGGATTGGGAGGTCGAACAGACCGGTGGCGAAGTTGTTGAGCAAGTGATTCGACCAACGGGTCTGCTTGATCCAACGATCTCGATTCATCCTGCCCGAGGGCAAGTTCCGCATTTGATGGAGCAGATCAAACTGCGAACCGCCAAGGGGCAACGAACTCTGGTGACGACGCTGACGAAAAGACTCTCGGAAGACCTGACCAAATATTTGACTGAAGAGGGAATCAAATGTGCCTGGTTGCATTCAGAACTGGATGCGTTTGAGCGAGTCGAAGTTTTACGCAGCTTGCGCGAAGGAAAATATGATGCGGTCGTCGGCGTGAATTTGCTGCGGGAAGGGATCGACGTCCCTGAAGTCTCGCTCGTCGCGATTCTAGATGCTGACAAGGAAGGGTTTTTGAGAAGCGCGACAAGTCTGATCCAGACAATTGGTCGATCCGCACGCAACGTGAACGCCGAGGTCGTATTGTACGCTGACAGGGTCACCGACAGCATGCAGCAGGCACTCGACGAGACTGGTCGACGCCGCATCTTACAGGCAGAATACAATAAGCAACACGGGATCACTCCTGAAACCATTAAGAAAGCCATTCGCCGAGGGATTGAAGAGGAGATCGAAGCCAAGCGAATCGCACAAAAGGTCATTGGTGCCGAGAGCGAGAGCCAGTATGTCACGCAGGAGTACCTCAACGAATTGGAAGCAGAAATGCTCGCAGCGGCCGAGTCGCTCGAATTCGAACGGGCCGCGAAATTGCGAGACCGAATTGTCCAATTGAAGCAACAAATCGGAAAACCGGTTCCATCAGAAGACGAATCGTCAAAATCCAAACCGGGAGGAGGACGCGGGCGTAAAAGAAGTCAAAGAAAGCCAAATCCGCATCGATAACAATAAACTGAACAAGAACTTCCCTCGAAGGTTTTGACGGACGTTTCGTCTGTTTGTTACACTTAATGGATTCGTACACCTCCTGAAAATTCCTTTCGACGGCCATTTGATCCGTGGGAAGCTCCGATGAATATCAAATCACATCGCCAGCATCGCCCGCAGTTTTGCGCAGAAACTCTCGAGCGTCATTCGTGCCGTAAAACGGGAGGATCGCAATGAGCGCCGACTCCGATGCCCCAACCAAAAGCATTGAGACGACTACGAATCAGCCGCTGAAGACACTGGGGAAATACCAGATCGAGCGTAAACTGGGTCAAGGTGGCATGGGCACGGTGTATCTCGCGCAGAACACCGATCTGAAGAAAATGGTTGCCCTGAAGGTTTTGCCTCGGGATAAGGCCAAGAATCCGATTCTGGTCCGAAGATTCAAAGCCGAAGCTCAAGCAGCCGGGCAACTCGAACATCCCAACATCGTTGCCGTTTACGATACCGGTGAGGCTGACGGATTCCTGTACATCGCGATGGAATACGTCGAAGGGATCGATCTATTCGAACAGGTGAAACGCCGAGGGGTGATTCCGGTTAAACGATCAATCGAAATCATCAAACAAGTTGCTTCCGCGCTTCAACATGCTTTCGAACATAATATTGTCCATCGAGACATCAAACCATCAAACCTACTGCTGCGTCATGACGGCGTCGTCAAAGTGACAGACTTGGGTCTGGCGCGATCGATTGATGATACGCTTGAAACGAATATCACTCGTGCAGGCACAACAGTCGGTACCGTCGACTACATGGCCCCTGAGCAGGCACGTAGCAGCAAATCGGCCGATGTCCGCAGCGACATCTATTCTCTCGGATGCACCTGGTACCAGATGCTGACCGGCGAACCCCCGTACGCTGAAGGAAGCTTGACGAATAAACTCCAGGCGCACGCGATGAAGCCGCTGCCTGATCCGCGCGAAATCAACGAAAATGTTCCTGAGGGCCTGTTCGCGGTATTACAGCGTATGACGGCTAAAAAACCGGCTGATCGCTACCAGACTCCCGCTGAATTATTAGAAGACCTCGCGAATTCCAAGCTGACAAAAGCGGCCTTCTCAAACGAAATTTTGAGTGACCTTAGCGACTATGACATGGATGCCCTGAAAGGGGTCGATGAGGAAGTCGACGAGAGAGAGGAGGTCGATCAGTCACCTCAAGAACGCCCTCCACGACGCAAGAGTCACGTGGCTGATGAAGAAGAGCGGGGCGAAACGCCACCGACGAAAAATCGCAAAAAAACTCGTTCTCGTGTCGAAGAGGAAGATGATTCAGAGGAGGCACCCGATCCTGCTCCCCGACGAAAAAACCGCACGACGACTCCGGATACCCAACTCGCCGATGAAACTCAACCGATCAAGTCGCGATTAAAGCCTTCTTCAAAACCACGCGTCGATGATGACGAAAACGATGAGGAGGATGAACGCCGAAGTTCAACAAAACGGGCAAACTCCGCGTCCGAAAAAGAGGATGCGGATGAACCTTCCACGTCGAAACGCAAACGGAATTCCGCTCGACCCGAAGAAGACAATTCTCCGAGATTGAGGCATGTCAAAGCTTCATCCAGCACCAAGGGACTTGAAAGCAATGCGGCCAAACATGTACCGAAGCCGCTTCCACCCAAACGGGAACCTACTGACACGAATGATGCGCAGCGGATAAAACTGAATCTGGAACCACTCAAGTTTCTTGGAATCGCGGCAGGAGTCCTTGGTGCCATTGCTGGTCTCGGATGGCTGATTATGCAATGGAGCGGTCAAGTTGAGACTGCGCATAATCCATTCGACAACAAGGCTCTGACATCCCAGGAACCAGCGGTTGTAAAGACCCCGGTCGTCAAGCCGTCAGAAAATAAAGATACTGAGAACCCGGTTTCGGTTACGGTTGTCGAGCAATCAAAACAAGGAACATCTGCCTCAGATCGTGTTGTCCCTGGCGAATACGATATCACGAAACAAGCATTGCCCGGATGGGCAACTTCAGCGAATTCTGATCTCACCGATCTGCCAATCTTCACTGTGGGTCCAGGAGTCTCATCAGCAAACCATTTTTCCAGTTTGGACGAGGGACTTCAGGCAACTGATCGGGCGGGAGGAGTTGTACGGTTAATCGGCAACGGACCGTTTGTTCTGACTCGAGTTGACCTCTCGAAGGCCAAGAAAATCGTTGTGACTGGGGCGTCACCCCAGGATCAGCCTCTGATTATCGTCCGACCGAGTGAAACAAGTGGCTCGTTGGGAATCGCGGTTACCAATGGCATATTGGATTTGCGTGGACTTCACTTTGCTCTCGACCGGTCCACAGTAAACGACTTGACGGCAACAAAGATTATTTCCGTGACGGATGGTCAACTTTTCGTGAGAAAATGCTCGTTTACTGCCAGTGGAAATGACGCAGCCGACGCGACCGCTTTAGAATTCACGAGCAAACAAGATTCACAGAATGTTCCTGCGATCGAATCTCAACTTCTTCTTGATCATGTGACCGTTCGGGGAAATGGCTTAACCGCTTTACAATTAGATCGAACGATGGCCGATGTCATTATTCAGGATTCGCTGATCGTTACCGGAACGGCTCCTGCAATCAGCGTCGCGGGAAAGCTCGCTGGAGGATTTTCCGACGTTGTTGACGCCAAGCCCCGACGAACGATTCGGATCTTCCGGTCGACTCTTTCCGGTCGAAAGCAGATCCTTGAACTCTCCGCAGAAAATACCGCGAAGCCTCCTTCGACGGCCATATATTTTCATGATTCGATTTGTACGGCAGAAGGAGCCGGCAACACCGCAGTGCTCGCATCAGCGACTCGTTGGCCGAGCGTTTCCTCCACGACAACGGGAAGGTTGACGAATTTGACATGGTCATCAAAATCATCACTCTTCATCGGATTTGAACGACTTCTGGACTTGGACAAATCGTCATTTAAAGTCACCAGTGTGGGAGACTGGCTCCAAGTTTGGAAGAAGAGTTTTGAACCGGCCCAGTTTCAGCAGTTTGTCTGGCAAGAATCGCTGATTTCGGACATCAGTTCGGTCCAACCGCATGACTTCGATACCGCAAAACTGCACTTTCGAGATATGAAGACATCGAAGGGTCAATTGCCGGGATGCATCACGAGCCAACTCACGGTACCCGGTACCATTTCTCAAACACGAATCACTGCGTTTGGACTCCGACCGAAACTTCCGGCGGACGTTTTGAAATCGACTGACAGCCCCGCGACGAGAAAAATCAATCTGTCGAAAGAGGATTTGGGCGTCGTCATCAATAAGAATGATTGGCAAAACGACTCGGTGTTTGAAGTGTCTGGCGCTGGCGTACACACGATGCAGCCGGCGAGAATTGTTGGTAAGTCACTTCGAATCACTTTCAGGCAAGCCGATGGCCCGCCGCTGAAGATCCAACCCAAAACTCAAGACGCCAAATCAAGAACTGAAAATCCTGGGTTGTTTACGATCGAGAGAGGAACTCTCGACTTACAGTCGGCATCACTAGAAGCACTTCAGACCGCAAAAAGTGGTGCATCAACCCCGTGGCTGATTTTCGCGAGAAATGCAAATATCATTCTGCGTGGATGCCAACTCAGTGGCCCCTTATTGCAGGATCTGGAACAACATCAAGGTCTGATCCAATGGTCAACGACGGCCCCTAACAGTCCAATGGTGGGCGTTGAGCCAAATTATCTATCCGTCAATGATTCGTTTTTGATGAGTACAGGAATTGGAATTCGATTGCAATCCGCAACGGGGCGACTGTTTGTTCGCAACAGCATCGTTGCCATTCGGGGTTATGGCATCGATCTGCAACCGATTCGAACGGAAACGACGCTATTACCTGTTGTCGATCTGGAACATACAACTTTTTCCACAACGAAGGCCGCGATCCGCGTTGAATCGCCAACAGGAAACGACCCAATTACCTCCCCCATGCGGATTTTTGCAGACTCGTGCACAGTCGTTGCTCCGCTCGATTTCAAACCTGGCGAAGGGTCGGAATCAACAGTCATGGAATGTGCAGGCCCCGTGATTGAACAAAAGCAGGTCGAATGGTGGGGAACATCGAATGGTTTTTCTAAAGACGTAAAATCATTCTTGATTCAATCAGGTAAAGAACCAGTCTCATCTGCAGCAGGTTGGGCGACTGCATGGGGCGAGCCAAACGACGTCAGACTATTGACGGGCTTGAAAGGAGTGCATCTCAATAAAGCACTGCCAAATAAGTGGATTCTATTGAAGCCATTTTCATTTATGCTAGACCCAAACTCGCCCGGTGCAACCTGGGCTGAGGGAGGCCGTCCGATCGGAGCCGACATTCGTTCGGTCGAAGAATCGATCGTGGCAAAGAAGGGATCGGGCGACAAGCAGCCGATGAATGGTCAAACGACGAAACCGGGTACAGCTCCGACTGTTGGCGGGAAAAAGAACCTCGGTTTCTAGTTCTTTTTCAAGCCGCGACGAAGGTGCCACTGCTTGCCCGTTTTCGGCCAGGCAGTGTTCTTTACCCGACAGAGGGAGAAGACACTGTTTCTCCGAAGACTCCTAAAACTGTGGCACAGAATCCTAAGTTCGACTTTTGACAATTCTCAGGCAGTCGTTATTCCCCGCGATCCAACCAATCATCGACCAAACGCTCAAGCACATCGAGAGGTAAGGCACCGTTTCGAAGAACGACGTCGTGAAAATCACGCAGGTCAAATTGTGCTCCGAGTTTCTTTTGCGCTTTTTGGCGAAGTTCCTTGATTTTCAATTCGCCGATCTTGTAGGCCAATGCCTGGCCGGGCCAGGCAATATATCGATCCACTTCGTTTGTGATATCCAGTTCGCTCTTCGCCGCATTGGCCTTGAAGTACTCAATTGCTTGCGTACGAGACCATTCCCTTGAATGCATCCCGGTATCGACGACCAGACGAATGGCTCGCCACATTTCGTATGTCAGCTGACCAAACTTCGAATAGGAATCATCATAAAGCCCCATTTCGCTACCAAGGCTTTCGCTATATAGCCCCCAACCTTCGATAAATGCCGTGAAATGAGTCTGTTTCCGAAATTCTGGGAAATCCTTTAGTTCTGTTGCCAAAGCAATTTGCAAGTGATGTCCCGGCATCGCTTCGTGGAGCGACAGCGCCGCGATTTCATATTTGGGACGTGTCTCTGGTTTATAGAGATTAACGAAATACGTACCTGGCCGCGTTCCATCGGCGGAGGGTGGTCGATAATAAGCGGTCGTTGTATCAGGTGCCATGTGGGCGGGTATTGCCTCAATGACATACGGAGTACGTGGCAATTTCTTAAAGACCCGAGTCAATTCCGGCTCGACCCGTTTGCCAAAAGCAACATAAGCGGCCATTAGATCCTTTGGATCATTGTAATAAAACTGAGGAGCTGTCCGCAGATGCTCGAAAAACTCGTTCAGAGAACCCGTGAAACCAACTTGCTGCTTGATTTGTTCCATTTCGTTCCGAATCCGCTTCACTTCTGCCAAGCCGATTTCATGGATCTCATGTGGTAAAAGTTTTGTGGTCGTATGTTTTCGAGCGAGGAATGAGTAAAAGTCTTGACCACGTGGTAAACGCGAAGCACCAACGTCCTTCAGACACGCGGGAAAATACTCTCGTTCAAAGAACCCCAGGAATTTCCGATAAGCAGGCACGATCTGCTCGCGAATGGCCGCTTGCGCTTCACGCTGCAATCGATCTCGATCTGCCGTATCAATATCAGGTGGAAACGACTTAAATGGCTTATAAAACAGACTTGTACTCGGCTCCTCGACGATCTGACGTTTGATCTGAGCGGGTACGCGCGACATGACAATTTGCGGCTGGACCATCTTCGCTTCGACGCCGGCTCGCATCAACCCAATCATTTGATCCATATAGACCGGGAAAGACTTTAGTCGCGCAATCCAGTCTTCGTAGTCGTTGACCGTTTGAAATGCCATGGCGTCAGCAAGAGAACTTTCATCCTGAATCCCGCCGCGCTGGTTGAGCGGCACCAAATGCCAAAGAAACAAGTACTCTTCGAGATCGACTTCCAACTGGCGACGAAACAGATCCAAATTCAGCCGATCAGCCACCGAAAGCGTTGACGAGTCGATCGCTGAAAGCTGATCGAACAATGCTCGTTGGTATTCCTGTCTTTTCGCAATCGCCGTTAAGCTGACATCTGGCCAACGGTCATTGTATCTTTTATCGCCCAGGTATGACGCCATCGTCGGAAATTCTTTGAGTTGAACTTGCCAATCATTCTCAAACAATTTGTGCAGCTGTTCGCCTGACGATTGCGACCATGCAATCGAAGGTATCAGCATTACGGCGAACAGAGCGAAAAGTCGATGGAGTTGCATACACATAAACCTGTGAGTTGCTGAATGAAACAAACCCTTTATATGGTACAAACATTCGTATCTGGCTTGGAGGCGAGGCTGACAATTCAATTCGGGAACCCACATGAAACAGGCAACTCGGGCGCTTAATCATCAGCGGTGGAAGAACGTCGTTGACCTTGCCACAGGCTTGTGTGAAACGAATGCGCTTCCGTGCGTGGCAATCGTGACCGGTACAGCAGAGACGATCTCAGGCCGGTTCCACGCCGGTCGACAGCTTGCCGACGACCCAGCGCCGCTATGTGAGGACGCAATCTTCCTGGTCGCTTCGATTACGAAACCGATCGTTGCAATGGCAGCACTTCAGTTGATTGAGAAGGGTCATTTCACGCTCGCGGATCGGGTCGTCGACTTCATTCCCGAGTTCGGGCGTGAAGGAAAATATGGAATGGAAATCAGGCATCTGCTGACGCATACGTCCGGGCTACCTGACATGCTGAGCGATAATCTTGAACTGCGGCAATCCCACGCCACGCTTGGCCGGTTCGTCGAACGGACTTGCCAGGAACCACTGGCGTTTCCTCCTGGTCGAGGCGTTCAATACCAGAGTATGGGGTTCGCTATTCTTGGCGAGATCATGGCCATGGTGACCGGCAAAACCTGCGCCCAATATCTTCAAGACGAGTTTTTTCAGCCGCTCGTCATGAGCGACACATCCTTGGGGGCGACCGATGAATGGTTCGTTGGCTCAACACCTCGCTCGACGCGCATCCCCAACGCCATCGTTCCTGAAGCTCATGCGAGTGGAACTGATTGGAATTGGAATAGCCGCTATTGGCGACAACTCGGCGCACCCTGGGGTGGCCTGTTGACGTCAGCAAACGACCTAGCGACATTTGCTCAGTTCATGCTGCGCACGGGACAGACACACGAAGGAAGGCGACTGCTATCTCCCGCTGCAATCGATGCGGCCACGCGCAATCAGCTTCAATATATGCGTGACGTCCCGGACGAAGAACGACGATGTCGCCCCTGGGGGCTCGGATGGCGATTGAATTGGCCCGCACACAGTGCAAACTTCGGCGACTTGCTCGGACCACGGACGTACGGACACTGGGGAGCAACAGGAACCGTGCTTTGGATCGATCCCGATGCAAACGTATTCGCTCTGATACTCACAACCCTGCCTCAAGAGCCGTCAGGTAAGTATCTGGCGAGGCTCTCGAACGCCGTCGCAGCAGCGTGGGAATAGGTTCAGCCGTGATATTGATGTGCCACTGCTTGCCCGTCTTCGGTCAAGCAGTGCTCTTCGACAAAGTAGCCATCATCGCTCCGCGTGATGAGCATAGTTCGAGAACCTAACAAATTCCAATCCGCATGTTTTCGGAAAAGAATTACAAACGAAGCAATTGTCCCGAGGCTGAGGCAACGCTTGAATCGTTTCCGACGCATGCTCATCACGCGGAGCGATGATGGCTACTTTGGAAGACTCCGACGCAGTGGCACTGGCTCCTCATTGCGTCGTTTGATAAAGCTTTACGCGATACCACAATTGTCGGATCGAAAGCCAATCACTCTTCGAATTTCTACCGGACTTGTTCGTCCCTCGACCATCGCAGCGACTGCTCGCTGACCGAGACTGAGGAACCCACTCTTCCGTGCGATCGCTTCAATTTCTGCGGCGTCGCTTCGTCCGATGATGGCTCGGCCAACATCTTTTGCATCTGGCCGTAATAACTCAGCGAGTAACAACCTGCCGCGATAACCCGTCCCCGAACAACGTTCGCATCCCACAGGAATGCGTGCTCGCGACAGTGCAAATCCATATTTGGATGACTCGTCATCGGTCCATACGGCACAGTCGCACAGACGGCGGAACAATCGCTGACAAATGATCGCTCGCAGGCCCGTCCGGATCAAATAGGGTTCAATTCCCATATCGCCCAGGCGACTGATCGCCTCCGCAGAACTTCCAGCATGAAATGTCGACAGGACCAGATGCCCGGTCAGACATGCTTGAAACACCGTTTCCGCAGTTTCACGATCCCGGATCTCGCCAACAAGAATCACATCGGGGTCTTGGCGCATCAGCGATCGCAACCCCGTGTCATAGTCGAAACCCGCTGTCCGATTCACCGGTGACTGTGAAACCCCCGGCAAAACAGATTCAATCGGGTCTTCCAGCGTGACAAGGCTTTTTCCCACTCCCGAGTCGCGCTGAAGTTCACGAAAACACGCATACGCAGTCGTGGTCTTTCCACTTCCAGCAGGTCCCGTGATCAGGATTGCCCCGCCAGTCTCGTGCAGTAACCCCAGCAGATCGGTTAACAAATCGTCCGGTAATCCCAAATCAGCGGGCCAGCGATATTGTTCTGAGGTCGCAAACAAACGGACGACCCCTTTCTCCCCATAGAGTGTGGGGAAAGTACTAAGCCGCATTTCGACATCTGCCAACGATTCCCGGAGCCTTCCCTCTTGAGGGACATCCGTCCGATACGTCAGCAATTCAGCCAGAACCTTAAGACGCGCGATGATGTTTGGGGCCAGTGTTCTTGGGTATGTCGCAACCGACTGCAGCACACCATCGATTCGCCACAAAACCTTCATTTCAGAAGCATCTACGACGAAGTGAATGTCACTCGCCCCCGCCTCACAGCCCAATTTCAAGACATAGGCCACGATCTCTGTAACGTATTTCGGATCAGCCGGGACAATGGTCGGTGCTCCACTGGCAAATCGCTCGGCAAGAGTTGTCTTACCAGAATTATTCAAAATGTATTGCTCCAACCAGCTTTCGCGCGGACAAAAGAATTGAGTGAATTCTCAAGAATAGAAAAATCAGCCTGAAACTACGGACATCCGAAACATCCGATCAGCGGTTCAATGAATAGACATTGATAATAACAAAATGAATCCGAAGTAGAGACCCTGCAAGATTTTCCGCCGATACTCCAAAGTCCGACCGCCAAAGAACACAACAGGCCGGAACAATGTTCCGGCCTGTTGGGATTGTTGTAGCATGTCAAGCGTTCAGCTTACTTCTTAGCAGCTGGCTTGGCCTTTGGTGACTTGGTCGCTGGCTTGGCCTTTGGCGACTTCGCTGGCTTGGCTGGCTTAGCGGCCTTCGTGGTGGCCTTGGCGGTTTCTTTGGCTGGGGCAGCTTTTTTCGTGGCCATAATCCTTGGCTCCTTCGGGGAAGAACTTCGGGCACCTGTTCGGAAAACTTGCTGTCTCTCTTTGGTACCCATGTAAGAAAGACAACTCGAAATCGCGACACTCATTGAAGAGTGATATTTCGTCCTTGAAACTTAGCGCTCACCAACTGAGTCCGATCGTAGGTCTGTTCGGAAATTACGTCAAGCGGAATCTGTTGAACCACAAGACTTTGTCCAAAATGACCGTTCCGCAACTGGAATACGCTTTGAACCGTATCAACGACGTAACTCCCCGCGACACTCGGTGGTATGGAATCGTAAGAGCATGAGGCTTGGAATTGCGTTTTCAAACGCATCTCTGAACGACCTGATTGGCAAAATCGAGCGTGACTTCGCAAAAACCGCATCGATTGACATTCCGAAATAAGAAGCGGAAACTAGTCTTCAGACAGCAACATTCGCCGAAAACAGGACGTGTCTTCCGAATTGCTCCGGCAGAACAAGCCTCAAGTTTCGGCACCAAAATCATCGGCAAGTCAAGCCTGATCGATTTGGTAAAATTCTCCTTTTGTAACGATTATTTCGAGATTTTATCGAATTGAGGTTGTTGCGGGACTGACGTTGGTTAATGATCGGACTCCACTCCCTTCTCCTCCAGCCAGGCGAGTGAGACCGTTATGAACGTCAACGACTTCGAGCCGTCCTTTTCGAAGAACACGCCGATGTCGCGGGTCGGAAGGACGACCAGACTGGAGTAACCCGAGCCCCCTTGGTAGATCTCCTTCCGGATCGGCCAGGACTGACCTTCGTCGTGGCTGATCCAGACGGTTAAATGATCGCGCGTCTTCCCGGCGGGGCTACAGAAGAGCAGGCGGCTCTTGCCTCCCGTCTCCTTATCTTCGGGCCACGAGTATCGCAGCACGCTTGCTTGACACACAGGAGTGTCAAGAGCCTCGTCGAGATAGACTTTCCCCCAGGACTCACCGCCATCCTGGCTGACCGCCATCGCGCGGCGATTCTTTCCGTGGTACGAGCGCATCGTGTGGAGGATACGTTCACCGACGAGTTCGACCACGGCAGATTCGTTAGTGCGGTCTTCCTCAATGCCTCCGAGTTTCCAAGTCTTGCCGTGATCGTCGGAGTACACGATGTGGCTGCGGTAGGGATGTCCCTCGCCCAAATGATCGGAGTGGTTGCACGGGATGACCAGGCGTCCTTGATATTTGCCGGCGATCAACTGGATTCCGTTGCCGGGACCTGTGGCGTACCAGCGCCACTTCACCTGGCGCACTTCGCTGAGTTTTTCAGGCACGGCCCAAGTCTTGCCATCGTCGACAGAGGATGTGACGTAAACGTGACGCACGTCTTTGCTCTTGCCTGCCATAATGGCTTTTTCGTCGTCCGACCCGAGATTCCACGTCATGAAGAGCCAGATTGTTCCGGTGTCACGATCGACCACCGGCGCGGGATTGCCGCAGGTGTTTTTGCCGTCGTTCCAGACCACCTGGAGATCCCCCCAGGTTCTGCCGCCGTCGGTGGAGCGTTTGCAGACGAGATCGATATCGCCACTGTCGCCCCCTGTGCGGCCTTCGCAAAACGCAAGAAGAGTCCCTTTGGTGGTGGCAATGACCGCAGGGATACGAAATCTCGGATACCCCTCCGACTTCATGGTGAAGACATCGGTTTCCGAGAGCGGACTGATCCCTTGTTTGCCCGGTCTCGTCGCGGCCTGCTTCGAGCCGACTGAGGCAGGTCGGCTCGTCTCGCCGGCCGGCAGCACCGACGGCCCCCCGTCGTCATGTCCGAACAAGTCGCGATTCGCAGTTGCGCCAGTAACGATCGTGGCGACCAACGCCAAAACAAGCGCAGTGGAAACGGTTCGTATCATGTTGATCCTCCGATTGACTTGCCCGTCAAAACACGGTCATGGGGACATAGCACGTTCTCAACATTAGAAAGTGCAAACGGGACGGCGAGCATGTGTTAAATCGTTCGAGATTGGCCGCAATACATCCCTATTTACGGCTTACATTCGAAATTCGCACGCGACAAATTATCGTATTTTGACCGAAGTGCAGTGTCCGCAGTGTCTCGGGAGCCCATTCCTGGATTTTTCAAAACGTTATCGAACCGGGGTGGCACGGTTTTGGAGTCTTCGACAAGGCCGTGTCTTCAAGATTCGATCACGTGCTTGAAGAGCACGGCATGATCCGACGTCAGTTGAACCAGATGGCGAATCTCCAGAATTGTTGCGGACCGAAGATTTCTTCCAGTTTTTTGCCGAATTCCGGATCGGCGAAGCGACTGATCTCTCCTTTTTCCAGATACGGCGTGGCCGCCGTCCCCTGTAGCCACAGGAAGGGATCCAGCGGTTTCGGTTCCGTAAAAATGCGGCGGAAGTTGATGCCGCGTGTTTTCGAAGGTGTCCCTCGCCAGAACGGAAGTAAACGTTCACCCTTCAGCACTCGGTCAGCCTCGTCGAGCACTTCATTCCACATCGCGATCATCGGCTCAGTGACTTTCACCTGCAGGACGCCGGATTGTTTCGGGTTGGGAATCCATTCGTGCTCATCGTCTGTTTCCTTCAAGTTGAAGGACCACATTTCCCGCGACATCACGACCGCCGACTCCAGGTGTTGCAACGACAGTTTCATTCGTTCTGGTTCCTTGATCGGGAACCGCATGACGTGCAAATAGGCGATGATGTCGAAAATAGTCCGGGTGTCGAAACGTTGAACGGATTCCAGATCGCGCGGTTCTTCGAGCAGATAGGCATGGGGTGTGACCGGCTTTTCAAAAAAGAGATGTGCCGAAGTGTCAAACATCTGCTCACCATCCACAGCGAGAAGAACTTCGCCCCACGCCGCAATCAGATGAAGGTAACCACGCAGCCAGCTGACGTCGCCACGATCAAACCCGACGATGAACGATTCGATCATCTGTGGCGGAATATTGGGTTGATTCTGTCCCAGAACAATCTTCGCGGAAATCGGTTTCCCTTTTCCGATCGGATCAAATTTGATAAGTCCCACATGCAGCGGCAGCTTGACATCCTGATCCTTGATGGCTGCCAACGTCGCATCTGCCGCGTTGATTTCGTCAACGAACTTTCGCAGGACTATTCGCATGTCGGCGTAAGAAAATGGCTCGGGATTTGGGTTCTGTGGAATTGCCTCGGATAACGTGCGAGTGAACCCGCGAGCGGCTCGTTCGGTCCGCAGTCCATAACGGTACAGACTGCTACCGAAATGCTCAAAGCTTTGTAGAAACTGTACGACCGCAAGACCGAACCGGGCCTGATCATCGTTCGGGGCCTCTTGAAGCCGAGCGGTCAAAGCCACTTCCCCTTCGGCCATTTTCCCTTCAAACAGATACGATTCAACAAACGGCGACACAGCGGCTGGTTTAGCCTGGGATTTGAGATCGGCGAGGGCCACTTTCACTGTATCCTCGGCCCAAGCCGGTAAACACGAACACAGAATGACCGATGACAAGAGACCGCATTGCATCAACCGCGACATGATCGCCTCCGAGTTACTTATGCCCAATCTCTCCCAGAGAAACGCATCTGGGAACAACAAGCCGACTTCGACGGACGGGGAACGAGTATCCCGTATTCGCTCTCAAGGCGAAACCCGGCGATCGTTATCACGCGAATTCCGAATCTTTTTGGAAATTCCTTCGAAATGACTGTGATAACGAGATTGATCCCGGTTCAGTTGCGTGGTGGCATGGGCATGGGACAGTGCACGCTCTCTAAGCTTGGACTAAACTTTTACGCTGGCCATCCGCAATGAGTGTCAGACACTTCCGCACCAGCTGAACCAGTCTCCAACGGCATCTTGAGCGTATGGCTCGAATGATTGACTCCAGCGGATGCTGGTATTCTGACCGTCTTTTCTGATGGCAGTCCCGATGATTGTTACAGTTACTGGAGCATGCCGCTTGAGCTCGTGGTCGTAGAACGATACGTGAACATCGCGAAATTCGGAGTGGCCCTTGAATTCCAAGTCCGTTTTGTCCAGTTGCGGAACAAAAGACTCGGGTGATTCGTCGTCATATTGGACCGTAACGGATTGAATTTCAATTCGATCATACTCCTGGGACTTGTCGACGACGCGCCAGCGTATCACGTATGGCGGACGTGTGACGTCACAGTGTAGCAATGGTGGAATATCCACACTTCCAGCGAGTACCTGAATGAGTCCACTCGGGTAAAGATTTGCAGCAGAGGTCAAGCTCGTATCGGGCAGATCCTTAAGAAGTGCCGTTGGGTACGATCGTGCTGAAGTGATGGCGCAGCCGGCGGTCACCAGAAACAATAGCGGCAGTGTTCTCAAATTTAGCGAAGCCATTTCCGACTGCGTCTCCGACGAAGATTTCACTCCTTCGCGAGAATGTGCTGTCATTTATCATGAGATCACCGTTCCGGCAATTCGCCATTGGGCCATTTCTGTGAGCATCAACAATTTCAGAAGAAACGCTATTCGGAATCGGCAGTTTCCACCGGTGCCATCGTTTAAAGAATTTGAGTATTGGGACACGGCACTTTCGAATAGCGCAACAGGGAGGAGATTCTCGAATGAGCATCCTGCTCGACACTGACATTTGTTCGACGTATCTGAAGAATTACAAACAAGTGATTCACGTGTGGTATTGGTTCACATCCTCGCTATGGTATCGCACAACACTAAGGACTACGCCAACATTCCGTGGTTGATGCTCGAAGACTGGCTGGTTCCCTGAGAAAAAGCTGGGGAATAAGTCCAATGCTTTAGGAATTGCCGTCGTCGATTGCCTTTTTCGGGCGGCCTCGGGGGCGAAATGTGGATTCGAGTCCGAGTTGTCTGGAGGCGTCAGCCCGACAGTTCGTGATGATGGCCTTACCGACTCGCCCACTTGAATTAAAACAGCCCCACAATCGGGCGACCGTGTTCAACAAGTCTTCGCGGGTGATTGAGCGTGTCGCGATATTCGGTCTCGGAATCGATGCCAAGAGCGTGATGGATCGTTGCCAGAAGGTCGTAAGGGTGGACCGCGTTTGACTTTGGCCATCCGCCGAACCGATCAGAATAAGCGATGAAACGCAAAGTCCACCTGCGAAAAATATGGGTATGCGATGGCGAAGTCGGTTGAAGTCGCGCGAACTCGCTCGAACTGTTAAATCAAATCTCAAGTAACATCCACGGCTCGCGTGGATGTCGAAAATGGATTTCATCCATTATGAACCCTTCTTCAAATCTTCATCAATTCTTCATCATTTCCCTCAGGTTGGTAACCCAACATGATTGAAGACTACAATCCGATTGTCTCGGCTCGCCGTGGCAAAGCGGAACGTGGCAGACTTTTCATGAACGAATCGCAACATCTTTTGATCTCGGACGATATGAACTCGAACGGCGACACATCGGCGCGAGCGTGGTTGCAAACGCTGACGGCAGAGACAACGCTCGGCGGAATTCCGTCGTTTGAAGTTACCGTTTCTCCGGAAATGTTGACCAGCGTCGTAGATCGGGAACTCGGGTCGGCCCCTGATGTTCCTGGCGTGGTGATTGCCTCAGGCACCGAACTCTTGGGGATGATTTCTCGCCCGATGCTTTTCGCTCAACTGTCGCGACCGTTTGGACAAGAGTTATATTTGAAGCGCCCGATTCGATTATTGCTCGAAGCCGAACGGAGCGAGCCTCTTGTTCTACCGAGCAATATGCTCGTCAGCGAAGCGGCTCATACGGCGCTGCATCGTCCGGCAGACCGAGTCTACGAACCGGTTGTCGTCCGGGACGTGAGCGAGTTTCGGTTACTTGATGTGCATACATTGCTGATCGCACAGTCTCAATTGTTAGCACTCGCAAACGAAACGATTCGGTCTCAGGCTGATGTTGCCGAGGCGGCTAATCGAGCGAAAAGTCTCTTTCTGGCCAATATGAGTCACGAGATTCGGACGCCGCTAACCGCGATTCTGGGATTTGCGGAAAACCTGCTTAACCCCGACTGCACCACCGAGGAACGAACGGAAGCAACCGAGACAATCCTGCGGAATGGGCATCACCTATTGCAATTGATCAATGACATCCTGGATCTTTCGAAGATCGAAGCCGAACGGTTAGAGACTGAGCGATTACGGTTCTCACCTGGCGAATTGGCGGCGGATGTCATTTCGGTGATGCGAGTCCGAGCCGACTCGAAACAGATTGGGCTGACATTGAGCTACGACGGCCCGATTCCGGATTCGATCGAAAGCGACCCCACTCGACTGCGTCAGATCCTGATGAATCTGATCAGTAATGGGATTAAGTTTACAGAACAGGGGCGAGTCAGCCTGCGAATGAGCATGCGCGATGCAAATGGGGATCTCTGTCGATCAACAAATCAAGATGATCAACTGTGGCTACAGTGCGAGGTCGTGGATACTGGAATCGGAATGTCGAATGAGCAACTCGCCCGGTTATTCTCGCCGTTTATGCAAGCTGACGAATCGATGGCGAGGCGTTTTGGGGGTACGGGTCTGGGCCTTTCGATCAGCCGTCGACTGGCCAGATTGCTGGGCGGCGACATCGACGCCACAAGCCAAAAGGGTGTCGGCAGCACGTTTCGTGTGCAAATTGATGCGGGTTCAAACGGCGATGTGAAATGGCACGACCGCCCATCGTCGATTGGACAACTGGCACCTCCCGTTGTTCGATCAACGGATGTCAAATTGTCAGGTCGCATTCTGTTGGCGGAAGATGGACCCGATAATCAGCTATTAATTGGTTCGTTCCTTCGCAAACAGGGGGCCGATGTCACGATCGTCGATAACGGGCGAAAGGCTGTTGATGCGGCACTCGCATCAATGACCGATGGCAATCCCTTCCGAATTGTGTTGATGGATATGCAGATGCCGATTCTGGATGGGTACGCTGCCACCAGTGAACTTCGTGAGCAAGGCTGGACACGACCGATCCTGGCTTTGACAGCAAATGTCATGCAGGGAGACCGCCAGAAATGTACGGATGCGGGCTGCGATGATTTTGCCGCCAAGCCCATCAACCGAACGGAATTGATCGAACAGATTCAAGCATTGATTTCAAAGCCGACAGAGGTCTTAACGACCCCTGAATTCGCGACCGGCGTCGTCGAAACGCCTGTCATCACAGGAGACTCTTTTGATCATGTTGCTGCTCTTGAGCGTGTCGATGGAGACGAAGAACTGCTTCTCCAAATCGCCGAGATGTTCGTTCAGATTTGTCCAGAATGGCTCGAAAACTTGCAGCTTCACTTAAATGATCGAGATCAACCTGCGGCTCGTCGTATGGCTCATTCGCTCAAATCTTCCGCTGATAACGTTGGTGGCCATCAGGCTTGTGCTTTGATGGCCCGGCTGGAAGAAACTGTTGCCGACGGCCGTCTCGACGAGGCCCTGTCGATGTGGCCTGAATGTCGCGGACAATATGCCCGATTGCTGGAAGCGGTTTCGGGATTTCTCGGGAAGAAAAGCTAAAAGACTTTCGAATCTGTCGCAGATGCAGAGAGAAATCCTCGCGAACGGTGACATTGCACTGTTAAGCTCATACCTTATCTCATTTTCAGGACCATTTTTTAAGATTGCACTATGACCTGTTTCGTCGGCCAACGTTTTCGCCTCGGCCTGGGACTGATTTTGTTTACGGTTGGTTGCCAACCTGCATCTATGACTCCCTCAAAACAGACCGCTCCCTCAAAAGTTACGGGGGCCGTCAAGGAAGATACGCTTACGACTGTCGAATTGACTGAAGAAGCCGAGAAACGGCTTGGCATTGAGACTGCGGCCATCGAAATGCGCTCATTGCCTCAGCATCGTACTTATGGCGGCGAGGTGACCCTGCCAACGGATGCCACCATCACGGTATCAGCCACTGTTGCAGGACTGCTGCAATTGCCAGATGGGGCCAAAGCAGCCAGATCAGGCGCCGTTGTCGTCGGAAAGCAGCCAATCTTGACGCTACTCCCGTTGGTTCTGACTCCGTCAGACCGAACGGCTCTGGCGATGGCACGAAATGGAGTCGCGACTCAGCGTGCAGACGCAGCGGGACTTGTCCAACAGGCTCAAACCCAAGTCGACGCGGCTCGGATTGCGCTCAATCGCGCTGAACGGTTAGACAAAGACGGTGCGGGAAGTAAACGGGTCGTTGACGAGGCCAAGGCGCAACTGACGTTGAGCGAAAAGGCGTTGGAGGCGGCGATTTCGCGAAAAAAGATCGTCGACGAAACGCAGTTGGATGAAGAATCAAACATTGACCAGAAACCCCTTGTGATCGAAGCGCCTCAAGCGGGGATTGTTCGAGCGATGCATGCGCTTCCCGGCGAAGTCGTCATGGCAGGGGCGCCACTCTTCGAGATTATGAATACAGAAACGCTTTGGATTCGTGTCCCGGTGTACGTCGGTGAGACCGATGGCCTGGCGATCGATCAACCTGCCACGATTGGCGAACTGGCGTCACGTCCAGGTCAAGAACGAGTTAAGGCCGAACCACTTGCCGCCCCTCCCACAGCAACCGCATTGGCGTCGACCGTGGATCTCTACTATTCAATTCCAAATCCTGAGGGAAAACTACGACCGGGGCAGCGCGTCAGCGTCCAACTGCCACTTCGCACCGATAAGGAACAACGGGCCATTCCCTGGTCGGCTGTCGTTCAGGATATTCACGGCGGATCTTGGATCTACGAGCGACGGTCCGATCGCAAATTTATTCGGCGGCGGGTTCAGGTGAAACAGGTGGTTGATCAATGGGCGGTCCTCGAACAGGGGCCTCCCGTCGGTACGACAATTGTCGTGACGGGAGTCGCCGAAGTCTTTGGCACGGAATTCTGGGTTCAGAAATAAGCGAACTGACAATCGTCCTTTTCGATCGCATGGTGCCGTTACCCTGAAAACCGTTGACCGTTGGAATTTCTTATGAATTGGCTTGTTTCCACATCATTAAAACTTCGAGTGATGGTGCTTGCCGCATCGATCGTGCTTGTTGTCGTCGGAACGCTCACGCTCAGGACTGCCCCGCTGGATGTCTTTCCCGAATTCGCCGAACCATTAGTTGAAATCCAGACTGAGGCTCCTGGTTTATCGACGGAAGAGGTTGAAAGCCTGATTACGATCCCGCTCGAAAACGGACTGAAAGGAACACCCTGGCTCAAGACGTTGAGATCAAAATCCGTGCTGGGATTGTCGTCCGTCGTCCTGATTTTTCCGCGAGGAACGGACCTTGTCCGCGCACGCCAGTTCGTGCAAGAACGACTGGCAATGGAGGCGAGCCGGTTACCTGTCGTAGCCCACGCACCGGTGATGCTTTCGCCGTTATCGTCGACCAGTCGCGTGCTGAAAATCGGCGTGACTTCGAAAACGATGACTCAGATGGAAATCAGCGAGCTTGCCAAATGGACGATTCGACCGAACCTGATGGCAATTCAAGGGGTGGCCAACGTCGCGATCTGGGGTCAACGAGATCGTCAACTGCAAGTGCTAGTCGACCCTGAACAATTAAGGGCTCACTCTGTGACGCTTGATGCGGTTCAGCGTGCGGTAGCCGACAGTGTAGCACTCAGTGGCGGCGGATTTGTCGATACACCCAACCAGAGGATCGCTGTCCGACAAATGACGGGAGTCGACAACCCGGAGGATTTAGGTGCGGCGATCGTGGATTATCGATCCGGTTCGCCAATCTTGCTGCGAGATGTCGCCAAGATCGTGGAAGGTCATCCACTGCCGATCGGGGACGCGGTCATTAATGATGGACCGGGATTATTACTGATTGTCGAAAAGCAACCGTGGGGCAACACGCTTGAGGTGACTCAAAAAGTCGAAGCTGCACTGGAAGAACTTCGCCCGGGACTGAAGGGGGTCGACATTGATCCGACAATTTTTCGCCCGGCAACATTCATTGAACGATCATTACACAATTTGCGCCATGCTATGGGTGTTGGCTGTCTGCTTGTGATCATCATCCTGCTGGTGTTTCTGTTCGACTGGCGAACATCATTGATCAGTCTGACGGCAATTCCGTTATCGTTGATTGCAGCGGCTTTGGCTCTCTATTACACGGGATCAACGATTAACACCATGGTGATTGCCGGACTGGTGATCGCTCTGGGCGAAGTGGTTGATGACGCCATTATCGATGTGGAAAATATTCTTCGACGCCTGACGCTGAATCGAACCCTTGAGAAACCCTTGTCTCCCTTTCAAGTGGTCCTTCAAGCGTCGCTGGAAGTACGTAGCGCCGTTGTCTACGCCAGTCTGATCGTGACGTTGGTGTTCTTGCCCGTCTTGTTTCTGGATGGGATTTCGGGGGCGTTCTTTAGACCACTGGCGATTGCGTACATTCTGGCGATCCTTGCATCGCTACTGGTCGCTTTGACCGTGACCCCCGCGCTCTCGTTGATGCTATTGCCGGGTTCCACAAAGGAACGACACGAAGCACCACTTGCTCAATTCTTGAAGCGTATTTACGGCAGCATCCTTCCATTCTGTATCACGAAGCCAGTTCTGGCGATCGGCCTGATCATCGCCATGTTCGTCTCTACGGGATTCGGAGCCTTGAAGCTGGGGCAAGAACATCTTCCCAGTTTCAAAGAGACTGACTTCTTGATGCACTGGGTCGAAAAGCCAGGGAGTTCACTGGAATCGATGCAACGAATCACCGTTCAAGTCAGCCGTGAGTTGCGTGCGATTCCCGGCGTTCGCAATTTTGGTTCGCATATTGGTCGAGCTGAAGTGGCGGACGAAGTCGTCGGCCCAAACTTTACAGAGCTCTGGATCAGTGTTGATCCCGACGTGAATCTGGACAAGACCATCGTCAAGATCGAGGAAGTCATTAATGGCTATCCTGGTCTGAAGCGGGACGTGCTCACTTACCTGAAGGAACGAATTAAAGAAGTCTTGTCAGGCGCGGGGGCCAGTATTGTAGTCCGAGTTTACGGGACTGACCTGACGGTGCTTCGGGCCAAAGCTCAAGAGGTCTACGCCACGATGAATCAGGTGAAGGGGGTTAAAGACTTGCAGGTGGAATCCCAAGTACTCGTCCCGCAAATACAAGTACGACTTCGACCCGATGCGGTGACTCGTTTCGGTCTGACAGCAGGTCAAATTCGCCGGGCTGTAGCGACGCTCATCAAAGGGACCAAAGTTGGAGAAATCTACGGAGATCAGAAGAGCACCGACGTCGTCGTCTGGGGAACTCCCGAATTGCGAACGGATATTTCTTCGCTTCAAGGGATTCTGATCGATGTTCCAAACGGAGGAGGCCAGGTTCCGCTAGGAGATCTGGCTGACATTCTGGTCGCGCCCGCTCCCAACGAAATCAAGCATGAAAAGGCTTCACGACGAATCGACATCACCTGCAATGTCAAAGATCGGGATCTTGGTTCGGTCGCTCAGGAAATTGAAGAAGCTGTGAAGAAACTTGATTTTGATCAAGGGTATCACCCCGAGTTCTTAGGTGAATACGCAGCGTTGGCCGAATCTCGGTTACGACTGATCGCGCTTGGCTTGCTATCCATGATCGGCATCTTGCTGCTTCTACACGTCGATTTTCGATCCTGGAAATTAACGGCCATCGTGTTTTTGACGCTGCCGTTCGCTCTTTTCGGCGGTGTCGCCGGAGTCCTGCTAGACAATCGGATTGTCTCACTCGGCTCAATGGTTGGATTCGTAACAGTGCTCGGCATCGCGGCTCGCAATGGCATCATGCTGGTCAGTCACTATCGACACCTGGAAGAACAGGAAGGCGAACCGTTTGGTGCGGCACTTGTTCAACGAGGTTCCGAAGAACGCCTGGCGCCGATCTTGATGACCGTCCTGGCAACGGGTCTGGCATTGGTCCCACTCGTCTGGGGAGGTAATCTTCCCGGTCACGAAATCGAATATCCGATGGCGATCGTGATCCTCGGCGGACTGGTCACATCGACAATTCTCAACCTGTTCTTGCTGCCACCGATTTATCTCGCATTTGGTCGGGTCAAACGACACGAAGAGTAGCGAACATTTGCAATGCTGGAAACGGAACCAGCGGCAGGGCCCGTTCTTAAATCACGCGAGCGACAATCATGGTCCTGTCGTCGTCAGCGGGTCGACCGTTGGCAAACAATTCAACCGCTCCCAATACCGATTTCATCAAGGCATCTGCTTGCAACGAGCATTTTTCCAATTCGTCATCCAATCGATTTGTTCCAAAAAAAGCACCGTCAATACTCTGGGCTTCGGTAATGCCATCGGTATAGATGATGATCTGGTCTCCCCGCTGAAGCTGTAACTGAGACTCTTCGTACGCTGTTTCGTCGATGACACCGAGTGGAAGTCCACCCGCTTGATCGAGAGAGAGCAATGAACCATCCTGGCATCGCTTGAGCCGTGGCGGGTTGTGTCCGGCACAGGCATACGTCAACACACGGCTTTTAGGATTGTAGATGCCGTAAAACGCGGTAACAAAGGTTGCATTCAGGCCGACGTACTTTGAAGACAGGTGGCCATTCAGGTAGTCGAGTAACTTCCCTGGCGGAAGCGGCGGTCCTGGATGTGTATGGGCGATGCAATGAGTGACCGCCATGAGTACGGCTGCTGGAGTACCGTGGCCGCTGACGTCGGCAATGAAAATCCCCCATTGGCCATCGGGCATGGGAAAGAAGTCATAGTAGTCACCTCCCGCACGTTGGGCTGGTTGATAATACGAAGCCAAATCAAGCGTGGGGATTTTTGGCAATTCAGCTGGTAACAATGAACGTTGAATCTGACCGACAATTTTCATCTCGCGATCAAGATCATGGTACGCTCGGCCCAATTCTTCTTTCAGGACCAGATTGTTTGTTGCACGTCCAAAGAGATTGCTACGCCAAACGATGTCAGGAATCTGCTCGGGATCGAAACCGTTCGCTTCTCGCTGCAACATGATCACCATGTTCATTGACACCCCTTGGTCGTACATCGGGATCGCGAGTAATGATCGGTGCCCTGCCAGGAATTCGTTGGCGGGCTCATCGGCTGATAATTCAAGGTCTTCGATTAACACCGTTTCATTGCCATGAATCAACCGTGCGAGCAGACCTCCTTCCAATAGTGGCAGACGATCCTTTTCCCGCCAGGGATTCACGTCATCCGCCCAGGTTGTACTGCGAGTGATTCGATAAAAAGGAGCTTCTAACCCTCTTCGACTGAGCGAGATTCGGCGATCGACCAAGAGGAGTTGCTGAATCTTCTCGCCGTACGAACGGACCATTTCTTGCGGATCGGTATGACGGCTCATGTCTCGCATCATGTCGGCGATCACTTCCAGACGTTGCTGCCAGGTCGTCGGTTTCGTTTCCGATTTTTCATTCGTCATTTTCTCTGTTCCTGCTGCCGAAATGATTCTCAGACAGTTTCGTCCTGTTCGCTCAATCGTCTGCCAATCCCCGTGGATGACTCATTGATTCTTACAGCGACACCGTTCCCTGTCACGCAGCAATCCAGAGAGGCTATGCCTCTGACCAAAGTCGCCATCTTCGCACCGCGTGATGAGCATTGTTCGAGAACCATGCAAATACCAATTCGCATAATATTCGAAATAGAAATCTAAAGGGAAAATTTGTTACGACGCTTAGGCAACGCCTGAATCATTTCCGACGGAGGCTCATCAAGCGGAGCGACGATGTCTACTTTGGAAGAAATCCTGAAACTTGACTCGTTGAGTCAAGTTTCAAACTCAATGGAGTCTAACAATGTAGCCCGATCGTTCAGCAACAGGAAAGCAGAATGCCTGGCAAATAGGCTCATAGAATTGCCGATCACCTGAGGATGTCTATGATTGTCACTCGTGCTCGCATATCGAAGGATTTCCTGGCTTAACAAGAAAGACAGCCCCATGTCGACGACGTTCAAAGCGTATGCAGCCACTTCAGCCGCTGGAGAATTAAAGCCGTTTGAATTTGATCCTGGCCCGTTGAAAGAAGATCAGGTCGAAATTGCGGTCGCTTACTGTGGGATCTGCCATTCGGACCTGTCGATGCTCGACAACGATTGGGGGTTCAGCCAATACCCCTTTGTCCCAGGACATGAGATTGTCGGAACGATCGTTGCCGCCGGAGACCATGTCAAGAATGTGAAAGTCGGTGACCGAGTTGGTCTCGGCTGGTTTTCAGGAAGCTGCATGAGTTGCCAACAATGTCTTTCGGGAAACCACAACCTTTGTACGAATCCGGCAGGTCGCGAGGAGACAATCCTTGGTCGGCATGGCGGGTTTGCTGATCGAGTTCGTTGTCATTGGGTCTGGGCCACGCCGATACCCGAGGCTGTTGATCCTTCGAAGGCTGGGCCTTTGTTCTGTGGTGGATTAACCGTCTTCAATCCTCTCGTTCAATTCGACATCAAGCCGACCGATCGTGTTGGGGTGATCGGGATCGGGGGGCTTGGTCATATGGCACTCCAGTTTCTCAACAAGTGGGGTTGTGAGGTGATCGCATTCTCATCCAGCGACTCAAAGATTGCAGAAGCGATGAAGCTGGGAGCACATCGCGTCGTGAATTCTCGCGACGAAAATCAGTTAGCGGCCATCGCGGGAAGCTTAAACCTGATCATCTCGACCGTGAATGTCACGCTGGATTGGCAGGCCTATATCACTTGCCTGGCACCAAAAGGCCGCTTTCACACCGTTGGTGCGATTGCAGAACCGATTTCCGTCACCGCATTTCCGTTGATCATGGGGCAAAAGTCGGTTTCCGGGTCGCCGCTCGGCAGTCCCACAACGACAAAGCTGATGATCGACTTCTGTGCTCGGCACAACATCGCGCCGGTGACCGAAACATTCCCGATGTCGAAGGTTAACGACGCCATCGAACACCTTCGCTCGGGTAAAGCGCGATATCGCGTCGTTCTGAAGAATGACTGAAGACTCCGAGGTTATTCGGGGTTGGGTTGCTTTCCATGGAACACGCGAACCCAGGGCCTTGTCAAATCTCAAGATTCAGGTGCCACTGGATGACCGTCTTCGGTCACCCAGTGCTCTTCGATTGCCTCGAAAATAGGGAAGACACTGCGTCGGAGAAGACTCCGATGCAGTGGCACAAAACCCGAACTTTCTGTCTTGACAACGCACTAGTGCAAAGGCCCGTTAACCACGCCCGCAGGGGAGTTGGGGATTCGTTCCCCTTCGGTCTTAGAGCAAGTTACTCGCCAATTCTGCCAAGGCAGATCGCTCCCCTTTTTCCAACGTCACGTGAGCGTAGATCGGTTGACCGACCATGCGGTTAATCAGATAGCTCAGTCCATTGGAAAGCGAATCGAGATACGGATGATCGATTTGCTGAATGTCGCCCGTCAACACGATCTTGGTTCCCTCCCCGGCCCGAGTGATGATCGTCTTCACTTCGTGCGGGGTGAGGTTCTGTGCTTCGTCAACGATGAAGAATACACGTTGCAAACTGCGTCCTCGGATGTAGGCAAGCGGAGTCACTTCCAGCTTGTACTTCACCAGCAGATCATCCAGCTTCGAACGGATATCGGACTCGCCGAGATGGGCACACATCACCGACAAGTTGTCGTACAACGGCTGCATGTAGGGATCGAGTTTGGCACTAATGTCGCCAGGTAGAAACCCGAGATCACGGTTACTCAACGGAACAACTGGTCGCGCCAGCAATGTCTGTCGATAGCGAGACCGGCATTCGAGGGCTGCCGCCATCGCCAGCAAGGTTTTTCCAGAACCCGCTTTTCCGCCAATTGTCACCAGCTTGATATTGTCGTCCATCAGGGCGCTGAGTGCAAAAGATTGCTCGGCATTACGAGGGGTAACGCCTGCGGCTGTCACCTTTTCGAGACGCGAGTATTTTTTCTCGGTGGCATGATAAGTTGCCAGTACGGATTTCGAACCGTTTCGAAGAATAAAGTTTTCGTTGGCGATCGGTTCCTCAACCATTGGAAGTCGGTCTGTACCAACATATCCGCTGTTGATAAAGAACTCTGAAATCAAATCTGAAGGAAGATCGGTTACCTGACGTTTGCCGGTATAGAGCTTGTCAAAGCTTTCCACCTTGTCACTGTTATAGTCCTGGGCAGGCAGTCCCATCGACTTTGCCTTCAGTCGCAGATTGGTATCTTTCGTGACCAGGATGACCGATCGGGGTCGTTCATGGTCCTGAAGTGTTAGTGAGATATCGAGAATGCGATGATCTGGAGCATCACTGAAGAAGGCTTTTTTCAATGATTCGCCGTGATCTCCTTTCAGGACAACGCGAATTTTTCCGAGGCCCGGGCCGAGAGATGTTCCTTCATCTGAGAGCACATCACTTGTCAGGTCATCCAGCCGGCGAAGAAACGCCCGGGCCTGAAAGTTGATGTCTTCGTTCCCTTTTTTGAATCGGTCTAACTCTTCGAGGACCGTAATTGGGACGGCAATATCGTGTTCTTTAAAATTCCAGAGGCAGCCAGCGTCGTGAAGGATAACGTTCGTATCGAGAACAAACAACTTCGAGCGAATGCTCGGCGTGGATGCCGCCATCGAGTCCTCCGTGACTAAAAGTGATCTGCCGTTATCGGCGGATTCCGAGGATCACCGCTCCAACAGACCAGTCAGGCTGGCCGATGTCGGAAGCCGCGATTACCGCGGAGAAGGTCGTCCGTGCCATCTAGGGGAACACTAAACTGCAAAGTCGATTCGGTCAATCGAGTCTCTCAATAAATCCGAAGAATTCTCCGTGAAGATTAATAAACAATCGACGTCCCTGCAGTGAGCCTTGTCGTGAAACGCTGACTTCCTAGAACTTATTTGACAGCTTCTTGTGCTAAAGAAACGGCTTCAGTGCAGAGTGACTTTGCTTTCACATCGTCCGGGGCTTCAGCGATCACTCGGATGATTGGCTCGGTATTACTGGCTCGGACCTGAACCCAACGGTCAGGCCAGTCCAGCCGTAGCCCGTCTCCTTCTGTCGCCGTGGCACTTCCATACGCCGAGCGCAACGCGGCGCACGCGGCGCTGACTCGCTCACGCGGACAATGCAGCTTATCTTTGACAATCGTGTATTGTGGAAGCGTATCGACCCAATCCGAAAGAGACGTTCGTCGAACGACGAGCCCATCCAGTACATAGGCCATGCTGACGAAACTGTCGCGGACAAAACCGACCTGCGGTTCAATCACTCCGCCATTCCCTTCACCGCCAATCAAGGCGTGAACTTCCTGCATTTTTGCCACCACATTGGCTTCACCAACATGCGAACGATGAAACGCACATCCGTATTTCCCAGCCAGATCCGCCGTGACACGGCTTGTCGAACCGTTAACAACAACAGGCCCTTTTTTGCGCGACAAGACATGGTCGACGGCGAGTGCCAGAGTCAATTCTTCCCCGATGTAACGCCCGGTATTATCGACGATGGCCAGTCGGTCTGCGTCCGGGTCTTGAGCAAACCCGACGTCCGCCCCGTGCTCCGTGACAGCGGCCATTAGCGTTTTCAGATTGTCCCTCAATGGCTCGGCGGGATGTTCAAATTGACCGTCGGCAACGCCCCCCATCACGACAACGTCGCAGCCGAGTTCGCGAAGTAACTGCGGGCCCAGAATACTTCCTGAACCGTGATTACAATCGAGTACGACTTTGAACTTTCTCGATCGAATTGCAGCGACGTCAACCAGCTTGAAAACTCGTCTTTGATGTTCGCTGTTGGGGTCGTCCACGATCTGGACCGAACCAAGACCTGACCATGGTCGATAAGTGGGCGAGCCGTTGATGACAGCCAACAGTCGTTCGCCCGTTTCCTTATCAAAAACCGAACCCTGAGGCGAAAACGGCTTAAGGCCATTCCACTCAATTGGGTTGTGGCTGGCCGTCAGCTGTAATCCTCCAGCGGCACCGAGAGCTGTAACCATCACTCCGCACGTTGGCGTCGAAGCAATTCCCAGGTCCAGTACTTTACAGCCAGTCGCAGTTAGACCGGCGACAACGGCGTGACGCAACATTTCGCCCGTCGAACGACCGTCGCGGGAAAGGACCACCGTCCCGCCATTGACGATGGTCCCCAAAGACGCGGCAAATCGAGTGACATACTCGGGATCTAACCCATCTCCAACAATCCCGCGTAGACCGGAAATACTAAGAATCCGCTCCGACATTTCGATTCCTTGTCTATCGATACATACTGCCGCCGAATAACCGTGCGGTGTTGTAATAGAAACGAGCCTTCCGGTAACAGGCTCGCGGGTTTGAAGAACAGTTGCACGCAGCTTCCATGTTACAGAGGAACTGCCGATCGCACTCGCTACGCGAGAAGCCGCTTCCCGTATAGCAAGCATCGTGAGCTGCACAGGCAGGGCGAAAATCGGCCCCGTAAAAGCCCTGAGGGATCATACGGTTTCCACCGATTGGATTTCCGGGTCCACACGGACGCCAGGGAGGACACTCCGCCTGTGCTGAGACACAATTGGCAAAAAAAAACAACGCCAAAACCGACGCCACTTGAATCGTTCGCATTATCTCACCTCGAAATTTTTGAGTTACTACAAATCGAAGTCCCCAAATTGTTGGGGGCACTCCCTTTCCAGGCGGGATCGTGGCAGCTCAGGCAAATAATTTCAAGTTGCGCAAACTTTTCCGATGAGGCTTTCTGGGTTGTCTTTGTCGCGCCAATTACGACGAAGCGGTTCCAATCTCTGCTTCCGGCGGTCGATAAAACAAGGCGACAGGGAGCATCAGCACTGCGGCAAGGCCAAACAACGATGCATAAGGGAGCATTAGCCAGTCAACAAGAACGATCCGGCCCAGAAAACAAACGCCTCCTGCGGAAGCGATTCCGATCCAGTTGATCAGGTTGTTCGCACCGATGATTCGTCCCTTTTGCTCTGAGGGAGCGGTCGATTGCAGGTACACCTGCAACGGAACACTATAGAAACCGGCAAACAATCCGACCGAGATCAATGCCATTGCACTGCCGTATGGGCCCAGCAGTGTTCCCCGAAAGAAACGCTCGGTCGTGTTTGCGAGTTGTGGAGATTTTGGATCATTTACCGTTGGATGGGTCGCATCACTTCCCGATACCGTTGCCTCGACGGCATTGCCGGCAACGTCCGGTTTGACTTCGCTATCAGCCTTGGATTGTACACGCTGTTTTAACTCACGGATTTCTTCCCGAACGAGATTCCAACCGGGGCCGGGTAGCGCCAGAAGCAACAGGCTTAACGTAATCCCCCACGCTCCGGTTCGTACCATCCAGCCACGAACGCGATCTTTTGACAAGATTCCGGCAACCACACAACCAACGGCAATTCCAACCCCAGTCGTCGCGGCAAGGACACCAGTGATCAGATCATTCAAATGAAACTGTTCTTTCCCCAAAGCATTGATCGCCGGAGGATAGATAGTTCCACCCACGAACCAGAACACGGACGACATTAATAACACGCCAAAGAGTTTTGGCTGATCCCGAAGCAAGCCCCTTGTCTCTGGCGCAATCAAAAGGGACGACGTATCAAATTTCAGGCTCGGTTGAGCCACCGGCGTTGGACGTACCGCCAGCGACGTTAACAACCCCATGATGGAAATGACCAGGCATGGCATACTCGCCAGCCAAAGCGTCTCTGGAAAAAAATGCTTCGCTGTCCCTGCGGCCGTCAATCCGAAAATGATCGCAAGAAACGTCGCCATCAGCATCATTCCATTCGCACGAGGCAAGTCTTCTGCACGAAGCATTTCCGGCAGTATCCCGTATTTTGATGGACCGAAGAACGCACTGTGAGCTCCCATCAGACACAGGACCGCCAATAAAAAAGGCAAGCTGTGTGCCAGGAACCCAATCATTCCCAGCAACACGATGACAACCTCAGCCAGTTTGCACAGGACGATGATCGTTCGTTTGCTGAATCGATCCGACAGGAACCCGGCATATCCCGAGATTGCGATAAACGGGATCGAAAACAAGACGAGTCCCAATCCTTGTAAATCTCGACCACCCTGACTTGCCTGATCAAGACAATCAAGCATCACAAGCTGTTTAAACAGATTATCGTTGAACGCTCCGAAAAACTGAGTCAGATTGAGCCCCCAGAAGCTGCGATCTTGCAACAATGGCTTTCGGTCGTCATGAGATTCAGTCGTCATCGTCACGGCCTTCTGACAAAACGTCGTTTTAACGAAATTCTGCGATCAATTGAACTGGATTCTTGCAGGATGTTGAGAACGAGGATAGCCATTCTTGTGAATCTCGATTGTCAAACTTTAGAACACCAGTTTACGATGCTATATGATGAAGATAGCGCGGGTAGCACCCGCAGCTCAACGGGAGAGCGAGACTTCTCACGAGCTGCTGATTCGATGTGTGCATTTTTGTGACTGGGCGAGCGTCTCGCACTCCCTTCGTCAAATCGTCATTTGCAACAGAATTCGTAGCCGCGAACGGTAATAATAAGATGTCGATCCAAATCCCCTGTCCCAATTGCGGTTGCGAGCTCAAGTTGCCCGATCGCAGCTTACTGGGCAGAAAAGGCAAATGTCCTAAATGTACCCATACATTCATTCTGGAAGAACCACCCGTCGTCGCTTTGGAACTCGCAAATCCAGAACCCGTGACTTCCGTGGCAAATTCTCCTTCTGTAACGAATAGCACGCCACCATTTTTTGATATCAACCAGCCAACAAAACCGTCTCAAGCGGCTGCGAAAGAACCACAGTCGTCTGGCATCGGCATCTCACCTGACCTGGCTGATCTTGACCGAATCGTTAAACCCAAAGGAACCGCTGAACGACTGAAAGAGCTTCAGAGAAAGAGTGCGCGACAGCGCAATATCGGATTGGCAATCGCTGCTGCGTCGGCGGCGTTAATCGGTGGGTTCATGATGTTCGGCCCGCAACCCGCAGGGAAGAAAACTGGTACGCAGACGGCTGGAACGGAGTGTATCACCGATCCAGCAATTAATGAAGATCCTGGCCAGGCTCCGGTGACGGGTTTTGCGAATCCGGTTTCACCCACCAAAGGGAAACCGATTCAACTGCAGTATATTCCTTTTGGAACACAGATCGTGCTGAATCTGCATCCAGCCGAACTTTGGAAGTCCGGAAGCGTGGGTGAAGAAATTCGAAGTTGCGTTCCCCCGCTCGCAACTCTCGTCGAAACCATTTTGAACGATTTATTCCAGCGCAAGCCCGAACAGGTCGAAGAATTGATGATCTGTCTTCTTCCGGGAATACGAGGGAGCATGCCTGAAATTGCAGCCGTCGCACACATGGTCGACGAGCAGAAACGCAGCCAGTTGATCGATCAGTTCGGTCAGCGAATTGAAATGGATGGACAACCGGTTTTTATTAAAGGCGACCGGGCTTACATGATCGTTGATGAGAAAACGCTTGTGGTCTGTCCCAAAAGTCAGGCTTCGGAGATGGTCGAGGCAATCAAGAAACGACATCCGATCGAACAGATCGACCCACTGCTTCCGATGACCGATCGTGATCGACACATCACTGTGATTTTTACACCGTTGACACTCAGTCTTCAGGAAACATGGTTCGTAGAAAATGTTCGTCCGTTTGTCAAGAACTCACTCGACTGGCTGGGTGAAGAGGTCGAGACGGTTTCATGGAGTTTTCATCTGACCGATGAACAATTCTATTCCGAAATCCTTTTACGAGGTAAAGCCGGGGTCGGGAAGAATTCGGCGAAAAAGCTTGAGCAGGACTTTAAGACCAAACTCGCAGGATTGGCCGAAATCCTACTCCCGCATTTCCAACAGATGAATCCTCAAGAACAGGGGAAGCGAATGGTGATTGGTCGTGTTCCCGCAATGGTCGAAGTCTTTTCGCTCGCGACAATCGTTAATCACGGTCCGCAATACGTGCAGTTGATCACCCCGTTACCCGACAAAGCCGCTCCGAATCTGGCGGCGGGAACTTTTCTCGCGTGGGACGAATCGACACGAACCGATTTTTCAAAAGCCAAAGCGAAAACGCCCACTCAAGAAGGCCTATCAGTACCTGACATGGTCGCAGACCGGTTGAAAATGAAAATCGACGTCGATTTCCGAAACACGGAGATGCACGAAGCGTTTGCGTTCATCGGGGGTGAAATCAAAACACCGATCACGCTCGATGGTGACGCGCTCAAACTTGGTGGCTTCACGAAAAACATTAAACAGTCGTTCAAAATGGATGCCGCAAGACCTCAAGATATTTTCATGGAGATCATTAAAGTGTGTAAAGGACTCGGCCCAAAGCCGGAGGCCACAATGGTGATTGTTGTCGACGAATCAAAGAAAGACATCTTGGTGACGACGCTTTCAACCGCAAACGAAAAAGGACTAAAGCCGTTCGATCTCTCAAAATAGCAGCTTTTCAAAATTCCTCATTCGGTCCCTATACCATGTCTGGTCGTTGCTCATGCCCTGATTGCGGAACAATCCTTCGGATTCGTGATCGGTCGTTTGCCGGCCGACGCGTCAATTGTCCGGAGTGTAAGACAGCGCTCAGGATTTCGAACCAGAACGAGCACGGCGATTTTGTCGCACGAAAATTGACCCCCGACGAACTCGCCAGTCCAGATCAGACTCGTCGCGGCAAAACCAATCCGCCCGACAAGATTCCTGTGCCGACTCCACCAGCTCGATCATTCATTGGCAAGATCATTGATTCACCGCTGACGGCGGCATGGCTGCTTGCGATTGCGATTTCCACACTGGTTGCGGTTTTGGCTCTCGCACCGAAGCATCGATTCGCCCCGCGCCCGTCTCCCACATCGAACGGTAATGATGTCGCGGTTGAGTTACCCAAAATCCAGGCTTCGGAAAAGAACGAGGCTGTCGAACCCGTTGAAGCGGCTTCGATCGACATACAAACGCCAGACACGCCAACCAAAAGTGATCAAGAGATCATCAGCATCTCGGCCCTGGAACCGGCGAATCTGGATATTCCGATACCAGACCCTTCCTTGGGAATTGCACCCGAAGCAAAACAAGAGCAACCTGCCGTTGTTGTTGTTCCTTTTCCTCCCCACAAACCGGTCAAAGAAAGTCTGATGCTCGAACTCGATGAATACAAACAAACGAAACCCGTCAGTCGGCGTGAACTGATTGTCACCACACTGCACGAACTCCTCGACGCACCAATCGAATTCGACGCGGACGAGCTTGGCGCAGACGAACTCGATAAAAAGATCACGTTCGAAATTGATAAAAAGATCTCGATTGGAGACCTTATCAAAGCGGTCACGGAACCTGCTGGATGGCGGATTGAAATTGAACCAACCGGGCTACGCATCCGGCGAAAATAGTCGTTCATTGTGCTCCCAACGCTCGGAGAAAAACAGATGCTGACCTTGCTCGATGCTCACCCACGCTATCAGCGCCGGGAAATGCTCAGGATCGGCGCGTATGGATTGTCAGGACTTTCTGCCGCGAATTGGCTGACAAGTCCTTTGAATGCCGGCTTGAAGGGGCCGCCCATCTCGAATAAGTCGGTGATCCTGCTGTTCCTTCATGGTGGCCCAAGCCAGATCGAAACGTTTGACCCGAAAATGACCGCGCCCAGCGGAATTCATAGTGCCACAGGCGAAATTCAAACCGCTCTGCCAGGAATTACGTTTGGCTCGTCGTTTCCTGAACTGGCTAAGCGAGCCGATCAATTCAACATCGTTCGATCGTTTGTACCGGGGGACGCCAATCACGATATCAAGCCAGTCGTCTGTAAAGAAACATCGGGTTCGAATGTCGGCTCGTTGTACTCAAGGGTCGCTGGAGTCAACCGGCCGGGAACCGGCATGCCAACGAATGCCATGTTGTTCCCTCAATCGGTCGATTCAACGACTGGCCCGGCGATTACATCGTTCGGAAAGTTTGAATCCACAGGAACCGTTGGCAATGGTTTTGCCCCGTTCGTTCCCGGGACTGGCGGTGATCTGCAACAGAACCTGGAATTGAAAGTTTCGATCGATCGACTGGATGATCGACGGGCGTTGCTGTCGGAACTCGACCGCCAGCGTTTCCGCCTGGACGAACGAGGCCAATTGGAACGCGCCGACCCGCTGCAATCGCAAGCCTTCAGCACGCTGCTGGGTGGAGTTGCAGGCGCATTTGATTTGTCGAAAGAAGACCCAGGAACGATTGTTCGCTACGACACGGCACCACTCGTCAGACCCGATCAGATCAATAAAAAATGGAATAATTACAACCACTACGTCGACAATGCGAAATCGCTCGGGAAGCTGCTGCTTCTGGCGCGAAGACTGTGTGAAGCCGGCTGCGGATTTGTAACGGTGACGACAAGCTTTGTCTGGGACATGCATTCCGATGTGAACAACGCACCGGTCGAAGAAGGGATGCGGTACATGGGACCGCCGCTCGATCATGCGATTTCCGCATTTCTGGACGATGTTGCTTCACGCGGCCTGAGTGACAGAATCATGTTAGTCGCGACAGGGGAAATGGGCCGAACTCCGCGAATCAACCAGAACGGCGGACGCGACCATTGGGGCAACCTCGGACCCTTACTGCTGGCAGGCGGTGGCCTGAAATCGGGTCAGGTGATTGGTCAATCCAGCCGTGACGCTGGCGAGCCATCTTCCGAACCGGTCCGCATCAAAAACCTGGTCTCAACAATGCTTCAGGCACTAATCGACCCAAGCGAACTTCGCCTGTTGCCGAGTGTCCCTCGTGAAATCATCACAGCGGCAAACATTCCCCCAATCGCAGGCGTTTGACCGCAGCCTCGTCGGAAACGGCAGCGATTCCGATCTTTCGATCACCTAATTCAACGCGGGTCAGCATCCCAAGAGTCGATGAGCGGGGGCTTAGTACCGATCGTGTCATGAATTATCGTTGATTAAAGATCGGTTGTGCGATCTCATTCCCGCGTAGCTCGGCAATATCCACCTTTAACCCATGCTTGGAAAGCAGACTCGCCAGACGTGTGCCGAGTCGCGCTGGCGGTTCGATCGGTGTAACGACAGCACGACGTAAGATTTCCCGGACCACCTCTTCCAAACTTTGGCCCTGCCTTGTCGCCAGTTTTCGAAGTTTGTTCCGGATATCCTCTTCCAGATTACGAATAATAATTTGAGCAATTTTGGCACCTCGTGATAGCATGACATCAGAATCTGTTTGGATGAGACAACGAGACCTAAAACGGCTTTTCTTCGTTGAAGTCATCGACCAAAATACTTGATAAGTACGTACGACACGAGTGTATCGAGAACCGATGGGCAACTTCTAACAAACGGAAATTCATGAGCATTTTGACTGAGAATTCGACCGTGTCACAGGCCGTTCGGGATTTGAAGGAGCGGTCTCTTACTCGCCCTCAGTTATCGACTTCCGAACGAATCCGCCTATGCGGAGAGTCTCTTCGTGCGCTGGATGGCGTCGTCGAGGATTGGATTCGCGTCGGTGTTCAAGCAAAACAATGCGAAAATAATCCGAAAATACTGGCCGAAGAGTTGCTAACCGGCCCGACAGTCGTCGCTCGTTATCTGCAACTGGCGTTGCAGACACTGCAAGCTATTGATCGTGAAACCAATATCGTTAATCCCCGATCTATTTATCGACTTGGGAACGGGCAACTTGCGGTTCCCGTGTTCCCGGCGAAGGGATTATTCGACAGCCTGGCTTTTATGGGCTTGCGAGGCAGCGTCCGAATGAAGGCCGACGTGGGCATCAACGAAATCCATGGGAATCTTCGCGACATCGCCGCAAGCGGAAAAATTGCAGGGATTACGGCGGTGCTGGGAGCGGGAAATGTTTCGTCAATCCCTGCCACTGACAGTCTGAACCGCATCTTCTTTGACTGTCGGCTAGTGATCTTGAAGATGAATCCAGTGAACCAATATCTCGCCGGGATTTTTCAGCGGGCTTTTGCACCACTGATCGAAGCCGGATTGCTTCGCATCATAACCGGTGCCGAAGATGTCGGTCGAGAACTTATTCAGCACGAAGGTGTCACCGATGTGCATGTCACAGGATCAATTTGTACCCACGATGCCATCGTTTGGGGAACTGATCCAGACGAACGTGACCGACGAAAGAGATTGAATCAGCCCCTGTTGACAAAACCGATCAGCAGCGAACTTGGGAATGTCAGCCCGTGGATCATTGTCCCAGGAGCGTATTCTCAAAGGGAATTGCAGTCTCAAGCGTTACATGTGGCCGCTTCGATCACCAATAACGCATCGTTCAATTGCTTGACAACACGAGTAATTGTGACGTGGGATCGATGGGATCAGCGATCACAGTTTCTCGACCTTGTCAAACACTTCCTAGCGCAAACGCCACCACGTCCGGCCTATTATCCTGGCGCGGTCGAACGATACTGCCGATTTGCCGCCAATGGTTTAGGGCCGGATGAATCAAATCGATTGCCCTGGGCGTTACTGATAGACCAATCGATCGACGATCGTCCTGAGTTATTTCGAGAAGAGTTGTTCACTTGCATCTGCGCCGAGACGGCTCTTTCGGCTGCGACGCCAAACGAGTTTTTGGCCGGCGCAACGGAATTCGTGAACGATCGCATATTTGGTTCTTTGTGCGCTTCGGTCACATTTCCTCCGGATTTTCGGCGAACTCATCCTGTCGATGTCGAACAATGCTTGCAAAAACTTCGCTACGGTTCTGTCTGCGTGAATCAATGGTCGGGTCTTGCATATGCTTTTTACGCCGCCATGGGGAGCCTATCCAGGATCAACGCTTGCCAACACTGAGAGTGGGATTGGCAATGTGCATAACACCTACTTACTCGACCAGTACGAGAAGGCCGTGTTGTCTGGACCACTGATCAACTTTCCAAAACCAGTCTGGTTCCCAAATCATCGGAACTCCCTTTGGGTCGCAAGACATCTGTTTGCACTTTATCGCAGCCCGTCAGTCACAAAGTTGCCAGCATTGTTTTCAGCGGCACTCATGGGCTAGATTCGCTTTTTTGGTTCGCTGACACAGATCCCATTCCCAACCCGGATTAAGTAAATAAGACGGTCTGGTCTGCCCATATTTGCTCTTGATTCGATTAACCAATTCACTCAAAGATCAAGCGAAAGTACTGATTTCATGGCCATGACACTTACGAAGGGTTGCTTGATTTTCTGCTTTGCGATGATGTTGGCAATCACCACCCAAGCCGCCGATTCGCCGACGGTGGCAAAGACATCTGTGATACAGCTTTACCCAGGGCCTGATACGCAGTACGAACTTCAGTCGGCGCTGATCAATGCGGTCCCCGGCGACATTATCGAACTGGCCACAGGGGTTTACGAATTCGAGTCGGAATTGAATGTCGTCTGCGATAACTTGACGATTCGCGGATCGGGACAAGAAAAGACGTTTTTGTCCTTTAAAAATCAGTCGGTCGGCAGTGGTGGCCTCACGGCGACAGGAAATTCTTTTGTGATTGAGGACCTCACGGTTCAGGATACCGTTGGAAACGGAATCAAAGTCCTGGGTGCCCGAGACGTCACCTTTCGACGAATCCGCGTCGAATGGACAAGAGGACCAAAATCGACGAATGGGGCCTATGGGATTTATCCGGTTGAATGTCGCAACGTGTTGATTGAAGACTCGTCCGCAGTCGGTGCGTCCGATGCCGGAATTTACTGCGGCCAATGCCGAGACGTGATTGTCCGTGGATGCAAAGCGATAAACAACGTCGCTGGAATCGAAATCGAGAACACTCTGCACGCAGATGTTTACAACAATGTCGCCACTGGGAACACAGGTGGCATTATGGTGTTTGATCTGCCTGGACTTAATCTCGTTAACGGAGGGGACGTCCGCGTTTTTCAAAATCAGGTTTTTGGAAACAACCTTCAAAACTTTGCCCCCAAAGGAACAATGGTCGCCGACGTTCCGACGGGAACGGGGGTGATGCTAATGGCAACCGACCGGGTCGAAATTTTTGATAACGAGATCAAGGATCATCAGACAAGCAACCTTCTTGTCGTGAGCTTTCACGTGACTGAGCGGAAGATTAACGACAAAAAGTATGACCCGATTCCTGAAGCATTTTCCATTCATCACAACCGGTTTTCCGGCGGCGGGGCAAAACCGTCGGGAGAGATTGGAATCAAGCTCAGCCCCATTGTCGGGCTTCCCTTTCCCGATATTTTCTATGACGGGATCGTGAACACAAAGAAACTCGTCGATGGAAAAATGCCTGAAGAACTTCGATCACAGATTCGTGACAATGGTAAAGCAACGTTTGCCAATGCTCATCTCGACAAGCTCTCTCCCGCCAATCTTTTCAATGGATCGTACAAAGTAGAACGAAGCCTTGAACCGTTTAATGTTGATGTGAAATCTGGCGAGGCCGTGACACTTCAGCCTCACGCCCCCCCTTCCGGAAAAGGGAATCCCGCAGTAGCGGTCTATCGCGCCGCACCAAAGCTGTTGTCGGGATGGAAACTTTTTGAAGAAGTCGACGGCATAATCGTTCCGGCATCGGGTCTCATCTCCTACGAACTGATCACGCCGCTTTTTTCCGATCACACATCCAAACACCGCATGATCCGACTGCCAAAAGAGGGGAAGATCACGTGGAAGGAAGATTCGGTTTTGGACTTCCCGATCGGAACGGTCATTGCGAAAACGTTTGCCTATCCAGATCCAACGGTCGACAAAACGGAAAATGAACGTTTCCTGGAAACACGGATCGAGATGCTTGAGGAATCGGGTTGGTACGGTTTTTCCTATTTGTGGAACGACGATCAAACCGATGCTGAACTTCGACTTGGCGGTGCCAGCGTGAATGTGTCGTGGCATGATGCGCAGGGTAAACAGCAAACAAACCGCTACCAGATCCCCAATGCCAATCAGTGCCTGGTCTGTCACAGTCAGGACGGCAAGTTCCAGCCACTTGGGCCAACAGCAAGAAATCTCAATCGAAAATACCATGCGAACGATGAATTGAGTCAACTCGCAGACTGGTCGAAAAAACAAACACTGCAAAATCTGCCCGAGAAACCGATTTCCTCAATGGCCAAATTCGACGATCCGCAATCCGGCTCAATTGACGACCGCGCCCGAGCCTGGATGGAAGTGAATTGCGCCCACTGCCACAATCCCATTGGATCAGCCAGAGCCTCTGGACTGGATCTTCGTCTTTCGCAGCGCGACCCAGGCCAATACGGTGTCTTTAAATCACCCGTCGCGGCTGGAAAAGGGACTGGCGGACGCCGTTACGATATCGTACCAGGCAAGCCTGACGAATCGATCCTGATGTATCGTCTGGAAACCGATGAAGCGGGAGCTCGAATGCCAAGCCTGGCGCGTAGCATGGTGTTTCACGAATCAAATGAGTTGATCCGAGAATGGATTACCAGCTTAAAGAAATGATTTCATCGCTTCCGTGAATTCCGTTCAATCATGCGGTATCTCCTATAGCCGGGATTTTCCCATGTTTTTTGAGGTTTTCCGAACGTTCGTCACCGGCAGTTTTTCGTCGGAAATGATCAATTGACGGGGATCGTTATTTAGCGAGAATTTATCGGTCGAAGGCTTGATCAAAAGTCGAGCCTGCGTTGGTGACGAAATTCGCATCGTTTCGGCTCGGCGATGCCTATCACACTAACAATGGCTTACTTCATATTGGGCGTTGGTTCAGCAGCGGGCATCTGATGAAAAGATTCGTCAGCCGCAGCGGTTCCGGAATTTACCTGTCATGGAGGACACTGATGAAACTCTTATCCACGTTGCTTCGCCGTTTTGTCCAGCGCGGAACACTGCGTGTCTTCGATGCGACAGGTCAACTGCACACTTTTTCTGGAATGCCTTCAGAACCGGCTGTGACCATCCGCCTTCACAACAAGTCTCTTTACACCAAGCTCTTTTTTAATCCGGAATTATATGTCGGCGAAGCCTATATGAATGGCGAGCTGACATTTGAAGAAGGCTCGACCTGTTTTGACCTGCTAAACCTGTTCTCAAACAATCGAACCGGGCTGACGGGGCATCCCATTCAAACGATGTTGCGGCATTCGTGGAGATGGCTGCGACGACTGCATCAACACAACCCCATCGGCAAAGCACTGAAAAATGCTTCACATCACTATGATCTGTCAGACGATTTCTATCGTCTGTTCCTGGACGAGGACATGCAGTACACATGTGCTTATTACCGCAGCCCCGATGACACACTCGAGCAAGCCCAACTCAACAAGAAACGCCATGTCTGTGCCAAGTTGAAAATCGAAGACGGCATGAAGATCGCCGAATTGGGATGCGGTTGGGGAGGTTTAGCGCTCCATATTGCACAGACCGCTGATGTCGAAGTGACGGCGGTCAATCTTTCGATCGAACAGATTCGGGTCGCTCGCGAACGTGCGAGGAAATTGGGTCTGGAAAATCGAGTCCGCTTCGAACACATGGATTACCGCGATTTGCAGGGAACTTACGATCGCGTTGTATCGGTGGGAATGCTGGAACATGTCGGCGTGGGACATTACGACGAGTTCTTTCGCAAATTCCGCAGCCTTCTGAAAGAAGATGGAATTGGCCTTGTGCATAGCATTGGACGCAACGCCCCGCCCGGCACGGCCAGCCCGTTTGTACGCAAATATATTTTTCCCGGCGGATACGCTCCGTCATTGTCAGAGATTTTCGCGCCGGCTGAACGCCAGCGGATCTGGATCGCCGACTGCGAGATCCTTCGCCTGCACTATTACTACACGCTTCGCGACTGGCGCGAGCGATTCATGGCAAACTGGGATAAAGCCGCTGCCATCTATGACGAACGCATGTGTCGCATGTGGGAGTTTTATCTGATTTCGGCTCAACTGGCATTTCTGACTGGGTCAGAAATGGTTTTCCACCTTGTGCTTGCCAATAAACGCGATGCGGTTCCGATCGTGCGTGATTACATGGTCGACGATGAGCGTGCCGCTGAGCAGATCCGATCCCCCATTTCAAAAATCGGTTCAGGGCCGCACGTCGATTTCAGCCGTAGTATTGTCACGGAAAAAAGCCCTTTAAAGACTTCGTGACAGACAATTTATCAATTTGTCGGGACATGATTGCCAATGAACCACGCAAAAATGTAGAGTCCTCGACCACTTGGTGGCGAACGAGAAAACCAGACAGAAGAAGTCGAGAAGATGAAACCGAGTTTCTTTTGCCTGGCGATCTTGCTTGCCACAAATATGTCGATTGCAATCGCGGATGATCGTCCAAATATTCTCTGGCTGACTTCAGAAGACAACAGTGTCGACTGGGTCGGCTGCTATGGAAATCCGAACGCTGAAACTCCGCACATTGATAAGCTTGCGTCCGAAGGGTTTCGCTATTTGCACTGCTATGCGAACGCCCCCGTTTGTGCTCCTTCGCGCAGTGGCTGGATCACCGGTATCTATGCACTTTCGACCGGAACACACCAGATGCGTAGCCGGTATCAGATTCCGCACGGTACAATCAAGTACTATCCCGACTTGCTGAAACAGGCAGGATACTACGTCGGTAACGTGACCAAGACCGACTACAACATTGGCGGACGTCCGGACGGTAACGCTTGGAACACGAATAAAGTCGACTGGAACGACCTGCCCAAACGGCAGCCGTTTTTCATGGTCATCAATAGCACGAAGTCGCACGAATCGACGGCGTTCGGTGACATCGATCATACGACTCACAGCCCCGACAAAGTACGGCTGGCGAAGTATCACCCGGATATTCCTGAGATCCGCAAGAACTATGCGCACTATCACGATCAGGTCAAAAAGATGGACGCCGACATCGGAAAGGCCCTCGCAGACCTTGAAAAAAGTGGTCTCGCTGAAAACACGATCGTGATTTACAACTCGGACCACGGCGGAGTTCTCCCTCGCAGCAAACGTGTCTTGTACGATAGCGGTACGCATTGCCCGCTGGTCATCCGAATTCCAGAAAAATTCAAGCACCTGCGTCCTGCCGAACCGGGCTCGACAGTCGACCGGCTAGTCAGTTTCATCGACATGCCAAAGACCTGGTTGAATCTGTGCGGTGTTGAAGCTCCGTGTTATATGCAGGGCAAAATCTTTCTCGGTCCCAACGCAGAATCTCGCGAGTATCACGTCAGTTTTCGCGGCCGGATGGATGAACGAAGCGACAACTCCCGTGCGATCCGCGATCGGCGGTTTCTTTACATTCGCAATTACATGCCATACGCGCCCTGGGGGCAGCACCTGAGCTACCTGTGGACGATGAAGGCGACTCAAGCGTGGGAGCAACACCACAAGTCGGGCAAGACCGACGATGTCACTGGCCAGTTCTTTAAGACAAAGCCAATGGAAGAACTGTTCGATACCGACGCCGATCCAGACAATGTCAACAACCTTGCAGAGAAGCCGCAATACGCCAACGAACTCGCGCGGTTGAGTAAGGCTCTCGACGCTTGGCAGCTGGAATATTTTGACGCGGGATTGTTGCCCGAAACAGAATTGGTACGGCGGTCAGAGGCGAGCAATAAGACGATCTATGAACTCATCCGAGATCCGTCGTTGTACGATCTGAAGGGTTACCAGCAGGCTGCTGCATTAGCGATGAAGCAAGATCCTGCAAATCTGCAAACATTCTACCGGAACCTCAGCCATTCCGATTCGGGAATTCGGTACTGGTCGGTCATCGGCTGTTTTCATTTGCAAGGGGACGCGAAGCTGGATCACGAATTGATCCGCAAGTGTCTGAATGACGATTCAGACCACGTGCGAGCAATGGCCGCATGGATACTTTATCGCGAAGGCGAAAGATCGGATGCTCAACTATGCTGGAATCAATTGCTCAGCAACAGTTCATATGCCTCACTCGAAGTCTTTAACATCATCGATTGGATCGGTGACGGACACACGCCTTACGTCCCGGCGATGCGTGCCTGCCACTATGATCACGGAGAATACATTGACCGGATGAAGTCGTACTTTGGGATCAGCGGCGTTCCAATCGGCGAGCAAAAATAAACCCGTCCCTGGACAAAGCGATAAATTCAGGGCAAGACATTGAAGTCCTCAGGCGGGCGTTTTCTTTGCGTTGCGCCACCACAATGAGTTAGGAAACCTTTCTCTGGACGGGTTCCACCAAATCGTGCTCGTCGTTCAACGACCGTTTCCAGCGGGGTATTTGGACAATCGCGGATCAAAGCAATTTCTGATGGAATTCTCATCCTCGATCGCTTAGTGTATTTCTTTAAACACCGGAAATGATTGTCGTTTGTCAACCTGGATCTCGCGAATCGATTCTGGGTTTCATTTCCGCATCAGGAACCTGACGTGCTCAGTTCGTTATCGACCAGAAAAAGGACTTTCCGCCGACGAATCCTCGCTTCGTTTCTTTGCCTGAGCGCCGGAATATCACTGGTTTATTTCTGGAGTGATTTATGTCTTTGGCGCACGGAAGCCAATTTGAAACAGCGGAAAAATGTTGCCGCAGAAAAGTGGCTGAAACGCAGCCGCTGGTTCAACCGGGGCTTGGATCCACGAACATGCCTGTTGCAACTCCGTGTCGCTCGCCGCTCAGGCGACTTTCGAGAAGTCGAACGTCTGTTAAATCAAGCGGTGAAAGTGGGAGTCCCTCGTAAAGAGTTGGAACGAGAACGCTGGTTGGCGATGGCGCAAACGAATCAATTCGAGGCGATGCAGTCGCGCTGGAATGATTTGCTCAAAGATGCCCGAGACGATGAGCCAGAGATTGCGCGAGCCCATTACACGTGGGCTATGATTTACCATAATCATGAACTCGCCAAGTGGACACTGGAACTCTGGCACCAGGATTATCCGAATGATCCCGAACCGTTGATATTGACGGGACGGTATTATCAATCGATGACAAGCTGGGAAAGCTCAGAAAAAGCCTATCGCGCGGCACTCGCAGTTGCTCCGGAAAATGCCGATTGCCAACTTCTGCTGGCGAAAGTCCTTCAAATCCGGTTGAAAACGGATGAGGCGATTTCACTTTTTCAGAAATATCTGCGGCAACATCCGAACGACGCAACCGCCCTGCAGGGACTTGCCGAAAGCCTTGCCACCCACGGGGAGGTCGACAAGGCGATTCAAATGTTTCAGGAAGGATTAAGAAGCCATCCTGAGGATTTAATGCTTCTGAAATCGTGCGGAGAATTGATGCTCTCGTCCGGTGACGCAGCTGGTGCCGCCGTCGTACTGGAAAAGGCATATCGAATGGTTCCTGAGCATGCGAATCTCGCCAATTCGCTGGCCCGCGCCTGGAAAGCGAGTGGTCGCCTAGCCGAAGCCGAACCCTTGTTCGCGTTCGTTGCGGAATCGCAACCAAAACTGATTGAAATGGGGGCGATGGAAAAACAGTTGCGTGACCAACCGAATAACTTGGAGCTTCGGATGAAAATCGCCGAAATCGTCGCACGATTCGTTTCTCGTCGCGATGCAATACGCTGGTGCGAGAACTTGCTGTTGATTGCACCAAAATACAAACCGGCGCATGAGGAATTGGTGAAGCTCTACCAATCACTCGGGGAAGACAAGCTGGCGATGCGTCACGCGAATGGGTTTGAGCAGGACGCGAAACCATGAATGGATCGTCGAAAACCGGATGGCAGTGGAGATTACTTTGTCGTTTTGTGGTGATCTGTGCGATCTCAGGCTGTTCGCCGAGTCATCAAAACGATTCCAATCCTGGTTCGACGACGTCCCCGATTGCGCCTGGCATCGTCAATCGACTTGGCCCGAAAATTGAATTTGTAGACGTGGCCGAATCGAGCGGCGTAACGTGGATTGGACGCAACGGAGAAGAGGCGAAAAAATCAACGTTGCTTCAAATGGCTGGAACTGGTTGCGCAATCGAAGATTATGACTGCGATGGGAAGCTCGATCTCTTTTTTGCAGGCGGCGGAGAATTTGGCGAGGGACGTGAGATCCTGCCCTTGCCATTCGGCTTGTATCGTCAGTTTTCACCCTGGAATTACATTTCGGTTGCCAAAGAGGCGGGATTGAACCCGATTCGGCACTACAACCACGGCACATACACGGCGGACATCGATAACGATGGATTTCCGGATCTGCTGATTACCGGTTGGGGTGGACTTCAATTGTTCCAGAACCATGGGGATGGAACATTCGAAGATATCACAGAGTCAGCGGGCTTGACTGATTCCCTGTGGAGCACGGCGGCCGGGTGGGGAGATTTCAATCGGGACCATGTGCTCGATCTTTACGTCGGCCATTACACGGACTGGTCGTTTGATAATGATCCTGTGTGTATCAACCCAAATAGCAAACAGCGAAATCTCTGCGCTCCGACTGACTTTGAAGGCTTGCCTTGTACGGTCTATCTCGGGAATGGAGACGGAACCTATCGTGACGCGAGTGCGGAATTGGGCATCCATGAAATTGGCAAAGTTTTGGGAGTCGTCATCGCCGACATCAACGGCGATCTTCAGCCTGATCTTTATGTCGCGAATGACGCGCTCCCCAATCACCTCTATGTCTCACAACCTGCGGGAAATTATCGCGAAGTCGCTATACAATATGGAGTTGCGCTGGGTGAGACGGGTGTTTCTGACGGCAGCATGGGTGTTGATCTTGGTGACCTGGACGGCGATGGAAAAATCGATATCTGGGTGGCAAACTACGAGCAGCAGAGCTTTGCGCTCTATCGTAATCTCGGAAACGAACTGTTTACTCATGCCAGCCGACCGTTTGGAATCACGGCTGTCGGAACGTTAGCCGTCGGGTTTGGAACGGTCATTTTTGATGCCGATGGTGACGGATTTTCTGATATCTTTTGCTCGAATGGACATGTCTGGGCACCAGTTCCGGGCGTAGTAAGTCGTCAGCGCCCGTATCTTTTGCGGAACGATCGCGGCAAGAAATTTCTTAACATCGCCACGGAGTCAAGGGGTTATTTGAATGAGCTGCACCTGGGCCGTGGTGCTGCGAGCGGTGATTTGGACGGGAATGGAACCCCAGACTTGGTCGTCACCCATATCAACGAGCGAGTCGCAATCTTGAGAAACGACACCCCGATGCTGAATTGGCTGGAGGTCAAGTTAGTCGGACGTGTGAGCAATCGTTCAGCAATTGGTGCCAGCGTCTCGATCAAGACGCAACATGTTACGCAGATTGGGCTTGTAAAAGGTGGTGGAAGCTACCTTTCGACCAGCGATCGAACATTGAACTTCGGACTTGGTACAGCTTCTGTTATCGAAACCCTCGTCGTTAAATGGCCATCAGGTAAAACCACGGAACTCGAAACCGTCAGCTGCGGTCAAAAGATTCTGCTGATCGAAGAAAGTGGCGCTCCCTGAAATAACGATCTTTCAGGAAATTCTCGATTCGCCCGCGAGACACCTCGAAAACAGGAACTTAAGTACACCACACAATCGCATCACACCAGGCACATCCGGCATTACGGACATTTTTGGTAATTCGGCTCGTTTTAAGTTTGACAGCATTATTCATATTCAGTTAACCTCTACACAATTCCGAAGTCAGGATTCGGAATTCCGATGAGATGTTCGCATTTCAGATTGACGATCCAATCTGTTTTGGTTTCTTCGAGAGGGGTACTCTTTCAAGAAACATCGTTGAGAAGTGGGCCTGTTCTTTCATTTTTTCGTTTGCAAGTTACTTGGCCTGCCGGTTTCCAGAGTTTTGTGATTGGTTTTAAAGTTCGTTCGTTATTTTTTGAGGAGGGTTACTGATGTCGAAGTCGAAAGTACGTGGATTCACCTTGATCGAACTGCTGGTTGTGATTGCAATCATCGCGGTTTTGATCGCATTGTTGCTACCAGCGGTGCAGCAGGCTCGCGAAGCCGCTCGCCGTACCCAGTGTAAGAACAATCTCAAGCAGATTGGTTTGGCATGTCATAACTACCACGACACATCGAAACAGTTCCCGCAGAACTGGTCCGGTCGTGGACTGTCAGAATCCGTCCGTGGGGACTGGCAGAATTGCTTCGGCGATTTCGGCTGGATCGTTATGGCTCTTCCTTATTTCGATAACGCTCCCCTTTACAACCAATTCAACTTTCTGGACAACAACGGTGGCCCCGGCGGGCCTGGAAGCTATCCAGGCAGCACAGCGGGCAACCCCAGCCGCGGTTGGACTTCACAGCAAAACACCCAGGCCGCCACGACGATTCTTCAAGCCGTCATGTGCCCAAGCAATCCTCAGTCCGACAAGCAATACGCGAATGTGGCTGGTTGCTCCGGTGGCCAAACATACAACAACACTCCAGTTGGTCGTTCGGATTACGTGGGAAGCATGGGCTTCGAGCGTGCTGACTGGCAGAACTGCCTTGCTTCGGACCAAAATGGAAAAGGGATTCCTCTTACCTGGAGCAACACCGACAACATTCCTGGTGTTGTACACAATGGTTGGGGTGAAGGTTCCGGTGGAAACTCAACTGGCCCTGCTTACCTCGCCCAAATGAACGGCTGCTTCAGCCACTCTGGTACTTGCAAGATCCGTGACATCGTCGATGGTACCTCGACCACGATCCTCGTCATGGAAGATCATCACTGGTCAAATGGTCCAGCGACTCCAAGCCAGGTCGCTGGAACAGTTGGTTGGGCTGGTCCAATGCAAGTTGCTTCGACCGCCCACCTGATTAACCAAAATTATGGGTATCCTGACGGAAACCAGTGCCACGGTATCAGCAGCACCCACGTCGGTGGTGCCCACGTACTCATGGCTGACGGTTCCGTTCGATTCCTCTCTGAGAACATGTCAGTGATCGTTCTGCAAGCAATCTCGACACGTGCTGGTGGTGACGTTGCAGGCGAATTCTAGAATCGCTTGAGTTAGAGCCAACAATTTTTCAGCTGAAATCTCGTCACCGGCAATTATGTCGGTGACGAGACTTTTTTCGTAAGGCTTCGAAAACACTGATAATATGATCGTGAAAACGGTGGTGAGCCAAAAAGTCTTCCTGATTGGCTTGCTGCTTTGCAGTCTAACGGGGTGTGAGCAAAGCAGCAGGACGGCAAATGACGTCATTGTTTCGGCCGATCACAAGCCAGTCGAATCAGCCGCATCCAAAGTCGGTCTTTCCAAACCGAACGGTTCCTTGGTCGAAGCCCCCTTTGCTGAATCGCCGCGCGACACCAAAAAGTCACCCAACCGACTTACGACTTTTCCTCATTTCGAAGACGTTGCTGAACAGCTTGGGGTCTCGTTCACCTATGCGAATGGCGCCACGGGTAAGGTTCTGATGGTGGAGTCGACCGGAGGAGGCGCCGGATGGTTCGATTTTGACGGTGACGGACTGTTGGACCTTTACGTGTGCCAGGGAGGGGATCCCGCCACGGAAGAACGCCACAACGAACCTTTGGATCAACTGTTTCGCCAGATTGAACCTGATCGGTTCGTTGCTGTCACAGAGGTTGCGGGAGTTTTTGAGCGGTATTATGGGCAGGGAGTAGCGATCGCCGATTTTGATGACGACGGATTCGATGACGTGTACATCACGAATGTCGGTCCAAACACGCTCATGAAAAATCAAGGTGACGGAACGTTTAAAGACGTTAGTCTTGAGGCGAGCGTTGCCAACCCCCTTTGGAGCAGCAGTGCCGCATGGGGAGATCTTGATGGCGACGGAGATCTCGACCTCTATGTTTGTAATTACGTTGACTATGACCCCTACCATCCCATCCCCTGTGGAAATCATGGTAAACCGGGAACGTGTCATCCGGAAAATATGGACGCTGTCCCGGACGAATGTTACTTCAACCAAGGGGATGGAACGTTTCTTCCTGAGGCCCGGACAAGAGGGTTGTTTGGACCTCTCAACAAAGCCTTGGGTGTCGTTATTGCTGATATGAATAACGATGGCATCCCCGATGTTTACGTCACGAATGATACGACGCCAAACTTTCTGTTTATCAATCAGGGAAGCGGCCATTTCGTCGAATCTGCCGTTCAACTTGGATGTGCAGTCAGCCGTGAAGGGCTACCTCAAGCCAGCATGGGGGTAGCACTGGGTGACTTTGATCAGAACGGATGGCTGGATCTTTATTGCACTCATTTCACGCAAGAATCGAATACACTTTACAAAAACCTTGGACCTTCCGGATTTCAAGATGTAACAGGATTCGTCGGACTGCACGCTCCGACGCTGAAGTATCTTGGGTTTGGTACAATCATGACAGACTTTAACCAGGACGGCCATGAGGACATCTTCATCACGAATGGTCACATCAATGACTGGCGTGAAAGTGGGAAGCTTTGGCAAATGGAACCGCAGATCTTCAGTTACGAGGGGCCACGATTCGTCGATTGTGGCCCGATGGCGGGTGACTTTTTCAAAAAAGCAGTCATTGGTCGCGGAGTGGCACGGGGAGACTTTGATAACGATGGTGACTGGGATCTGGCGGTCGTCCATCAGAACACGCCAACGGCAATCCTTCGAAACGATTCGTCGCGTGGCAATTGGCTGAAATTGAGATTTCTCTGCACTACGAATCGCCGAGGTTGGGGAACCCGCGTAAGATTACAGCAAGGCAATAGAACCTTGGTTCAAGAGATGGCAGGAGGAACCAGCTATGTGTCTGCTCACGAAGCGGCGCTGATCTTTGGATTGGGTGAAAATTCCGCTCCGATCCACTTGGAAATTCGTTGGCCAAACGGAGAATTGGAGACTCTTGACGACGTGAGCACGAATCAGGAGCTTGTTTTGAGGCAACTACGTAAAGCGGACCTGAAGAATTGACGGCCTTGGGTGAATCGCGGCAGTTGGAAGCCTCATCTGCACAGACAATTCATCGAATAACGATCGAGGACGAAGTGAACGCATCGATCACCAGACACGATTTTGAAAAGCCTTTGCCGACAAATGGGCTAATGGGGAAGTCGCGTCGTTGGTGGTTTCTTCTACTGGTGACGCTGATCGCTGCGGCACCAATCGGGTATGCAACTCGTCAGGTCATGTATAACCGGGCAATTGCTGCCTGTGAGCAACAGTGCCAGGAATTGAAGATTGAAAAAAACTGGTCAGAACTCGCAAAAGTCTCTGAGTCCTGGTCAAAAATTGAACCGGATGCTGCCGACCCGTGGTTATACCGAGGCGAAGCAGCCGAGGAAATCAGCGATTGGAAGTCGCTGGTTCAGTACCTGGATCGGGTTCCGCGTAGCGACACGCGAGCCGTGCCGGCGCTATTAAAAAAATCGATCGTCGAATTCGAAAAACTGAATCGCCCGTTTGACGGAGCCAAAACTTGCGATCAAGTTCTTGAACTCAACCCGCAAGTAACGGCAGCGCACAAACAGACCGTATTTTTCTATATGATGACACTGCAGCGGAGAGAAGCATTGGCGAGAATTCGTCGAGCAATTCGTCTGGGCCGAGAATCCCCGGAGACTTACGTATTTCTCGTCAGTGCAAGTTGGCTGAATCCTGCTTCGCTCTATCACAACAATACAATCTGGCTCGAATCCGATCCGGAAAGTGAGATTTTTGAGGTCGCACGAGCGATGCCCATCTATTACACATCCGCAAAGGACGATCCAAAACAGGCTGCAGCGGTGGAACACATTCCAACCACCGAGAAGTTGCTGGAAAAATATCCTCATAACCCAGAGTTGCTCTCATTTATTATCAGTCTGAGCATTACGAATGGGGATCTGGAGCGGGTTCAGGAATTGGTGAAGGCGTTTCCAGAGAATCTAGCTGAAAAAGATCCTCGATACTGGCGGGCGCGAGCCTGGTGCGAGGAAGCACTTGGTGATGTCGATCAGGCAGAAAAATCGCTGCGACGCGGGTTTGCACTCGATCCGTATTGGTGGATCATCCATTTCCAATTGCATGACCTGTTGCGGCGACAGCAGCGACTTGACGAAGCGGCCTATTTCTTCAAAGTCTATAAGCTGTCCAAGGACTTGAGTATTGAAATCACGGGCTTGAACAATTCTCCCGAAAGTCTCGACGAGAAAAAATTCTGTCGCGAATTACTGGTACTTGCGGAGTTGATCGAAGATGATGAAGTCATTCACACGCTAAAACGACGAGTGGCAACGCAATGATTTCGGCAATTTTGTTTCGCGGGCGATGCCCCATCTGCTGCAACGAAGCAGGTATGGTACCGACCGTATTTTTCATTGAATTTAAAGGGAGATTGAAATGCGTCGATTGAGTGGTTTGGTTCTGTTCTGCTTATTGGGATGTTCTCCTGCTGGTCCAGCCGCGCTTCCTCTTTACCCCGTGACTGGGACACTTAAAGTCGAAGGCAAACCGCTTGAGGCAACAGTGGTAACGCTGATGCCCGTTGACGCAGCTTCAAAAGCCAAGCCGGCTGTTGGGGTAACAGACAAGGATGGCAACTTCAAGATTGCTACGAACGGCGATCGTGGGGCTGCTGCCGTGCCGTTTAAGGTCGTCTTGGGAGGAGCCTCTGCTGAAGAGTCGAGTACGTCGATGGAGAAGTTGACGCCAGCGCAGCAAGTTGCAGAAGTTTCGAAGCGGCAGGCAGAACTTGTCAAGAACAAAGGAATGCCCACCGCCAAGAAGTATAAGTTCCCCAGTGAATGGGCCGATCCAAAAACCTCTCCAAAAACGTTTGAAGTGACAACGGGAACAAACGTGCTGAATATCGATATCTGACACGATGTTGTAGCAGGATCATGGGAAATAAGGCCGCACATTGCGTCCGATGGTAACCATGTTTAAAAAATGGAAGCAGTTAACTCGGTCGGTAGCTGAAGCCGGTAATGACGCATCACGACGACCTCTCCCTGAAGCCAACTTACAGCACAAAGTCAGCCACGAAGACGATCAAAGTCGCCGTGATTGTTCTCGTGACAGTGATTGGCTTCGTGGTGTGGAGGGGAGTCACTTCTTCCCCCATCGCTACGGATAAGGTTGCTGTAAGTTCTTCTGTGAATGCGAAGCAGCAACCGACCGAAGACGCTCCAAATGTCGCCTGGCCATCACCTCCTTCCGAAAACTATATTGGAAGTCAGGCTTGTGCGGTGTGTCATCCGCAGATCGCTGCGCGGTACGAGCGATCTGCCATGGGCCGAACTTTGTCGAAGGTCAATGAGACCTTGCCCCCCCATGAAGACTACGATCACAACACATCGTTTGACCGAGGAAATCGCTCTTACCGCGTTGAGAAAAATGATAACCGTGTGTGGCATCACGAATCCGTTTCCGATGAAGAAGGTGTTATTTACGATCAGGCGGAAGAGATCCAATATGCGATGGGCTCCAATTCGCGAGGGCGCTCGTATTTGCTCTGGCGCGATGGTGCCATGTTCATGTCCCCCATCTCGTGGTATTCCAAAGAGGGATGGGATCTTTCTCCGATGTATCCGCCAGATCGGCATGTTCGCTTCAGTCGTCGGATCACGGATGCCTGCCTGATCTGCCACAGTGGCCGAGTCTCCCACCAACCCGGACGCGAGCACTATTTTCCGCAACCTGTATTCCACGAAGAATCGATTGGTTGTGAACGCTGCCATGGCCCAGGGCAAGGCCATGCAACATTTCGTCGTCAAGACAAACCAGATGGGCCTGATCCGATCCTGTTGCTTTCGGAGTTGCCATCAGCAGAGAGAGACGCGGTCTGCCACCAATGTCACTTTCAAGGTGAAGAACGAATCTTACGATACGGGCGAAGTGAGGCCGATTTCCGTCCAGGAATGAAATTCAGCGACGTCTGGGCTGTTTTTATGAAAGGAAACGGTGCCGACGGAGGATCGACAATCGTCGTCTCTCAGGCGATGCAAATGCACAGCAGCCGCTGTTATCAATCAAGCGGTGCACGTCTCGGATGTGTATCGTGCCACGATCCTCACGACTCACAAGACGAAAACCACCGCATCGAGTTTTTTGACAGTCGGTGCCTGAAATGCCACGAGAAACAAGGATGCTCTCTTCCTAATGAGAAACAGAAGGCTGAGCCAGCAAACGGGTCATGCATCCACTGTCACATGCCACGTCTGAGCGCCAGCAATATCCCTCACACAAGTCAGACAGATCATAGGATTCCACGGAACCCTGATCAGTTAAAATCCGCCAGACCTGGCAACGAATATACGATGTTTGAGGAAGCAGGAGCCACCATTCCGGAGATCGAGCGAGTGCGTGCCAAAGGCATGCTGAAATCGCTGATCGCAGAAAAGCAACGCGATCGTAATTCGGCAGAAGAGGCTATCAAACTTTTAGAACAGGCACTCAAGTCCACGCCCGATGATGAAGCGATTCAACAAGCCCTGGGTGGCGCATTGCTTCTATCAGGTCAGCAGCAAGCTGCCGAAATCCTGTCCAAAAAGATGATCAAGCAGTTTCCGCTTAACGAAGTCGCCCTTTTGCGCATCGCGAATATGACGCATGATGCAGGGCATTATTCTGAAGCGGAAGAATACTTCGTTCCGTTAATGGAATTGAATCCGTGGATGGCCGTGACCCACGGGCGTCGTGCTCATGCATTGGGCATGCTGAACCGGTTTGACTCAGCCTTTGAGGAAGCGGAACGCGCGTTAAAACTCGATCCAACAATCCTGCCGCTCTATGGCTGGCTCGCCGAAGCGCACGGCCGTCGTGGAAACCGCGAGAAAAGTCTCTACTACAAACATCAGGCGGATCGCCTTGTCAGACGCCTGACGCCAATGACGAAGTTAAAGTGAAATTCTTTTTCCTTTGCCGCCACCACTTAACCAGCAACCGCTCCTCGGTTAAACCACCTTCTCGCGAGAACAATCACCAGCAAACCTGCAGCCGAAATTAAAAGTGTTGATGGTTCTGGGGTAACGGTCATTTCCTGAGAGATCCCGTACATTTGATATTGATCCGTCCAATTCTTAAGTCCGGGAGTCGAAGATGCAGAATTATTGGGAATCTGCACCCAATTTGATCCCGTCTGCGATCCAGAAATGGCTCCCACTTGAACTTGTGGATTCGAGAAAACATTCATCTGACTGTAAGGATTATATCCGTAATTGTTTGAGCCGAGACCGTAACCTCCAAAAATTGTCGTGCTGTACTCCATGCCATTCCCAGAAGTCCCCGTCCAGACAAAACCACTGGTAAACGCATTTCCGTTAATCCCCTCTGTCGGCTGAGCAATCAAGTTCGACGACCAAAGTCCACCCGCGCTACCCGTTGTCGACGAGGCGACTTTCGTTCCGTCAACCATGTAAACTGCGGAACTGGATGCAGAGTTGATATTCGCCAATGCGTTAACAGTGTTCGTCGAGGCAATCGCAGACCACTGGACCAATCGTCCGTCGTAAGTTGCACCCCCAGCCTGCTGGTTTACGAATGAATTATAGTCCGCAATGTTATTTGAGGTTGCGGCCGTCGTACCCGATGTCACGAAGATAATTCGAAAATGGTCACCTGGTTGCAAACCGACCGGGGCTTGAATGACAACTCCGGCAAACGCCATGTTTGCCGAAAATTGAAAACCCACGACAAACAAAACCGTAAGCGCTAGCCGGCGGACAATTGATTGTTGGGAGAGACTAGGCATTTTAATGTGCTCCTTCATGGCTTGATCGAAGAAAACGATCATCTGGCATTCTCAAGTGTGTCGATTGTTGGATGTAACATCCAGCAGGATTTACTGAATAGTTCGAAAGTCTCGAAACTACTTCTAAAGCGACGATCAAGATCTCGATTATGGGCATTTGGCATGCCGAAAGTGACCCAAACCCTCCCAAGAGCAAGGAATTAAGTTTTCGCAAGAATAGCTGGACCAACATCGATCATTCGATGTGATTTACGTTCACCTCAAACGCAAATCTCTCAATCAACTGGTTAAGCCGTTGGTTTGAGAAGACTTGGCTCCGGTCAATCACCAGAGAACAATCTTGTACGCAAAAATACCGGAAGTGGCATAGGCAAAATCGCCAACATGTATCAGAAAAAGTGTGGGCATTTGTGAGTGTTCATGAGAGTCTTTGAAGCCAACCGGCTGCTTAATCAACGGGTTTCTAATCTAAGAACAGAGCAACCAAATTTGACAGTGAGACACGAAATCGCAGCATGTGATCGAAAACACTCGTACTTTCATGTTTCCTGGAAAGAGACGACGGAGTCGAGTGAAGCCTTGCCGAACGGACAATTCCTTCCAATACTTGTGATGTGAGCGGTTGGATTCGTGATCGCCATGTTTCACTTCCTATCGCATTTCCCATTGAAATTAAGGACCAACCGATGAAGCCCCGGTTGTTGATTTGGCCAGTCTGGCTGTTGTTGATCGTATCGTTGACGCGTTCTGTCGTGGCGGAAGAGCCATACCTTGAGTTCCTGCAAGGGCTTCGCGAGCGAAACTATTTCGATTATGCGCTGATCTACCTGGATCAACTTGCGCTTCGCCCTTCGCTGCCAGCCGAAATGAGGCAACTCATTCCGTACGAGAAAGCGGTCACGCTTCGTGAGAACGCCAAGACTCTACGCAGCCCAGAAAAGCAGTTTGAACAGCTTGACCAGGCGTTGGCATTCCTTGAACAATTCATTCAGGAAAACCCCAATCACTCCTACAGCGGCGACGCAAACTTCGACCGGGCTGAGATTCTGAGGCAAAAGGGTGAAGTCGATATTTTTCAATCGAAGTCTCCTGCAAATCAGGGGAGCAAGGCCGAGTTTCAACGCAAGGGACGCGAACTTGTACAAAAGGCACGCGAAGTTCTGAAGCTTGCATTCGACCAGCACGAAGCGGCCTTCAAAAAATTCCCGCCTTATATCGACGAGCAAAAGGAACCCAAGCTTCATGCCGATCGAGAACGCGTCGAACGAAGCATGATCCTGGAATCTTTGAGTCTGGGAAAATGTACTTACAACGAAGCCAAGACCTACGATCCGTCAACAGCACAGTATAAAGAATTGCTGACTCAGGCGGCGGATGAATTCGAAAAGATGCATCATCGCTATCGCAGCCAAATGGGAGGCTTACACGCCAGGGCGTGGCAGGGAAAATGTTATGAAGAACAAGGCGCGTTGCAGCAGGCACTTGGGATCTATGACGAATTGCTCGATCATCCAGGGGATGACCCTCGACTCCAGAGCCTGAAATCCCAGACGCTGCAATTCAAACTGATTTGCCTTCACGCACGAAATGATTACCAGTTGATCGTCGATTTGGCGGAAGAGTGGCTGAAGAAGAACGGAAGCGAATCCAAGACATCCGTTGGCCTTGGAATTCAGTGGGAGCAAGCTCGGGCACTCGAAGCCTTGGGTGACAATCGAAATCTGCCCAAACCCGATCAAGAGCGGTTTTGGCGACAGGCACGCACGACAGCTTCGCAGATCAACCGCTTTCCGGGTGAATATAAAGACGCTTCGCTGTCATTAATGCAGAAATTGCAAGTGAAGCTCGGAGGTAAAGAGAAAAAGCCAGAGGACTTTGAAACCGCTTATGGACAGGGACGACAATCTTTCAATACAGCTCAAGACATCAAGAAAGAGTTGGATGCAGCAGTCAAGTCTCAAAAACCAGCTGAAGAAATGGTTCGATTGAAGCAAGACTGGTCGAACGAACTGAATGACGCCGCGAAAAATTTTGAACTGGCGATGATGCTCACAAATCGTCGTGACAACGCAAAAGATGTGGCAACGGCTCGATTGCTGCTCGCCTACACGAATTTCTACCTCCGTCGCAATTACGAGGCCGCGATCCTGGCACAGTTTGTCGCTCGAACCACCAGCGATGATGAAGGAAGCGTGGCGATTGATGCCGCCTACATGGCGATGGCTGCCTTCGTTCAAGCATACAACGACAACAGTGCCGCATCGGAAAAAAAGCAAGACGAACTGCGGCTGACGATCAAGGCAGCCAATCTTATTGCAGACCGCTGGCCCGAGAGTGACAAGGCAAACGAGGCTCGGATGACCCTCGGTCGATTGTACACATCAGCAAAAAAGCCCGTCGACGCGGCCGAGTGGTTCAGTAAGGTTCCGGAAAGTGATGCAAAGTATCCTGAAGCACAATTGGCTGCCGGACAGGCATACTGGATTGCTTACGGTTCCGCTGCAGGAATGCCGCACGAATCACGCCCAAGCCCTGAAAAGCTCGCCGAATGGAAGGCAGCCGCAGAACGGTACTTGCGATCCGGTATTGAAAAACTTTCCGCAACTCTACCCAACAAAGGGGCTGTGCCACAGGAACTCGTCAGCGCCAAAATCTATCTCGCGGAAATCCTTCTCAGTCAGGGGAAAGAGGTCGATGCGATCAAGATGCTTCAAGACGAACCGCAATCCGTGATCAAGGCAATTGCAGTTGACGACGAATCCCAACGACCGGAAAAAGGAATCCATAGTCGCTCTGTCGCGAAGAGCGTTTACAAGTTGCAGTTACGATCCTATATCGGAATGGGTCCAGACAAGCTGAACGATGCTCGAGCAACAATGAAAATTCTTGAAGCCATCGCATCAGGTGACCCCAGTTCAGACCTGACGCATCTGTACGTTGACTTGGGTCGAGGGCTAAAGTCTGAACTGGAGCGGTTTCGCAGCAACGGTGAAACCGAGCGTTTCAACAAGCTGATGGAAGCCTTCGAAACGTTTCTCGACGATATGTATAAGAAACAGGATGGACAGACCCTCGGTTCGCTCAGCTGGATCGGTGAAACCTATTTTGCGCTGGGCGAAATCTCGACGGACGGCTCGAAAACTGCGAGTTACTATGATCGCGCAGCGTCGGCGTTTAATGGTGTTCTTACCCGCGCCGAGGCAGACCCATCGTTTGCCAGCGCCGATCAACTGCTGAACGTCAAAGTTCGATTAATCCGCTGCAATCGTTTGAAAAAGGACTTTAACAACGCCGAAAAACTCCTCAACGAAGTCCTCAAGGTAAGAGGTAATGATCTACGGACACAGGTTGAAGGTGCCTCCGTGTTTCAGGACTGGGGATCGAACGGTGATAACAAGAAGTTTGTCACCGCCATTGGTGGAAATAAAGAAATTGGTTTATGGGGCTGGGGAGGAATCGCAAAACGAATTCAACAGCAGAAGAATTTCTCGGAACGGCCAGACCTGGTTGATACCTTTCTTGATGCCCGATACAGCGTGTCACTTTGCCGTTACCGGTACGGTAAGGAACTTGCCCCAAAGGACAAGCAAAAGGCTCTGGATCTTTGCGCTTCGGAATTAATCGGATCGTCTTCGATGATGAGGACCCTTCCCGAGGACAAACGAGCCAAGCTTAACGATCTTTATCGCGATGTGATGCAAGAATCCGGCAAGCCGGTCACCGATCTGCCTCGGACCGAAGAGACTCCGATGGAACAAACAAAGCCCAAGGAAACGGCCGGCCCCGAGGATAAAACAGACGAGACGGAAAACGGAAACACCCCAACTCAACCGAAACCCACGACCCCGACCAAGGCAGAAGAGCCCAAGAATAATGACGCTTTGGCGTTGACCATCTTTGTTCTGGGTCTTCTCTGCGGAGTGGGTGTCATTGGCTGGGTGTTATTTAAGGGAACAAAGAAGACCACCAAGCGGAAGACGTCCGGTGTCAAAGTCGAACCCGTTTCGTTCTCGGGGATTGCGGTCGAAAAATCGCAGCCATCTTCGTTTTCCGCACCAACGGCTCCTAAACCTCGGCCAAAACCATCGCCGTCTGCGGGTAGCGGAACGGCGAGTGCTGGGGCGACTGGCGCTCAACCTGCAGCACCGAAACCCATTACAAAAACACAACCGCGCACCGACGCTGGAACGCCACCTGCACCGAAGCCTCGGCCGAAACCACCGACGCCTCCTGCGGCAGGCTGAAAGAAGAAATCTGCAATCACTCGTCTCACAGCGTTGCCAGCAATGAATAGGACTTATAAGTCCTATAGAACTTATGTGACCTACGAAAACTATAAAACACATGAAACTGATGAACTTTTGAAATAGAGGATACTTCCATGAAAACTTTTTTTCGCGATGTGTGCGTCGTAACTGCGATTGTCGCTGCACTCCCGCTGAACTCTCTGTTTGCCGTCGACATCATCACAAAAAAGAGTGATGGGAAACGTGTGAACGGCAATATCTCGGCCATGTCGAAGACCGAACTGACGCTGAAAAAGAACCAGGGTGAACCAGAAATCGTCAGCGCCAACGATATTGCTGCCATCGAATGGGAAGGGGGTGGCGGCGACTTGAAGTTGGGATATAGCGACGAAAACGGTGGAAAATATGACTCTGCCACTCAACGCCTTCTGAAAGCAAAAGCGGACGCCAAATCACCGAGTAATTATCTGAGAGGTGAATTTGACTATATTCTTGCACGGATCGCCGCCAAGCAGGCATTGGCCGATCCCGAGAAACGCCCGCAAGCAATTCAAAAGTTGATTGCTGCGCAAAAAGGGGAACCAGACCACGTTCGATTCTATGAATCAGTTTTGCTGCTCAGTCAAATTCAATTGGCCGAGAAGGACTTTGCCGGGGCGAGGTCGACACTTGAAAAATTATCGCAAGCTCCCTGGAACGACCTGAAACTTGCCGCGCGGATTGCTGAGTCGCGGGTGCTGGTGGCTGAAGGAAAAGTCGACGAAGCGATCGCCGGATTTCAAGCAATTGTGGCTGCTGCGGGCGACAATCCCGGTGACATTTCAAGAAAATTCGAAGCGATGCTCGGACATGCGCGTGGTCTGATTGCTCAGACAAAATTCGACGAGGCATTGAAGATTCTTGAAATCGTGACAGATAAGGGACCCGTCGAAGACTCCGCTGTGCAGGCCGAAGCTTATATCCTGCAAGGACAGGCGTTACAGGGCCTTGGACGAATAAAAGAGGCAGCGCTCGCCTATCTGCATGTCGACGTCCTCTTCCCAAAGGAAGCTGGTTTCCACGCCGAATCACTCTATCAAATGAGCAATCTGTGGAAGCAGGTTCAACACCCGGATCGCAGTGCCGAAGCCGCAGGAAAACTGGTCCAAATCTATCCCAATAGCGAATGGAGAAAGAAACTTTCCGGGACTGAGTGAGCATATCTCTATATTCCGAAATTCCTGAATTGAACGTAGAAAGATCACATTAAGCAGGGGTGGACAGCAACAGCGGCCGCTCGCAAATCGTGCATTCCTATTAATCCTCTGGCAACAGGAGCATTAGATACTTAGAATCAGGCGACTCGTCAGGCCGCGACTGGCGGGTGAGCGATGACTGCTGAGACGAAGGAGTGTTTCACGTGAAGGGAATTGCAATGAACGAGGCCGTTGTCCGCAACCGCTTTTGGTGCTTGTTTCTCGCCGTGGTGGCGGGATTGATGTCGGTGGGACTGACACAATCGTCCATACGAGCTCAAGACGAAGGACGCCCAATTGTTCGGGAAGAGATCGGTAGACTCAGTGCCGATGGGCATGTTTCCGAATTGAAAAAGCCACAAGAATCGTTCATGGCATGGATGATTCGTGCGTCAGGAATCTTTGGATTTCTGATCATGCTGGTTTTGTTTGCCATGATTTCGATCATCATGATGATCGCTCTCCAGCTTCGCCGCGACAACTACCTTCCCCCCTCGTTCATTGAAGAGTTTGAACAACAGCTTCTGGCGAAAGACTACCAGGGTGCTTATGAATCGGCCAAAGCGAGTGATTCATTTATCGGTCGCATCATGGCTGCCGGCATGGGACGGCTTTCGCGCGGCTATGAGGAAGCGGTCGAACAAATGCAGCAGGTTGGTGAAGACGAGACGATGTCGATGGAACACAAGATTGGTTACCTGGCATTGATCGGCTCGGTCGCTCCGATGCTTGGGCTTCTTGGTACCGTTCAAGGTATGGTGATGGCATTTCAATATATTGCCAATTCGACAACTTCGCCAAAACCTGCGGAACTGGCTGACGGAATTGCGACTGCATTGTTTACGACGCTTGAAGGCATGGTCGTAGCGATCCCGGCGATCGTTTTCTATTCGCTGTATAAGAATCGACTGGCCCGATTTCTGATGGAATGCGGTTTCGTCGCCGACAATCTGATGAAGAATTTTCAGAACATTGGAAAGCCAGCGGCTCCCGTTTCCGTCAGCCGCTCGGGCAGTGCCTCGCCAGCAACCGTTCCTGCGGCCCCGCATTTCCACTCATTGTAGCATGGGCATTAGCCCGTGCCGATTGACCGTAGCATGGGCTTTAGCGCGTGCAGCACGAAGTCTTAGACGCCCGCCCCACACGAAAAAAGCCGATAACGACGGAGCATTAACATGAAAATGCGAAAAATCGAAACTGGATTCATAGAGCCTGACATGACTCCGGTGATCGATATCGTCTTTCAGCTGCTCATGTTCTTCATGATCGCTATCAATTTTGAAAACACAAAGGCGGACGAACGCGTCAGGCTACCCAAAGACACACTTGCCAAACCTCCGGTGGTCAAAACGGAACACGAACTGGTCTTAGACTTTGGATATCAGCAGCATCCTTCCGGTGACCGCAGAAAATCATTTCCCGAAGTCTTTTACAATGAACGGTTTGTCGATGTTCGCGACATCTCGCCTGACCTCGAACAGGAAAAGCGAGTCATCGAGCGAGTTCACGGACCAAACGTGATTAAGGACGTGACGGTCCTGATCCGAGCCGACTCAAAAATTCCGACAGGTCTGGTTCAAGAACTGATCAGGAAATGCCAGGAAGCCGGTTTCAGCAAATTTTCACTTCGTGTCACATCAGAGGAGGTCTGACAATGAAGCTGCGAAATCGGTTAAGCGGTCCTGAAAAAATCACAATTCCAATGGTTCCAATGATTAATGTCGCTTTTCTATTGCTGATTTTCTTCATATTGAACTTGAAAATTGTCTCGCCCGAGGGAAATTTTAATATCAATCTGCCTCTCGATGCTCCGTCAGCTTCAGCCGCTGAACAGAACCTGCCGGACATCAAAGTTGGCATGGTCTCGGATCGCGATGGAAACCTAATGCGGTTGACGCTTGGCTCCAAGAATCTTGGTAATGACGATTTGGCGTTTGAGCGTCTCAATAAGGAAATCCTGCAAATCATCGGCCGCCCCGGAAACCCTTTGACGAAAGACATCGAAGTGGAGATCGATGCCGACTACGAAACCCAATACAAATACGTGGTGAAAGCAATTTCAAAGTGTACAGGTCAACTTGACCCAGGCTCCAATCAGGTGGCCAGATACGTCGAAAAAATCAAGTTCGCACCGCCGCACAAGCCCAAGGCGTGATGATTGTCGCATAAGAGGCGGGGTAACCGTTTGCCAGTTGACGCGGCGACGGTATAATTGGCCCCTTCCCCCTGAGCTTACGCAGGGCGTGCAACACACACAATGGTTTTTCCTAATGACTGCCTTGGCCGATTCTCGCAATGTCACCGCGACGACAGAAGAACTGATTCTCGTACTCGATTTTGGTGGCCAAACAGCCCAACTGATCGCTCGGCGAATCCGCGATCAGAATGTCTTCTGCCAATTGGTCAGACACGATCTTTCTCTTGAACGGATTCGCGAACTAAACCCCAAGGGATTGATTCTGTCCGGCGGCCCGGCAAGTGTCTACGACTCAAAATCACCCAAAGTCGATTCTCGACTTTTTGAACTCGGAATTCCTGTTTTGGGAATCTGTTATGGGCTTCATCTGACCTGCCAACTGCTTGGTGGGCACGTGACGCCTGGTTCCAAACGCGAGTTCGGAAGAACCGAATGCCGGATACTCCATCCAGATCCCTTGTTGGCCGGACTGCCTCAAACGAGCACTGTCTGGATGAGTCACGGAGATCATGTTGAAAACGCGGAGACGACATTCATTCGGTTGATGGACACGTCAAAATGCTCATTTGCGGCCGTGAAACACCGCGAAAAGCCAATCTATGGACTCCAGTTCCATCCCGAAGTGACACACTCGGAATATGGCAGCCTTTTGCTTGCCAACTTTGTCAAAGGGGTGTGCGGGTGTCATGGAACTTGGAAAATCAGTTCGCTAATCGACCGTGAAGTCACCTCCATTCGCTCACGCGTCGGAAACAAGCGAGTCATCTGCGGATTATCAGGCGGCGTCGATTCATCGGTCGTTGCTGCGATTTTGTATAAAGCGATCGGATCTCAGCTTTCGTGCATTTTCGTTGACAACGGACTCTTGCGAAAAGGGGAATCCGACAAGGTTCGCGATCGGTTTCAAAATCACTTCAAGACGGATCTCCATGTTGTCGATGCGAAGGACCGCTTCCTTGACGAATTAAAAGGTGTCACCGACCCTCAACTTAAGAGAAAGATCATCGGGCGGGTCTTCATCGAAGTCTTTCGTAAAGAAGCGGAATCGATCCCCGATGCCCATTTTCTTGCTCAAGGAACTTTGTATCCGGACGTGATTGAATCGGGTGCCGATGCAGATGGTCCCGCCGCGACAATCAAGGCCCACCACAACGTTGGCGGCTTGCCGGAGCAACTCGGTTTTGAGCTGATCGAACCACTACGAGACTTGTTCAAAGATGAGGTTCGCCGGATGGGATTGGAACTCGGTTTGACCGACGAACTGGTCTGGCGACACCCCTTCCCTGGCCCCGGACTTGGCGTGCGATGCCTTGGTGAACTGAGTGCTCCAAGGCTGGCGAAGCTGCGTGAAGCCGACGCAATCGTGATGGAAGAGCTGCGAATTGCCGGTCTTTACCGGCAAATTCAACAGGCGTTTGCTGTGCTGCTGCCGGTCCACACCGTCGGAGTTATGGGAGACGGTCGTACATACGAAGAAGTCGTTGCGGTTCGAGCCGTTTCAACAGATGACTTTATGACCGCTGACTGGTTCCCGATGCCTCACGACATCTTGCAAAAGATTTCAACGCGGATCATTAATGAAGTTCGTGGAGTCAATCGGGTCGTCTACGACATCAGCTCAAAACCACCGAGCACGATCGAGTGGGAATAGGACAACGCCGTTATTCTTCAAAACGGTAGCGACGTAAAGTGCCACTGCATCGGAGTCTTCTCCGACGCAGTGTCTTCGCCCCGTAAACCGCGATTGAAAGCAACTGAGTGACCGAAGACGGCCATTCAGTTGCACAAGATTTCATTCGAATACCTGACAAGAATTACTTCCTTTCGTACGACCGAAACGATTTTGATTCGACGACGCGCGGGCCGTCGTCGGTTGCCATGACGATCAAGGCTTCGATGCGATCACGCCCTTCGATCAGTTTAAGTCCTTTTTCGGGTCCGAGAACGCAAATTGCCGTCGCCAATGCATCGGCGGTCGTCCCGTCGTCCGCGAGGACAGTAACACTGCTTCGTTGAGTCAGGCCGATTCCAGTTTGAGGGTCCACAATGTGCGAATACCTCACCCCCTTGATTTCGGCAAACTGAAACGCATCTCCCGACGTGGAAATCGCGCAATTTTTCAGCAGCAATAAACGGCTGACAGCCCCATTAGGCCGATCAAGTGGCGCAACGCCGACTTTCCATCCTGTCGTGTTCGGAGGAGCGTCGCCAGCGACGATATCCCCTGCCACGACAACCAACGTTTGCCGGTGCCCTTTTTCGCGAAGCAACTGACTGACATTCTGGGCAATGTATCCCTTGGCAATCCCACCGAAATCGAGTCGCATTCCCGCTCGTGCCAATTCAACCGATTGCGCTGCCTCATCGAGTTTGACGAACTTCCAGCCGACATTTGCCTTAGCAGCATTGATCTCGTCGTCTTTCGGGAGAATTTTCAGTTTTCGAGCGCGACGCCATATCTGAACCAGTGGCCCGACGGTGACGTCGAACGCACCATTTGATTTCTCGGAAATCTCTAATGATTGCCGAATGACCTGAAAGAGCTCTGGACTGACTTTGACAGCGTGACCTGACCCGGCCGTCTCGCACAACCGCATTGTTTCGCTGTCCGTTTTGTAATCGCTGAAAATCTGATCGAGTTCTTTTATTCGTCCAAACGCGGCTTTGGCCGCATCATTTGCGACGGTTTCTTCGGGAGCGTATAGTGTAATTTCAACAATCGTTCCGAGATGTGGTTCGGCAAATTGAAAGCGATCCTGCGACTGGGCGGGCGCTATGCTTGACGTACAGATCAGGATAACGATCAGGGTCCATAACAGTCTCCACTTTTGAGTTGCCATGCCATCCATCTGCTCTCACCTAACTGTTCCACATCGCGCGGCACAATTCGTCTTTTCACTAGTTTGTTTACTCGGACTGTCGACGTTGTCGTTGGCCCAAGATGATCTTGGCGATGCCAAGACTGAAGCCGACATGAAACAGTACGCTCAGAAAATTCGCAATACGGAAATCTCATTTAAAATGGTTCCGATTCCCGGCGGTGAATTCGTCATGGGAAGCCCGAACACGGAATCCGATCGGAACGAAGACGAAGGGCCTCAACACAAGGTCAAGATCGAACCCTTCTGGATGGGGCAAACAGAAGTCACCTGGGATGAATTCGAACTCTGGTCAATCCGGTTAGAACGAGCGTTGCGAGATTTCGGCGCCGCAGAAATCGGTCCACTTGAAAAGGCGGCAGACGCCGTGACGAAACCGACGAATCCCTACACTGACATGTCATTCGAAATGGGAAAAGACGGCGGCTTTCCCGCGATTTGTATGACCCAGCATGCTGCCAAGACCTATTGCGAATGGCTCACGGCCAAAACCGGCCGATATCATCGGCTACCGACTGAAGCGGAATGGGAATATGCGTGTCGGGCCGGAACAACGACGAAGTACCATTTTGGTGACGATGCTGCACAACTCGGTGACTATGCCTGGTTCGACGGGAACAGTACCGAGAATGGAAAGCCGAAATACCACAAAGTCGGCAAGAAGAAACCCAATCCCTGGGGTTTGCACGATATGCATGGGAATGTCGCTGAGTGGGTTCAAGACCGTTATGAACCCGATTTTTATGGGAAATTCAAACCCAACGAAGCGGTCAAGTTCCCGCTCTGCCTTGCCGATGACGAATATCCTCGCGTCGCACGTGGCGGTGCTTGGGATCGTGGTTCCGCTGAGTGCCGCAGTGCAACGAGATTGGCATCTGACCCGGATTGGAAGCAGCAAGATCCGCAAAACCCTAAAAGCGCATGGTACATGACCGATGCGTTGTGGGTGGGATTTCGAGTCGTTCGTCCGCTACGAACACCAAGTGACGACGAACGCAAGAATTTGCGGTTGGATGCTGTAGTCCCGAAAGGGGTCAAACCGCGAGTGACGATTGAGTAGTTTTCTGTCCTCCGTTTTTTGCATGGCTTTGAATCAACTTGATTCAAAGCCCACTTCTATCCGTGAACCTAACAACCAAGGAGTCGAGCATGAGTTCATCCGATCAACCCCATGACAGCGCGTCGCGTCGTGACTTTTTGAAGACGTCGGCTTTAGTCGGCGCTGGTGCAGCACTGGTCGTTCCGACCGGTTTTAGCAGCAGTCTGTTCGCCAGCGGTGACGATACGGTCAAGGTCGGCCTGATTGGTTGCGGCGGACGTGGAACAGGTGCCGCCGGCCAGGCGCTGTCGACGAACGGCAACGTCAAGCTCACCGCAGTTGGTGACGCATTTCCCGAGAATGCACGTGGCGTTGTTGACGCCGTTAAAGGCGGTCTTGGCTCCAAGGGTGATCGCGTACAGGTCAAGCCTGAGAACATCTTTGATGGCCTCGACGCTTATCAAAAGGTGATCGACAGCGGGGTCGACCTTGTCATCCTGGCCACTCCTCCCGGCTTCCGACCGATCCATTTTGAATACGCGGTCAAAGCGGGAAAGCATGTCTTCATGGAAAAGCCGGTTGCGGTCGACGCCCCCGGCGTTCGACAAGTCATCGAAGCCAATAAGATCGCCAAAGAAAAGAAGCTGAAAGTTGGCGTTGGTCTGCAACGTCATCATCAGGCCGGTTACCTTGAAACGATTAAGCGGATCAAAGACGGCGCCATTGGTGACGTCGTTGCCATGCGAGCCTACTGGAATGGCGGCGGCGTTTGGGATCCTCGTAAAACTCGTGAGCAATGTAAAACCGAAATGGAATACCAGGTTCTGAACTGGTACTACTATAACTGGCTGAGCGGCGACCACATCTGCGAACAGCACATCCACAATCTTGATGTCATTAACTGGGTCAAGGGTGGCAAAGACAAGGAAGCGGCTTACCCGGTCAAGGCGAACGGAATGGGCGGCCGACAGGTTCGTATCGACAAGAAGTACGGGGAAATCTTCGACCACCACTATGTCGAGTACGAATACAGCGACGGCAGCCGTCTGGCTAGCCAATGTCGACACATTCGCGGCTGTTGGGACAGTGTTTCGGAGTTCGTCACGGGCACCAAAGGGACATCAAACCCATCGGGAAGCATTCACGGACCTGGAATCAATTGGAATTTCAGCGAAAAGCAGAAAGACCCTTACCAGGTCGAACACGATGACCTGTTTGCCGCCATCCGAAAGGGAACAGAGTACAACGAAGGCGACAACGGAGCATACAGTTCGATGACCGCGGTCCTGGGTCGTCTTTGCACCTATTCAGGGAAAGAAATCTCTTGGGACGATGCACTCAAGTCAAATGTGAGCCTGGCCCCCAAGAGCTACTCATGGGATGCCGAGCCACCAGTGAAAGCCAACGCTGACGGTGTCTATCCGATTGCAGTTCCCGGCCTCACACGAGTTCTCTAATCGATCAGCGTATTTCGCACGGTGACTGATTTAAAACGAAGGCCCCACCAAAGCAGTTTGGTGGGGCCTTTTTGATTTTTAGTCGGTTCACAACTCAAACTAATCTGGATCATTCTTTAGCCCGATGTGCAAGTTTTGAAGTTGGGCTCTTTGGTGTTTCGAAAACGGATTTCCCACAAGAATAAGCGAATTCAACTGTAATTTAACGCAAAGAGGCCAAGGCGTAGAGTCGCAAGGGAAAGAAGCCAGGGAGGTTCTTCCTCAGACCAAAGTAGCCATCATCGTTCTGCGTGATCAACATTGTTCGGGAACCAAGCGAATACAAAAAAGTATGTTCTCAAATCAGGAACTCATACAAAGTATTTGTTCCGATGCTAAGGCAACGCTCGAATCGTTTCCGACGAATGCTCATCACGCGGAGAGGCTGTCATTTTTTGCATTTTACCGAGGATTTTCACTCATTTAGTCTTTTCACGCTTGTGAACGGGCGCTAGGATTCGCGCCATGACACAACCCCTCCCAGTCGATCG
>CAILLA010000188.1 GCA_903834925.1 uncultured Schlesneria sp.
GGAAATGCTGCACGAAGAATTCCTCAAACCTCTGCCAGCAGACCCAGATCCAGTACAATTCTTCAGCAAATTGAAATCACTCTTCAACCTCTGCTTCTGAAATCCGATCCCCCAACCGAGGATCGCCTAAAGTGCAGTTTTTTATTGAAGGCTCAGAAATCAACTTCGTTCAAAGGGGTCGAAAAAAGCTCGATCTCGCCCATTGCCGAAACTTCAAGTTCAGGTCCCGTGCCACTGCATCCGAGTCTTCTCCAACGCAGTGTCTTCTCTTTTTATCGAGGCAATCGAAGAACACTGGGTGACCGAAGACGGTCATCCAGTGGCACCCGAATCTTTTAGCTTTGACCAGGCACTATGTAGCCTGCATTTGTTCGACGTAAATTCGAGCGATGTCCTGCTCGGTGACGGTAATCTCACGAGTAAACCCGGTATGGGATCGCGAGTAGGACACTTTTGCCGCTTTCGCGGGCGAAAGATGAACCATTTTCGCCAGAAACAACTTGTCTTCTTCAGACAGCTTTCCGACGGAAGGATCCCAATTGGTCCGTGATTCAATCACCAGCGAGTCGACACGCGAATCGTATTTTGTGTAGTCAGCCATTTTCGCATTGAACTGAAAGAGTCACGAAAGCGGTTTGAAACAACCGAACTCACCGCACTGCTGCGATCATACTCCGATCAACAACGACTGGCAAAGCATCGCTTCAGGTGTCAAATGGACTTTTGTTGAGTCCAGACGGTAATAGCTTTGTATCGCTGCGGTTCAGGTGATACGATTTGCCCCCCGTCAAATGCTGAACACCGAGGAGAAATGATTGATGGACTTCATCCGCCCCGATCTGGCCGGGCCGAGAATCGCGCCGTTTCAAGCTCCTCAAGGCGATCTGGCGATCATCGCAGGGAACGGAAATCCAATCCTCGCCCAGACAATTGCCAATACGCTGGGGGTATCACTGACCCCTGCCCGCGCTCATCTGTTTAGCGAAGGGAACGTCTTTGTTCGAATCAAAGAAAATGTACGCGGCAAGGACGTCTTTATCGTTCAGGGTTGCCACTACCCGGTTAACGACAATTTCATGGAACTGTTGTTCTGGATCGATGCGGCTCGGCGAGCCAGTGCCCAGAACGTTACAGCGGTCATTCCGTTTTTCAGTTACGCGCAGGGAGATAAAAAGGACGAACCTCGCGTCTCAATCCGAGCACGAGTTTGTGCCGATGCCATCGAGGCTGCGGGTGCCGATCGCGTGCTGACGATGGATCTTCACAGTCCGCAGATTCAGGGTTTTTTTCGCATTCCGGTTGATCACCTTTACGGTCGAATCGTACTTGTTGAGCACTTCAAGTCGTTGAACGTTTCGGATCTTGTCGTTTGTAGCCCTGACGTTGGTTTTGCCAAAGGTGCAGCGGCGTATGCGACGTTACTTAATGCTCCCGTCGTCATTGGAAACAAGTACCGTGCTGATCACACGGAAACCGTTCAAATCGTCGAAGTGATCGGCAACGTTCAGGACAAGAACGTCTTTCTTGTCGACGATCTCACGATTACTGGTCGTTCATTGGTGGAAATGGCCAAAACGCTTAAGTCGCGCGGTGCGAAAGATGTTTATGCGGGCGTAACGCACGGTGTCCTCTCAGAAGGTGCGGCGGCTCGGATCGCCGAAAGTGATATCAAAAAGATGTTCATCACCGACACGATCGAAAACTCGTTCGGTCCCCTTCCTCATAATGTCGAAGTGGTTTCGGTCGCTCATCTGATGGCAGCAGCCATCCGCTCGATCCACGACCGAACGAGTGTCAGCATGCTGTTTCCCGACAAACATGATGACCCATTGGCTCACATGCTATGAGTGTCTGACTTCGATCATTCCGTCACGGCGATCAAGGGCAGCTCAGGATGATTCACCGATTTTAAACTGGATCATCATCGAACCAATTTGTTGGAATGCTTACCCCGGATTATTCGTTAGCCCGACGCGCAAGTATTGGAAGTTGTGCATTTGGTGTTTCGAGAACGGTTTTCCCACAACGATAATCGAATTCAATTGGAATTTAACGCAAAGACGCCAAGTCGCATAGACGCAAGGAAAAGAAGACAGGGAGGTTCTATCTCAGACCAAAGTAGCCATCATCGCTCCGCGTGATGAGCATTGTTCGAGAACCAAGCGAAAACAAAAAAGCATTTTTTCAAATCAGGAATTCAAACGAAATATTTGCTCCGATGTTAAGGCAACGCTCGAATCGTTTCCGACGCATGCTCATCACGCAAGCGATGATGGCTACTTTGGAAGAAATCTAAGGCGCTACTGACTTTTTGTTTTCTTCGCGTCCTGGCGACTCGGCGTCCTGGCGTCGAATTCTTGATTTCACCCCAAAAATCGAAAACGCGCAACTTCAGATCAAAAGCAAATATCTCCCGGACGCACAAATCTGAATAATGTGCCCGGTGTCACATCCTTGAAATGACTCCACGAGTCCAGCTCAAAATCGAGATGTGCTAACGCGGCAGTTGGCAGATGAATCGCGTTACCGGAGTGCTGATTCAAAAATTCTTCGAGCCCCGGATTGTGCCCGATGATCATCAGGTCTTCGATCGAATCATCGACGGAGTTCAAAATGCTTTCGATTTGAACCGGCGACGCGTGATACAGTTCATCCCGAAAAACAATCGGTGGCGGATCGCTCCAATCTGCAAAGAACAAAGCAGCCGTCTCGCGCGTTCGTTGGGCGGTTGAACACAGAACATGGTCAGGGACGAGTTCTTGATCCTCCATCAATCGGCCCATCGCGGATGCCGCCCGCCGGCCGCGACCGTTTAACGGGCGATCTCGATCATCGAGCTCAGAACGCTTCCAACTCGATTTCGCGTGTCGGAGAAGTATCAGATTCTTTCTGTTCGTCATTGGTTTCCCATCAGAAGTTTTTTTGAAAAATTCTGAAATCACCTCTTTTCAATCTCTCTGCCGACGATAATATTACAGACATCACGTCTTTTTCTCACGTCACATCGGTAGGAACCAAGAGGCAGATCATGTCTGACCATCGGAAAACTCGTTGGCATTTTCCAGCAATTTCGTTACTGAGCCGACGGATGTATGCGGAAAAACAGATTTCCGACCAACCGCGTCGGAATTGGTCGTCTCATCGACGACTGTTTTTTTGGGCCTTCACGGCGATGATCACGATTGGGGCTGGCGTTTACGTCCGTGCCGAAATCTATCGTCGGGTCTTACGGATCGAAGGGATGTCGCCGATCAACGTCGCCTATTCCGGGGGTACATTATTGATTGCCGGCGGAGGTGACTTGTCAGAACAGATTCGACATCGATTTGTTGAATTGGCTGGCGGACGCGATGCAAAGATTGTTGTGATCCCTGCTGAATCGATCAACGAGCAGTCACGGGCTCAATATCGAGACTCGTGGTTACCATACGAGGTCAAATCCGTGGACGTTCTGCACGCAGAATCGCGAACCCAGGCAGATGATCCTGAATTCTCTCGTGTCCTGGAAACCGCAACCGGGGTTTGGTTGGGTGGCGGACAACAGACATGGTTAGCCGCCTGGTATGGCCGAACACGAGTCGAATCGCGACTGAAAGAACTGCTCGCCCGAAACGGTGTGATTGGCGGAACATCTGCCGGCGCGGCGGTGATGTCGCGGGTGATGATTGCGGGCGGTCGAGACCAGCCGACGATGGGACAAGGATTTGATCTGATCCCCGGTGCCGTAATCGACCAGCATTTCATCAAACGAAACCGAATCGGCAGGCTTCAACGTGTCCTTGAGCAACATCCTGAACTGATCGGATTCGGCATCGACGAAGGGACGGCGTTGCAATACGGAGTCGAAAACGGCCGGTTTCAGGTGCTCGGTCAGTCATCCGTTGTTGCATGTGTCATGCAAAGAACTGCAGAGAACGAAAAACCATCGAAGTTGCATTTGCAGTTTCTTAATCCTGGAACTGAAGGTGACATTGAGCGGCTTCGGCGGGGCGATGCGATCCCACCAGGTTTCACAGATTTCGAATCAATGTTGCTCGGCGAATAAAAAAACGGCGAGCCTCCGATTAGATCGGAGACTCGCCGCAGGGATTATCGGAATAAACATCTCAAACGAGATCAGTTACGGTTTGTCTTTGCAGGAGCAGCCGCGTTAGGCGAACGTGCTGCTGGCGCATTCGACTTGGATTGGGTTCCGCTAGCGGGTTGAACAGCACCACCGGCTGGGCCAGCCGCCGCTGCATTTCGTTCCGGACGGTTCGAACTTTGCGTCAGGTAGTTGTCAACAATCGTTTCCTTCTTCAGCTTTTCGAAAATCTTCGCAACGTCTGCTTGAATCTTCGATTCTTTCAGTTCGTCGTAGAGCACACTTTTGACTTCATCAATGTCGGTCACGACAGGCTCGGTTCGGCCTTCACATTTGAGAACAACATACCGGCCTGGTCCAACTTCGATGACGCCCGAGATATCATCTTTCTTCAAGCGGAACGCCGCGTTTTCCAGTTGCTCATTTCCATTGAATCGTGGAATCGGTGGAATTTGACCGCCGAGTGCCCGGCTGTTCGGATCGATTGAAAGCTTGGCAGCGAGAGCTTCGAAGTCGTCAGGATTGTTCTTCAACTGATCCCAACCTGCTTGAGCACGACGCTGGTTCTCAAACATGATCATGCGTGCTTTCACGCGTGGACCATAGTTACGCACAAACGCTTCGTTGATGTCCTTTTCAGTGACTTCGACTTCTTCACCAGCCAGCTTCTTCAGCGCTAGCATTGGGAAGATCACGCTTTGACGGTATTGGATCGGCGAGATGTTCCGTTCGGCCTGCAACATCTGCAGCCACTGGTTCACGTCCAAGTGGAATCGCTTTGCAATCCGTCCAATTTCGTCGGAAATTTCCTGTTCGCTGACGGTAATCTGATTCGCTTCACATGCCTGCTGAATGATCAGTCGGTGAATCAGATCGTCGAGAACTTCGCGACCGTACCGGTTGACGCATTCTTGCGCAACGGTGTCATACGTAATCGAATCTTTGTCGACACGAGCCAGCACTTCCGGCTTTTTAGCAGGACTGCCGACGCGAGCCTGTCCGGCTGGAGGGTCTGTTGCCGCTTTCGAGGCGGGGCTGCGCACATACTGCATCAGCATTCCCGTTGCGAGGACGGCAGCAATCGTGCCTCCAAACAACATTGTCCATCGTCCCTTGGTTTGGCCTACGGCACCAGGTGCCGACAGGTGATTCCCTTCACCCATGATCTGTCTCCGAATCGGAAGTGAAACCGAACTGTAACTCAAGCCCGAACGGGCACCGACATCCCTATCGGGCGGGGTTATAGGAATCGGCAAAAATTGCGTCAATAGGGGTTATTAACAGAGTTTCCTGTCAAACTGCGAAAGCAAGATCCACAGATCTGCCCTGATTGCGGCTCATTTTGCCAGTGCGTCAAGTTCCCAGATGGTCGTAGCGACCTATCGGTGACTCTGCACGGAATGGTTTTTGGTTTCCGTTGGGCAAGCCCAATGGAGAGTGGGACAAGGCGGTGCGCTTGTTGTAGCTGGCCAGTTGTGAGCGGGTAAGGAAGAGGTCCGCCGTTAGGCGGCCTCGTCCGGCCGTTTCGCGGGTTTCCCCGCAAGAGCAGGGCAGGCTCAATCCGGGAGCCATCATCGCGACTTCGAGAATTTTCGGCGGCGGAAGAGGTGCGCCAATCCGAGAACGGTTTTGAGATGCGGTGACGCCACAATCCGATCAAGCGGTTGCGCGGATGCACCAGCCGGGGGATTGTCGCGAATGCAAGTTTCTTACAAGGTAAGGTTTCGCCAATCGCCTTGGCCCCGAGTGATGCGTTGTGTGGGACAACCCGCTCATCGAAGCATTGACAGGGGAAGGACCAGGCTGAGTACGGTCATGCAATGGCACAAATCTTTAACAGTCGACCTGTTTCGCGGACGAAAACACGGACGAATCCGAAAAACTCTCCAACAGTCGATTTCTGCATAACGTATGCATCAGGATTGCGAGCGTACAATGAGACGCGTACACTCTGTTGGGAAGTCGGTTTTTTCGTATGAGGTATTCGTAGATGCCATTTCATTTTTCGTCTCGATCCCGACGTGGTTTCACGTTGATCGAGTTGCTGGTGGTGATTGCAATCATCGCCGTTCTAATCGCGTTGTTACTTCCTGCCGTGCAGCAGGCACGCGAAGCGGCTCGGCGAACGCAATGCAAAAACAATCTCAAGCAATTGGGTGTGGCGTTGCACAACTACCATGACACTAGCAATGGATTGCCTCCGGGTTGGATAGGTGTAACAAGCGGTTTGTCAGACATTTACGGCATGAACGCCTGGGGTTGGTGCTCCCGGGTTCTCCCTCAAATCGATCAGTCGCCTCTGTACAATCAGATCAATTTCAGTAGTCGGATGGATTCACCGGCAAATGCGACTCAGCGAGTCACCCCAATTGCCGCGTTTCGGTGCCCATCGGATGTCGCTCCGGGTACGTCGTGGACCATTCAAACCACTTCAGGTACGAATCTGGTTGATATGGCCGTAGCGAATTATGTCGGTGTTTTTGGTATCAGCAATATCGACAACTGTGTTGGGGCACCCAACAGTCCCTGTCTGGGCGAAGGTGCGTTCTTTCAGAATAGCAACGTCTCGTTTCGGGATTTTACGGATGGTTTGAGCAACACAATTGCGGTTGGTGAACATAAGACCCGGCGTGATAATGGTTTTAATTGGACTTCAACCTGGGCCGGGGTTGCCGCCAATGGTGCCGATGCGATCGTCAGAATTCTCGGGACGACAGATCATACGCCGAATGCGACTGCGAACCACATTGATGACTTCAGCAGCTATCATGTTGGTGGAGCTCACTTTTTGATGGGTGACGGATCAGTTCGGTTCGTCAGCACGAACATCGATCTGGGTGTTTATCAACATCTGGCGACACGTGGTGCCGGAGACATTGTCAGTGACTTTTGAAGCGAAGGAGATCTGATGCGCAAACGATCCCTGATCCGAATCCTTGGACTTTGTATTGTCGGGATCGCCACCGATGCGGCGTTGGCCGAGGACGCTTCCGTTCGCCGTCTGCTGTATGTCGCGACGCCGGGAATCCGCAATTATCTCGAATATGGTGGACATGGCCTGGTCGTGTTCGACATCGACGACGGCCACAAATTCGTCAGGCGAATCCCCACTGCGGGACTCGATGAGACTGGCAAACCGCTGAATGTCAAAGGGGTTTGTGCGTGCGCGATGACGAACCGGATCTATGTCTCAACGATCAAGACTCTTCAAGCGATCGATCTGACAACCGAAAAGCTGATCTGGGAAAAGTCATACGAAAAGGGTTGCGACCGGATGGCGATTGCGCCGGACGGCAAAGTGCTGTATGTCCCATCGCTCGAAGGTGATCTCTGGTATGTTGTCGACGGTGCCACAGGAGAGATCATCACCCGGATCGAACCGAAATCCGGTGCTCACAACACGGTGTACGGTCTTGACGGAAAACATGTTTACCTTGCCGGACTGAAGTCACCTTTCCTGACCGTCGCGGATACTTCGTCACACACGATTGAAAAGAAGGTAGGACCGTTTTCAGCCAGTGTTCGACCCTTTACGGTGAATGGTCGACAGTCTCTCTGTTTTGTCTGTGTGAACGAGCTATTGGGGTTTGAAGTTGGCGATTTGAAGTCCGGGAAAATGTTGCATCGCATTGAAGTTGCTGGTTTCAAAACGGGTGCCGTAAAACGACATGGTTGCCCGAGTCATGGAATCGGACTGACACCTGACGAAAAGCAGTTATGGGTCTGTGATGCGTTTAACCAGCAAATGCATGTGTACGACGCGACGGTCATGCCCCCGAAACTGGTTGCGAGCATCAAGGTCCGAGATGAACCGGGTTGGATCACGTTCAGTCTGGACGGCAAGCTGGCTTATCCCTCGACAGGGGACATTATCGAGGTTGCCAGTCGCAAGATTCTTGGCGGACTGACCGACGAAACAGGTATCGCACTGCAAAGTGAAAAGATGGTCGAAATCCAAATTCATCGAGGCACGAGCAAACTCATCCGAACCGGCGATCAATTCGGTCTGGGACGTGTCACGGGGGAGTAGCAAAATTCTCCCTCTCCGAGTTTTACCCCAAAGTTAACGCCAGGATTTTTTGAAATGATCGCAAACTGAGGTGCCACTGCGTGGGAGGTTTCTCCGACGCAGTGTCTTCGTTTTGAAAAGTTGCTAACCGAAGAGCACTGCTTGACCGAGTACGGTCAAGCAGTGGCACAAGTCCTTTCCACTCGTCCTTGTCTTGACAACGCGGTAGAATAACTTGGTTGAGAAACTGTCCTGTCTCACTTTGTGACCCCTTGCCGGGAGTATACTTCATGTCTCAAGCAGTGGTTGATCCCGTTGATTTGCGGCGATTCGCGTCTTTATTGCGTGAGTTCACGACCGAGTTGCAAAGTCGATTAACGGCGGTCAACGGGCAAATGAACTCTCTCAGCCAGACGTGGCGAGACCAGGAACACCTCAAGTTTGCTGAGGAATTTTCACAACATTTGAAACTGCTCGCGCGGTTCATTGAAGCGAACGAAACGCACGTCCCGTATCTGATGCGGAAGGCCGAACGGATTGAAGAATATCTCTCGCAGAAATAATTCGATTTCCGGAGGTCTGTCATGCCCGGTCCGATGAGTGCCAATGTTCAATCGATCGACGCCATCAAAGATGTTCGAGTGGCTTTGATCCGGTTTCAAGAACGGGCCACCACGGCGATGAGTGATTTGCGTCAAAAGGTTGATCGGACTGTCGCCTGGCTGGAGCTGGATCGTCCGAACTATTGGCAGGAACAGGAACGCCGTGCGTATGATCTGGTCGCGTCGACCCGTGTCGCATACGAAACGTGTAAGCTGCGCACGGTTGCTGGTCGTCGTTCGGATTGCATCGAAGAAAAGAAGGCGCTTGAACGTGCAAAAATGCGGATGGAATATATCCGTGAGAAACAGCAGGCGGTCCGAAAATGGATGGTTCAAGCGGGAAAAGAAGCGAATGAATACCGGTCTCGAACCAGCAACTTTATGCGGACCTTGGAAAATGATGTCCCGCTGATGATCGCTCAATTGGGACGTATGATCGATGCCATCGAAAGATACTCGGAACCGAATCTCGTGAATGTCACCTCGTCATCGGTTGTCTCTTCGTCGCCGGAAAAAGAAAGTGTGACAGATACCGGACCAGCCGAAGTGGTTCCAGTCGATGCAGCGCTTCCTGTTGTTCCTGAGAACGATGGCAGTTCCGAGATTCCACGGATGGAACACGATGAGTGACACGGAGGAACCTCGCCAGCAGATTGCGACGACACCCGTTCGTACGTCATACACTTGTCCTGGCGAGTTGTATTCGATTCCGCATAGCATTCACGTCGCTCGCATGGCTGCCTTTTATTCCAAGTGTCGGGACTGTGAACATCGATTTGAGGCGGGACACGTCCCACCCCGAGCGGGAGGGCCACCGCCGGAAATTGTTCAGCGGGCGACTCGCACTTCACTGCTGACAGACGAAGCGGTTCGAGGAGTTTACTTAAACGAATTGGACCGAAACCGAGCCCTGCTTTGGGGCGAGGCATTTGCCGCTTCGCTCTGGGAACGCCAGCCGATGGTTGCTCGTCACGTTGCAACGGATGATGCCCAGATTGTGGCAGAGTCGGCCAGCGGTCACGAGAGGAATTCACCGAGCGGGCCTGTGGTCGTTGTCGGTTTTGACGAACGTCCTTCCTCGCCGGATATCGTCACGGGAGTCGTCCTTGGTCTTCGCCGGATGGGATGCCCCGTCGTGGATCTGGGTCAAACTTCGTTGTCCGTTATCGGATTCCATTTGCAGTCGCGCGATGCCAGTGCGGGCCTTTATGTTACCGGTGCCGGATGTAATCCCTCATGGACCGGTTTTGATTTTCTTGATCGCGGGGCTACACCGTTCTCGTTTGCTGCTCTTTCAAAAATGGAACGGGATGTCCAGACGGGTGTAGGAAGACAAACTCGAAAGATTGGCGGCCATCACCCGGTTCAAGAACTCGCCAGCTACGAGGCAAGCCTTGCCGTACATTTTCATGCACTCAGACCGCTACGAGTTGTTTGTGGTTCATCAACACGGCTGTTGCCGCGCATCCTTGATCGACTATTCGCCAGGCTTCCGTGTGAACTGACGCATGTTGCGCTTCCAACCCGAAAGCGCAACCTATTCGACCCGCGCGACGTTGACCTGCAACGAGTGGCCAGATCGGTCGTCGATGGTCGTCATCATCTTGGACTGGTGATTGATGAGGACGGTCAACACGTCGCTTTTGTGACCGATGCCGGACGTCTTGTCAGCACAAGAGAAGTCGCTAGATTGTTGATTGAGATCGCACAACGCGAGAATCATCAAGCTCGATTCGTCGTCGCAAGTTCGCTGATGGGGGGCGTAACGCAATGGCTATCGGGTCGGGATGCGACGGCGATCGACGGCGGTGAAACGACAGCAAGTCTCGTTCGGTTGCTTGTTGAAAGTGATGCGGTTCTAGCCGTGACCAGCGACGGGCGAGTCTGGTTTCGTGACGACGGAATTGCATGTGATGCAATTCTGGTGCTCGCGAACATACTTCAGGCGCTCAGCTTAAGCGATGCATCGTTTGCGGAAGTAGTTGCGCGAATCAGCGATGATGTTGACAAGGAACGTTAATGAATTTCCCTCTTTGAAACCCAACGAAAAAAAACGAGCGAGGCCAAATGACCTCGCTCGCCTGAATCATCACGAATTGTAGAACCGTTACGCGGATCAACATCGATTAATATTCGCCAGGAATATCACCACCTTGACGGGTCAGCAAAGCACCGAGAGTCTGGACGCTAATGTTTTCGTTGATGAAGTGGATGGAGCCATCCGCGAAAAGAACCTGATTTCCGCCAGTGTGCCATGAGTACATTTCGCTGTCATTGACGGCGTTCATGAACACGTTAGCTCCAGGGGGACATGCAGCCGCTGTACAGGTTGGCAAGAGGCCTTGATTCTTCGGGCTTGGCTTAATCGCCGAATTAATGATCGTCCCATCGGCTGTGGCACCGTCGACGGCGCCCGAGTTTCCAGTGTCTGCCCAGCCCCAGCCGTCTTTCGGAGAGAAGTTCGAAGCGTTTAAACCCTGCACAAGCACGTGGTTCTTCCCGCGGAACAAGCCTGGACGACCGGCTGTTTCGCAGATCATCATCGTGTTCGATGTCCCGTCGGTGATTTCACTAATACGCGTCGCCAATGTCGAGTGCATCGCACAGGCCCATCGGTTGTCGTCCGGTATGGAAAGTACTGCGGCCGGTGGCGAGGCAAAACCACCTTGATAGTAGAGACTGAATCGGACACCGCTTAACGCCATGTAATCACACAAGCCGAAACCGGCTGGAGGAGGTGCATTGACACCGTCTGGTGTCAAGAGGCCTGCAACGCCGAAAGGATTCGTACGAGCGCCCTTGCTCGGGGAACTTGGGCAAATCAAGGCAGGGAGATCAACAGTCGTGAGTGGCCACTGCGAAGGATCTGCCCAACTCTTGTTGAAGTTGAATTGATTGTAGATCGGAGCCTGATCCATGTATGGAAGAACCATCTGGATCCAGTTCTGATTCACACCGGTCGTACACTTTTCGTAGGGGAAAACACCGGTCGTGCTTTCGTAATTCATCAGAGCCAAACCCAATTGCTTGAGGTTGTTCTTGCATTGTGTGCGGCGGGCTGCTTCACGGGCCTGTTGTACGGCAGGCAACAGCAGCGCGATCAGAACAGCGATAATGGCAATTACCACCAGCAGCTCGATCAGTGTAAAACCACGGGTCAAAGACTTCTTAATTCGAGGCATCACTCAAACTCTCCTGAAAACAAACAGACAAGGAAAAACTCGCATAAGATTAAAGAGTACGCCCAGTGGGCGTGCTCTTATTTTTTTGTGCTGATCTCAAAAGGGGGCAGCTCGTTATCACCTTCTTCAATGGTAACTCGCAGTTCTTTCAATCCCGATTCAGCGGGATTCTGGTATTTTTTGGGAAGCAGCTCGGGTCCATATTCCACTTCGCTACGATTCGGATCGATCGGCTTACACCACGAAATCGAAACCCAATACTCGCCGGGTTCGGCACCATCAAATTGTTTTAAAGTTGTCAGGCGGAACTCTCCATCTTCGTCAACCGTTCCGCCCGAAGGATTCCGACCGTCATTTTTGTCGACCGGAGTCAAACTGACTCTGGCATATTGAGCTGGCTGGCCATCGACGACGACGGTCCCACGGACTGGGCACATCCCGGTGGGCGTTCGTCGGGAACAGCCACTGATCAATATTGAAAACAAAACCGCTAGCGTAAGCGGTCGAGCCAACCGCCCGAACATTCGAAGACCTCGTTAAATCGCGTCACAACCAACTCATTGTCGGGCGGAACGATACGGTCAAAATGAGAATAGCCGATGAATGAATTGTTAATAACGCGTTAAGCAGAGGATTTGCGCGAAACCTTTGGTTCCAAAAGTTGTTAACGATCAGGACAAAATGCCAGTTATTTGACGACGAATGCGTATATTTCTGTATCCTGCTCCCCTTTGAAGTCGTTATCGCTGGTTACGATAAGGACTCGGGAACCGTCTTTCAGCTTGGGGCCGTAGGCGATCCCTTCGATCTTTTCCGGGAACTTGTCACCGGCAAGACCGTACTTCGGTGCCAACAAGTCAATAAACAATTTCTTGGCGACCGGACGAACCGCTTCGGGAGTCCCATTCACGGGTAGTCGTTCGATCGAACTGATATCGGTAGCATCGGACAGATCAATCTCATAAACCAGTTTTGCTTTTGTCTCGAGACCGGGCTTGCTGTCCCGTTCGATTACCAGCAAATGATTGGGCGAGACCCATTCGATGTCGCTGCATCCGAGCGACTTGTCATCCAATTGATAAAGGAATTCGCGAGATTCCCCGTTCTTCAGATCAAGTTCCCAAATTCGAACATTTGTCCCAACCCGCACATTCTGATCGTCGAGACCTCCATCTTGAATCAGGGGACTCTGTGCAATGGTAAAAAGTTTCTGCCCGTCGTCGCTGAGTGCAGCTCCTTCCCAGCCGCGATTATTTTGCCGACCTGACGTGTTATTGGGAGGGAGTTCCTCTTCAGGAGTTCCACCGGGTGATTTGATCAGATAGCGCGCTGGGGTGGTGAGCACTCTTAGCTGTTTGCCTTTGGCGGTGAACTCCCGGACTGTCGGGCCATACTCGTCTGAAATCAGGAAAGTTCCGTTCCTGGTTACTCGGATCCCTTCGGGATCAAGACGCAGGCTTTTCTCGGGATGAGCTTTGTCGAATTGAGTCTGCCGTCCGAGGAAGTTTTCTCCTGTCGCAGTCGTCAACAGGTGTGTTTCCAGCAATTTCGTGGTGACAGGGGTTTTCGAACGAGGATTAACCACAATTTCGACAATTTGAATGCGGCAGCGATATGAGGTCGCTCCGTCATCAGGCCCGCGATCGGGGAGCATGACGTATCGATTTCCTTTTCCCAACCATGCGATCGCGGAACCATGTCCGCCGAGTCGATTCTGAGGAGTGCCGTTCTCTTGCTTGTCGGATTCTCCCGACAAGTCTGTTGCCGTCGCCGAGATGGTGGTTTTACCGATGAGGGCAATATCCTGAGCCGAACTCGATGACCCAGCCACTGCGAAAACCAAAAAACTCGCGAACCATCGGAGTGTCAATCGAGTTGAAGCCATGCAACAATGTTCCCGTGATTACCAAAAAACTCGACAACAACGATTGTCGAGCCACAGCTCTTTTGCAGTTTTCATTGTACGATACGAAGCATTAAGAATATCAGGCGAATGAAATGTGTGTTTTTGATGAAGATATTGCGAGATGACGACTGGCGCTTTGTTAACGATGACGAAGATCTCAAAGCGGTTTGGGGCGACCCAGGCCCTCAATGAGGTTTCGCTGACCGTGGGTGCTGGGCATGTGCTGGCTCTGATTGGCGAAAACGGTGCGGGCAAAAGTACGTTGATGAAAGTGCTGAGTGGTGCACACTCACCCGACTCCGGAAGCATGCAATTATCGGGCAAGACATACGCTCCCCAAGGTCCGCACGATGCCCGACTGGCGGGTGTCGGGATGATCTACCAGGAATTGAATCTCGCGCCTGATTTGTCGGTGGAAGACAACATCATGCTCGGGCAAGAGCCTCGTTGGTTCGGCCTGCGGGATCGGCGAACGCAGCGGAACAAGGTTCGCCGGGCGCTGGACATGCTTGGTCATCCCCATCTGCGGCCCGAAACACCAGTGCGGGACCTGTCGATTGCCATGCGCCAACTGGTGGAAATCGCCCGCGCACTGGTGTCGGAGTCGAAAGTCCTTGTGTTCGATGAACCGACCAGTTCGTTAACGGCGCAGGATGTCGAACACCTTTTTGCTGTCATTCGTAAACTGCGCGATGCGGGCTATGGAATCGTTTACATCAGCCATTTTCTGGAAGAGATTCGTCAGGTCTGTGATTGTTATGCCGTTCTGCGGGACGGTTATTCTGTCGGGTCTGGTGATCTGGCAGGAACGACCGATCCCGAAATTGTTTCATTGATGGTCGGACGTGGTGTATCCGAATTGTTTCCAACAGTATCGCATACGCCTGGCGAGACTCTGCTTTCGATCACGAATCTGAGTGGCGAACGGAGTCCAAACGGTGTCTCGCTGGAACTGAAGCGGGGTGAGATCTTCGGCCTGGCTGGATTGATCGGGGCAGGCCGCACCGAATTGTTACGCTCCCTTTTCTCGCTCGACCCTGTGCGCAGCGGAGAAGTCAAAGTCGCGGGCGTTGCGATCGATCACAACACACGATCCAGGATTCGTGCGGGACTGGGTCTCGTTTCTGAAGACCGCAAGACGGAAGGGCTGGCGCAAACGCGATCAATCGCCGACAATCTGACCTACAGTCGCTTACAGCCCAACACCCGATCAGGTGTATTGATGCTCGGCAAACGGCGGAACGAAGTTCTTCACTGGATGAAGCGGTTGCAGGTCAAGGCTCGTTCGCCCGAACAGTTCATTGGCGAGCTTTCTGGGGGGAACCAGCAGAAAGTTGCCATCGCTCGTGTCCTGCACCAGCAGGCGGATGTGCTGTTACTCGACGAACCGACACGTGGAATCGACGTCGGAACAAAATCCGAGATTTATCGATTGATGGGCGAACTCGCGGCGGATGGCAAAGCCATCATTTTCGTTAGTTCATATCTGACAGAACTGCTGGCGGTCTGCGATCGAATCGGAGTGATGTCCGGAGGCGTGCTGCGCGAAGTTCGTGTGGCGAGTGAATGGACAGACGAATCCATTATGAGCGTTGCAGTCGCAAAGTGATCTGAAATTGAATTGTCTGATAAGGACGACACAGATGTCACGGGTAGGAATTGTTGGAACGATCCTTTTGTTTTTCGTGAGCGATGTGATCGCTGCCGAGCCCGACGCGGTAATTCAGGTCCATGCCGATCGGACCATTGCCAGAATTTCTCCCTTCACGACAGGGGCGTGTATTGAAGACGTTAATCACGAGATCTACGGCGGGCTATACAGCCAGATGGTGTTTGGCGAAAGCTTTCAGGAACCACCGATCACCGAAGGTCCGCCTGGTTTTTCCGCCTACGGAGGAGCCTGGCGAGTCCACAATGGTGAGGTCGCTGCGGCGGCGGGTGATGGCCCGAAGCTGATTCATCAACAGGCGAAATTGTCTGATGGAGAAGCCTCGGTCGAGATGCTGTTTCCCGACAAAACGTCTGGCAATGCCGGTTTGATCCTGAGGGTCGATCGACCTGCTGTTGGTGCCGATCACTTCACGGGATACGAAATCGCTTTGTACCCCGAGAACGGTACGCTGCTGCTTGGTCGACATCGTCAGAACTGGGAACCGATCACAACCGTCCCTTGCCCGGTTCCCATCAATGAATGGATTCCGCTGAAGGTTCAATTCAAGGGTCGGTCGATTACGGTCACCGTCAACGGTCAGGTCCAACTTCAATACGAGGACAATCAACATCCCCTGCTTGAGGGGCAAGTCGGATTGCGGACGTGGCGGCGCGAAGCCAGTTTCCGCAACCTGCGTGTCACAACCGGTGACCGTATTGAACAGATCCCATTTAAAGATTCGCCAACCGCGGTCGACGCCGTCAGCGGAAAGTGGCAAGCCATCAGGCGTGGAAATTGTCAGGGTGAAATCGCGTTGGAAAAAACAGGGTTTGTCGGGCAACAGAGTCAGCGGATCACCTTGAAATCCGGCGACGGTGAGATCGGTGTGGAAAATCGTGGCCTCAATCGATGGGGCATGAACTTTGTCGCGGGTAAGCCGTACGAAGTGATTGTCTGGGCGAAAACAGACCGCGCCGCAAAAATCGGCGTGGCATTCGAAGGTCGTTCCGAACGACGTATATTGGCTGAAGCTCAGGCGACCATGAAAGAAGGGGATTGGCAACGTCTTGAATTGACGCTGACGCCGACCGAAGCCGATTCTCGAGGCAATCTGATTGTGTCACTAAAACAACCAGGTTCCGTCATCCTTGGGTATGTTTCTGTACAACCGGGTGCATGGGGTCGATTCAAAGGATTGCCCGTCCGAAAAGATGTCAGTGAGGCACTGATGGCTCAGGGACTGACAGTGTTGCGCTATGGGGGTTCGATGGTGACCTGCCCGGAATATCGCTGGAAGCAAATGATCGGCCCGCGAGACCGGCGCCAGCCATACAAGGGGACGTGGTATCCGCATTCGACCAACGGATGGGGGATCATCGATTTCATCAGCTTCTGCGAGGCGGCCGGGTTCCTGGGCATTCCGGATCTCAATATGGACGAGACTCCTCAGGACATGGCAGATTTTGTGGAGTACATCAACGGACCCGCTGATAGCGAATGGGGCCGTCGCCGTGTTGCCGACGGGCATCCCGCCCCTTTCGGATTGAAATACATCCAGCTGGGAAATGAAGAAGCGGTCAATGATGTTTACTGGGAGAAATTCAAGCCGCTCGTCGAAGCGATCTGGAGTCGCGACCCGAACATCATTCCGATCGTCGGTGACTTTGCGTACGGCCAGCCGATTCAGGATCCCTACGACTTTCCCGGTGCACCCAGTATCAAGAGCCTGGCTGCTCATAAAAAGATTCTCGATTTCGCACATCAGCACGGAAAGCCCGTCTGGTTTGATGTGCATATCTGGAACGATGGATTGCGCGATGCCGATCCCCAGATTGAAGTTCTCAGTGGTCTCATCGACTGGCTTGGTAAGTTGAGCCCTGGAGCCGATTTTCGTGTCTGTGTGTTCGAAGAGAATTCGAACAATCACCTGTGGCGACGCGGCCTGGCACATGCTCGAACCGTGAATCGATTGCAACGGTTCGGTGACAGAGTTCCGATCGTTTGTGCGGCAAATTGTCTTCAACCCGACGGGCAGAATGACAATGGCTGGGATCAGGGTCTGGTGTTTCTGTCACCCTCACATGTCTGGCCACAATCGTCGGCCCACGTCACACGAATGATTTCGAAGAATAGATTCCCCCGATGCGTTGCTACAGAATGTCAAAGTCCGAATGACGCACTCGATGTCACCTCCCGCATCAGCGATGACGGAAAGGTGCTGGTCCTTCAGGTCGTCAATTCCGAAAACCGACCGATTTCGTCTCGCCTGACTATCACGGGATTTGAGCTGGCGGGCAAAGTCGTGAAGATCTCGCAGATCGCAGGTCATCTTGACGAAAGGAATCTCGAAACCGATCCCGATCGGATCGTGCCCATGGATCGAGTCTGGTACCCACAATTTGACGCAGCGGGGACGACCTATGTTTTCCCTCCACAGTCATTTTCGATCCTGCGTTTTGAATGACGTTTTCAAGTAGCGGCGGCTTCCAGCCGCCAACATTCGACGTTGCAAATACCACGGCGGCTGGAAGCCGCCGCTACGTACCGCTTAACAAACCGTACCGGTTCAGTTCGCTTGAACAGCCGGTTTGGCGTTGTCGGAAGCGGCTGCGACCGGGCCGTTGGCGGGTACCAATCGCATTCGCATGTTGTACGACTTGAGATCGATTGACGGTTCGTCCGGGTTAAGACCGACCGCTTGAAATCCGCTGTAGGCTGACGGAATCTCGGCATTGATCAGTATCTTACCGGTTTGCTTATGCACCGCAGCGATGTTTAAGGTCCCGATTCCGAGATTCACCCGACCACGTGGTTTCCAGGATCTTGATACGCACAGCAACACAGGTATCGTCGAGAACCGATCAACGACCAGGTTCTGATGTTTCAACTCAACCGGTGGCCAGGCAAATTGACGACCCGTCCGGTTCCAGCAATAGATGGTTCCGTTCATCCGAATCGACGCGAGGTTTTCACCGTAAGTTTGAAGCCCGCTATCCTGCGAATTAACGATCAGGTAAATCCGATCGTCGTCAGCAAGCAGATACTTTTCCTGACGTCTGTCTAATGTCTTTCCAGTAATGGATTCGAGCGAAGTCATTTGGCCGGTTGCGACATTGATCCGTTGCACCTGGCCGTCCGCAAGAAGAGCAACAACTTCGTCTTCACCCAACGGAGAGACGGCGGTTCCGGGTGGGAATTCGAGTTTCCAACTGGTCGAATCAGTGACCGGGTCATGCAGTCTAAGGAGGACCCTTCTCCGGCCGATTCCAATGGCACGCAATGGATTTGAGCCGGCAAACTCAAACAATAAAAGGGATGAACCGTGCGCCATGATCGCGTTGTTCAGTGTTGTTGCGGCAGAAGGAATTGCGAGCGGCTTGCCGTCAATTGCCCGAAAGACCAAGGGTTCATTCTTACCGGGGATCACGATAAACAGTGTGTCGCGAGTTCCTACGACGACGGCATTCATCGGAAGTCCTTCCATTTCCCATAACTCGTCTCCCGTCCGTGGATCGAGAATCGAAAGAGCTCGACGGCCATAGACACAAAGATAGTTTGGTTGAACAACGGCGAGGCTACCCGTTGAGTGTGCCCTTTGTAAGAACAGTGACTGGGTTCCATCGTTCGGAGTTGGTGTCGTCATCGAGATGACAGGATGGCGATTCGAGTGACGTCCCGATGCGATGCCGTCGCTGTGATCGCCAAGGGACTTGGTCCAGAGGATTCGTTTTTCGACCGGTGAGATCGCGTGTAGAATTCCACGATTGACGAAGAACAACTGATGCCCAATCTGTCGGCAAATCATCTGACCTTCGTCTAAACCACGAACAGCGGCACGAAGTGGGACCATCCACTCGACCGCTCCTGTCGAGGACGATTCCACGGCCAGACGTTGCTCGTTCTGATACGCGTCAATACTGAGCCGATCAAAGAACGGCAAAGGTGTCTCGGGCGACATGTTTTGTGGCGGTGGCTGATAATTCACGACCGATTGAACTGGTCGTAGTGGAGCCTCTGGCCATGTCACACCGTGCATTCGCGGTTCAAAATCGAGTTCTTTATTCAGATGAGCAGACTCGACCAGCATGGCACCCGTCAGCCCATCGCGAACGATTACGTCTGGGTACTTTGATCCCAATAATCGATAGTAATAAACTGCATCGGCGAGTTGGTGGCATTGAATCATGAGTCTGGCCAATCGGTCGATCGCTTGTGACGCGACGGTTCGATTGGAATCTTCGACCAGTTGCTGCAGAACGATTCGAGCACCGGCGAAATCTTTGGCCTCCGTCAGCCACTCCACCAGTCGTTGCCGCGAACTGATCGCCGTCGGATGGAACGAAAACAAAGTGACAATTCGTTGACAGTCTTGGAAGCTACGTTGTGCCGCTTCTGAAGTGATCTGTGCAATTCGATCGTCAATGATTTTGCGTTCAGCCTCCGGCGTCGCCAACCAAAGATCCAACATTCGGCCGCTTAACCAGACGGTTCGCTTTGCGGTGATGCGACGATCGTCAGATCGTGTGATTTCGGTTCCGCCAGATTCCTCAGCCAGTTTACAGATGACATCGAACGCTTCGACTGGTTTTTGTTCGCACAACAGTTTTTCAGCAGACAATTCCCAATAGAGCAGTTTCTCTGCCGGTGTTTCCGCGAGTTTTCGCAACTCATCCAGTTCGTCGTTGCGGTGAAGTACGTCGTCGTGAATGATGGTCGACAGGCATTCGACCAGTGCCGCATGGCGTCGCGTTCGTTCTTCCGGCGACAGGCGATCGGTGGCAATCCGCCGCAAAATTGGAAGTGCGTCTGAATATTCATGGTTCAGAAGTTGAATCTCGCTTGATCGTAACAGAGCCCAGGCATCGTCAGGATTGGCTGTCAGTTGTCTCTGAATCTCAGCGAGCAATGCTTCGCGTTGTCCAAAAACTGTCAATCCTGCTGGACTGAGTGAAACCAGTTTTCCGCGATGCATGGCCAGATTGCCAAGCGACGGTTGTTGCGGCGCGACAAATGTTTGCGATAACCGCTTTCCCGTTGCCAGGTCAATCGTGCGCAATTCACCATTACTTAAGGGGAGATACAAACGATCGTCCACAACAACCCCGCGACCGGATGGGCGAATCCCTTCATCTAACGGAGCCGACCAGACGGTCAGACCATCGGTCAGGTTAAATGCGGTCACATCCGTTTCACCAACGATCAGGACCTTCTGATCGAATACCCCGGCCAGATAAAGCCCTTGTTCTTTCGGATGTTCCCAGATCCGACGTCCATCAACCGCACTCAAACAGACAAGAACCGGATGTTCCTGGGGCGTGTAGACAACGTAGTTTCCCACGATCACCGGTGCTGAAGGAGACCATAGATCGTTCAGCTCACGCGGTCTTAGAAACTGCGAACCATTTTCAGGATCGGCCTGATCACCACCGGAATTCGGTGAGTAACGATGAGCCCATAATACCGACTGACGCATGCGGTCGATCGCAACCAGCCAGCCAACCGTTGTTGGACAGATGATGATTCCATCTCCCACCGCGACCTGCGACGTAATCCATCGTCGGGCGATATCCAGATCGATTTTCGTATCGGCATAGGCAATCAATTGCGACCAACGTGGGACGCCGGTTCTTCGATCAAGTGACCAAAGCTTGATATCGTCACCTTTTCCGGCAACGACAAATAATTCGTCGCCATCCACCGCAGGTGTTCCGTAAAAATATGATCCGGCAAGGGCAAGATCGAAGGATTCGCGAGATTCGCCGCCACCCAGGCTCCACAACGTTCGTCCCGTTTGCAGGTCGTATGAGACGAGCCGGTTCGTTTTCCAGGGAAGTCCAAATGGATCATGTGAATCGTTATTTCCGTCCCATCCCATTTGTTGGCCAGGCTGATTTCGCGAGAGAATTCCGTGATCTTCGATCACGAACAGTTGCTTACCGTCGCTGCTGATCAGCCCGTAAACGCCGTCCCGAAACAAGAGGCTGGTGAGCGGGCTGAATTCCGCCGACGCTCCCTGGTATTCACCGACGTGTTGAAACGGGTTTGCACGAAATCGCCAGCCGTCTTGCGCGTCAACCTGCTGAGGGGGAAGTCCGCCAAGAATCCTTTCGGGTGATACCCCTTCCACGCTCTCCCAGATCGGGTGGCCACGTTCGATTTCAACACTGCGAATCCCACGCAGATCGCGATAAATCACCTTGCCGTCGATGACAAGTGGCACCGAAGCGAGAATCAGTGACCGATGTTGATCCTGCAAATCCTGAACGAGCCACTTGAGTGAATCGCGAACGATGCGACTTGATGTGAGCGGCAAGGACCAATCTGACGAAAGCAGCGGATCGCCGCCAATTGCGGTTCCGACGCGAGATGCTGTCCCGTAAAGCTGGGTCCAATCCGCCAAAGCGACCGTGTGTGAAGACCCTTTGACCTGAACCTTGCTCAGCCATTCCGAGGCTTTCACAGACCCAGTTCCGACACCCACGAGCGTATCTGAGCCTTTTGAAAGTCGACTGAGGATGGCACTAGCTGCTTTGGGATCACCTGATCGAGCAAACGAAAGTGCTGCCTGCAATCGCCAGGAATCACTTTTTGCAATCGGGGCAGGTGATGCGGCGAGTTCTTCAAACCACCTCGCCGCCAATCCAAATTCGGATCGATCAAAGTGCAGCATCCCCAGATAGTTTGCGGCTTCGTACCCGGCTGGGGTATGGAAGAATCGGGTTGCCACGTTGACAAATTCCGACGTTTGGCCGCTTCGACGAGCGGTAGCCAGCTGTTGCTGAGCCAATCCACCATATTGCGACCGATACTCAACCAGTGTTTCTTCAGGAAGCAGACCAAGCATGTGATTGGCCGTTCGCCGAACCGATTGCCAGGGTCCGCTGGCCGATTGATGCAACGAATCTTCTGGTTGATCGAGCAGCCGCTGGAACAGCTCGATTGCCAATTTCCAATTTTTTTGTTTCACCGACAGTTCAGCCGCCTGAAGCATTTGCTCAATCTTGGCATCATGCGGTGCCCGACTGTCAATCGCATCATGTCCCTTGTTGGGCTTGTCGCTGTCAGGCTGATGAGTTGGCTGCAGCGGTTTCTTCTGCGGAATGCGGCCGGGGTTTCCTTTCGGAGCGAGCAGACCGCGAAAAAAGTCCTGCAGGATTTTCTTATCCGCCTCGGAAGGTGCCGGAGCTGGTGGCTCGGCAGCGGCTTTGTCTTCGGCGAAAATCAATAATTCACGCGACAGGACAAGCACGAGAAACACCGACAGACCGCATCCTGCAAGCGTCAGGAATGTTGAACGGTGAGATTGTTGACGAATCATTCTCGAATCCCTCGATAAACCGAGCAGGACCGAATCAAAGCGAATACCAAACTAATGCAGTGATTCGCCTGGCTTTACGCCAGCATCAGTATATCCACGTCCCGACTCTCAAGGTAGGTAATGTTTCTGCAATTCCCCTGTGATTTCGCATTTCGTAGGGAGGCACAAGTCTTCGAAGTCCCACCAGAACGATCTCAAAACAAAGTGCGATTCTCTTTCACCGGATGAATACACTCCACAGAATCATGATTCACACTATTCACCAGCGAACTGACAGGATTCCCCTTCAGCCATTCATTCGGGCATGGGACAAGCAGTTTTGTTAACAAGCGTGGGTCAGTCACTTCAGGATTCAACCAATGATCCCAATCCGGTTTTGCAAGAATCACGGGCATTCGGTCATGGATGTTCGCCATGAACTCGTTGGCTTCGGTCGTGATCACCGCACAGGACTCAAGCGTATCTCCATCGGGTGCCTGCCAGTGGTCCCAAATCCCCGCCATAGCCAGCGGTTGACCATCGGCGCGAAAGATATTCCAGGGTTGCTTGGTTTTATTGTCTAAACGCTTCCACTCATAAAACCCGTTGGCCGGAATCAGGCATCGGCGTTTTCGAAAGGAATCGCTGAACGAGGGTTTCGATGTGATCGTCTCACACCGGGCGTTATTCAGGGGTGGTCCATTGACCGGGTTTTTCGACCAGCTTGGAACCAGCCCCCATTGCACCGGTTCCGCGAGACGCACCCCTTTGGGGTGCATCCGTACGGTCAGGATCTGCTGCATGGGACAAAGGTTGTACCGCAGAAGCCATTCCGGCTCGCGAAATAGCTCAAACACTTCGGCCAGGTCGACCGACGACATCCACAGGTTAATTCGTCCACACACGATATTTCCGCTCGCGGCGATGACTCAAGGAGATTTGAAGCTCCGTTCCCGTAGGCGTCCCGGATTGACGCGCCGATCGCTTATCCGAGTTTGACGTCGAGTGGCGGAGCCCCCATGACGTGATACCCACTATCACAATGATGCGTTTCGCCGGTCACGCCACTGGAAAGATCGCTCAGCAAATACAGACCAGACTTGCCGACTTCTTCGACATCAACATTCCGGCGAAGCGGCGACATCGAACCGTACAAGTTGAGCATCAAATCAATGCCGCTGACGGCGGATGAACTGAGGGTCCTGATCGGACCGGCACTCAATGCGTTGACGCGAATTTTCTTTTGACCCAACTCAGCAGCCAGATACTCAACGGATGATTCAAGAGCCGCTTTGCATAGCCCCATGACGTTGTAACCAGGGATCACTTTTTCGCCCCCCAGGTACGACAGCGTAATGATACTGCCACCGTTTGGCATCAATTCTTGAGCCCGCTTACAGATGGCCATCAAGCTGAAGACGCTGATATCCATCGAGGTCTTGAAACCTTCGCGACTGACCGCGTAGACAGGACCTTTCAGGTCTTCCATCGGAGCGTAGGCGATCGAGTGAACGATGAAGTCGATCGTTCCAAACGTTTCTTTTGCCATGGCAAATGTCTTGTCCAGATCGTCATCTTTCTGAACATCGCACGAGACCAGCATCTTGGCGCCGATGGGTTCAACCAGCTTGCGGACACGACGTTCCATTTTCGGGCTGGCTGGGTCTCGGTCGGGCAGATGCGTAAAACCAAGTTCGGCACCTTCCTTATGCAATTGCTCGGTAATCGCCCACGCGATCGAGTAATCGTTGGCGATCCCAAACACCAGACCTTTTTTTCCCGCCATTAAACTCATCGTCGTTTCCTTCTGTAAACTGCGGCAACTCCGTTCCCGCATTTCGTAAGAACCAGCATCCTGTCCTCACACGATAACAGAGACGGAAAAACCCGCAACCGTAACGCCGAAACCAGCCACAGCGACCGCCAATTCAAAATAGGGATTCTGTGCCACTGCTTAGGAGGCTTCGGAGAAGCAGTGTCTTCGTCTGTCTAGTTACCGAAGCCCAAAGAGCACTGCTTGACCCAGGGCGGTCAAGCAGTGGCACAGGTCGAACGCAAATACGATCGCTACTTTCTCACCCTCAAATCTCGCTCGATCGCTTCAAATTGAGCTTTCAGCGGTTCGCCACCGAGTTCGGGATACAGGACTTTGGTCACCTGGATTAATTTGCGAGCTTCTTCAAGTTGGCCAAGACGAACGCAGGCTTGAAGAATTTCTTTTCTGGCGGTCAGCCATTCCAGTGAACCGGGTTTCGTGAGGGACTCCACTCGACGCCAGCTTTGTTTCATCAAAGCGGCCGCTTCCGTATTTTGCAGGCCGGAAAGTAGCTGCGCGATCTCACGTTGTTTGTCGACGTCTTTTGCAGATTTTTCCGATAATCGTTTCGCAAGTTCGAGAGTCTTTCCGATCTGGCCTGTTGCTGCATACACGCGGATCAGGCATTGATCCAACAACTGGTGCTGGTCTTGTGACAATTCATCACGACGACGATCGAGTTGCTCAATCACAAGTCGCTGCAAAGCGGTGATCCGATTTCGTTCTTCGTCCGTTGTTGCGGCAACGAACCAGTTTAACTTTTCTACGATGTCGAGCATTTGCACGGGTGAGACCGATTTTTCACTCAACAGGCGCTCTGCATCCGCTGTATTTCCCATGCCGGTCAACGCAACGATCAGAAGCGGAGTTGTTCGCTGTTGAAATGCCTTCATCGCCTTTGCAGTCGACACGTCGGAACCATGCTGACTGACAAATGCCGAGACGCGCGTTAGCCAATGTTCGGCCTGTCGACATCGCGATGAGATACCCACCTGAGGTCCCGTAACGCGAGGAGTGGCGGCATCGACGATGGGGGAAATTTCCGATGGTCCCATCAGTAATATCGCGGCGAGCCTGAGCGCAATCTCAGCCGTTGAGACTGTCCATGATTCCGTTGAATCTCGATGAATTGAGAGAAAATCCGACAATCGTTCGATTGCTTCCCGCTGGAACTCTGCAATGGGGAGATGTCGTTCGTTCAATCTTTGCAAAATTGTTTCGTAGCATCGTGCCGCTCCTGACATCGCGTCATCAGCTCGTGCATGACCCGTTTCAACTTGCAGATAAATTAGCAGCGCTTGCGTCGCCTGGAGTCGTTGTTCTTCCAGCTGCGCCTTGAGAAATCGGGCTTCATTGACCGTTGGTTGACCCGAAAAATCCTTCAAGTGACGATCAATCGCATCGGTATACGCCTCGCGCCGCTGTTGCGTCTTTTTCTCATCGAATAACCGACCGAGCGAATAAACTCCCAGAAGATGCGCGTTTGGTGCGCGTTCCTGCCGGGAATATTCAGCGGCCAGCCGGAAGAAATCAGATGCGGCCGTTTCAAACTGTTTTTGATCGAGCAAGATCGAAGCTCGGGTGAACCCCAGTTCCATCGCCAGATCCGTCATGCCTCCCTTCTTGGCTGCTGTCTCCGATAAGGCATATTGCGAAAGAGCCGACTCGATCCGTCCGGCCGCATAATCTGTCCGTGCCGTTTGCATCATCGAATCAAGTTCAGCGCCGTATTTTCGTGTTGTTTGCGCATTGTCCCAAAGTTGTCGACAACGCCGACTCCAGAAGCCCCCCACCTGTTCTTCGCATCGCTCGATTGCGGTGACGATTTGCTCAGTCAAATTCTCTGCGAGTGTTTCCTGTTGTTTTTCCAGGGTGATCTCGCGTAACGCGATTAATGCTCGTGTTTGCAATAACCACATTTCTCCCGTTAATCGTTGGCGTTTGCTGCGAGTCTTGAGCAGAAGCTGGACTGCTTCTGTCGGCCGCTGAAGTTCCAGGAAGACGCGTACGCGTTCAGCGACCATCGCGTCGAAAACTGCATCGACCGGGTTCGGATCACTTTTTTCCACGATGGTCAACATGTCCGACGCGCGCTGGATCTCGCCTTTCAGTCGAGAACACGTTACCAGCAAAACTTTCGCCAGCGATTGAACCGGTTCATCGGCGACTCCGGTCAAACGCCGTAGCGATTGTTCGGCGTTGGTCGCGTATGTGGATCGTTCGACTGATCCGATCGGTGCCAGCTCTGAAAGATTTCGTGATGACTGAGCCAGCTGCCACCGAACTTGATGCAAGAGAGCACGCAATTCGTGACCGGACGGTGATCCAGGGCCGGTTTTCTTAGCATCGATTGGCGGTTCGGCGAGTTTCTTCTCAATCGCCTGTAACTTCTCAATCGCTTTGGATGACGCGGCTTTTGCCTGGTTCAGCAGCGATTCGTTGTAGGGTCGAAGTTCTCGTTCAGCACGTAACCAGTCTCCCTGGGAAACGAGAACGGATGCGACTTGAGCATTTAATTGCAGTGCTTTCGGATTCAGGCGATCTTGATCAAGCAGATCTTGAATCACTTTTTGAGCTCGTTGCCAAAGTTCGTCGCGTTGTTCGTCCGAAACAAACCCGGCATGTTCGGTCAGTGTGCGCGACAATTCGATTGCGAAGTAGGATTTGTCAGCAACCGAAAGATCCGCTCTCTCCAGCCGCGAAATCGCTTCGGATTCGGCAAGTGAAAACAAACCGCGCTGACGTAATTGCTCAAAGTACCGCGAGTGCGTCTCATCAGACCTGAGGGTTGAGATCGGCAGACAGACCATTAAAAAAAGAACGAAACTCTGCCGCATGATTCTTAAGCCCTGGAGACCAACGGCGCAACGCATCTTTTCTAGCGGGAATCGATTGCAGCTGCCACTGCGTCGGACTTCTTCAGGCTTGAAAGTTGACTCATTAAGTCAATTCCCAGGATTTCTTCCAAAGTAGCCATCATCGCTCCGCGTGATGAGCATGCGTCGAAAATGTTTCAATCGTTGCCGACGCAGCCAGGCAGATATTCCGTTTGAATTTCTGATTTGAGAACATGCGGATTGGAATTTGGCAGGTTCTCGAACGATGCTCATCACGCGGAGCGATGATGGCGACTTTGGTCTGAGGCAAAGCCTCTCTGGAGTCTTCTCCGACGCAGTTTCTTTTGCTAGTAAAAGAATCATCACCGCGGCGGCTTTGGCCAGGGCGAGCTGAAAAGCAGAAATGCGGTGAGAATGAATGGTAACAGTGAGTACCAACCGAAATACGCTAGGTTACCCGGTGCGGTGGCGGAAAGTAAAAATAGCAAATACAACCCAGCCTTCTTTCGGAGATCGAGTCGCCAAAAAAAGCTGACCAGGAATTTGAAGAACTCAAACATGGTTGAAGACGGTGGTGGAACCAGTTACTTCAATGCGTCTTGAACGATTTGAATCGTCTCGTCACGCCGATGCGGCTTGGTCAGATGTTCGGCAGAAATTTCGAGTTGAATCCTGGCGTCCGCTTCTGAAGTCGGTTCCAGGATCAATTCGAAGGCGACATTGGTTCGCGGGGCAAGTTCATCGATGGAATCGAAGATGACCCGGTCACCCTTCTGATGAAATTTCCGTCCGCGAACTTCGACAAGGCGCAACTCCGCAGGTAGACGAATACTCAATTGGACATTTCGTGCAGGCGCGGTTCCCGAGTTTTTCAATTGCAACTTCGATGTGACCCGGTCACCGACCGTCACGACACCTGTGGCACTGAGTGTTTCCATTTGCAGTTCTGGTCGACCGACGACATCGACGGTCGAGTTGACTGCAGCGGTGCTTCCCATCGCTCCAGACGCGGTGATTTTCCCACCCAGCGTTCCGGTCTCTTTCGGAAGGTACTTTACTGTGACCGCTTTGTCATCGCCCGGTGCCAAGGGGCCCAGGGTCCAAACAACGGCTTTCAGATTGGGATCGTATTTGCCTCCATCCGATGCCGTTTCAAATTCCATCCCCGCTGGCACGACTTCCGAAATACGAACGTTGGCAACCTTTAAGTTTCCATCATTACGGACGCTATTCGTAAATACGGCTGGTCGTTCGACGTAGACGCGATTCTGACCCGTTCGAGTCAAGACCAGCAGCTCACCGACGACGTGAATCGTATTTTCAAGTTCTTTTTTGATTCCGCTGTCGGCCGTCAGTACCGCTCGGTTGTTGCCACTTCCCGTCGCGATTGCTGTGACGGGCAAAACAATCTCTCGCACTTCACTGGGAGCCAGTTTGCCGATCGGACATTCGATGTCGGTACCCGCTTCATGTTTCAAATGTTCCGGAATGATGTCTCGAACGGAAATATTGCTGGCATCAACTGTGCCAACATTTTTCAAATTGAAAACCAGGTCGAACGTTTGTCCCAGACGAACTTCCGGCGGTGCTTTCACCGTAAATTCCAATTGAGGAATGGCCACCTGAATTTCGGCCGACACTTCTGTGGCAAAATAGACGCGGGCCACACTACCGATCGGGCCTTCCTGCTTGGGAACAACTTTAATCGAAATCTTCTTTTCTTCGTTCGGCTTCAGCGCGGGTTCATTCCAGATCAGTCGTTTCCCCACAAGCTCCGCTCGGGGCGAAGTTCCAAGGAGTTCTGACCCTTTGGGAATACGATCTTCAATCACGACGTTATGCGCGATCACAGACCCCGTGTTTTTGACAATGATCGTGTAGATCAGCGGCTGGTCCAGGACCGCCTGCTGCTGCGCGATTTTCTCGATTGTCAGCCGCGGTTGTTGAAGTCCTTTCTGCGACTCATCGCCGACGACACCGTCGCCGCTCAGATCCATCGTCGTCGATTGATCGATCTCCGTTCGACGTTTCTTCGCTGCTGACGAACGAGCAGGCGGAGCATCGCTCAATCCCCCATCCAGATCGGTTGGCAGTGCAGGGCGATTCCTTGATGGAACATTCTTGGGTGGTGCAGCACTTTCGGCGGAAAACGGCGAAGGTTCCGTCGACACGCTTCGATTCGTTAAAGACGAGTTTGTTTCACTTGAGGTCGACGGTTCGACTGGAATCGATTCGTTGCTCGGTTCTGGAACATCCGCATGGATACTTTGGTCCGTCGGAATGGAATCAGGAAGCTTTAACAACGGTGATCTTGATGGTTTGGCATCATCTTCAAATGGGTTGAATTCCTCTTCAGCGGGTGTCTCAGGCTTCTTTTCCCTGGCCATGGCCCGTTGCGACCGCGGTATATCTGCGTCATCACCAAAATCGAGCGTTCGTGGCGTCTTTTGCGGCTCTGCCGTTGTAGGTGTCTCGTTGTCGGGCGTTGGGATCACCGCATCGCCGAATGGATCTTCCTCCGATTCCGGCGTTTTGCTCTCGCCTTCAATGGAAATACCGCTGACTTGCTGAATGGGCTGTTTGGGGCGTGTAGACGCTTCTTCGATCGGAATCGTCGAGAATTCGTCTTCCGGAAGTTCTTTCGGGTCGCTCTTAAAGGAGTTGGGATTCTCTTCTTCGGCCCCAGTGACCTCGTCGCGGAAGCTTTGCCCCCGAAGTCGCGGATCTCGCTGAATGGCATCGGGGATTTGCGTATTCTTATTCTTCGTCCCGACGGCAGTCTTGATGTTCAACTGCTCGGGTTCAAAATTACTGACGAGTTCAATCCGATTCTTGTCTAGTGAGGTCGACGGACGCGGCCTTTTTGGAAGTGGTGGACCACCGTCAGGTCGATCAATTGAAACAACAGGCAACCTGTCACCTGACGAACCAACAGATCGATCGAATTCATTCGATCTGGCAGATGTTTCTGTACTCTCGTCACTCTCAACGTCAGAAGATGTTGAGGTCACTGCGCGGCTCATTCCCTGCTGCGCCTGATAAACCGCGAAAAGCCCTACCCCGATGACACCCACCATGACGGTGAGTTTCCAGATTCCATTCCACATGGGAATCCCTTCCCCAAAATGTCCCCCAATGCTCTCGAAACCACCGCCTTGCGATCGTGCGTTTTTGTCAATGAAATTGGCGAGCGCAACTCGTAGCATGGGCTTTAGCCCTTGCGCCACATCAACTTGTGGGCTTAAGCCCGTACCACAACAACACTCACAGCCTCCTGGCGGTTCAATCGCCAATTTGACAAAAAACGCGGTTCGCGATGGCCAAAGACCATCCGGCGGTTTCTGCCAGATCAGCAAGACGAGTCTCTATCAGATTCGGAATTCTCTGGAAAGAGGAATCCCGTGTTCAAAATCCTTGAAGATTACAGACCTCTTGGGACTCAAAACCGGAATCTTCGTCACAATTTGACTTAACCGCAAAGTTTTTCCAGAAGTTCGGCAATCGTTACAACCGATACTGCTGGTATAGCCGTTAGTGTCGGTGCGTCGAGTCCTTGACGGTAGGGATTTCAGCGCACTGAAGACCCGTCGGGCTACACTTGTCAGGGAACCATCATGACCGGACGGATTCCATTTGGTTTGCTTACTATGCTGACGGCATTGGTTTGTCTACCAATTCAGGCTCAGGACCGAATGGGACCGCCTTCTGGAAACGGAGTCGAACCTGCGGGGTTCCACGCGTTTCAAGAAGCGGATAGCCCAGGCCAATATCACGGTATACCGCTGGGTTATCAGCGAAAACCCGCAGGCCCACCGGGTCCAAAGCCCACAACGATCTACGAAGAACTGCCGGACGACCAGGGCTTTGCCTACGACGACAGTCCGCTCGGCCGGATCCTGACGGATACATTCCGTCACGCCTGGTTTCGCAGCGAATATCTGTTGTGGAACATGTCCGCCCCAGGACACGTTTTGCTCGGTGCACAACCGTTGAACGGTAATGTGACTGCGGTGAACGCCTTCAATCCGCTGTCGAACTACGGTTCTCCAGGCCCCCAGCAACTGGTCAGTGGTGTGGAATTCGCCAGGACCGTGAACACGATTCAGGGTGTGGCAACGACTCCGGGTTTGGACAATATGTCCATTAATAACCTGAACGGGTTCCGTGGTACGTTTGGAATGCCGATTCCGACGGGTTCGGTGGAAATCAGTTCGTTCGTTCTGCAATCGGCTTCAGACACCTACAACGGTGGAAACGTGAATGCAAACGTTTACCAAGGGAATATTTCCCCCGGAGTGGGTACCGGCTATATCCAGAAAGAGATCACAGCCGTCCCTGCCATCCTCGGTACGTTCCCGCTCGTTGGAAACAACGCTCAGGAAGCTCAGTTCATTACTCAACCTTTACTCGTCAACGGCGTTCCACAAGCCTTAACGGCAACGTCGCCTGGCCTCAACTATGACGTCAGTTACAAAGCCGTTCTGACAAATTTCGCTTGGGGAGCAGAAGCCAACTATGTCCCTGACAGTCCCGATCCGAATTCGCTGTTTCAATTTCGTCCTGTTTTCGGTGCTCGCTACTTTAACTTTCGAGATAGCCTTGATCAGTGGGGTCAATACAATTTTTCAAGCGGGACTCCTGCGATTAATTCTGTCGTTGCAAGAAACATTAACTCCACTGCAACGAATAACATTTTTGGACCTCAGCTCGGTTTGCGGGCCGAAGCGATGCACTCGCGATTCCTGTTCGGGGTCGAACCAAAAATCATGCTCGGTATGAATACCTGGCAATCGACACTGGATACCAGCAATATTCTCAGCCCGACTGATCCGGCTCAAAGCCTCGTTCAGAAGGGAACGACCTTCACCCCGTTGTTTGATGCCAAGTTCTATTCAAACGTGGCAATCACGAAAAACTTCTCGGCTTACATCGCTTACAACTACATTTGGGCTGGCCAGGTGAATCGAAGCTACAACGATATCCACTACAATATCCTGAATGCGAACCAATCCAATTTCGGTCTGCTTCGAAACTACTCGGGAGCCACGTTGCAGGGTCTTTCGTTCGGATGCGAATTCCGTTATTGACCTCAATTGATTTCCGGCCTAGAGTCCGCCACTTTGATCGTCAATCGATGTCAACGGATGCGAAAGGAATCGCAGATGACTTACACCCTGTCCATGGCCACGACCGAAGATCGACCGGTGCCGTTTATCGATCTGGTACCTCAATTTAACGCCATGTCTGCAGAAATCATGGCCACCGTCGAAAAGGTCTTCTCCGAGCAGAAGTTTATTCTGGGCGAAGAAGTATCCGAGCTGGAACGCGAAATCGCCGAATACTGTGATGCACGTCACGCGATCGGCTGTAACTCCGGAACCGACGCTCTGATCATTGCTCTGCAAGCTCTGGGAATTGGCGAAGGTGACGAAGTCATCACGACGCCGTTCTCATTCTTCGCGACAGCGAGTTCAATCTGTCGGGCAGGGGCGACACCGGTTTTTGTTGACATCGACCCCGAGACATTCAATCTCGATGCCAACGCCGTTGAAGAGGCGATTACGCCCCGCACCAAGGCGATTATGCCCGTGCATCTCTTCGGTCAATGCTGCGATATGGAAAACCTGTGGCGGATCGCCCAGAAGTATGACCTGGAAATTGTTGAAGATGCCTGCCAGGCGATCGGAGCCGAATACCAGGGTCGACGAACCGGTGTGCTGGGATCGGTCGCTTGCTTCAGCTTCTTTCCAACGAAAAATCTTGGCGGAGCGGGCGATGGTGGCATGATGACCACCGACGATCCCGAACTGGCCAAACGATTGAAATGTCTGCGAGTTCACGGTGATATCGGCCAGTACGAACACATCGAAGTCGGAATGAACAGCCGACTCGACTCGCTACAAGCTGCGGTTCTGCGAGTGAAGCTCAGGAAACTCGATTCCTGGACCGAAGCACGCCAGAAGAACGCCGACCAATACGCGGAAATGTTCCGACAGGAAGGGGTCCTCGACACGATCGTCCTTCCCAAAATCGAACCGAACCGGCGTCACGTGTTTAATCAGTACTGCATCCGCGTCCGTCAGGGACACCGCGATCAATTGATGCAGCATCTGAAGTCGAAAAAAATCGGCTGTGCCGTCTATTATCCAAAGCCGCTGCATCTGCAAAAATGCTTCAAGCATCTGGGCTATCGACCAGGTCAGTTCCCGGAATCAGAAGCCGCTTCACGAGACATCCTGGCACTGCCAAGCTATCCCGAATTGCCAGCCAGCGATCAAGTTCGAGTTGTCGCAGCCGTGAGCGACGCCTGTAAAGAACTGCGAGCAAACAAAAGCCAGCGTCGCGCAGCGTGACATTTGTCTTATGTTGTCATATTTGCAACGGCATAACCGATCACGGTTATGCCGTTTTTTTTATGGAAATCGACAGTTTCATAGTTTAACCCGCAGCCAGCGGCGCAGGCGGATCGGGGCGTTCAGCCGATCTCTTCGAACGTTGCCAGGCCCATCTGACGCCAATGCCCCAACGAGAAATGACGCCCCGGTTAACGGCAAACCTGCCGCTCCCTCCCGCTTCTCTTCGAGGCGCAGTTAAACGATTGCGACAACCGCCTATCGTCTCACAATCGCCGGGGCGAGGAATTCTGACGTACTGAGAACCAGTCGTATTCGGCTTTCAACCTCGTCCGTGATCCCATGCATCTCGGCAGGATACTGACGTGTGATGGCACCAATGCGAAGACATTCGCTCACTAGGTTCAGTTGCGAGTACATTCGAAGTCGAAAGGCTGTTAATTCGCCGGCTGACAAATCCTGTCTCACGAGATTTGTTTCCACAGGTTCGCCAGCATCGAATGTTCGTTGGCGATCCAGCACAGCCAGAGTTTGACCTTGCGTCCGGTAAAGCCGGCCATCCACAAACGCTCGGCGTAATCTACCTTGTTCATCAAATCGATACATCGGATCGCTTCCGATGTAGAGGAACATCCAGCCCTGTAAATTGAATCCCGCGATGATGGGCTCTGAAAACAATTCCGATCGACATTCGATCCGCCGGACCAATGAAACCGCTTCGGCCATCATGTCTTCACGGTCAGATTCATTACGAGCCATTTTTGATTGAAACCTCGATTCTCGTCATTCGGGTGAGATCACGACCCTAACGATATTCCCGAATTCTCATTTTCCTCAAATTATTGACAGAATGTCTTTTTGCGGGTGCAGACAGTAGGCAACAGAACCCGGCTCAATGGTATGATGTTTGGGTTGAAGTTCGAAACCATCGACGTTGCTCGATCCCGAATCCAATCTTCAGTCCAGGCTGTTCTGCTTGGGAAGTTGGTGGAACCACTTCGTACCGATTGCGAGATCCCGCATGGCCCATTCCACGGTTGACCTGTCCGATCCGCTCTCATCCGGCGAGTTTGCCACGCTTGATATGGTTCGAATGACCGAGATTGATCGGCGGCATTCTTTGATTCGGGAGTTTCTTGATCAAGAAAATTACGCGGCGTTGTTACTGCAACAGCCAGCCAACTTCGCCTGGTTAACAGCCGGCGGCCTGAACCAGCGTGGAGGAATGACAGGACATTCGGGTTGCGTGTTTGTCACTCCAGACGCCCGACTGATTGCCTGTAGTAACGCCGATACTGCTCAGTTTTTTGAATCGGACGTCGCAGGACTCGGATTCCAGTTGAAGGAACGACCCTGGTTTGAGCCTCGCACAGTTATGGTTGCTGATCTGTGCCGTGGTCGTCGCGTGGCCAGTGACACAGGGGTCAACGGAACCGATGACGTCAGCCTGCGCTTGCTGGGGATGCGACTGCCGCTGAATGACTTTGACATCGAGCACCTGCGGGAAGCAGGTCGGTTGCTGGCCCACGCAATTGAAGCAACAGCACGAGCGTTTACCCGGGGCCGAACCGAAGCGGAAATCGCTGGCGAAGTCTCTCATCGACTGCTGAAACGAGGAATGATCCCCGAGCGGATTCAAATTCTCGGCGACGGGCGAGGCCGACGGTTTCGATATTGGACCCACGATCAATCGACAGTACAGCGTTACTGCACGATTTCGGTCGTCGGACGTTATCACGGATTATGCGTCGGTGCGGCGAGAACGGTTTCGATCGGAGAACCGCCCAACGACTTGATCGTGGCCTTTGAACAGGCAGCTTTAGTTGCAGCGACGGGAATGTTCTTCTCGCAACCCGAATGGGAACTGTTCGAAGTCTGGAACCGCGTCCGCCGGATTTATGAAAAGACGGGTGCCGGTTCGGAATGGCAACGAGCCGATCAGGCCGATGTCGTCGAGTACGAATTCGGTTCTGTCCCCTTGATGCCAAACAGCGAATTCCGATTGTCCCCAGGCGTCCCGATCTTCTGGCACCCGTCAGTCGGCCCGGTACTGATGGGCGACACAGTGATCGTCACCCAAGCCGGCACCGAAGTTCTGACGCCATCGAGTGACTGGCCAACAGTCCCGATCAGTGTGAAGGGTGTGAACATCAACATCCCCGCCATTCTGGTCGTGAATAACTGACACGCCCGTCACCGGTGCCAGTGGTATTTTCGAGCCAATCGTCGTCGATGGATTCCGACGCTGGCAGTCTGCATCCGGCCTCGACTTGCATATGCGGGCGAGGTATGAGGAAGCTGAAGAGAACAGGGACGTCATTGCGAAAACGTTTCTCGAAGGATGTGCAGTAGCCGTTGCATCGAAGCAAGTCCAAGACGTAATCGCCAAATTCCGCTTGGCTGAGGAATTCAAGATAACCATCCCTCATCCGGATACTTGTGAAGAATACTATGACGTTCATCCCGATCCGTAATGATGGACGTGGTAACTGCACCAGTCGCCGTTTCTGCTTGGATAGGAGTTCTTTGTAACATCATGAAATTGGAATTTGAAACCGATGAATCCCAATGCCTGCTTCTAAAGAAACGCACGTTTGAGAACATCCAGTTCGAGCATTTACAAATTACGGGCTCGGTGGATCGCGAAATTCGTATCGAAAACTGTAAGTTCTTGAATTGTTCCACCTCATGTGGAACGTGCTTCATTTGTGGAAACGTCACGCTTGATCGCGTCGTCATTTCAAATCTTGAATGCGGCGACGCAATTCACATCGATTCGGGAGTAAAGCTCAAGCAGGTTGTGATTGCGGGTCCTCGACCCGGCATGCTTAAGATTACTCCGCTTGATGAGGATGGCTTCGTAACGTCCGAACCCAAACATTCTGAGCTTCAATTAGACATTAGCGACTTTTATGGTGCTGTGGAGATTATCGGCATTTCCGGTGCGAGGATCAAAAAGGACGCAACCAGACAAGCAACCGTTCGATCGAATTGGCTTACCGAAGTTAACTGGAAACTGCTGGGCTGATTTGTGATGGCCTTTCAGGCCGGAGAGCGATCCTGTTCCGCGAAGCCGAGGCCCTGATCAACGGAAAGCCAATACCGTGATGTAGGCGAGCGGTCAAAAGGGCATGTGCGGTCGTCAGCCTGAAAAGCTGCAACAGATCGCCCTGGGTGTGCGGGATTGGTTACGTCCGCCCTGTTAAGGGCAACACAATTACTATTGGCAGAACGGCGACACTTCATTTTCCGTCTGAAGATCCTGTGGCACATAACCCGATTTTTAAGGTTTACCAACACATTAGTCACTCCGTTGGGTTTCGGCGTTGTCGGATTGGCCGTTATTCATTCCGAAATCGAACGAGCAACGGGGGTAAGGTCCCGTTATTTGCTCGGACTGCCACGGTCGCTGCGTCAAACGAATTAATGCGTCGTCAAGATTAACACGTTGGGATTTTGTGCCACTGCATCGGACTTCTTCGAGTTTCAGGATTTCTTTCCAAAGTAGCCATCATCGCTCCGCGTGATGAGCATGCGTCGAAAACGATTGAAACGTTGCCTTCGCATCGGGACAGATACGTTGTTTAATTTTCTGATTTGAAAACAA
>CAILLA010000189.1 GCA_903834925.1 uncultured Schlesneria sp.
AAGGCCACCTTCGCCTTGAAAGCCGCTGTGTGGTTCCGACGCGGACGTCTGCTCATATGCTCTCCTCATCCCAGCCATTTTAGGCTGCGGAAGAACAGAACTCCCACCTATGCCCCTGTCCAAATTTGCGCGACCGGCTCACTCCATCAACGCAGGATAAAGAGAATTTCACCGCAGACGGAACTCCGTGGATTACGCCATACGATCTGTCAAACAACCAAGGGAAAAAGTTTATCACTCGTGGTGCCCAGGATGTCTCTGACATGGGCCTCAAAAGTGCTTCATTGAGAAAGTACCCTTCTGGGACTGTATTGCTCAGTTCGCGCGCTCCTATTGGGTACCTAGCTATTGCGCGAAATGAGCTGACAACCAATCAGGGATTCAAGTCGTTCATTCCGGATAACGGGTATTCAACAGAGTTTATCTACTACACCGTCAAAGGCTCACTGAAGGCTATCATCCAATATGCGTCGGGATCGACCTTCCAGGAGATATCGGCATCGGTTCTGAAAACCGTAAAGATTGTTTTGCCAAAATCAGACATCGTTGACCAGTTCACCAAAGCTGTAAATCCGATCTTTCAGCGTCAGGATTTGCTCGAAAAGGAGAATCAGAAACTGGCGCAACTCCGCGACTGGCTGCTTCCCATACTGATGAATGGACAGGTCACTGTTGCTTGATCTGGCGGGCACACAATTCATTCACAGTTCGTGCCTCTGACTGCTTGAAAGAGTGTAGCTGCGCAGACTGACCTCTTTCGAGTGTCCCCAAAGAGCGGCGGGGCTATGGCACCTTAGCGCCGTCGCTTGCCGTCAATGACGCTGTTTTGGCTCCCCCACTCCTTTGTCGCGGTCCCCCCAAAAAGCTATGACTGCCACGCTTGTCACGGCTGCATTGTGCCTGCTTTCGCCCCCGCCGCGGGGGACACTTCAACGAAAGAGGCACAACATGACGAACGCAGCTACACTCTCCGAATCGCAACTCCGGCAATTCACCGGCTCTGAAAACTGGTATCGCCACGGCATAAATCGCTCAGTACTCTTCACGGACGGCGCAAAGTTCCTTGCCGACCAGGGCGGCGCCTACTGGCTGCTCGACATCATCGCAATCGCCCAGCAACATGATGCCCGCGTTTCCGGCGAGGAATTTCAGGTCTGGAACTTGAAGGTTCACTCCGACCGTAGCGCCACCGTGTTCTGTAATGACGGCAATGGAAACCCCGTTTACACGCAGGAAATCCCGTTCACGGACTTCCCCCTTGACGAAGTGAAGCTCTACTTCGCCAACAACGTCATTCACCTGCCCAGCGAGTATTAGCTGGGCACGCCCGCGCCGGCAATCTGCCGACGCGGGCTTTTCAAGAGCATGGCAACGATTCGATAAAAATGGGGCACTTAGTCTCACGCGACGGATACAGACCGTCTGAGAGTGTAACCGTAGTTGAATTGGGGCGGCTTTCTGCCGACATTGAGGGTGCAGTCCCCGAACCGGTTGTTCTATTGCCAAGACAGCTGTTCTATTAAGGTTGATCGGCGTTCTCAATTTGCTTGAAAGACTCCTCGAAGAAAAGCCATTCCTGGTCAAGTGGTATCTTGCGGGAGCCAGGTGGGGAGTGCCTGAGATAGCCGTTGTCAAACGCATACTTCTTTCCGCGGCCATGTGCATTGCCGTGACATCCCTTGCATGTGCAAGCCCCCGAAAGTCCATGCTTGTCATTCGCATAGCAACCACGCGAACAAAATGCCGCACGCGTGATCGGACCGGCTGGCCCCGTCGCGGAGGGAATCAGATTGTTTGCTTCCAAGGTGCTTTCTGCCATAGGAAGGGCAATACCTCAACCGATAGTTTGCGAAACTAGCATTTATCGTGGCCGACGTCCCCATAGAACAGAAGTCTAGGCACGATAAGTCAGCCGGTATGATGAAAAGTTCCGGTCGACCTAAGGAATCATTTTTTAAGGTCATAATGGCGCAAAACGTCGTTGAGAGTAGCATCGCTCTCAAGTCCTAAACGAGCTTTCAGAGTTCCGAGTTGCATATCCGACCGGAACTTAGGTGCAAGCTCCTCTCCATATTCATTCCTTAACGTCCGCACAAGCGTGTCATTGCGTTTCCGCTCTTCCGTTCCGTCTTTGTCTCTGTGCCGGTTCAAAGTCATCCATTCCTCCGTTTTGTGTTTGTGTGATTCGATTCCAACTCTAGGAGTCCAGAACGATCTCCGCCTCGCCTTGACCATAATAGAGCGATACAAACAAGCCAACCGGAAATCGTTCGGTACCCGCGATCAGCAAAATGAAGCCATTCAGATGATGCTTCGAATCTCTGACCGCCTGTCGGATACTACGAATGTCAGACGCGGATGGCCGAGGGTGCGGTTCTGGGTGAGTATGCCAATCGCCAATAAAGTGCAGCCCGCGTCCATGCAACGCGTCAATTTCTTCCTGTTCACGCCTACGATCCGGCACATACCCGTAACGCGATCGACGATCGGATATCCTAGGTCCCGTTGCGCGTTCGATACGAATCTCAGCATCGCTAAAGCGAGCAAATAATTGTCCGCCTGCCTCCGCTGAGAAGGACTCGATCTGTTGGTACATTGCTACATGGTTGAGAACGGTTGGTGTGAGGACGAGGCGCTGTCCCGAGTTTCCGATCCTGAAGCGAAGGGTGCGCCAGTAGCGCTTCCACTGCAGATCGGGCAAAGTTCGTCCTTCCGCCATTCGAGCTCCTCTTGGAATCCGCCGCTCTCTCGTTCGGGGTGCCCATCTAACCATGTCGGAGACCACTTACCTCCTGACTCGAGCAAAAGCGCGTGCGGGCCGGCCCAGACCCGATGAATAGTTCGATGAACCTTCCCTAACAGAGAATCTAACGCCAAGGATGCGGATAACGATAGAGCTGCTTGCAATTCGACAGGACCATACGGTTGAAAAATCGCGCCACAGGCAGGCTCGTGACGCGTTTCATTGCCTCCCGGCCATTCCGTGACGTTGGCTCGCGCTTTGCCTCCCAGTGTCATACCGCACTGAAGGCACGGGCTCGATGATAAGAGCAAGACCGCATGTCCAACACAGGCGTGCGCCTCCGTCCAAGTGTAGAGAACAGGCCCAGTAATCTCCCCTTGAACATGCTGAAGATTCAAGAGACTTTCTGATTCCCATTCCGCCGTAGCCGAGATTATCAAATCAGCATCCCGCGTGGCGGAGAAGCCTGAGCCGGTCGCGCAAATTTGGACAGGGGCATAGGTGGGAGTTCTGTTCTTCCGCAGCCTAAAATGGCTGGGATGAGGAGAGCATATGAGCAGACGTCCGCGTCGGAACCACACAGCGGCTTTCAAGGCGAAGGTGGCCTT
>CAILLA010000190.1 GCA_903834925.1 uncultured Schlesneria sp.
CATCCTTGGCTCCCTCGGTGACGTGTTTTGTTCACACTCACAACATCGCAGAGAGCCAGGGTTTCTAAAACATCATTTCCGAGTCGCGCGTTCCCCTAAAGTGCAGTATCCTGGGGTCGTGCAATTAAAGATGGCCTCTGATTGATAACGGAAGACTGAATTAAGAACAGCCCGGCGTGTGCCGGGAAGTTAGTTAATAAGTAAGCCGACGCGATGAAATACCTCAAGGTGTTTTGCCTCGTCGGCTTTTTTCGTTTTTTAGCAATTCGAAACTAGCTATCAACGAACGGAGTTTTCCAACGACGGCAGTAATCTTCATCGGGTCGTAGTGTTTACCACCTTTCGGTAAGACCCACTCTCAACGAATGAGGAACGAAATTATGTTCAGTACAAACTCCGCCATCGCTGCCTTTAAAAAAGCAAATACACAGGCCGAAGAAGCCGTTCGCGAACTTCAAAGGGACGGCTTTGATATGAAAAAGGTGTCAATCGTCGGTATGAGAACTGACGTGTTGATTGCGGAGGCCGATAGCAATTTGTGCGGGGCTTACGAACGCATGCTTGCCGGATCGGGGCTTCTTGTTGAAACCGCGGCCGATGGACTGGACTGCTGGTCCAAGCGTCGAGCGCGTTGCCCTGACTCGTTGATGATAGACATGGATCTTCTCTGGGGAGGTAGCGATGGGGTCTTGGCCCGTTTGAGGGAGGACTCCAATGTGGAAGTCCGCCCGGAAGTGTTTGTCACGGGTGATGAATCACCGGAAATCCTCTCACAACGCGCCGGGATAGCGGTGGGACGTTGTTTCCAGAAACCGTTAGAGATGAGTGCGGTTCTCGATTCTATTTGCGATGCCTTTTCCTCCGAGGATGAGATCACGTTTTTAGGGGTTCGAGTTTGATGTTCAACTCAGAACAGTCGGAGTGTTTTACTTTTCAGAATGGAGATTCAATATGCCACTAGAATTTAACGAATTGGCCGAAGGAAAGATTCTCGTCGTTGAAGCAACCGGAAAAATCTCCAAAGCGGACTATGCAGAGTTTGTCCCGGAAACGGAGCGGCTGATCAAAGAATTCGGGAAAATTCGCGTTCTCTTCGAAATGCACGACTTCCACGGTTGGGAAATGGCGGGGGTGTGGGAAGACACGAAATTTGATCTGAAGCATTTCCGTGATATCGAGCGTCTCGGCATTGTTGGCGAGAAGGCTTGGGAACATGGGATGGCAGTTTTCTGTCGACCGTTCACGACCGCCAAACTTCAGTATTTCGACAGCAGCAAGGCGGAAGATGCAATGAACTGGATCGAAGAAGGAATCCCCCAACTCTCTTAGATATTTGATCAAACCGGGCGCAGACTGTCCGGAAATCCGCAACTCGACGTGGAACGACTCGAAATGAATGCGGAAGAACTTAATCGTACAGCGAGGATGCTGGTCACTGACCACAAGGGCTTGTTGGCGATGGATGAGAGCAATCCGACCTGCAATAAGCGGTTCGCCAGATTGGGAATTCCACAGACCGTTGAGGCGCGACGCGACTATCGAGAGTTGATTGTGACCACACCAAGTCTCGGTGAATACATCAGTGGCGCGATTCTTTGCGACGAAACGATCCGTCAGACGAAAAAGGATGGAACTCCCTTTGTCCAAGCCCTCACTGAGGTGGGAATTATTACGGGTATCAAGGTTGATACAGGTGCCAAGGACATGGCGGGTCATCCTGGAGAAATGGTCACAGAAGGACTGGACGGCTTGCGGGACCGCCTGCGGGAGTTCTCTCAAATGGGTGCCCACTTTTCCAAGTGGCGAGCAGTGATCGCCGTAAATGATCGTCTTCCCAGTAGAGGCTGTATCGAGGCAAATGCGCAGGCACTGGCTCGCTATGCGGCATTGTGCCAGGAACGCGGAATGGTTCCCGTGATCGAGCCTGAAGTGTTGATGGATGGCGATCACACGTTGCAGCGTTGCTGTGACGTCACAGAGGAAGTTCTGAGAACAGTGTTTGACCAGCTATACCGCCAAAGCGTGAATCTACAGGGCATGATTCTGAAGCCCAATATGGTGCTTCCTGGATTAATGTGCCCAACGCAAGAAAGTGTGGACGAGGTGGCAGACGCAACGGTGAATTGTCTGTTGCGAGCAGTCCCCGCCGCTGTTCCAGGAATTGCATTCTTGTCGGGAGGACAATCTGGGGAACTCGCCTCGGCTCGCCTTAATGCAATGAATTTGAGATTCAAGTCGCGAATGCCCTGGGAGCTGGCGTTTTCGTTTTCCCGCGCAATCCAGCAGCCCGCACTGGAAATCTGGTTGGGACAAGGCACCAATGCGACGGCGGCCCAATCCGCACTGCTCCAACGCGCCCGATGCAACAAGGCGGCCCGACGTGGCGAATACTGCACCGCGATGGAGATCGACTCTTAGCAATTCGGGAATAACCGAACAAACACGGTTGTTACCGTTGAGAATGTCTGTTGTCTGGGTGGAAAAGTGACCGGGTCTGCACTCGCGTGGGAGCTTATCGAGACCTTTCTCACCGCCCAATTCAGCTATGCCGAGCGTCATATTCGCCGTCAGGAAAAGGTCCACGTACTGGGAAACGAGGATGTTGAGTATTGAGGAAATGTCCAATTAATTCTCAGGGAATACAAAGCGCGAGCTTCGCCCACAGCGCAATGGGAGGGCGAGGCCCACGCCGAGCCGCTAAGTCGATGTGTGTACCTGCTTCGCGGGTCGGCAGGAGTCTCGCCCTCCCGGCAGATGTTTGGGCGGTCTGACGCACGACGCCAAGACGATATGCGATTTAGAAAGCTTTGGAAGTTATGGAATTAGAAACGGCCACCATACCAAACCGGCTTCCGTCGGATTGGACTTCGCATGACCAAGCTCAGGTGTCTTCGCAGAAAGATGGTGCGACTCAGATTACCGCAACAAGTCAAAAGATTCTGGTAGAAGCCCGGCATCTGAAACGGAGCTATGGAAGCCAACTCGCTGTCAAGGACGTCAGTTTCCTCGTCCGCAGTGGTGAGGTTCTTGGGCTGCTAGGTCCGAATGGAGCGGGGAAAAGCACGACCATGATGATGTTGGCTGGGCTGTTGGCTCCGGACAGCGGCGAAGTTTTCCTGGAAGGACAGAAATTCAATGGCCGAAATCTTGACCAGCGGCGATTGATTGGAATTGTTCCACAAGAATACGCCATCTATGAAGAATTGAGTGCTGTCGCGAATTTGTTGTTTTTTGGCAGACTTTATGGGCTTCGCAAACAGACACTGACGGCTCGTTGCGACGAGGTACTGGATCAAATTGGGTTGGCTGACAGCGCACATCGAGCAGCCAATACCTATTCCGGCGGAATGAAGCGGCGACTCAATTTCGGAATTGCGTTGATGCATAAGCCCGCGATTTTGATTCTCGACGAGCCGACGCTCGGCGTCGATCCGCTTTCGCGTTCACATTTGGTGGATTGTATCCATCGGCAAACGGCTGGTGGTGGTTGTGTCATCTACGCCAGTCACTATATGGAAGAAGCCCAGTCCATCTGCCAACGAGTTGTCATTCTCGATCAAGGAGAAGTGATTGCAAATGATGAGATTCACCACTTGCTCGCCGGCGTTTCGTCGGACCTTTACTTATACGTCGATCGCACAACGGGGATTACGAACGAACTCGGAAATCTCGCTCACATCGGCATCGGAAGCAACTACGAACCCGTCGTTATCGTTTCTGGAAACTCGCGTCTTGCCCACGATCAGATAGACTCTATTCCATTCCTTAACGGTCGGAAAACCGTTCCGAGGGATACGATTCCTATGGCTTCCGACGTCGGAAAGAGCTTAATCGGGACCTTAAATAAATTGACGGAACTCGGGATTCGAGTGTTGAGCGTAGAAACTCAGCAGTCGAGTTTGGAACGACTCTTCCTTCAATTGACCGGCAAACAATCAAGAGACTGAGGAGCCAAAAAATGTCTGGCTGGTACATCACCGTCAAAGATTTATTCGTGCTGATGCGAGATAAACAAGCACTCGTTCTCTTGCTGGTGCTCCCGCTGCTGCTGATCTCGATCATAGGAATGTCGACAGGTCAATTCCTGACACACGACGACACACTTGAGCGAGTCTCAATCGTTGTCGTCGATCAAAATGATAGTGAAACGTCACGGGACCTGATTATTGAATTGCGGAAGTGGCCAGAATTTCTCATCACTTCATCTCCATCGAAAGAGGCCGCTCGCGCGGTATTGCGGCATGGCGATGCGACGCTCATTCTGATCGTGGGTCCTCAGTTTGAGGATTTGGTCGATGAGTTCCGCATGCACGACCTTTTCAACATGAAAGACGAAGAACCTGGGGCGAGCCTTGCCGCACTCGACTTAAATGTTGAAGCCAAACCTAACGCAGGTCTCGTCGGCGAATTGTTGGATGGAGCATTGTATTCGCTCGTCGTGAAGTTCATTGCACCCATTGCCGCGAGGAAGAATCCAATCACACGCAGTTGGCTGAAATCGCAGGAGGATGAAGACGCTTCCAAATCTGCGACTGCTTCTGTGCCCGCAGTGGCAAAACCCAAGCCAAAGGTGAGCATTGTCTTTCAGTGGGTGGTTCCTGGTTTTACAGTCATGTTCGCATTCTTTCTGATCAACATCATGGCTAGGTCGTTCATGATTGAACGCGATCAGGGAACCTTACGACGTCTGCTGACGGCACCTGTTGGTACGCTGACTCTCTTGGTGGGGAAAACTGTCCCATTCTATTTGACATCAATCGTGCAATGTTCGCTCCTGTTCTTGTGCGGAAAAGTGTTGTTTGGAATGCCGTGGGGCACGGAACCTGCCTATTTGATTCCGGTTATCCTCTGCACGTCCGCCTCTGCGGCGTCGTTGGGCCTTTTGCTGTCAACAATGGTCCGCACGGATCAACAGATTTCCTCTTATGGAACAGCGTTGATCTTGGTGTTGAGCGCACTAAGTGGCTGCTTCCTTCCACGCGAACTATTTCCGAAGATGATGAAAACAATCAGCCTGTTTACGCCTCATGCCTGGTCATTGAAGGCCTTTGACGAGGTGCTGAATCAACCCCTCGTCGATCCCCTGTTAATTGCGAAATGTTGCGGGGTGCTGTTGGTCTACTCCAACGTTTGTTTTACAACAGGTTGGTGGCGGTTTCGCACTACCGCTCAAGCGTGAATTTGATCGACTGTTTCTTCGGCACCAATCAGTGCTTTCAGTTGCCGATAGTCAATCTTCCCGGTCCCCAGAAGTGGAATCTTGTCGATCCGTCGAACTGCGTCGAGACGCATAACACCACGGAAGCCAGATTGGATCAAACAAGCGTTGGCATCAGTTAATGAGATCTCCTCGTTTGTGAACAGAACAATGTTTCGTCCTTTTGCTGTCTCGATTCCTTCCACCGCAACGTGCGGACCGTTCTTGTCCGGCGGATAACGACGCGTGAAAGGTTCCTCCAAGGCTGGAAGCGAGATCATCTCTCCTCCCGCCTTGATGAACCGCTTCAATCGGCCATGAAAATGAATGAATCCGTCTGAGTCGATCACCACGAGATCGCCCGTGACATACCACCGCTTTCCATTGTGATACTCGAACGGTGATTGTTCTTCGCCGAGATAGCCAGGGAAGACCCCTGGACCGTTAACAAGTAATATGCCCATCGTCCCCGCTGGTAAAACGTTTTTCGTCTCCAGGTCCATGACACACACTTCCACGCCGGGCAATGGCTGGCCCACGGTGCCAGGCCGATAGGCCGTTCGATGATTTCCCGCAACCAATGGCGAACATTCGGTGACGCCATATCCTTCCAGAATGAGGGCGTTCGGAGCCATCGTCCGCGCCTGTTCGTACAGTGCTGGCGGACAAGCCTCAGCACCGACGACGATCAATTTCAGCGAGTCCAACTCGCCTGCTGTTGCCTGGTCAAAAAGACGGCCGATCATTGTCGGCATGCCGACCGTCACCGTCGGCAAATAGCTGGCAATCTTTCTTGCAAGGGCCGCGACATCAGTTGGATCAGAGTGATGGACGACGCGTACGCCAGACAGAAGTGGGAAGAGGCCTGTTGCCGTGAGTCCGAAACTATGGAACATCGGCAAGAAGCCAAGGAAGGAATCCCGGTTTGTCAGATCCAGCACGGATGGAATCATTCTCAAGTTGGACATCACATTGGCATGCGTGAGTGGTACACCCTTCGGTGCCTTCTCGGAACCTGACGTGAACAGAATGACGGCCCGATCTTCCGATTGTTGTCGCGGCACAAGTCGGCGCACGGTTCCCGGCATCAAGCGCACTCGCAGCAACCAGAAGAGCTTCGACATCCAACCAATTTGCCGCTGAAGATCTTCGACATCCAGAAACGTGACACCCGTCATCTCGGCAGCAGTTCCCAGGCGGTCTCGTAACGCCCGCGAGCTAATGACGTGGGTGATGCCCGTCAACTCAACGGAATGGCGAAGATTCGCAGGACCGGTTGTCCAATTCAACAATACAGGCGTCTTATTTGCAAGATATAGACCAAACAGCATTGTGTCGCTGGCGACCGACGCGGGGAGCATCAGGCCAACGTTCAACTCCGACAATCGCGAGAAACGACGCGACATCAACAGGGCACTGACGAGCAAGCGTTGATAAGTGACTACACCCGAAAAGTCATCGGCCGCAGCAACGTCGCTCAGGTTTAAAAGTGCCCGAGTGACGAAGGCTTCCGGGATCGTCTCTCCAAAAACCTGAGGCAGTTCCTTTCGTGAAGGAGGTCGAAACCATTCGGGCGGTGCCTTCCTCACCGCTTTCTTGCTGAGTCCCTCGGCAAGAGCCATCAATTGACCCACTGAGTCAGGTGTTGAGTCACTGGCTACATTGAATCGTTGCTCAACGGCGAATACCAGGTCCATTCGTTGCAAGCTATCCAGGCCAAGGTCTTCCAGCTTGGTATTTGGTATTAGTTCATCAGGCGCCACGGCTCGACTCAGTTTTGCCGAGAGCATTTCGGCAATCGCCGTTGCAGTTTCCGGCCGAATTTCATCCTTCGTAATCTCGTCACCCGTCAATTTGGGTGAAGCAGGAAACGCGTAGCTCTTCGGTCCAAAAAGAAAATGGTAGGGAACATAAGTTGGCAGTTCTGGTCCGTCAGGGTTGTACCATTTCTCGAACCAGCGATTGACCTGATCTCGTTCGAGCGGGGGCAATTGTTTGCGGTCGAGTCGTTCGACAGTGATGGTGACCTGCCGGCGCGGCGTCAACACAAACAAATTACTGGCCAGCAACATCGCCCCATTCCCTAAACATCGTCCCAGGTGCGGCATCTGGCCAGTTCGAGCGTAACTGAACATGCTCCCCCAAACCCCGCGTGTCTGAACCAGGACAACGCTCGCTTCAGGAACCTCGCGAAGGATTTCGGTCAGAGCACTGACTGCTCCTAAATGTTCAACACCGTCTCGTTCAGCCCGTCCCGAAGGCCACATTAGAAAATTCTCGCCTCGGCGAAGACCAGCGATCACCTCGGAGATTGCATTTTCAGTCCGCTGATGGGCCACTTCACTCGGCCGTGAGAGATTCGGAATTGCCACGCCCCGAAGCATTTTGACGAGGAGCGAACGGATGAAGCCAGGAAAATTCTCGTCATACAGCACGGTTCTTGGACGAAAGGTTCCGTAAAACGTCGCGAGAATGAGAACGGGGTCGATCCATGCGGGATGGTTGGGCAGCAGCAGCACCGGCCCCTTAAGGCTGCGGATCTTCTCCCAGCCGTGGACATGTATCGTATACCGGAGGGGAACAATGAGGCGTGTCAGTAACAAACAGAGAAAGCGGATTGCTTCTAACATTCACTCATCCTGTTTCGCTTCCACGGCCTGCACGACGCGTTTCCGCAGTTTGTATTGCCGACCATGCGATCATCGACTTTCAATTGTGATTACGTTCCCTTCCCTCATTCGAACGATATAGCTGGCACCATTGATGGGGCGAAATCTTTTTCTTTCAGCTTCCGTGACGATCGCTTTCTCGTCCCAGGTAAAAAGTAGCAATGGAGGACGACTCCGCTCGTATGTGATCGTTTCGCCGGGATTTGCGGCGGATGCCTGACCGTCAATCGTAAATTTCACCGGTGTGTCCAGACGATCGGATACCTTGAAGGTGATTATCGCAGATTTCGGACGACCAAAGTCCTGAACGGCATAGTATCGTCCCGTGCGACTGCTGCGCGCCAAGCCAATTCCAGTGTCCTGCACATCGGCGTCCAGCATGTTTCTGCGGTGACCGGGTGAGTTCTTCCAGCCTTGCACACAATCGTCCGCCAGCCCCTCGGCAGTAAAACCATCCGAATCGAATTCGTAGGCGATGTTTTCGAGGATGATACAGTGTTCGTATCCTGCCTTGGCAGTCCTATCCCATGGTTCCTTGCCATCGGCGGTATGGCTGAATTTGTCGGTGCTCGCCAGGTACTCTGCGAACGCTTTGGCAGCAACAGCCAGTTTCGGATTCGAGTTCAACGTCGTTCGCTTCTCTTGGGTTCGAAATTTGTTCGTACCAGTGAAAATCTGCTGTTCGACCAATGTCAGGTCCAAGGTGGGAGTCGCTTCCGTGACTGGGCGTTTCCCCAGATCGACACTCTCAGTATGGACCTCTTGAATCTTCTGACCGTAAACAGGTGTCTCGCCAACAACGCAGACCGCCATTAGTAAGCTCCCTGACAACAAATATGCATAATGTGACATGATCTTCATCGATAGTGTCCCCAGGTCTCGTCATAGTTCGCTTCAATACCTAGCTGAACCGAACGATGGTTGATCTCCCTGGCTGTCTTGCGGAATTCGTCCGCTCCAACGCCGCGTAACACGGTTGCTTCTTCGCTGCCGAATTTCTCGTGCCAGGATGGGGCATAGGTCAGCGTGATCAGATAGCCCGCCCGCCTGTATAGTTTTGTCAGATCCGGTCGTGATTCAGCGATCGCGACGCCCTGGCGGATCTCTGTGAAGACCCGCCGCATTCCTGCTTCGCTGTTGATCGCTCCGTAAACATGCGGGTCATGAGTCATGAATTGCCACAAATCCCTTCTTGAGTCTGCCATCCTTCGAAACGAGTAACATATGTCCGTGCTAGCATCGCCGAACTTTGACTTTCATCAGTTTCTGGTCGCACATCAGGTGGAATTCTCCGAATCCGTGGTGAAGCGCAAAAAAAGCCGGCGTGGAGGAACACCCTGAAGTGATCTACCACGCCGGCTTACATCTAATGAGCCTCCCGTAACTTGCGGGTTGCCCTTTAGTCAGTCATCCGACAATTTTTCACGAACGATTCGGAAGGGCTGACAGAAAACTGACTAGCCATCCATTCATCTCCATACTACGAGCCCTAACCAGGAAAGCAAGGGGAGAAGATTTGTCGCAAGCCGTAGCAGCGGCTTCCAGCCGCTGAGCAGAATTATTCGAGGAGGCTGGAAGCCTCCACTACAAAAACGAACAGCCGCATCCGGGTAGGTTCGACTCTCGTCGTTGGAAATGGGCTCATTGCTATTCTGAACGAATGTGGTAGCTTGGTAATAGTCGTCAGGTTAGTTCAATACTCGCCTTGCGATGACGACGGATGACTAAATGAACAGCAGCTCGGCTCAGGCCGAGACGCTTGTTAGTGAGTAAGCCGACGCGATGGAATACCTCATAGGTGTTCCGTCGCGTCGGCTTTTGTTTTGTTCTCGCTCCGCGTGGAAATCAGACGTCATGTATTGGATCGCCTTGAAAATGTTGACCGGAGATCCCAGCAAATACCTGGCGATCATCTTCGGCATTTCATTCTCGTGTGTTCTGATTACGGAGCAGAGCGCCATGTTCTGCGGACTGATGATGCGTACCACAAGCCAGATACGCGACGTTCACGACGCGGAAATCTGGGTCATGAATCCCAATGTTCGTTACATGGACGATTTGAAGGCGATTGCCGACACATCTGATCTTCGAGTGCGTGGAGTTCCGGGAGTTGCCTGGGCGGTGCCGTTTTATAAAGGTGCAGCACAGATTCAATTGCCGACAGACCGTTATCAGGGCGCGATTATGTTCGGCATTGATGACGCCACACTGGTTGGTGGTCCTCAAGAAAAACAAATGCTTCTGGGAAAGATTGGCGACCTGCAATTTCCGGACGCTGTGATCATTGACGAGGCGGGATTCCACCAGCTTTGGCCGAACGAACCACTGACGCTGGGAAAAACATTCGAAATGAACGATTGCCGAGCGACTGTTGTTGGCATCTTTCGGGCGTCATTAACGTTTACGACTCAACCAATCATCTTCACGCGATTCAGCAAAGCCAGGCTGTTCGCGCCCCAATATCGACGAAGCCTGACCTTCGTGCTGGCAAAGTGCGCTGCAGGTGAATCGCCGGTCGTCGTTGCCGAACGAATCCAGAAGCAGACCCGTATGAAAGCACTGACTCAGGATCAGTTCAGCTGGTTAACGATTTTTTACTACCTTGAGCACACTGGGATTCCGATGAGCTTCGGCACGACAGTGCTACTGGGATTCGTTGTTGGCTGCGCCATCGCCGGGCAGACGTTTTACCTGTTTACCATTGAAAACTTGAAACAACTGGGAACCCTAAAAGCAATGGGGATGCGAGACTCGGTCCTTATTCGAATGGTCTTTATTCAGGCTTTGAACGTGGGAATCATCGGCTATTGCCTGGGGATCGGATTCGCGACCGTGGTCGGAGTGACGATGCAAACACTTCGTCCAATTCTGCCGTTCTTTCTTCCATGGCAAGTACTTGCCGTTACTGCCGTAGCTGTCGTGTTGATGGTGATGCTGGCCAGTTTGATTTGTATTCGACGTGTTGTGATCCTCGAACCCGCGATTGTGTTTCAGTCATGACCGATCCGTTGCGGAAACCAGTTGTTATCTGCCGCGACGTGATCAAAGATTACGGCGAGGGCGAGTCGCTCATCCACGCGTTGCGGGGCTTGACCGTCGATATTTACCCAGGGGAATTGACGCTACTGGTCGGCCCCAGTGGTTGCGGCAAATCGACCTTCATCTCAATTCTTGCAGGAACGCTTGATCCGACTGGCGGAACGATCGAAGAATTCGGTTTATGTTTACATCAGCTTGGCAAGAACGCTCGCGCAGATTTTCGCGCCCAAAATGTCGGATTCGTCTTTCAACAATTTAACTTATTGCCGGCGCTGACGATTGCTGAAAACGTAGCCGTTCCGCTTGTCATTCGAGGAATCACCAAAGCGACCGCCGTAGAAAGGGCATGTGCCGAACTGACGGCTGTCGGCATGGGGGACCGAGTCACATCGCTACCGAACAAGCTGTCTGGTGGTCAGCAACAGCGGGTCGCGATCGCTCGAGCACTGATCAATAAACCTCGGTTATTGGTGTGTGACGAGCCGACTTCCGCAGTTGACGCCAAAACCGGACATACGGTGATGACCCTGATCCGAAAACTGGCGTTGAGTCCTGATCGAGTCACCATCGTGGTGACTCACGATCCGCGCGTGTTCGGTTTCGCGGATCGAATCATCGCGATGGAAGATGGCCGCGTCAAAGAGGACAAACGAGTTCAACCGAACATACCGATGGAAGACGGCGAACAACCATGAAAATATTTGGCTCCATCGGAAAATATCTCCTTCCCGCACTGGCTGGTGTGATGTTGCTCCTCGCCGCTTCCTATGCGATCCGGTCTCAACTTCGAATTCCGCTCAAGTCACCACCGATTGTTCCATCGACGAATCCGTTCGGAGACATCGTCGCGGGAATCGGATTTGTCGAGCCGTCGACGGACGCGAGTACCCAATCCATGATTTCCGTTGGATCACAACTGCCGGGGATCGCCGTCAAAGTTGCTGTGCATGTCGGTCAGGAAGTTGACGAGGGAGATCTTTTATTCGAACTCGATCAACGGAATGCAGCGGCGGAACTGGTCTTGCGGCAGGCGGCACTGGCTGCGGCGGAAGCCCAATTGAGCAAGCTCGAAAAACAGCCGCGTCCCGAGGAAGTTCCGGCATTAGAAGCACAGTTACAGGCTGCGCTCGCCACGTTAGAGACTGCGACCGACGTTCGCGACCGCGACGCAAAGTTGTTGCTCACGAAAGCCATTACGCGGCAAGAAGTCTTTGCTTCCGAAGAGGCAGTCAAGAACGGAAATGCCCTGGTCGAAGTCTCCAAAGCCAACTTGAGTTTACTGAAAGCCGGGGCATGGGAACCCGACAAAGTCATCGCTCGTACTGCCGTCGATCAAGCCAAAGCATCGCTCGAACAAACACGCACAACACTCGCGCTGCTGGAGGTTCGGGCACCCGTGACAGGAACGATTTTACAAGTCAACCTGCGCCCAGGCGAATTTGTTTCGACGTTACCCACGCAGTCATTGATAACGATGGGGAATCTCAAACCATTTCACGTTCGCGTAAGCATCGATGAAGAAGATATTTCACGTCTGAAGCTGAATGCGCCGGCAGTCGCGATGTTGCGAGGCGATTTAAAGCGGCGCGAAGTTCCGATGACTTATGTTCGCATCGAACCCGCAGTCATCACAAAAACATCGCTGACAGGAGCCAACTCGGATCGCGTCGATACCAGAGTCATGCAGATCATTTATTCCATCGACCCTAACACGCCGTTGATTGTTGAAAGAAAGATCCTAGTCGGACAGCTACTCGACGTCTTCATTAACGTAAAGTGACGGATCAACGTCGACATTCATTTTTCACGACTTTTTCACTGCTGGCTTGGCCGGCGGCTTTGGTTCGCGTGGAGTCTGCATCAATTGCAATTCTGCTTTCTCGATCAGGCACGGTGCCCCGCGTTCGGGAATGTCGACTCGTGCTGACCAGAGGACTCCGTTGATCATCAACTGCCGCATGCCGGCCAGTTCCCATGCCGAATGGGCATCGAGTCCGGTGAAACTGAATGAGCGTCCACCGTCAGGACGCTCGTAAGCCCAGGAAACTACTTGCGTCTGCAGCTCCGGGCGACCTTCTTCGTAATCTTTGCCAGACCAGACAAGCGGTGCAATCCCCTGCATCTTGTCCACGAACTGAAGCTCATTCAGCCAGCCGTCGTTGATCTGCCAGGGGGTCACGCCGCGAGTGATGGGATGCGTTGGAAAGTCGATATGTTTACTGTCCCAATGACCTCGTCCCGATTTCCCCTGGAGATAAACCCCGCCCAGCCAGGCTTTGCCTTGTATCCCAAATTCGTTCGGGAAGTCGACTGCCTGATGAATCATCACCAGGCCAACCTTCGCATCAACAAGCGATTGCATCGTGGCGATGCGGTCGGGAGAACTCAGGAATGCCTGCTTGCCACCACCATCGGTATAGAAAACGATTGAACTGGCCCCATCAAACTGATGCGAGTCGTCCGGCCAGCCGCCATTCACGCGTATCGTCTCAACCCCCTCAGTTTGTGCGAGAAGCACTTCGAGACAGCGACACCCCGCCAGGTAGTCATGATGTCCCATGACATCGATCTTCGCAGTCTCACCCGCCACGAGAAGGATTCGTCTTTTGGCAGGCTGGTCTTCCGCTTGTGCTTCAAACACATTGGCAAATAACAGAAACCCTGCGAGTCCAACAGAAAGCCTGAGCGGGAACATACGAGTCCTTATTTGTTTGAGGTGGAACGAACCATATGCCAGTCAAAGCAGCGGGGACTCGACTTGGGATGAACGGAGTGGTAAGTCATTGAGTTTCAAACGAACAATGGATCATCGTAACCAGAAACGGAACACACTTCACGCGATCCTGGATTCCTTTCGGTTGTCTTTTTAGCCGATCAATTCCGACGCTAGCAGCGTCGCCCACGTGGCCGACGCTGCTAGC
>CAILLA010000191.1 GCA_903834925.1 uncultured Schlesneria sp.
ACCTTATGCGATTACGCTCGGTACGTCGCAAGGGATCATCAACCAGAACGCATCTCCCACCGGTGGACCAGCCACTTGCCCATGGACACAAAACAACTGTGGTCCAAACGACGAGCCATTCAGCCTTCACATTGGTGGCTGTCATGCACTGCTCGCCGATGGTTCCGTTCGCTTCATCTCGCAAAACGTTGACACCGACACGATCCGCAAGCTGTGCGATCGCGCCGATGGTGGCGTTGTTGGCGATTTCTAAGATTGGTTAAGAACAGCTCGAACTTTTGCGAGAGCACGTTTCTTGAATTGACCCTTCGGTAGCGAATGCTGCCGAGGGGTTTTTGTATTGGCCGGACGATGTAGCGGATTTCTGAGCGTACATCGATGTCATCGCAATTTTCAGCCTGACTGGCTGACAGATATCAGCCCGGGGCAAGCTCGTCTTCGAGCGCCGCCTCGGGTATGTATTCGAACGAAAATGAAACCCCACCGCCCCGGCGTCGGTGGTAATCGGGCCTTTGCACCAGCACGAGCAATCATTCAGCGACACACAATATCAGGTAAATTCCTAGGGCAAAGGCCCGTTAACCACCGCCGCAGGGGCGGTGGGGTGAGTTCTTTGCAAATTCACGGCGTCTGTTTGGAACCTGGCTGATTGATCGATTCGAGTTGTGCTTTCGCCTCCTCGTCATTCGGATTGATTTGAATTGCCGTTTCAAACTGTTGGCGTGCTTCGTCCTTACGGCCCAGTCTTACCAAAGCCATTCCGAGATTGACTCGGGCATTCGCATCCTGTGGCTGTGCATCAACAACCATCTGCAGATTCAGTCGTGCTTCATCCAGCTTACCAAGTTCCGAAAGTGCCAGGCCAAGATTGGTTCGCGTCGGTAAGTCATTCGGCGCAGCCTGCTTTGCCTGGGTGAACTGAACTCTGGCTCGTTCGAAATCACCGCTGCGAGCGTAAATCAGGCCAAGCTGGTTCAACATATTCACGTCGCTGGGCCGTCGTTGCGTGTACAGCAGAAGATACGGCAGGGCGTCCGCTGTTTTACGCTGTTGTTTCAACACGAGAACAAGATTGCGGATCGAAAATTCATTCCCTGGATTCAATGCCAGACTTCTCTGATACAGCACTTGTGCTTCTGACAATTCGGCTCGCTGCTGATGAATCCAGCCCATGCTGCTTAAGACATCAGGCAGATTGGGATTTATTTCGATGACACTCTGTAAATGACGATTTGCTTCGTCGAATCGTTGTTGCTGCAAGCAAATCATTCCAAGCTGCCGATGAGCTTCCCAATTATCCGGTGAAGCAACGATCGCACGGTTCCAAAGCGTTCCGGTCGATTCCCAATAGCCGATCTGTCGGATCGTAATGACGGAAAAAGCGATCACGGCGGCTGACAGAAATGAGACCGCAGTCAACCGATGAACGGATAAGAGTTGAAGCCAACGCTCGGTTTGCCAGACGACGGCGATTAAGAGTCCGATTTGCGGAAGGTAACTGTACCGGTCGGCATAGGCCTGGGTACCAACCTGCAGGAGACCAATAACGGGCAGAAGCGAGATCAGGAACCACAGCCCTCCAAAGATCAAAAATGGTTGCTGGCGATACCGTAATCCAATGAAGACGACGATGCCGATCAGTAGCAGGGCGGAAAGACCCGCATACGACCAGGAGAGATTGAGCATTGGATGCGAGTACATCACGCACAAATCCAACGGTACGAAGGTTTTTGCAATGTACCAGGCGTAAGCAGTGACCGCATTTCCAATACGGTAGCCAGTGGGAATCCTGCTAAGCGATGTAAAGGCCGTTGTTGGTCCAGAGCCTTGTGCCTTGATCGTGACCAATCCGATTGTAATGGACATCAGCAACAGGGGTATCTTTTCGCCGATCTGCAGCCAGCGAGGACGCGTTGGTTTAGGCAAAATGGCAAGCGGTTCGTCCGAATCCCACGTTGATCCAGGCCACAAGTCGATCAGGCACAACAGGACAGGTGCGGTGACGAGCATCGACTTCGACAGCAGTCCCAACGCAAAAGCGGTGATAACTATTCCAAACCGCCAATAATTTGGTCGGCAGGAATAGGCTTGATAGGCGATCAGCATCCAAAGGAAAAAGAACATGCTGAGAACGTCTTTTCGCTCGCCCACCCAGGCAACGGATTCGACGTGCAATGGATGTACGGCAAATAGAGTTGCGACAGCGAAACTGCGCCAAACGGATTTCGATTGCCGCGTCAGCCAGGCGAACAGCAGAACAACGTTGAATGCATGCAGCAACACGTTGGTCGCATGAAATGCAGCGGGTCGAATTCCGAAGCAAGTCGCATCAATCAGGTAAGACAACCACGTCACCGGAATCCAATTGCCGGAATCAAATGTGGTCAGCGCATAGACGATGCTTGCTTTCGTTAACCCGGCTTCAACATACGGATTACGGGAAACGTAAATGTTGTCGTCAAGTTCAACAAACCCGAGTCGTAGTGCGGGTGAATAGATGGTGATGGTCAGTGCGAAAAGCGTCGCCATGCCTACGAACAGGCGTTTGTCTATCATTTCAGCCTCAGTGCGACATCATTTCAAGCCGGGAAACGGTCGTTCTGTGTAACAACCACTTCGGTGAATGTCCAATCGTCACAAGACGTTTCGCCCAGGCAAAATGGGTGCCACGGTTTTATTGTCTTCGGTAAACCCGTGCTCTTCGGAGGCGTAGTCAATTCATGAAGACACGGCCTTGTCGAAGACTCCAAAACCGTGGCACCCCGATTTTCGATCGCCTCTCGCTTTAGGTTGCGGACGCAGTTCTCGCCGTGAATTTTATAGGAATTGCAATCGGCAGCAATTGCCGCTGATCGAGCCGAGATCCGCGAATTTCCAAAGGGAATTGGAACTCGGCCAGAAAAAACCTGCAGTCAACTTCGCTGCGGGGATATATTGTGAAGAAGTAAGCGAATCTGACGTTTTGAGGGTCGGCGGTTTTCAATTTTGGAAAACCGCAGGGCGCTCACCGTGTTGGACAAGATTTTCCCCTTTCGTGCAACAGATCGTTTGAAGAACGATGAAATATCGCGCTGAAGATCGTTGGCGGCTGACCCTTTTAGGGTTAGTGCTGATCTTATGCGCCTGCCAGGGATGCCAGTCCCTCGAGATCACCTCCAAACCTCGATGGACATATTACAAAAAGTCTTCGAACTCCGAGTCCATTACGAGAGAACAGACCACTTCGAAATCCGGAAAATCAAAGCGTGATTCGCAGGTTGCGCCAGCATCGGCGAGTGACAATCCCGTTCCTGAACCACCTGAATTAACTCCATTACCTACGGAACAATCGGACGAAAGCCCAGTCGTTAAAGATGGCGTTTTGTCACTGAGCGTCAGTCAGGCGATTTCTTCGGCACTCACCAATAACCTGCATTTGCGCGTCGTTGCGACTCAGCCGGAAGAGGTTGGCAAACAGGCGGAAATTGAGAGGTCTCAGTTTGACATGTCCTTCAATGCAAATCTTCAATATTTGCAGGGGACACAGCAAGTTGCTTCGGCTTTACAAGCGGTCAAAGGTGGGCAAAGTCAATACGGGCTCACGACCTTTGGGCCGGTCGCTGGCAATCCCAATTTGGTGTCGGTTGAACAGCGTTTCTCGACGGGGACATTCGCCCGAATCGGGGTAGGCAGCAACTACAACTACACTTCGCCGGTCGGTCAATATTTGATTTATAACCCAGCATTTCAAAGCGCAGGAAGTCTTGTCGTCGAACAGGCTCTTTTTCGCGGTGCGTCGCGTCAGGCCAATTTGACCGCCATCCACCTCGCCGAAACGAATCAGAAGCAGACGGCTGCCGAATTCCAGGTGGAGGTGAATCAAACGTTGTCAGAAGTTCAGCGTGCCTATTGGACTGCCTGGCTGGCGGAATCGCATTTGCAGACAGCCGAAGACTTTGTTGAACAAGCCCAGACAACTCATCATCTGGAAAAGGTTCGATTTGAGATCGGTGAAGGAGGGATTGTGCAGGTGGCTCAGGCAACGGAACATCTGCATTCGCTTAAAGCAGACCTTGCACAGGCTCGGCAGCGTGCTCGGGCTGCCCGCAATCAACTGCTGTCGCTGATGGGCGTATCACCTTCAGATCGTCGCCCTCTCAAAATGACGGGAAAGCCAATCTCGCAACCGGTGTTACCCGACTTGGATCAGGGAATTGCTCTGGCGACCGAGCAGCGTCCAGAAATTCATGTGCGACAGTTCCAAGTTGCACAGGCTCAATTGGAACTCGATCGTCGCCGCAACAATCTTTCTCCAGACGTTCGTGCCTACGCCGGATATTCACTGACCGGATTGAATAACAATATCGGGGGATCGTTCAGTGAATTTGCGTCAGCCCACTACGGCACAGCGAGTTTAGGAGTCCGCTATAGTTATATGATCGGTCAGCGAGCGGATCGGGCCGCTCTGGATCAGGCTCAACTGGTTTATATGCGGCAAGTTCGAGCGCGAGAGGAAACCGAATTTCACATCCGGCAAGAAGTCCGCGATGCTTGGGATTCCGTGAATTCCGCCTGGGAAGTCTATCAATCCCAGCAGGAGCGTGTCGCTGCGGCACGTGTGCAGACCGAGACATTCACCCAATTGCATTCCGCAGGACAGATTGATCTTGATCGACTGTTGCGTTCACGTCAGCAGTTATCGAATGCCCTTCAACAGTCGCAAATCGCGTTAGTTGATTACAATTTGGCTCTTAACTGCTGGCAACTGGCAACCGGCACGATGACTGTGCCACTGATGCCAGCGGAACTACCCCCACAGCCATCGGCAAACAAATCTGCGAACGTGGTGACGGCGGGTTTACGAAAGGAATAGTGGTCAAAACGCGGGGTGGCACGGCTTTACCGTCTTCGGTTAAGCCGTGCTCTTTGACGGGCAGAAGGAGAAGACACTGCTTCTCCGAAGACTCCAGCGAGGCTTTGCGTCAGACCAAAGTAGCCATCATCGCTCCGCGTGATGAGCATTGTTCGAGAACCCGTCATATTACCATCAGCATGTTTTCAAATCAGGAATTCAAACGAAGTATCTGTCCCGAGGCTGAGGCAACACTTGAACCGTTTCCGACGCATGCTCATCACGCGGAGCGATGATGGCTACATTGAAAGAAATCCTGAAACTTGACTCGTTGAGTCAAGTTTCAAACTCGAAGACTCCGACGCATTGGCACGGGAGCCGAATTGAGAAGTCTGATAGGGCCGATGGACAACCGCACCCCGACGTATTCTCAACGAAGATTGGGGAACGGGACCACTTTTGTGTTTGGTTCATACTGACCTGGTCCACCCTGCTGACGTCGTCCGTGCCACCAGTGAAGCACAACGCCGTCGCGGAAACCGGGGACGATCGGCATGTAATCGACTCCAAACGTTCCTTCCCGGCAAGTACGATATTCCCCTTTATGCGAGCTGGCTCCTCCGCCCACATAATATGCAACATACCCTTTTCCGTTGCTGATCCGAGCGTGCCTGGCGATCTGATGTGGGCAACCGGCGCGGACCAGTTCGTCTTCGGATTGTGCGGCAACAGCAAAGTTCGGTAGGAGCCACAGACCGAACAGGGTCACCACGGTGATGATTTGACGTCGAAAGGGGTAAATCTTCATTTTCAGCGTCCCGCCGATGTCTGAAAAAACGCAATCCTTTAAGCGAATTTCCGATTGTATCGACGAGCGTTGTTCCGTCCGAAAATGTTATCCGAAGGGGTTACGATCAAACTTCTGAAATGGTAGGCGAACGCCATCCACGTTTACCTGATCGGCAGTGGTGACACTCGTTCCGTTCGGCAAGTAGCCTTGTGCGGCGAGGAATGTCACCACATCGTCCTGGTCCACGCCGTCACCGCTGACCCCGAGGCCACCGACCAGAACTCCATTTTTGTACAGAGCTGTGCTGCCAGGAAAGAAGATAATTCCATTCTGATTGGCAGTGTTGTTGGGGTCGTGGAAATTGGTTCCGGCGTTAAATACGTCGTGTCCCATGACGCTTGTAAATACGGAGGCGTCGGCGGGTCCGGCGATGTTTTGGCCCGTTGCAGGATTGATACCTGCTGCAGTTGCGTCATTCAGGATGGAAAAAGCGGGTGGGGCGGAACCGTTAACTCCAGATGGGTAAAAGGGTTCTGCGAGGAATCGGAAGGTTCGACTGGTAAATGCCGTTCCCGCAGCGACAAGCGGTCCTCCTGGACTGGTTGCAACCTGATCAATTGTTTGAAGTTGCGATGCGTCGTTGTAGTACGACACATTGCGTGCCTTCGCAATTGCAACGTCCGTGGAAAAGACCGTTCCGTCTGACATGCGGTAAACGGCAAGCAGGTTGCCGTTGGGGTCCGTAATCGCAAACGTCATCTTCGTTGTCGCACCGGTTCTGTCCGTTCCGAGTCGGATCGCAGCTCGGACTTTCTCAGCGGCGGCGACACCGGCGTTAATGATTTCGGTGATGTCAGCGGCGGTTAAATTGCTTGTTGTGGAGGACTGGGGTGCAACGAGGTAACCCGATGGCTCATCCATCCCCGTTCCACCGTTAAAGATCTGGATGTTTCCCGTATTTGGCACATTTTGGGTCGGTAAACCCGAGGCGAATTGGTTGACCAGATCAACGAGTCCCTGTGTGCCGGGTGTTGATCCAAAAATCCCTAATTGAATCCCATTAAGAGAGATATGTCCAAAAGGGATCCCGACATTTTGGACAGCTGCGTAGCCGCCGATCGGTTGTTGAAGGGCGGTGTACGCACCCCCGACCCCGTTTTCTTGCGCGGCCTGGCTACCGCCGATGGCTGCCAAGGCGATGAATTCGGCACGCAGTTCCTCAGTCGTATTCATTTCTTGTGTGACAGTCTGGTTTCCACCCTGCACGAATCCTTGCTCATGAGTGGCATAGCCATCCGGGCCTGGGAAGAAGACCCCAATTCCACCAATTAACGTCTGGGTGCCATTAACCATCCGGTAGATGGGAATTCCACCGGGAAGCGTTGCGATCCCCCGATTTTGTGCATCGCCAGCGATCCCCGCCGTTGTTCCGTAAGACGCGACGTTGGCAAATCGCTTGTTTACTGCGTCAATTGTCACTCGATTCGAGGCTTCAATGTTAAACAAGTCGACCGGCGGAGTATGTTCGACACCAGCAGGGAAGTTGCCGCCAATTCCCACGGGAGCGACAAATCCAGGCCCTTGTACCGTAGGATCAGACGAATTTGGATTCGCTTGAACTTCACGTTGAAGAATTGTTGTCTGGCTCAGGTCCTCAATTGTCCGCGAAGTAAGTGGTGCCGTATCGTTCGCGAAAAAAGCGGCCGTTCGTGCCAATGAAACTGCACCGTCAGTGGCGAACGCGAGAGTTGATTGGGCCGATCCTGGATTCGCCGCAGTAATCGCGTTAACGGCACCCTGCTGCTGATTGACCCCAAGAATATTTCCGTTCCGGTCGACGATTGCAATGATGGCATCATTCGTTGTCGACGCAGCGCCGGCCCGATTCAGGAGTGTCGTGACTTCTGTGCTTGAAAGTTGGTCACTATTCATGTTGTCAGAAATGAAACCATTCGCGTCTTCAGATGTGGTCAAATAAAAGTTGGGTTTCTGAAACGCCACCGTGATTCCGGTCATGTCCTGAGCACCGGAATAGATGGGACTCATGACTCCTTGTGATGTAACGTCATCGCTGATTCCGAGTGTATGTCCCACTTCGTGTGCCATGACCGTGGCAAAATCAGTGCCAGAGGAAGTTGTACCAGCGCTCAGGCTGTCGACCCACGTTTCACTGCTATTGAGCCAAATTGTTCCCACAGCGGTCTGGCGACCATTTACAGCCTCGATCGCATGTTGCGAGGTTCCCAGGGTGCCACTTTGGCTGCTTGTCATTCCAACTGCCGACAGATCTCCGACTCCAATATTTACGATGTCAGAAGTCGGCGCACTGGTGTCGCGTACGAATTGGATTTTCCCTCCGCTTGCCGCCGACCAGTCTTGTAGCACCGCCTCTGTTGTTTGGATTTGTTGGGCAGAAATATCGTTTTTGACCCCGTTGGAGTCGCGAAAATCGTAATGAATCACAGTATTGCCAGCCTGGCTGCTAAACCAGGGGGGAACAATGGGGGTTCCCGTTGCTGCTGTTGCGCCCGCTCCGTTTTTGGCTGCAGCAACAGCCGCACTGCTGACAAGAACGTTCGTATTCACCGAAGTCAATGAGGTATCAATGGCAACTGGTGGACTCGTCGTCGTATTGCTTGGCGACTGTGCAGAAGCTTGCGGACTCACAGAATTCGACGAGGTTGTCGACGCTGGAGAAGTCGTTGTCGTGATCGGGGTATTTTGAGTCGGTGTCGCAGTTAAAGGAATGGTACTCACAGTAGTTGTAGACGCCGGCTGTTGCGATCCCGTTTGCGAGGGGGCTGGCAGCGATGCAACGGAATTGAATGACGTCAAAATCAGTCCGTCATCGGAATTCACCGAGCTCGTTGAGCTACTTGACGAATTCACGGAAGACTGTTGGCTCGAATCCGTGGTTGGTTGTGACGGAATTGTCGTATTCGTAGAAGTTGAAGAATTATCCGACTGCAAAGTTAAGTTGGAGAATTGAGTTCCGATTGTTTGAACACCGCTGCTTGTACTGTCTGCCGTGCCGGCGGAATCGGCTGTCGTAGGTGCCAAACTTGTCGCTGAACTGATGTTTGTTATTCCGGCCAAAGATGGATCGGTTGACAACGAACCCAAGACGAGTCGGTATTCCAGAGTTTCCGTACCGGCAGCCCAGCGATCTGAAGAAATTGGCCGTTCGTCAGAATCGTTTGAACCGAGCCAGTGTCGGAAGGCGTCTCGCCATTTCATCGCCCAAAACTCCGTACGGCAGTTAACGCTTGTTTTCAGTACTGACTATTGGATTCGCCGATTTCGGAATCTTTTACCAAATGGATCGGCAAGCGCATCGGGTTATACAGTCGTTTTTTTCGGCATCATCGGAGGATTAAGGGAAAACGCAAGATCGAGTGGCGAATTCTGCCGGATTCGTGACAAAGTTTCGTTTGCTGAATCAGAGTCGGCGGGAAACGATTCGCTTTCTATTTATCTAACTGACAAATCCTGAAAAAATGGCAATCTTATCTTTGAGTATACATCTGGGCACTCATTTTTGATGTTCACACTCGTTGAATTCACGTGTCTGTAAATGGATCAACCACGTCAATTGCCGGGACAATTGCTTCCGATTTTTCGGATGGCGAACTCGCATTGGCGTCAAGTAAGTTTGCAAGTTCGGTTAAAGCTTTGCCTATTTCTGTTGATACTTGGGCTAACGGTTGCTCCTGGTGTAGTGGGGTATTCGCAGGAATACCGCTTTGATGAAATTGCGATTGAGTCAACGGTCGAAAGAATCGAGTTTCTCTCTGGCGAGCTGAGTTGGTCCAATGCAACGAAAGCGACTGCGGCAAACGCAATGACTGAGGATCGTTCAAGAGATTTGTCTGCGGTTTTGCTCGAGTTGCTCAAGAATCGCGACAGCCAGATTCGTCGTGATACATTGGAAGCCGTTGCACGGATTCGTCCCAGTAGATCGTTGTTGAATCGCGTTGCAGTGTTGGCGGATCATGACCCGGACTCGTTGTGTCAGGCAAAGTCCAAGTTAATTCTCGCTGAACATTCTGATGTGCGTTCCCGTGGAGAATTCAAGTCTGGCCACTCATTAGATGAGTCTCCCGTTGAGACAGAAAAAGAGGCTTCGTTATCGGTAAAGAGTCGCTTTCAGTCGGACGGTGAATTATCTGGATTGTCGAGGCGGTCTCGGGTTAATCGCGCACTGTTTCAGGGGCCTGGTTTCGTTGAATCAGCACGGGGGCCATCATCTGACAATTCCGACCCTTTCTTTGAGGGGGATTCAACAAGATTAACGTCATTTCGATCGATCGATCTGCCACCAACTCCACGACCATCCAACCGATGGTTTCCCGAGATTGAAGAGCCGACTGAATTCGATGAAGGACTGGAACCTGGCAACGTATTGGAACCGAGCCTGCTAGATCGACCATTTTCCGATCCTGGCGACATTTTTACGGAACCTGTCCCTGCAAATGTCTGGCCCGTGCATCCCATCGAAGCACCTCTAGGCTATACGGGCAAGTCTGGGATCTTACCCGTCGATTCACAGGAAGACGGTCATTTTGCACCCGTTCCCGACCGTTGGCGGTCCGGCTATTCCGATTGGGATCGGTATGATAAAAAGCATCCGCTGGGTGATGATTACCCCTATAAAAAAGGGCACTGGTGGGATCCGTATAATCTGAATGCCTTGAAAGGGGATTACCCGATCATTGGGCAGAATACTTTTCTCCGATTCACCGGACAGATTAACACAATTCAGGAATTCCGTCAGGTTCCTACGGCGACGACACCGTTTGAGAGCACGGCGAAACCGAATCAACAGCAGTTCTTCGGGAATAATAACCAGTATTTTACGACGAACTTCTTTCGCTTATCCGTCGACCTGTTTCATGGAAATACAAGTTTCAAGCCGATTGACTGGAATGTCCGGCTGACCCCTGTTTTCAATGCCAATTATCTGGACACGCAGCAATTAGCGATCGTCAATCCCGACGTTCGCCAGGGGAAAACGCGATTTGATGATTTCATGGCTCTGGAAGAGTACTTCGTCGAAGCCAAGCTGAAAGATCTCAGTCCCGACTATGACTTTGCATCAATGCGAGTCGGTTCTCAACAATTCACCAGCGATTTCCGAGGCTTTATCTTTTCGGATACCAATCGTGCCGTCCGGTTGTTTGGGACACGATTGGCAAATCGCGACCAGTTCAATCTCTTATTTTTTCGCCAGGCAGAAAAAGATACGAACAGTCAGTTGAATACGTTCGAAGATCGAAATCAGAATATCATTATTGCGAACTACTATCGTCAGGACTTCATTTTCCCTGGTTATACCGCTCAGCTGAGCATGCATTACAACAATGATGGTCCGAGTTACAAATTCGATCGGAATAATTTCCTTGCCCGTCCAGACCCTGTGGGTGTCTTTCAGCCGCATCGCGTCGAATCCGTTTATTTGGGGATGGCAGGTGATGGACACTTTGGTCGGTTCAACGTGACGAACGCGTTCTACTGGGTGACAGGTAAAGATTCGCAGAATCCGATCGCGGGAACGAGCCAGAATATCAATGCCCAGATGGCTGCGGTGGAACTCTCGTACGATCGTGACTGGATTCGGTTCCGCAGTTCGTTCTTCTACGCATCCGGGGACCGTAACCCTTATGATCACACGGCGAAAGGGTTTGATACGATCCTCGATAACCCGAATTTTGCAGGCGGTCAATTCAGTTATTGGCAGCGTCAACAGATCGACCTGTTTGGTGTCGGCCTGGTAAATCGAATGAGTCTTGTGCCAGACTTAAGGTCGAGCAAATTCGAAGGGCAAAGCAATTTCGTCAACCCCGGATTGCATTTGTTCAATCTGGGGATGGATTTTGAGTTGACACCTAAGTCGCGTTTGATCACCAACGCCAATTATCTGGAGTTTGATAGTACCCAGGTCCTTCAGGCTTATACGTTCCAGAATAACATCCACCCGACCATTGGCGTTGACCTGAGTGTCGGATTGGAGTACAGACCGCTTCTCAGTGACAATATTATCCTCACTGGCGGTTATGCCTGCCTCTTGCCAGGGGCTGGATTTAAAGATTTGTACGGCACGACATCGCCGTTTACGACAGCAAACGGAAGTACGACATCAGCGACACTTGGAGTGCTTAGTGCGGCGTTCATGCAGGCGATTTTTCAGTTTTAGTCTTCATTGAACAGGAATGGCTTGTTTTTTTAGGCTCGGTTTTTACGGCCATTTTTCAGAAACATCTGGCAGTGTATGGCATGGATGCCACTCATGGACCGACATCATCAATTCATTCGTGGACGATCCGCCTGGATGGGCGTTGTCGCATTCATCGTCTTCACGATGCAATATAATGCGATTCCCGGGCAGAGATCATTTCAAATGGCGCATGCTGGCGAAAAGGTGCGTCTGGTCAAGGGGACGAAGTCGGTTCCACAGGTCACTGTTGAAAACGATTCTCGTTCTGCTGGTGAATATGCCTCTTCAGCAAATGATCTGAGAAACACATTGATGGGACAGACGGCTGATGCGGCCGCGATGAAAAGCAGGGGGTGTATTCAATGCCACAAAGACGCCTGTGACCCCCATGAGCAACCCGATCAACCATTGTCGTTTCATCTCGGTTGTATTGATTGTCACGGTGGAAATAGTCATTCCACCAACAAGATCGAGGCTCATGTCCAACCTCGATATCCCGAGATTTGGCATTCTTCGGCCAATCCCGTCCGTTCTTACACGCTGCTCAACGAAGAGTGTCCTGAATTCATTCGATTCGTGAATCCTGGTGATTTGCGAATCGCTCATTTGAGCTGCGGAAACGCCAGCTGTCACTCGCGCGAGACTCTTGAAGTCAAAAAAAGCATGATGACACACGGTTGCATGCTGTGGGGAGCGGCCCTCTATAACAATGGAGCCGTCCCAAACAAGTGGCCCAAATATGGCGAAAGCTATTCCATGAATGGCACGCCGCAAAGGCTACAGACCGTTCCGGCCCCTACCCCTGAAGAGACGGCCAAAAAGGGAATTCTTCCATTTCTCGATCCGCTGCCGAGATTCGAAAACAGCCAGCCTGGAAACATACTTCGCATTTTCGAACGTGGCGGAAGGTTCACGAACGAAATCGGTATTCCGGAAACGCAGGAATTGAACGGCAAGCCCAGAACTCGCCTCAGTAACCGTGGCTTAGGGACATTGAACCGGACGGACCCCGTGTTCATCGGTTTGCAAAAGACCCGTCTTTTTGATCCGACGCTGAATTTTCTCGGGACAAACGATCATCCTGGCGATTATCGATCAAGCGGTTGTTCATCCTGCCACATGGTTTATGCGAACGACCGCTCACCAGTGAATTCTGGACCCTGGGCCAAATACGGCAATCAAGGGACAGCCCATTTTGAAACGGACGACCTGGTCAAGCACGTTGATCCCATGATTCCCAAGAATGAACCGGGACACCCCGTGGCACACCGGTTCGTAACCGGAATGCCCACCAGTCAGTGTATCGTCTGTCATATCCACCCTGGCACAACCGTGATGAACAGTTATCTGGGCTACATGTGGTGGGACCAGGAAACAGACGGCGAGATGATGTATCCGAAAGTCGAACGGAAATTGACCTCGGAAGAATTCACCCAGTCTCAAATGAGTGATCCCAACGAGATTACCACCCGCAGCAATCTGGTCGATCCTGCATTTCTTGAATCGATCGCGGACTTGAATCCTCGCCTGAAAAAATCCCATTTCGCAGATTTTCATGGACATGGCTGGGTTTTTAAAGCGGTTTTTAAAAAGGATGCCGACGGAAATCATCTGGATCATTTTGGAAATAAGATTTCCGATCCAGGGCCAAACGAACGGCAAGCGGCTGTCGACATGACTTTGAAGTCACGAGACGTCCATCGCCATCGCGACGAGAAATCGCTCGAACAAGTTCTTGAACTTGAAGAGAGTTTGCGACGGGATCAAAGCGGAGTGCCGGTGCATCTTTTGGATATTCACCTTGAAAAGGGGATGCACTGTGTCGATTGCCACTTCGCCCAGGATGTGCATGGAAACACCAAACTGTACGGTGAGGTCCGGGCGGCGATCGAAATTCGCTGTGAAGACTGCCACGGTTCAGTTAACCAACGCGCGATTGAAGTCGTGAATGGAATTCCAAAGATGCACACGACTGGACCAGCGGCGGAAGAGAATCCGCTTCGGAAAACAGTCGGTCGCGATTTGACCTCGATGCGAACTCCGTTTGGAAAACGTCGGTTTGAAGTGAGGGGCAACCGCGTTGTGCAGAATTCCATGGTCGAGAAAGATCTCAGTTGGGAGATCAAACAGGTCGCCGATACGATTAATCCCAAGCACAAAGATTACAACGCTCTTTCGGCCCTGGCGAAGACCGTCCGTTTCGCTCCCGACGGAGAATACGCCTGGGGTGATGTTCCCGAAAGTGACCGGGAATGTGCTCATGCCGGTGCAAAGCTCAACTGTATCGCCTGCCATTCCTCATGGAATCCCAGTTGTTACGGCTGCCATTTACCGCAAAAGGCCAACAAGAAAGCTCCGGCGTTACACAACGAAGGAGACGTCACTCGAAATTATGTTTCTTATAACTTTCAAACGCTTCGAGAAGACATCTATATGCTGGCTCACGATGGCAATGTGACAGGCAATAAGATTGGTCCAGCCCGGTCATCGTGCGCGATTCATGTGACGTCCTATAATCAGAACCGCGAGTCCATTTATACCCAGCAGCAGACGATTTCGGCAGAAGGGATGAGTGGCATCGCTTTCAGTACGAATGTCCCTCATACCGTTCGCGGACGGGGCGAAACGAAGATGTGTGCGGATTGTCATCTCACGCAGGACAACCGCAACAACGCTCAAATGGCCCAACTGCTGATGCAGGGGACGAATTTCATGAATTTCATTGGCCGCTACTGCTGGGTTGGTGCCGGTACTCACGGAATCCACGGTGTCACGGTAACGGAGCGGGATGAGCCTCAGACGGTGATCGGCAGTTCGATGCATCAGATCGTTTACCCAAGCCGTTATCAGAAGCATTGCGAAAATGGCAGTCAGTTAATTGCCGCTCGGCACCCCGGCAAGGATATTGGCGACAGTATTCTGCATCCGTTTAAACACCCGGAAATCCTCAGTCTTCAGGCGCGTGGAGAATACTTGTACGCCGCCTGCGGTGAAGGGGGAATCCGCATTTTTGATATCGCCTTCATCGATGACAAAGCGTTTTCGCAACGGTTCTCGACGGCACCTGTTTCGCCGCTCGGCCAGAAGTTTTACGTGAAGACCCGTTACGCGACATCGGTTGCTGCTCCGACAACGATCGCCCCCGACCCGACGCGAACTCATCGTCCCGAAAATCATGAAGCGCCAGTGCATGCCGTGTACGCGTACATTTATGCGACCGACTTGTATGAGGGATTGATTCTGATCGGTGCCGGGACGCTACTGGACGGTGATCCGACGAACAATTTCCTGAAGGCTGACGTTGTCTTTAATCCGCAAGGACAATTGAACGGAGCTCGTGCCGTTACGATCGTGGGGACGTATGCCTATGTTTCGTGTGATGCGGGTTTGGTGGTTGTCGATCTGAAAGATCCGAAAAACCCATGCATTGCCTCGACGATTGGTTCCGACGTACTGCGTAATCCAACCGCGGTCCAGATCCAGTTTCGTTATGGATTTGTGTGTGATCAAGATGGACTAAAAGTCCTGGACGTGACCGATCTTGCTCATCCGAGATTAGTCACAACACATCCGCTGCGAGACGCTCGAAACGTCTATGTGGCAAGAAACTATGCCTACGTTGCAGCAGGCTGTGACGGTCTGATCATCATCGACGTCACGAATCCCGAATTTCCCGTGAAATACCTCGAATACAACGCCGGCGGTGAGATGAATGACGTCTACGACGTGAAGCTGGGTGCCTATTACGCCAGCCAGTTTGCCTTCGTCGCTGACGGCCGTAACGGTATGCGAGTCTTGCAACTGACGTCCCCTGAAACCAAGGGTTATGACAGTTTTCTTCCCAAGCCGATTCCAAAAATCATCGCATGCTATCCGATCCCCAACGGAGGATGTGCGAAGGCGATTTCCGAAGGAGTCGATCGGGATCGCGCAGTTGACGAATCGGGCAACCAGATCGCAGTGTTTGGACGTGTAGGAGGACGACCATTGTCACTGGAAGAACAACGACGAATGTACCTGCTTCAAGACGGAATCACTCCGTACCGCATTCCCGAAATCCAACGCGACGAAAGGATTCAGGGATCAAGGGAACGAGAAGTGGATCTCCACTTCCGATTAGAAGATTGGTTCGGTCCATCACGAGATTCCCGGTTGAAACCGAAACAGAGCGCCAAAAAGTGAGAATTCAAACCAACCTCACAAGCGGGCTTCTATATTCTGGCCTATCGCTTTCTCCGACCGATCCAACTCCGAGGAGTTGGATGCTCTGGGATCTTGTGCGAAACCTGCATTCGCTACAATCCTTCGGTTTACGCTGGCACATTTTGTCACTGGAGTTGCGGCTTAATGATCAGTGTTCGCCAGCCAATTTTTGAGATCTGAAAGGGATTGAAAGTCGAGGAGCGATTCGCCAAGCGTCTGGATTTGGTCGAAGGACAATTGTCGAACGCGTTCTTCAACGTCAATCGGTAATGTCCCACAGACTCGAGTTAGCTGCCGCAACAGGAGTATCGAACCTCCCTTTTCGATTCCCTTTTCAATTCCACGTTCTTCCGCGTTCCGTTCAACAGACGTCACGTAGGGCATATTGATTTCCTTTTCGAATGCAAATAGTTCCGAATCAAATCGGCGGCTGAGTTCCGGTGGCAGTTGCATCATCCAGTCGATCAGTCGAAATATCTCACGAACCTCAACTGCAGTGTACCCGATTCGATACAGGTTTCGCACGAGTTGATTTTTGGCCGAGTATCGAGCGTGCGGATTTCCAACCGTCTGGAGTGCTGCCATCTGGGCTCGGGCAACTTGGACCGGCAGTGAAACATCGGTTGCCCAAGCGTTTTCCACATTATCGAGCAACTTGCAAATCGGAAACCAGCGATGGCTTCCAAATCCACCCAGTTCGAATCGATATTCGTTCGGTCGCCAATCCGGGTTGATGTCCGCCAGGACCACCAACGTGATCACGTCCTGCTGAAAGTGCCATTTCAAACCGCTGTTGTACAAATCAACTCGAAACGCAAAGTCAGGTTGGAATTTGGTTTGAATTTCCAAATGACATAAAATCCAACGTTCAGTTCCGTCCAGAAGTCGGGCATTGAAAAGTAAGTCGACAGCGCGATTACGCAGACCCGGCTGGCCAAGAATCTGGCTCACTTCTTTGTCAATCCATTTCACCTCGCAATTCCAATCGATGAGCGCCCCAATCTGTGGAAAAAAGCAATCTAAGAATTGTCTCAAATACGAATGAAATGCTTCTTTCCAAGCACCGTCGTAGTCGCTTTGAAATCGTTCATCGCTCGATGATTCGTCCAAGATCCCGGCCATCTGATTTCCACTTTACTTGTCCGTCGACGACCATTTGACGGAAGCGCTTCCGGTCCGTAAGTAGAATCAGTGTGATGGGTCAGCCTCTCTTCCGCAATTCCGCGACAACAAAGATATTTAAAGCAATGTCGCAATGGCGCGAAAGCGCCAACAAGACTGTGGAAACACTCCGTGTTCCCCGCGCTTATGAAAAGTTGGCACAGCCAGACGCATACCACTCAACGTATCTTGGCGTTAGGAAATTTCTTCCGAAAAATCGCGGAACGCATCCTTTGTCCAGATCTCCGATCGGAGAGCGTCCCTGGATTTTCAGTTGACTTCCACTCCATTCTTCCGACAATTCAAACATGACCACAGAAACTATCCCGAGCATCGATCAAGAAATCGATGACGTTCTCGCCAAACTGGTGAAGGGCGAACGACGTGATCCCGAAGCAGTACGTCTGGCGTGCGAACGCATGGACAGCATGAGAGAAGAGATTCATAAAGGAGTCGGAATCGTCGATATCGCCGTTCCTTCTATTCGTGAACTCCGCGACCGATGAGTCTGTTTACCCGTGCGGTCGACATCTCCTCTGCCACTCGAATCGCAATCACAGATTGCATTTTTGTCGCACTCGCTGAGCGAGAAGGTTGTGAACTCCTGACGGCTGACGACAAACTCATGAAGAATCTCCCAGAATATCCCATCGTTTCCCTTTCTTCTCTATGAGATGGACGCCGGAGACAGCACTTTCGGCCCAACGCGGAATTTCGATTGACTCGGGACTCGGTGAAGTCCTTGGTGACACAGAACGTTCGTCATTCCGACGAACTCGATTGCTGTATTAGGTTCGTAAGTTTTAGGCTAAATACGACATTAACCTTTATAACACAAGTAAGTAAGAGCAAAGCTCCGCACTACCGGGTAACCCTCACTAAACCGAAAATGCTGTGTCCCCCAAGTCGATGTCGCCTCTTCATTGTTTCCTCGACCAACGAAGCACTTTCGCCATAGTGCCGTTTCTTCGAATGGAAATCCCCCCCTCTTTGCCATTTGATCAACCTGACTTCGTCAACTTTTAATTACCAGTGTTACCACACTTTTTTTTGCGTTTCGCATGCGCGATCGCAACGACCAAAATCTCACTCGACAAGTTTCGAAATACGATTCGAAAGGGAAACCGCTTTACTGCGGAGAACCCTCGTGATTCAGGCGCCCGAGCGCAATCGCTTTTATTTCGCTCCACGGAGTCACCGTCACACCACCTGCATCAAATGCGGCGGACCGCCGATGAATTTCGTCTTGCCAATCGGTTGCGAGTGTTGGGAGTTCGCCTTCCGGCACGGACTCCCCCAAATCGTCGATCAGTTGCATGCGATCAACGACAGATAATTCCGCCGCTTCCTGGAAGATCGTTTGGTACTTCTTCACGTCGTCGGTTCCTCGGCGAGTTTCAAATCAATGGGGACATCGGACTCGGAAATTTTAACACAAGACATCGACCTCGGGGACACTGCCCTTATGCCCTTTTCAAGAACGGGACAAAGGATTTGGGTCGAGAGTTTTCGGAAAACTTTTTTTAACGCCAATTTAGGACAAGGGTTCTACGCTTGGCAACGTCAGAGTTTCGCCAGAGCGAGGGAAACGGAGCGTGTCCCCAACCATGAAAAAGCTGCGTCCCATGATCGGCGTAAAAAAGGCGTTTAGCAGTGTCCACATCGTTCCCGCGCCTGCCCGATCAGGCTTCCTGATTTCAAGGCGTCGAGTGCAGGGAATACATTTGAAGAATCAACTGTTCCACACGCTGAAACGGCGATACAAGTGAAACTTCTTCCCAAACGCCAAGTGATACTGCTTTCAACGCTGTGCACAACATGCAGATTCCCGCGACGAGCTCCAGATTTAGGTCGTATGGAGCTCTTTCCACGGTTTTCATTCCCAATATTCCATTTAGGGCTAAACCCGCTTTGGCGAAAGCGTTGCTTTCATCCATTGTTTGTAATCGCTGCCAGGCCTCGTCCAGAAACGCATTGACATTCAGATAGATAGTTTTACGCAAAGCACCAGCTTCAGCTTGAATGCGTCGCCTCTCATTGACACTCAACGTTCGTTCTGCTTCGGAAGTTGATACATAAAGCTCATCCACGTTCGCAAAGAAGAGGGTTTCGCACTGAGATGCGTTGTCACTCTCTGACAGGGCTATGATTGCCCAAATCACGGCTTCGTCGACCAGATCTAGCCAAGATTCTTTCTTATAAACATAGTACTCGTTCAGTACTTGCGTGAGTCGGTCCACTCGTTGTTTGCTGAACGCTTGTGCCTTGCGAACCGATTCCTTCAACTCGTCAAACGATTGACTCATTGCCGTACGTCCAATTTCGTTTCCAATCCGAGCCTCGCACCCAAATACAAGAAGTCGAAACAAGCATTTTCTTGCCCGAGTCCGGCTTTCCTGAGGGAAGTGATACGTCGTCTTAGTCTATCGATCAACCATTACGCCCGCCATCTATTCGATAAATCCCACGTATGTCCGACACTGAATGTTCACGACGACGTGTGGATGCGGCGCCGAGTTGAGGTTGCCGCGAGGGTTGCTTTTCGGTGCTGCAATGCCTGAGACTGTCGGTTAACGTCACCTCGATGACCACGAGAGCGAACCAAGTGCGACTGTTTCCGCGGATGGCGACGAAATGAAACTAAAGCGCTCTAAAATCGCCGACAAGCAAGTTATTATTGCCGTCTGTAAGTCGGTCGGCGATGGGATGAAGATTAGCCCGTTTCAACTTTTGGTCGACGAAACCGGATTTCCTCCTAAAGTCGTGCTCGCGGCAATCAGAAGGTGCTACAAGCGAGGATTCATCAATTATGGCGATCCGTCGCAGCAAGTAATCGTGACCGCGAAGGGATTTCTCGTTGGCCTATGTGAGGGCTGAACCTTCAGTGGTACTGCCATTTTCAAGAACGTCCTCGGGGATACTGTTCGCCAGCGAAAGCAAGAGGATTGCAGCGAATTCAAGTTTCGTACAAGGTAAGATCTGTTTCCTTGGAGCCGCATTAATAATCGCTGTGCAACCTCGGTGTCGTCCCGCATCGACCTGAGGGCCACAGTTTTTTCGGAGGCAACGGAAGCATCTCAGGCCGAGTTGTCAGCGTGGCTGGTGACTTCGGGCACATTCCGTTCTCCTTGCTCTCGCGAAACGCCGACATTGCCAAGCGTATAACCCTTGTCCCAACTTGACGTTAGAAAACATGTGCCGAAAACTCTCAGCCCGATTCCTTCGGCCCCTTCTTAAAAAGGGCAGTGCACCGGAGATTGACCGAGCAAACGCGCGCCTTTTGGGATTCATAAATGATTTACTTCAATGTGCATTTATTCTTCTGAGAGTTGACAAAGTAAAGTTGGTTGAGTATGCTTTTGCGGACGAGCACGAGCCTTCCGCGAGCCAGGGGGGGCGTGCGAGAAAACGAGACCCTTCTTTAAGATGTGAGGATCGCCAGCCACGCCGTCCGGTCGGGGAGCTCATGGATGGTGGGTAGGAGCCTGTCGAATTGTTCCCGCTGATCGAAGATAATTTCTACACGTCCGGCCAAAAGGTCTGGAACCTGTGGAAGAGATCTGGGATTGTTCCTATCCAATTTAAGGAGCCACCTTATGATGACCGACCCCGCTTCGCCGCGGATCATCGGCCAGCGGCTGGCCGACGCTAGAAAATCCCGTTCCATAAAGCAGGATGATGCTGCTGAAGCCATCGGTGTGAGCCGGCCTACGTTCATCGCCATCGAAAAGGGAGAGCGTGAGGCCAAACCCTCGGAGGTCGTGAAGCTGGCAGCGCTTTACGGCCTTCCGGTTAGCCACTTTGTACGCACGATGGAACCGCTGACCGATTTCCAGCCGCACTTCCGCGTGGCAATGGAGAAGGTAAGCCCCGCCGATGCGGAACAACTTAAGGTCGCGATTCGGGAATTCAAGGAGTTCGTGGAAAATTACCTCGACCTTGAAGAACGAATGAAGTCACCGATGCGGATGAATTACCCACAACCGGTGGTGTTGAACCCACGCGTCAATGTCACCGAACTGGCGGAGGACGTGGCGAACCGAGAACGCCAGCGACTTGGTCTTGGTGACCAGCCGATCCCTAATATTCGCAGCCTTCTCGAGTCCGACGTCGGCGTCCGAATTTTCTTTACTCGTTTGCCCCGAATGTTTGCGGGCATGTACATCTTCGTAGACGGCTTGGGTGGATGCATGCTGATCAACAGTGTTCACCCTGCGGAAAAGCAGCGTGCGTCGATTTCCCACGAATACGCCCACTTGATCGTGGATCGCTACACCGCCGGTATCGACTATCTGACTAACTTCGGCCGGAAGCCAGCCAACGAGAGGTTTGCCGAATCGTTTGCCATGAGTTTTCTCATGCCCGCGTCTTCGGTCCGTTTCCGGTTCAATGAGATCGTCAATACCACCGGCAACTTCCAGGTGGGCGACTTGGTAAAACTCAAGCATTTCTACTCAGTGTCGATGGAAGCGATGGCACTCCGGCTGGAATCCCTTGGCCTGCTCAAGCAGGGAAGGTGGGAACTTCTGAAGGAAAAACGTTTGCCAATCCGCGAGGCGGAGAAACGGCTCGGCCTTGTCTCGGAAACCCGCCCGGAGCCGGCATACCCCGAGCGGTATAAGTTTCTCGCCGTACACGCCTACGAACGAGGCGAACTGACGGAGAAAGAATTGGCGAACTACCTTCGTACGGACATCTGGGAAGCTCGACGGGTTATTCAGGAGTCGATGTTTAGTGCTGAAGTGGATTCCGAAGGCCACACGCACCCGATGCAGGCCGATTTTGAGACCTCGTTATTGTCCGATCATTCCTGAAGATGCGACCGGAGACAAATATGCCGGCCGTCATTCTTGATGCGTGCGGAACCCTAAACTTATACGCCAGCGGCCAGTTCGTGCCGATCCTGGCCGCGCTCCCCAACAAATGGTATCTCCCGGCAGCAGTGGAAAAGGAATCCCAGCAATACCGGCAGCCTGACCCGGTAGATCCAGAGAAGTTGATAGCCGTTCCGATTGACCTGTTACCCGCGATCAATAAGGGATTTCTGACCCGATGTGATTGCGAGACTGACGAGGAGACAGAACTCTACGTCCAACTCGCTTCGCGCATTGGCGATGACGGAGAATCGATGGGACTGGCAATTGCCAAGTGCCGTGGCTGGTCGGTACTCACCGACGACAAGAAGGCATGCAGGATCGCAACGGAACTTGGTGTGGACGTGTTGGCGACCACGGAGGTCATGAAGCAGTGGTCTGAGATTGTAAAGCCCAGTGCCGCAGACCTATCCGCCGCCCTCGAAGCAATAGAGCGGTTCGCAAACTACACACCGGGGCGAGGGGCAGTGAATTTCGACTGGTGGGTGGATTCAATCAATACGAGCGAGAAGTAATACACAGTATCGACCTCTACATGGTCTGGTGAATTTCTGAACTTCGTTCCCTTCGCGACGCTTGGGTCGACGAACCTTGAGTTCGAGCGAGTAGCTCAGTGCGGTGACGATACATGACTGCCAGGAGCTCGTCGTCTTCGATGGTTGCCAATCCACGATTGACGTGGACCTCACCCAGGAATCCGAGGAAGTCAAGAAGCTGTCCAAGTCGGGCATCCGGTGACAACGACCAGATTTCGGAAAGGACCGACAAACTTTCACGCTGAAGATCTGGCATCATAAGAGGTCTCCAATTTTTGGTTCGCTTGCGAATGCCCTCGGTAATCTGCCAACGACCTCGACGCGGATCAGTTGACCGGGAGGGTCAATTTACTGATCGTTATCGGGATCGGCGAGCAAAAATTCGTGGAATGCCGCTTTCATTTCGAGACCCGAGGTTGGGCTCGTCGCAGCCTCGAAAAAACGATTTGCGTGAGCATCTTCCAAACGTTAGGAAGATGTTTCGTTTTTTCTATTGACACAACAGAAACACATTTGTATTTTTATGTCGTTGTGTTGTGGTGGCGGAAGAATTCCGTGAGAACATGCAGGAAGCCAACGTCGCCATCATCGCGTTGATGTCGTCGATCTTGTTTGTGGGGGTCTCTTGGCTGCACAAGTTGCTGTTTGGAACGGGCTGAAGCCCATTCTACGACTTTTGGTTCGCCTGGATTTCCGCAGTCAAAACCTGACGACGATAATTGATCTTTGACATCTTGGAATGAATTAACTACTGAACGCCACCGCAGCCATGAAACGGTGCGGGCTGATCCGTTGCGGTTCGTCGTTTGTCCACAGGGTGGTGTTGAGACTCCTAATCTTGAGGTTTTCAAATCAATAAGAATCCGAGGATTCACATCTTCGGCTCGCTTGGGAGACATGATGGGATTCGAAGTCGGTCGAACTGCGTCGAACTTGATCGAACTCGAACACCCCAAAAAACGGGGCAAATTACGTCCAAAAGACTATAATTTACGAGGAATGCTCGAAGTCGGTCGAACTCGATCAAACTTTGACACCAAATCTTGTGACGGGCGGCTTTCCGGCGGAACAGGAGAGAAGATTTTTGAACAGAAGGACACGAAGGTAACGAAGTGAGGATAAGGCAGAAAGACGGCTCGGGGCGCCGAAGCGTCGAGAGAGTAGTTTTGAGAGAGTAGAAAGTAGATAAATCCATGAACCGTTGTTTTCATGGTCTGGTCTACTTTCCACTTTCAACCCTTCAACTCTCTGCCGCTTCGGCCGGCCCTCCCGAAGACATTGCGAGAATGAATGAAGTTGGTCAAGTTGGCCAACTTCA
>CAILLA010000192.1 GCA_903834925.1 uncultured Schlesneria sp.
CCTTTACGCTTCGCCATCCTTGGCTCCCTCGGTGACGTGTTTTGTTCACACTCACAACATCGCAGAGAGCCAGGGTTTCTAAAACATCATTTCCGAGTCGCGCGTTCCCCTAAAGTGCAGATTTAAAGGAATTGTGCAAATAGGACATTTCCCACGTGCTTCCCATCCATGAGCACTTGCCGAGAAGCGTCGAGAATTCTTCGAATTGCTTTTTCCTCAAGTGATCAGAGGCTTCAACAACGTCTTTCCAATACTCATTGGGATCGTGCTTCTCTTCTTCGACAGTGGTCCGTGATGGCGGGTCTTCGTCCGTCAGTCGGTTCTGTGGAAACAACGCATCGGCCGGGACGGCGTCGTTCTTAGGAATTAGCGGAAGTTCCGTGTCCCCTTGCGGTGGTGGAATCAAGGGTTTGATCGTTACGTCTTCGACTGGAGGGCTGACGGGTGGCAATGACTGATCATCGCGAGGTACTTTGCGGGCAAGCGATAATGTGCCAACGACTCCGCTGATCATGGTGACGGTCAGAAGCGATGCCAATATCGCAATCGTCGGTTCGCGACGACACCACCGAACGAGTCGTTCGATTGGATTGGTGCGACGGGCATAAATTGATTCGTCCGACAACCAACGCTGCAAATCGTTTGCAAATTCACGACAATCGGCGTACCGGTGAGATTGGGTTTTCGCGACTGCTTTCAGGCAAATCGTCTCGAGATCGCGAGGGATTCCCTTGCGAAACTTTTCCGGACTGGGAATCGGTTGGTGCAAAACGTTGTAGACAATCACTTCGGGACGCCCCGCAAACGGCGTTTCACCGCAGAGGAGTTCGTAAAGAACAATTCCTAAACTGTACTGGTCACTTGCGTATTGGACCTGATCCCTGCTTCCAGCGGCTTGTTCCGGCGACATATACGCCGGGGTTCCCATCAACGTCCCATCAATAGTGAGTTTGTCCACTGCGTCTTCGAAACGAGCGAGGCCAAAATCCATGAGGTGCGGTTTATTTTGGTTGTCAAGCATCACGTTATGCGGCTTCACGTCGCGGTGGACGATTCCCTGACTGTGTGCGTAATACAACGCCTCTGCAAGTTGCCGAACAATCTCTGCAATCCGTCGATAATCGCCTGCCAATTGGCCAACGGCAGCCGACAAGGGCCGCCCTTTAATAAACGCTGAGGCGATGTATGCTTGACTTCCTGCAGCGGCAGTTTCATAGACCGGAACAATATTTGGGTGGTTAAGTCTTGCGGCCGCACGCCCTTCACGAAGGAAACGCTCGACGAATTCGGGATCTTGAATTAACACGGCCTGAGGGACCTTGATCGCCACGTCGCGTTCGAGTCGAAGGTCGCGGGCACGATAGACGGTTCCGAACGCCCCTCGACCAACTTCACCAATCACTTTGAACCGGCCAATTTGACTTGGCATCGGATTCGAAACGATATCGAGTTCGGCCGTCGATCCAGACGGCTGTAATGAGCTTAGTGTTGTTGATGAATTTGCCCGAAACGTCGTGCCACAAACCTTGCAACGAAGTCGCTTACTTAATGCCGACTCAGCGACCGTGTAAGTCTTTTGACATTCATGATTGGGGCAGACAACGCTAGGCACCGCAACGATCCTCGAATTGTACTCGGGAAGTGATTCAGCGAAATCACTTTTTCACAAAGGTTTTCAGTTGTTGTTTCATTTCAGCGGCGGACACAAAACGTTTGTCAGCGGCCTTTTCCAGAGCGCGATGGACCACTTGTGCTAGAGACTCAGGGACATTGGGATTGTATTGACGAATCGGCATTGGCGGAGATTCGAGGATCGCCTTGAACTTGCACGGATGTCCGTCCATGGGAATTGGTTCGTGACCTGTCAGCATCCAGTACAGAGTAGCCCCCGCTGAATAGAGGTCACACGTAGGTCGAGCTTCGCGTGAATTCAAGAACTGGTCAGGAGACATGAAAGGGAGTGATCCAAGGACGTCTCCATCGCGGGTCACTTGACTCATTCCCGCAGTTGTATATTGCTTGGCAAGACCGAAGTCGGCTAGCTTCGCCACCAACTTATCCTCCTTTTTGGTGATCAATATGTTTCCTGGTTTAACATCGCGATGAACCAGCGAGCGGGTATGAGCGTACTCCAGCGCGCCAAGAACCTGCGTCATCAGCCCACAGGCGATTCGAATCCGTTTGTCGTCCGCAAAACGCTGGACGAGATCTGTCCATGCAATTGATGGAACGTACTCGGTTGCAAGAAAAACATTCCGCCCGGATGCTCCCATATCGAGCAGGCGAACAATATGAGGATGTTGCAGTTGGTTCAGGACAGTCGCTTCTCGCAAAAATGCAGAGATCGCCGTCTCGTCAGCATGAGCGGCAGGAGTGAGTACCTTCAAGGCGCAAGGTTCTCTGGTGGCAAGACGTTGACCGCGATAAACGATTCCCAGATCGCCTTCACCGATCTGCTCGTAGACTTCGTATCCGGCAATCTCGATTGTCGACTTTGCGTCGATTGTTGCGGGAACCTTCGAGCGATCAATCGCCTGAATTGAACCTGATGAAGGCCTGGGGAAAGGAAGTCGAAGCGTGTCGTCAGGAGATTCCGACTTCAACGCCGAAGGGTCATCGATTGAGACGACCATCTTTGTGCGCCCCCCCGAAACGATGTCGCCATCGCGCAGGAACCGGTCTCGAATTCGTTCACCGTTGACGAATGTTCCGTTGCGGCTGTTGAGATCCATCAGAAAGCATGTTGGCGGATTCACCTCAAGTCGAAAATGATGACGGGAAAAGTGAGGGTCGTTTTCCAGTCGAAGCTGGGCTTTCTGAAGTCGTCCGGCGAAAAGAGTATCGTGTTCTTCAAACTTAAATTCCAACCCGGCATGCGGCCCGGCGATTACGCGAAAAGTGACTCGAGCGACCTTCTCCGCTGGAGAAGACTCGTTCGTCGGACGAAACTCTTGAAACACAACCTCTTCCAATGGGCGTTTTTCTTCAAAATCGCCTGCGAGCAGTTCAATAGTCTTACGTTCTAAACCGGAATTTACTCCGTGCCGAAGAATCAGTTCTTGCTGAAGGTTCTGCAACGCATTCAGAAGTGGAGCACGTTCGTCGGCACGGAAAAGTCCGAGAAAGTCTTCGATTCGCGGCGATCTCCCACCGCGCCAGGACTCTTCGAACTGATCACACGCGGTGTCAATTCTCCGTAGCAGGTCGAGTGGAAGATTTGGATGCTGATCTTTCATCATGCGATAATCATTTTCGGATGTGGTAATCATTCGGTGCCGCTTCACGCATTAAGTACATGCGGAAAGACGAACGATCACCGACAAAGTTTTTGAATTCCCCGTTGTTTATGCCTTCCAATGTTCCACTTCTTGCTCCCAAACGGCCCGGACCAATTGCAATTTCCGCTCAACTTTCCGTTCGGTACATTCAAATTCCTCGGCAATCTCACGGTTTTTGTGGCCCATTAAACGAAGCAGAGCATAGGCACGTAAATCGGGATCGAGCATCTCTAATAGTTCAGCACAGACGAGATCCAATCCTTCTTCCGTCCCCTTCTGAGGTTCGTTTTCAAGCGGCAGCCCCGTGACAATCTTTCCGCCACCTCGCTTTTTCGCGTGTTCTCGTTCTTGCTGCTTGATCGCCTTACGGACCGTGAATAATCCCAGAACATTCCACAAGTCATCCCGATCCATCTCGTGCTCGAACCCGCCTTTGTCAACCTGCCCCCAGAAGCTGATCATGGCACTTTGCAAGGCATCCTCAGCGTCGGCCACCCGTTGAATCCGGCCACGAAGAGTCGAATGGGCCAGTGCCAAAAGTCGCGGCCAGAATCGCGAAATCAGTTGGTTCAATGAGTTGGGATTGCCTTGACGCCATTGCTGGTAAAGGATGGTGATGGAGCCAGATGCGTCGTCAAGCGGCAATTCAGGTTGATTCATCTCACCGTCCTGGCGAAAAATGGCACATAAAAACTACGTCGTAGCACAGATGAATATACAATCTCGTGCGAGTACGGTCCAATTGATCGGAAAACGGTTGCGTCCCGCTGGCTAAAACGGGAAATTTTCTGTCGGGCTAATGGCACGCTTCCGCATTTACATTTGTCGCCCAATTCGATTCGTTCCGCAGCTGGAGTTCACCGCGATTGTCAACGTAAAACCAGTAAAAGACTTTCCGAGTGTTGGTGCGAAATGGCCTGTTTTGATAGTGCCACATGGCCAACCCGGAATTTGCTCGATATAAGTTCACTGAGTTCGCGAGTCGAATTTGAACGATGGGCATTTTCAATTCTGATCGTTAATTCCTCTATTGCTGGCATTAATGAGTACGCGACTTATGGCCGATTCATCGAAACCACGAAAAAACGTAGCTCCAGCAGATGTATCGCGAACTGCAAAGCCATTTCGTCCAATTGGTACGCCCTCGGGTGAAACGGCTCGTGCGGCCGATTCGGTGCCAATGGCGGTTGGTCCTTTTAAGGACTTACCAATGCGGTTTGGACGGTATGAGATTCGGAAAGAACTGGGCCGGGGGCAAATGGGGGCCGTGTATCTGGCCTACGATGTTGAATTGGATCGACTTGTTGCGCTGAAGGTGGCACGGACATCCGCATCGGGTTCGGCGAAATTATTGAAGCGGATGGAGATCGAAGCCAGATCGGCGGCGAAGGTTGATCATCCACAGATCTGTAAGGTTTACGACGCAGGCGAAATCGATGGGATTCGCTTCATTGCTTTGCAATATATCGAAGGGGAAGACCTCAAACAGTACTTGAAACGGAAGGGACGGAAGCGCGAACCCGAAGAGGCGGTTCGACTGGTTTTGCAGATTCTTCGCGCGTTGGAGGCGGCTCATGATCAGGGTGTGATCCATCGGGATCTGAAGCCCGAAACCGTGAGGCTCAACAAGAAGAAGCAGCCGGTGATTATGGCTTTCGGGTTGGCTCGAAAGACGATTGCATCGTCGGATGCAGGTTTGACCCAAGGAATGATTGTCGGAACAGCGGCTTATATGTCTCCCGAACAAGCGACCGGGAGGGCTGAGGATATTGATCACCGCAGCGACATCTATGCAGTCGGCGTGATCCTGTTTGAAATGCTGACGGGTGAGTGGCCGTTTACCGGCGGTGCGATTGAAGTGATGGGAAAGAAGTGTGTTTTAGAACCTTCGTCGCCACTGACTCTCGATCCTGCCTTGAATCCTCAATTGGCAGTCGTCTGTCACAAGATGATCGCGAAACAAAAGGGGGATCGGTATATCACTTGCGCAGATGTCGTTGCTGCGCTGGAAGCCGTAGACCTGAACGCAAATGCTATGCTCGCGCCTTTAACCGAAGCGGTTGACCCTGTCATTCCACTAGATGGCGAACCCCCCAAGCTCGATTTTCGCCGCGAATCACCCGGCGCGATGGAATCGAAGATACGAAAATCTTCGCCAACGGCAGGACAGAAAAGTTCGAATGACAGAAGGACGACCCTTCCTCCGAAATTGCCGTCACGTAAGTCTGGACCGCTTGTGACGTGGTGGAACTCACAAAGGCCCTGGGTGCGGTGGACGATGCTCGGCGGTGCAGGAGCCTGTCTGGTTTTCCTTACCGTAATTCTGTGTTTACCCACGAGAAATGGCGTAAACACGCGGGTCGACGGTGAAGCTTCGATTGACGGCAAGTCGGTCGTTACCCAAAACGTCAGCAACGAACCGCCACCCGCCATCGACGTTGCCCCTGTTAACGAGGATCTAACCCCGGGGCCAACGATCCAGGAAGAAATCGCGAGACTGGAAACGATTCTGCGAACACACAATTGGCACTATCACGACAATCTTTTTCCGCCAGGCGACATCTGCCAGTTCCACGAGAACGGAATGTTTCATCGCTGGAACTGGAAATATTGGGTCGTCGGACCGAGAGAGATGCGGATACATTATGACCGGTCGCAAAACGATGGCTGGACAGGTATCCCCTTTTATTTCAACGAAGATCTGACAACGTTTCGGGGTGAATGGAATGATCCAGGAGGACGAACACACATCGTGACCGGCACTCGACAATGATTTGTTTATGATGTTAGTATTAGTTTAAGCTATCGCGATTTTTTCTTTTGGTACGAGTCCCGGCGCGTCAGGAACGGCTCAATACAGATTGAAAGCTCCGAGGAGACGCGAATGACCACGACAATTCTGGAACCACAGTTGCTGACGGCGGAAGAATATGCGCTGTTACCGGATGATGGTCGGTTGACCGAACTGGTCGGTGGAAGGATCGTCGAAATGAACCGACCATTCACGTCGCACGGCTATTTCCTTGTGCGTTTGACGATGTTGCTCGGACAATTCGTGGAACAGAACGGGCTGGGTCGCGTCGTCGGCGGCGACGCGGGTTTGGTGACGCACCGTGATCCAGACACTGTACGTGGCCCTGATTTGGCGTATTACAGCTATCAGAGAATTCCTCGCGGCCCGGTTCCCGACGGGTATTGGCCTGCCAGTCCCGAACTCGTGATCGAAATCCGCTCCAAGAACGACCGATGGAAAGATATCTTTCAGAAGGTTGCTGAATATTTGAACGCGAATGTTCTGACGGTCGCAGTCGTCGATCCGGCTTCTCGAAGAGTGCATCTCTTTTCGGCCGACCATGAAGTGACGGTTTTGAATGCGGATGATCATCTGACATTTCCAGATTTGCTTCCTGGGTTTGACGTCAAAGTGGCCCGACTGTTCGAATAGCCACTCGGCCATTCTGCGTTTCTTTCATGGTAATTGTGGAACAGCAAATCATCGCCGAATCGCCAAAATACCGAACGCAAATGTGCGACGTCGAATCAGCTCGGTCGCAAGCAGACACTTCACGAATCAGCAAGCCAATTCCCTGATACGCGAAACCGCTAGTTCGGCCGATTCGGTATCTGCGTCAGGCGATCTTGAAATGGGACTCTGTGAAAGTGGGTGCCAACGGTGTCAGTTTTGATCCGATGGTGCCTGCGAAGTCACTGGCGAGCGAAGACGCACGCCAGTGGTATCCCGAGCACAAACAGCTCTTCCGCCGGTCGATCGCGACAGTATTACGCGACCTACAAAGCTAGTTTCATCATGTCAGGACAACCCTACCGCGAATCGGCAAAGTCCTAACGGGATACCATTCAGAAATTGCTGTACGTGAATCGACCGTTTTCTATTTTTTCATTGGGCGGCAATTCGCCTCGTCCCGTCTGAAGGGGATTCGATCCTGAAGCAGGCTGAAGCCTATCCTACGTAAGTCGATTACATCGCCCGCTGCGAAATCTCCATGGTTAGGCTACCGTCGTGTCCACTTCGATCCTCTGCTATCTGCTCGCACCGGTTTCGCTTCCGACGACTGCTTGGAAAGGACTTGCGAACAATCGGAAGCCGACGTAGTCCCAGTCGATGCTGGGACGGGAGTTGAAGCGGTAAGCAGCGCGACAGCTTTGGGCCTGGTCGTCCCAGGTACCGCCGCGCACCGCGCGGTAAGCGCCTTTCTTTGTTCCGACTGGATCAACGTCAGCGTGGCTTGAATATTCCCCATACCAATCCTGGCACCATTCTAAGACATTCCCGTGCATGTCATGCAGTCCCCATGCGTTCGGCTTTTTCAAACACACGGGGTGAGCATTCCCATCACTGTTCTTATTAAACCAACCATAGTCTCCAAGTTCGCCCTCATCGTCACCGAAGCTGAATTTTGTGGTTGTCCCCGCGCGGCATGCGTATTCCCACTCAGCTTCCGTCGGCAGCCGAAATCCAGTTGAACCCTCGATCCGGCGCACCGTCCATTTCTTGTCGTCATCCTCAGCGTCGTTGTTGGGATCGTTCTCCTCCGTCGCGATCAAGTAAGCGGGGGTCAGTCCCATTTGATTACTTAGCCAATTGCAATAGCTGACTGCGTCGTACCAATCGAGTTCGCTCGCTGGATGATTGCCTTTGTACATCGACCCTCGGCTGGAGTTAGCTTGTTGCAGTTCTTTAGCCCGTCCTACTGAAAACAGGTACAAGCCGTATTGCCACCTGGTGACGGGCGCATTTCCCACCCAAAAGGAACTGACCCTAACTGGATGTTTTGGTCGCGCATCCTCGCCAAGATCACCAGTTTCATCACCCATTATGAATTCACCCCCGTCGATTGGCACCATCACCGTCTGCTGTGGCGCGAGGTATCGTGTCTGCATGTCGCGATAACGACCAGGGTCAACGTTCGAAAGCCATTGCCGAACGCCCTCGCGTCGCGGGATGTTGCTCAGCAGCATGGATAATTGTTCATTTTGGTCGCCGGACAATAGCCCGCTGTTCATCCAGTGCTTCAACACCGGCTCGGCTTCCTTTGTTTGAACTTCGTTCCAAAAGTATGCCAGTTCAAAGAAATAGGGATAAAGTTTCTGCCGTTGTTCCTCCACAGTCATCATTTGGTCGAGTGTGTTGCGCGCTTCGTGGTATTGCAACGTGTTGATTTGTGTTTCGAGTTGCTTCTTCAGATATTCAAAAAAAGATGTCCCATAAGTTGTTACTTTAAGTTTTGTCAGACCGCTGTAGCGCCCGTGAATCACCTGTGCCAGGGAATCGTGCGACAGCCGAGTAATCGCAGTCTCACCGCTCCCTTGACTATAAAGCAAGTAAAGTTGCTTGCAGGCGTCACGCATCACGTGGGCGAAGCTGTCACTGGCAAATTCCCGTGCAAAATCCCGATCCGAGCGAACGGCCGAAGCGGGCTTCTCCTCAACGTAGTACTGAAGCAGTTCCAGCAAACGCTGGTCATCAACCTGCTCGCTGGTAATCTGCTGCCGAATTTTTCCCAGATAGTGTTCCAAAAGTGCCTCGTGCGTGTCGATGAAGTTCGTAACCGCCGCGCCCGTAATCTCCACTGCACCGTCATCTCGGCGGCAACGTTGCCAGAGAAGTTCCATGTTGACCTGGAGCAGTGGTGCGATGTGATACCCCAAGTTACTGCTGATCAACCGGTCGGCGATCGTTTCTGGAAGCGTTTTCATCGGGCTGAATCGCAGATCAAAATGTTTTCCGTCTCCATTAAGACTTGGTTCGGCAGTCACGCTACGAATCGCCTCGACCACCCCGTGCCGCTCCAACGAGAAAATCGTGTTGTTTAAGTCGTATGAGCGATGGTCTAAATGTTCGTCCAGTTGATGTTTAAGGTGGGTCGTGAACTCAGACCGAAAACCCAGGATCACCTTGAGGCGTGGATCGGCTTTAAAAGCATTGTCTAGCGCGAAGAGCAGATCCGGGATTTCCCGAGGTAACGTGAGAATGGGATTGGTCAACACTTCTTCGACTTGATCTAGGATCACCAGTTTCTTACCGTCAAAGCCACCAAGCTCTTTGCGAGCGTTCGCCAGCAATCCGGGCAGTCCCTTGAACTTATCCTCTTCTCTACGTGAATATCTGAAATTCCAGCCCTGTGCTTCCATACGCGGAATCAAACCCGCTTGCAGAAGCGAAGATTTACCAGTCCCCGAATAGCCATCCAAAAGAAGCAGGCGACTGTCTTCATGAATCAGCTTGAAACAGAGGTCGTAGATTTCCCTGCTGCGTCCATAAAATAGACGGGCATCTTCACGTCGAAAGGGCCTTAGCCCGACATAAGGGGTCAACGAAGTGGGCTGCGCGTCTGCCAAGTCGTCTGGTAAGGGAAACTCTTTCTGCAAAATCCCAGGATAATAGCCACCCTGTTCCTGATGCTCGATCGCCTCGGTTGTATTCCACGGTTCTGGGAGATGGGTCTTGATATGTGTCAGCAAGTCTCCCAGGTTCTGCGGCGTAAGGTCATCGAATCGCAGGCGAAAGGCTTGCTGCTCAAAAAGGGGATGAAGTTCGTCAGGCAACCATTCATTTTTCGGAGGATTTGTCCTCTGTGCATCGACACCGCTGGGGCTGAGATATGCTCCATCGATCAACAAAGGGATGACCTTTTTATTGCTTTTTAACGCTGTGGCAATTTCCTGGCGTATCCAATCCTGGTCGCGGGAGAGACATTTATCCCCTGTTTCGAGGTCCTGGTCTTTGTGCCAATCCGTATGGATCAAGGCGAGCAGCACATGACACTTTTCAACAGACGTTTTCAATTCTTTCGCCCAGGACGAGCCAGGTGCGATGCTGGCTTCATCTAGAAATGAAACTCCCTCACCGAATTCCTTGTCCAGAATAATACGCAGGATCAACGCCTTGTCCCGCGTTTTGGTGCGTCGGAAATTGATAAAAATCGGAGACATGTTTTGGCCCAGTTCGAATCACACACGAAACGCGAGAATGCAAATTAACATGACGCTGCCGATGGGCGAGTCGGTGAGATCACGATGAGCTACTCCCGAACGCCGAGCGGTCGGAATTGACGATTTCCGACAACAACATCAACAATTCCTACCGCGTCAAATGCCGATTGCCAAGCTCGACCTCAGTTCGGACGGGTGGAAAAGAAAGCTGGCAACCGGTGAATCAACGCATGACTTTTCTCGATAGCGTTATCCTTAAACGAGAATGGGTTATCGAACAGCGGCTGAGATACCGCGTGAAGTGACGAGACTAGGATTTTTTTACAGTAGTGGGATTCCAGAAGTTTCCGGTGGATAGTCGAGAAATTGCGATTGCTTGTCGTTTGGATTTCGATTCTCAAGGTCGTTACGATCGGACATCGGTTGTTGCCACAAATGGGATCTCTTTCATGCCTCGTGTTGATCGTCGTCGTAAACCAGATCAGAAGCCTGTCCCGCAATTGTTGCGGCCAGATCCCGGACCGGGTGTTTGTCCGACCTTTGATTCACCGAACTCGCGTCAGTGGGAAATTGTGATTCGGGGGGCTCTGGAAGACGACGAGGTGGGACTGCATGAGAAACTGGTGGAGTTGCCTCGCGGGTCTCGCGGTCTGATTTATTTCGATTCATGCGGAGGAAGTGCATTCGTCGGACTGGCGTTGGCCAGCCTGATCCGACTACGTGGCCTGAAGGCGACCGGAGTTGTGGTAGGGGAATGCAGTTCTGCGGCACTGATGCCGTTTGCCGCTTGTGCTCAACGCTACGTGACACCTCATTCAACATTGCTATTCCACCCGATCCGGTGGCATAGCGAGGAAAACGTCAAGCTGGACGAAGCGGCCGAATGGGCTCGTCATTTTCGTGTGATGGAAACTGATCTCGACCAGTTGATTGCTCGATTGTTCGGATGCCCGGTCGAAATGATTCGTAGCTGGAACAATCCCGGTCGGTTCGTTTCCGGTGAAGAACTCGTCGCGGCGGGTCTTGCCAGGATTCTGGATCTTTTCGCCGGGAACGTCTGGCAGCAGATCGCGGCATCGAATGGGTGACGATCTTTGGTGAAACACTTTCGTCCTGAGTCATTCGGCGATATCTTCCAAAGTAGCCATCATCGCTCCGCGTGATGAGCATGTGTCGGAAACGATCCGACCGTTGCCTTTGCATCGGAACAAATAATTCGTTTGAATTCCTCTTTTGAAACCATACGTGCCCTTCAGGGCATCTCTTAATCCACTGACGAGACGACCATGCGCGCCATCCAGCTTGAAAAACCACTCCACTTCCGCCTGATCGACATTCCTGAACCGGACGCTCCCGTAGCCGGTGAGGCGCTGGTTCGCGTCCATCGTATCGGTATTTGCGGGACGGATCTCAGCGGATACCTGGGCAAGATGCCGTTCTATTCGTATCCCCGTATTCCCGGCCACGAACTTGGTGTCGAGGTCGTCGCGGTTGGCCCTGATGTGACCAACGTCAAAGCGGGTGATACCTGCTCGGTCGAACCCTACATCAACAATCCGAACAGTTTTGCCAGCAAGCGTGGCCGAACCAACTGTTGTGAAGACTTGCAGGTACTGGGGGTCCACACCGACGGCGGGATGCGACCGCTGTTCAAGCTGCCCGCACGCAAGTTGCATAAAGCGACCAAATTGTCGATGGAACAACTCGCGCTCGTTGAGACGCTTGCGATTGGTTGTCACGCCGTTGTTCGCTGTGCGCCGCAGCCCGGCGAGGATGTCCTTGTGATCGGTGCCGGTCCGATCGGGCTGAGCGTGATTGAATTCGTAAAGCTGACGGGTGCGAACCTGATTGTGATGGATATGGTCGCCAGTCGACTGGAATTCTGTCGCAACTCAATGGGGGTCAAGTACACCGTTCTCGCGGGTGACGGGAACGAAGAAAAAACGTTGCGCGATTTGACGGACGGTCACTTGCCGACGATCGTCGTTGATGCCACCGGTAGCGCGAAATCAATGTCGCATGCTTTGAATTACGTTGGCCACACGGGGAAACTCGTCTATGTCGGTATTACTACGGACAACGTTTCATTCCCACATCCGTTAATGCACCGCCGCGAGATGACTCTGTTTGCAAGCCGTAACGCGATGCCTGAAGATTTCGATCGGATTATCAACCTGATCGAAACGGGCACGATCGATACTCGCCCATGGATCACTCATCGAACCAATTTCGACGAACTGATCGGCCAGTTCCCCAGCTATACCAAGCCCGAAACGGGCGTCATCAAAGCGATCGTGGAAGTTCCGATTTCGTAAGCGAAAGAAGTTCATGGAATTCGCAAAAACTACGGGGTTGTATGTCACGACCGCCGTTGCTGAGATTCTCGGTTGTTATCTGCCGTATTTGTGGCTGCGGAAGGGAGGCTCGCCGTTATTGCTGATTCCTACGGTCATCAGCCTTGCTGTTTTTTCGTGGTTGCTGACTTTGCATCCGACGGCCGCAGGGCGGGTTTATGCCGCTTACGGTGGCGTTTACATCACGGTTGCGCTTGTCTGGTTGTGGGCTGTTGACGGGATACAACCTAGTCTTGGCGACTGCGTCGGGGCCGGCCTCTGTCTGGCGGGGATGACTGTCATTATTCTTTCAGCCAAATAACTCCCGTTCCGCGATTCATGAATCGTCATCGACCGATATGGTATGATGAAAAATGATAGGGCAAAGGCCCGTTAACCACCTCCTCAGGGGAGGTGGGGTTTCGTCTTAAAAGTGGTGACTTCCATCAACAAATCACTTGGCTGTTTTCGGTGCTGCTTTGCTTTTTTTTGCGGGTTTGGTTGCCTCAGACTTGGTTGTCGGTGGTTTGGCGACCTTCGGTCGGCATAGTTCCGCTTGAGGCCCGCAACAGTCATTGAGTACGAAACCGAGCAAGCCTTTGATCCCTTCGACATTTAACGAGAAAATGATCGAGGCACCCTTGTGAAAGTCCCGTAACAACCCGGCCTTCAAAAGCTCATTGATGTGATACGAAAGTGTCGCGTCTGGTAACTCGAGTTTCCTGGCAATTTTACCCGCCGGCATTCCAACATCACCTTGCTTCGACAACAGGCGCAAGATTCGAAGTCGAGATTCATGAGCTAACGATTTGAATGCGTCAATTGCGTCTTGGTCGTGCATATTTCCAACATTATCAAAATTGTGCGTGTTTGCTGAGGATCACATACAAATGGTTCTCGTCGCTGCCACAACATTTTCAAATCTATCAAATTACGGATAGGAATACAGGTGTTTTTCGGATTTGGTTCAGGGCCGATCCGTGTTTCACGCCTGGGGTACCACGGTTTTGGAGTCTTCGACAAAGCCGTGCGATTGAATGAAGCATCTTCCGTTTCACACGATCATGTCAAAGACTCCAGAATCGTGGCACCCGCTTGTGTAATCTTAGCCCGACGCGCAAACGAGGGTCTTGCTTTGTTGTCCCCCGCTTGCGCGTCGGGCTAACGTTTCAGGTTGTCTTTTGTGACAATGGTTTAACTCTTCATTGATAATGATCGTGCGTCGAAACGCAGGGATTGCGTGATTATTCCGGGTTAAAGTGTGGAATCGCCCTGCGCCTTCTTTTGTTCTTCGAACGCTTTTTTCATTGATGAATATCGGCGTTCGAGAAAAAGGATAATCAAAATGATGATCGGCACGCCGCCCCATTTGATGATGAAGGAATTCTCGAGATTATCGGGAAGACTGTCCTTCACCACCACGACAAGGAACAACATCGCCGCGTTACCAATCACCGCGCCGATTGTGCTACCCCAGAAGATGGCCCATCTCGACAAGCCGAGCAGACGACCGAAGATCGCTCCTCCGACGCTGCCGGTTGCGGCCAACGGAAACGCGATAAAGGCCAACAAGCCCAGGAACGTCATCCGCTTCATCCATGGCTGATGCGCAAGAATGAACTCGCTGTCACTCGATAGCGATGCAATCTTGGGTCCGATCCAGGGAACCCGAAACATAAAGCCGACGTGGAACGCGAAGAACAGCGCGACCATGGCATCCTGATAAGTGACCATCCAGAACAGGTCGTACGGGGTCAAACCGGGAAACGGCGTGATGATCGAGAAACGTCCCAGGAATGCGAATGAGCATCCGGTCGCGACGAGCAGTTCCCAGCAATACTTGGGTCCGGAAATGATATAAATGATGCCGAACAGGATCAGCGTAACGATCAACGGACCGATTAAAGTCCCGAGCCAGAGTGGGAAATAGTTCTTGTGGAAGTTCTTTTCGAACTTCAAAAACGATTCCAACAGCCGCTCGTGTTCGATGGCATCGGGGATCATGATTTGGTGTGGATCGGTGCGGGCGTTATCGGACATGTCTGTGTCGCGCAAACTCAGTCGGTATCCGAACGAGTATTCAAGTAGATGATTTAAACGGATGAGAGAATCAATTGCAAAAGTTTTCAGTGATACACAGCAAAACTGCGCATGTTCTCCATTGAACATCCGCATGCGTATCGAATCTGCAATCGCCAGAACATCACCTTACGGCATAATGCTCTGAATCGGTACCCATAGCCAACCCGGCAGGAAAAACAATCCAAGAGTTCCCACCAGACATAGACCTGCTGCAATGAGCGATGGCGTATCGCTGACTGTGTCCTGCTGACTCCGGTTGATGGGTTCTCGCAAGAACATCACTCCGATAATCTTCAGATAGTACCAGGCACCTAACGCGGCATTAATCGCCAGGATCACGGCCAGCCATTTGCTCGAATCTTCCCCTCGTCCCCACGCCTCAAATATCGCGTTCAACTTGGAAAACAAACCCGCTGTTGGGGGCAATTCTGAGAGGCAGTGGAGGAAGCTTGACCCGTCCCCTTGTGCCCAAGCCGCAAAAAACAGGTTCAGCTTGCCAAGAAATCCAGCGGTTGGTGGCAATCCTGCGAGGCTGAAGAGAAAGATCGCCAGCAACAGAGCGAGTGCCGGACGCGTTCGCGAAAGGCCAGACAAGTCATCAAACGTTTCAATCCGTTTATCGCTACGGGCTGCGGCAATCAAGACCGCGAAAGCCCCTAATGTCATCGCCCCGTATACGGCCAGGTAAAACAACATCGCTCCAATTCCACTGACGGAATGCACAACGGGATTCGAGCCAGCTTTTTGGATTTCATGTTCCATGCCGACAATCAAGCCGACCATCATGTAGCCCGCATGCGACACGCTCGAATACGCCAACAAGCGGCGAATATCGGTCTGCATCAGTGCCATCAGGTTACCGACGAACATCGTTGCCACGGCCAGCCACCACAGAAGTGGAGTTGCGGCAGGTGTCATCGTCCACGCACTGATTGCTTGTTCGGCACCCGTTGCCGGGACGATCAGACGCAACAGGGCGACGAATCCAGCAATCTTGGGGACAAACGAGAGCATGGCGGCGGCAGAGGTCGGAGCACCTTGAAAGACGTCGGGAGCATAAAAGTGGAATGGTACGGCCGTCAGGCGGAAGCCAAGTCCGGCAATCAGCATGACTGTTGCAACGGCTACAAGGGGATTTGCATCGGCCAAAAACGGCTTTACAGCGGCGAGATCCGGATTTGCTGGGTGTATGTGTGCCGCCGAAAACGCCGCGTGAATCCCTGACAGATTTGTCGTCCCTGTGGCACCATAAAGGTAGCTCATTCCAAACAGCACGATAGCGGATGAAAAGATGCTGAGCAGAAAATACTTCAGCGTCGCTTCTTGAGCCGGTGCGTCACGTCGTGGAAGCAGCAGGAACAGGTACGTCGGCATGCTGACCAATTCGAGAGCCACAAATAGTCCAACCAGGTCGTTGGAAGCAGCGATCAGGTTGACACCCGCCAGGATTGCCAGCAGGCAAGCATAACTCTCACCAGAACGGGCGTCATCCGCCTGATTCCAGTGTAAAAGTACAAGGATTGCGCCAAACGTCAGCGTGAGTCCGCGGATGTACCACGTCAATTCGTCCAGTACGAAAGGACCGAGCGTACGCGTAACGGGGGGACTTTGCCACCAGACGCAGCCAGCAATGAGCAGCGCCAGAAGGGACAACGAACCCCAGCGATGCCGCAGACCGGCGGGTGCTTCACCACGTTCGTTGACCAGAAACGGCGCGGCAAAAAATATGAGACAGACCGCTGCCAACAGAACGGCCTCAGGTGCGATCAATGAGAAAGCATTATTCAATTGTTGAATGGCTGCGTTCACGGGCGAACCTCCGAACCGAGAGCCACGCTCGGCAAATTCTTCTGGGATGCGTGATTATTCAAGGATGCATGTAAATGAGTATTTGGGTTCGTGACATGTACGTCACCATACAGCTTGGCGACCGCTTCGACATCAGGCCGGATTAAATCCAGCAGAGGTTGTGGAAACAGCCCTAGAACGAGGCACAACACCAGCAACGGAGCCAGCGCCGCCACTTCACGAGCATTTAGATCCGCCACTGGTTCGTGACCAGGACCATGATGTTCGGCCGGCACATGCACGGGACCGAAAAAGGCATGCTGAACGACACCTAGCAGATACCAGGCGCCCAGCACGACGCCGATGGCACCAAGTGCCGAGAAGATAACCCCTTGCCCATCACCCGCTCGGAACATTCCGGCCAGACAAAGGAATTCACCGACGAAACCGTTCAGGCCGGGAAGACCGATACTGGCGAAGGAGGTGAAGACCATGGCAACCCCCAACAGAGGCAACCTTGTAGCGAGGCCACCCAATTCATTGAGCTGGCGAGTGTGATACCGTTCGTAGAACATCCCGACGATGCAGAACAAGGCTCCTGTCGAAAGACCGTGATTGATCATCTGCAGAACTCCGCCGCTGATCCCTTCAACATTCAGAGCGAACAGGCCCAGCATGCAGAAACCAAGGTGAGCCACCGAGCTGTAGGCAACCAGTTTTTTGATGTCGTTTTGGGACAATGCACAAAACGAGCCGTAAATAATTCCGATGGAAGCCATGGCACCAATCAAAGGCAATCCCGTATGTAGACAAGCATAGGGGAGCATTGGCAGCAGCATTCGCAGGAAACCATAAGTCCCCAGCTTCAGTAGCACACCTGCCAGCAAAACTGAACCGGCAGTGGGGGCTTCGACGTGAGCCAGAGGCAACCACGTGTGGAACGGAAACAAGGGAACTTTGACCATGAACCCGGCGGCGATCATCAGGAACAAAGTGAATTGGATCGATGTGTCCAACGGATTGAGCGTCAGTGCGTTGGACAGGTCGGGGATCGAGAACGGAGTTGTCAGGGTTGGATTGGCCTTAACCGTCGTCACGACAAGTGAGACAAGCCCGAGAAGCGTGATCAGACTGCCGCCGAGCGTATACACAAAAAACTTGCCAGCGGCGTATCGTCGAAGTGGTCCACCCCAGATCCCGACGAGGAAAAATAGCGGAATCAAAGTGAACTCGAAAAAGACATAAAACAGAATGATGTCAAAGGCACAGAAGACGCCAATCAGACCTGTTTCGAGAATCAGTACGCACGCGTAAAACTGGGCGGCGCGATCTTTGATCGCGGTCCACGACACGAGAACTGACGAAATGGTCAGAATGGTTGTCAAAACAACCAGTGAAAGACTGATGCCGTCCAGTCCCAGAAAGAATTCGAGCTTCACACCGGGACTTTGAGCCCCTGCCTGTGACAGATCTAGCCAAGTATGGCGGTGCACCAATTGCGGATGAACGGCTCCACGTTGGTCTCCGGCAACTTCCGGCAAGGCCAGGAATTGAGCCGCAACACCCCAGGAAACAAGAAAGGTGGCCACAGTAGCAAGCAGCGCCACCCAGCGGGCACGTACAGCCGTTGCCTGCGGGTCCAGCAGCAATAACGCCACCGCCGCAATCGCGGGCAAAAAAATCATTAAGACTAACAAACTGGGCATCGAAGTTTCTTCCTCACGTCGTTCCCGCCAACGTTTTGTGGACTGTCGAAGACCGGCTTAAACACCGTCCCCGATGAAAACTCTAAAAATCAATGGGTTCCTGCCAACGCTCGCAGTACTGTGATCAGACAAACAACCAGGCCAAGCGTCATCACTGCAGCGTAGTTTTGTACCATCCCGTTCTGGACGGGACGAATCATGCTCCCGAACAATGCTGGAATAAATCCGACGCAATCGACCAGCGTGTCAATCACCCAACGGTCGAAGAATTCACAGATCGACGCAAATCCTCTAAGAGGCGCGGCGATGAATTTGTAGCCGAACCAGTCGATGTACAGACCGTTTTGAGAAGCTTGATAAGCCAGCGACAGACGGCGTTGAAGATTTTGAACAATCCCCGGCGAAACAACATACAGCAGATAAGCGGCACCGATTCCCGCGATGGCCAGGATGGAACTGATTCCCATCATCAGCCAATCCATTGGGAAGTCGTATCCTTCCGGCAAGCCTGGCGTGTGATGCAGGTAGTGACCATACAAGTGTGTCGGTCCGGTCAACAGACCAATTCCAAGTGCAGCGACGGCGAGAATTGCCAGCGGCCCGGCCATCGCAGGCGGAGCGTCGTGCGGATGATGTCCCGCTTCTTCCGGGAACTTCTCTTCGCCCCAGAATGTCATAAAGTAAGCTCGGAACGTGTAGAAGGCGGTCATGAGCGACGTGAGGAGCGCGATACCGAGAATGGTTGCATAGAAACCAGCGTGCTCACCCCCACGAGATGCAGCGGCAAGGACCGCTAGAATCTCGTCTTTACTCCAGAAGCCGGACAACAGTGGAACCCCGGCGAGTGCTAAAGCTCCTGCAAGAAATGTGTAGTGCGTGATGGGGAGCGCTTTGCGGAGTCCGCTGAATCGCCGCATGTCGATCACGTCACCCATTGCGTGCATGACGGAACCTGCAGAAAGAAACAGAACGGCCTTGAAGAAGGCATGGGTAAACATGTGGAACATCGCGAACGTGACGGCGTGAAGTGCAAGTCCTTCACCCGCACCGGCGGCCCCCAAGGACATGAACATGTAACCCAATTGGCTGACCGTCGAATAAGCCAGGACGCGTTTCAAATCGTATTGCGTGAGTGCGGTAATTGCGGCAATCAGGGCTGTGGCAGCTCCAATACCGGCGACAGTCATTTGCACGTACGGTGCATGCACGAAAAACGGCGTGCAGCGAGCGACCAGATACACACCGGCGGTCACCATCGTTGCGGCGTGAATTAATGCTGACACAGGGGTTGGGCCTTCCATGGCGTCAGGCAACCAGACCTGTAAGGGGAACTGGGCCGACTTACCGACAGCACCAATGAACAACAAGATGCAGATCCAGTGGAAGATTTCTGGCTGAGCCGCCAGGATTCCGTTGATCATCTTGGGAGATTCAAACAGCGTGGAAAATTCGAGAGTACCGAACGTTTGCCAGATCAGAAAAATCCCCAGGATCAAGCCGAAGTCACCAATCCGGTTGACGACGAAAGCCTTTTTGGCAGCGGCAGCGGCACTTGGCTTATGAAACCAGAAACCGATCAAGAGATAACTGCAAAGCCCGACAGCTTCCCAGAAGACGAACAGCAGCAGGAAATTACTAGCCAGAACCAGCATGCACATCGAGAATACGAACAGCGACATCGCAGCAAAAAAGCGGGGATAACCAGGATCGCCCTTCATGTAACTGCTGGCGAAAATCGCCACGAGCAGACTGACCGACGTCACCATTGTCAGCATGAGAGCCGACATAGCGTCGGCGCGCAGGGTGACTGGGACATTGATCGTTCCGACATTGATCCATTGATAGATCGGCGCGATGACGGCGTGGTGACTGTCTTCAAGCGCGTGAGGAAGGGCGATGGCCAACAGGTAAAGTGACGCAGCAAACGACACAGCCAGACCCAACACCAATGGGCGATGGGCATACTTTCGACCGATGACCTGTCCGACCAGCACGATCCACAGGCACGCCAGTAGCGGCGCGGCAGGGATCAACCAGATTACGTTCTCATTAAGCCAGTTTGTCACGGTCAACTCCGCGTATTCGTTCGCTTATATTTTTGATCAACTGAACTCGGCCATGTCGAAACATGACTTTTGTCAGGCGATGGTCAAACAGGAAATTCGGAACCCGGCACTGACCGGTTTACCCGATACCGTTATTGAAAAATTCTGTCTTACGTTTTCGTTTGTGGTCCAGGCTGTGTTTTGGGCATGCGACCAGCAGGTGTTAAGTGCGGCAAATCAACATTCGGATCGGCAGTCACGGTGACTGGCGGCGCTTGCGAACCTGAAAAGACTGGCAGATCGTCCTCACCTAACTTGCCCCAAAGGAAAACGTCCAGCGATTTTCGTCGTTGATACAACGACAGAATCAATGACAACGCCAGCCCCGCTTCACAGGCGGCAATCGTCAATACGAAAATCGTGAAGACTTGCCCCTGAGGGTTCCCGTGATAACGACTGAATGCCGTCAGGTTGATCGAGACCCCGTGCAGCATCAATTCCGCAGAGAGCATAATCAGAATCAGGTTTCGTCTTGTGAGAAACCCGATCACCCCAAGGATGAACAGGGTGGCTCCAACGATCAACTGACTTTCCAAAACTGTGGCGGTCATAATGTTCCCTGAGACCTCCGAGGCGCAATCGCAATCGCCCCAATCGTAGCAATCAACAAAACTGTTCCCGCGATTTCCACGGAAAACAAATAATCACCGAACAATGACCGACCCAGTACGCGTAACGAACCAATCTCGTGCGGGTTGTCGTGCGGTGCTTGACTCAGCGGATTTGGCTCAATTTCTTTCGGCAAAGCAATGAACTGCCCCGGCTCAGCGTGCTCGCTTGTGCTCGTCCCATCAATATGGCCCCACTCTTGCAACGTGAACAGAAGAGCCCCGAGCAGAATGAATCCACCCACAGAAGCCATCAATGGCTGAATCGGCTGTTGATCGTAACTGGTTGCCGTTCCCGATTGTTGTGCAAGCATGATGACAAACAGGAACGTCACGATAATCGCCCCGGCGTAAACAATAATCGTTGATGCAGAGAGGAATGGTGCTGCGTTTAACAGGAACAGACCGCAAACCGCGAGTGTTACGAGCGCAAACCAAAGTGCCGCATAGACGGGGTTTCGATCCGTGATCATGAGGCCAGCGCTGATCACGGCGGCGGCCGCGAAGACGAAGAACAAGACGCTACGTACGTAATCGCCCGCAGGGGGCAAGAGCATCGCCTGCATCATTAAAATCGCCGCTAAAGCAGCGAGTCCACCGAGAATTCGCGGTCGCTGCCTGGTCGATGGCATTAACCAGCAGACGGCAAAACACCCCAGCACCAGTGGGATTATCAGCAGTCCGTTTTCTTTGCTCCAGTCCATCGCGATCTATTCCAGCTAAAAATTTCAGGGATCGATAAGATCCAGGCCAGGTCTTGCGGTTGAAGGATTGGAAAGCTAACGCCAACCGGTTTCCCTCGATTACCGAAAATCTTTCTTGTCTTTACGTTGCCTTCAATTATTCAATCACACCTGCCGAGTTGGCCTTCGCTGACCGGTCATCCGCTCGAACGGTCGTTGCAGGTCCAAGTGTATGCAAATCTGTGAAGTCACTGGCGTGACCGAGTTTCCCTTTATGAGTTCGAATCGGATTGCCGACTGTATCCTTCGTCTGATCGAAAACACTCAGTAGTTTTTCCTTGTCGAACATCATTTCTTGTCGCGTCATTCCTGTCAGATCGAAGATATTCGTTAATTCAATCGAATCGACGGGGCATGCTTCTTCACACATGCCGCAGTAGATGCATTTCAGTTCGTCAATCACAAATGATTTTGGAAACTTGTCTCGATCGGCCCAGTGCGGGTCGTCCTTGGGTGCATCCTGAGCGACAATATCAATGCAACGAGCCGGGCAGGCTGTTGCACACATCATACAAGCGACACACTTTACACGACCTTTATCGTCTCGATTGAGTCGGTGAACACCCCGGTAATGCGACGGAAGGTTCGGTTTTTGTTCGGGATAAAACTCCGTGACCGGATGGAAATCGGCGACGTGCTGCCCCGTCGTCCGCAAGCCATCAAACACGGCGGGAAGATAGGTCGATTCCCAGAAATTCATCGCAGGTTCTTCGACCCATTCGATGTCTTTCGGATTAATTGGCATGATTGGTCCTCGTTCTCTTCATTTCCGTGATGGTCCGGAATTGTCTTCGTTTCCCTAAATCCCAATCGGTTATTGGGACTCGGTGATTTGATTGTTCAATGAGCATGAGCGTGATGCCCATGTGCCTCTGCAACTGGTTCCAACGTTTTACGTGCAAACGGCCTGGATGACTGGGTTCCGATCAGTCCGGCCCCAAGGAATAAACCAGCCGACATCGGGAGCAACCACCATTCGTTCAAATGAAACTGTTTCACGATCATGACACAGACAACATTCAGCGTTGCAAGTGGGATCAATACCTTCCAGGCGAGACCCATCAATTGATCGAACCGGAATCGCGGGATTGTCCAACGAAGCATCTGAATCACGATAATGAACGCGAATGATTTCGTCAGGAGGACCAGAACCTTGACGAGCGTCGAACCGAGATACTGACTATCGGGTTCGGCGATCCAGGGGAGATGCCAGCCACCGAAAAACAGGATGCTGGTCAAGAAACTGATCGTAATCACGTGGGTATATTCACCCAGGAAGAACAAGCCCCATTTCATTGCGCTATATTCAGTATGCCATCCGCCAACCAGTTCTTGTTCGCATTCGGACAAGTCGAAGGGCAACCGCTGTGCCTCGGCCATCGCGGCAGCGAAGAAGATGACGCAGGCAAGTGGCTGAAACCAGATATTCCAACCGAGAATTCCGGCGTCCACCTGATGCAACAGAATCTTTTCGATACTCATGGAACCCGTCAGCAAAGCCAGACCGACAACGGACATTCCGAGCGGGATTTCATAGCTGACAACTTGAGCACTCGCCCGCATGGCTCCCAGTGCGCTGTATTTATTGTTCGAAGCCCATCCACCGAGGATAATTCCATAAACCGCAAGACTGGTCACAGCGAAGATAAATACCAGACCAAGATCGACACCTGGTGCAATGATGTAAGGAAACTGACCGTCCGTTGCACTTAGGTTACGGGGGACAGGCCCGAATGGAACCACGGCAAAGGCCAGCATTGTCGTGAAAACCGAAATACCGGGCGCAAGCACGTAGAGAAACTTATTGACGTGACCCGGAATCACGTCTTCTTTCAAAAGCAGTTTGAGCATGTCGGCAACGGGTTGCAGCAAGCCCCACGGTCCCACGCGGTTTGGACCGATTCGGTCCTGCATCCAGGCGGAAAGTTTGCGTTCCAGCAGAATCAGGTACGAACAAACACCCAGATTCACCTGAAGCACGATGCCAATCGTGATCATCGGCATAATGAACGGGCGAGCCCATTCGGGAAACCAATTGATGAGTTGTTCAAACATTTCGCGAACCGATTCAACTTAAAAATGTCCCGATGGACAATGTTATTCAATTAACCTACAGGCTGTGGTTCCGTCTTACTTGTGGAACTCAGTGACACACCGAATTCACCGAGATCTCCTACACCCAACGCAGCCAATTCTGGAATCTCGCTGGCAATTTCCCGCCGCAAGGACGCGGCATGAAATAGTCCACTTCGACCTGATAGCTCGAACAGAATCCGTCCATCCGGACGCGATCCTTCTGGTCCTCGCAAACCTCGGTGAATGGCCTGAGCCAGCCCGTTGTGATTGACAAACGTCCCTTCCTTTTCGGCCCAGGCCGCTCCAGGAAGAACGAAGTGAGCTTTGCCGCTGGCAGGTGATGCGAGAAGATCCTGTACGACCAGCAGCTTTAATTTATCGAGCTTTGCTGCATCGGCATCGCTAATCCAACCTTCAGGATCGCCGCCAAGCACAAACAGCGCTTCAACCGATCCGCTGTCAATTTCTTGCAAGACTGACGAAAACGGAACCACTTCTCCCTGGAAATGATTTAGTACTGCTTCGACCCCGCGTCGGTTCGGGCACTTTTCAGCTCGAATGGTGAATTTGGTCGGCAACGACGGTCGGCCATGAATATCTTTGGGATACAGGTCGTCTTCCCCGACGGTTCGAACCGGGCCGATCGCCAATCGAGCATTGGGATTCACGTCTTTGGCGAATCTTGCGAGCAAATAGGCTTCTTCAACCGTTGCCCACGGAGAGATTGCGACAACAAACGTACCCGATTTCTTCTGATCCGAAAGGTCGGCTAAAGTAGTGGTCAGCGAAGAAAGCACGACGTCCCAATCCTTGGAGATCGTTTTTCCAGCCGATTGTTGTTCCGGTGTTGTCAATCGCCGGTCGGATTGGACGTATTTCCAGCCGAACCGGCCTTCGTCGCACATGAAACTTCCCTGCGCCTGCGGATTTTCGCGTGGCTTCAGGCGATAGAGGACGTCTTCGTTCTGATCGACGGTGATGCTGCAACCTGTGCTGCACCCAGGACAGACGCTGTTCTTTGACTTCAGCCACCAGACCCGTTGCTTGTACAAGAAATCCTTGCTGCAAAGAGCTCCGACCGGACAGAGATCGACAACGTTGCCCGCCAGTTTGTTATTGCACGGTTCACCGGGGAAGATGTCAATTTCTTCGTGTGTTCCGCGGCTGACGACCTGCATTTCCGCCGTACCACTGATTTCGCGCGTGAAGCGGACGCAGCGAGTACACATGATGCAGCGGTCTGTGAACAGCGTAATCTGGTCACCGATATAGTCTTTATCAGGCTTGATGTTTTTGGGTTCTTGCAGACGGCTGTAACCACGTCCGTAGTTGTAGCTGTAGTCCTGCAACCCGCACTCCCCGGCCTGATCACAGACGGGGCAGTCAAGCGGGTGATTCAACAACAAGTATTCCAGCGTCGCCTTTTGAGCGGCGAGAACCTTTTCGCTGTTGGAAACGATGACCGTGCCATCCTTCACCGGGGTTTGACAACCCGGTGAAAGCTTTGGCTGCATCGCTATTGTGCCGTCTGGCTTTTTCTCGCCGACTTCGACCAGGCACATACGGCAGCTGGCAACGACGGACAAGTCGTGATGCCAACAGTAACTCGGAATCGTGTCCCCTGCGCGCTCGGCTGCTTGAATGCAGTTAAGCTTCTCGGAAGAACCGATTTCGACCGGCTTGTTATTGACGATGACGGTTGGCATGGGCAATCAGTGGTTTATTGCTAGTGTAAAAAAACTCTGTCGCGTCGAACCGACCATTTCAGTAATCAATGCACTTCCATCAGTGCATCGGATGGCTTGACCGTCTTGCGACCGGTCTGGATATACTCTTCAAACTCGCTGCGGAATTTCTTGATCGCGTTCTTAATCGGCCACGCGGCCCCGTCGGACAGACCGCAAATCGTTGTGCCTGGGATAATCCCCATCGAAGATGCAACTTCGTTAAGCAGATCAAGGTCACGCGATTGACCCTCGCCCATGCGAATTCTGGCGAGAATCTTGTGCATCCATGCAGTCCCTTCGCGACACGGCGTGCATTGACCACACGATTCGTGAGCGAAGAACCGAGCGCAATTGAACAGCACATCGACCATACTCGTGTGATCATCAATGACGGTAATGGCCGCCGTCCCGAGCCCGAGACAACCGACTTTACCTGGGCCGTTAAAATCAAGAGGAGTGTCAAGTTCGCTCGCTGATAGAAAGCCCATGCTGATCCCACCGGGAACCACGGCTTTCGCGTTTCGGCCCTTCCAGACCCCTCCACCATGTTCATCGATCAGTTGCCGAGCCGTGATCCCCATGGGAAGCTCAACACAGCCTGGTTTATTCACATGACCGCTAATGCAATAGAGCTTTGGCCCATAGCTGCCGGCATCTCGAGGATTGCTGGGGTCAGGCGGAACACCAATGCTTTTGAACCAGTCGGCACCTCGGTCAAGGATCTGCTTGACGCATGCCATCGTTTCGATGTTATTGACAATCGTTGGCTTGCGGAACAGACCTTCAATGGCGGGGAAGGGCGGCTTGATTCGTGGCCAGGCCCGTTTCCCTTCCAGGCTTTCGATCAGACCCGTTTCTTCACCGCAAATGTATGCTGCCGCCCCACGATGCAGGACAACGTCCAGATCAAACCCGCTGCCATGGATGTTCTTGCCGAACAGGCCGGCGGCGTAGCATTCTTCAATCGCGTTCTTGAGTGCTCGATAGCTGCGACCGTACTCATATCGCAAGTAAATATAGGCTTTTTTCGACTTGATCGCGTAACAACTGATCGCGATCCCTTCCAGAACCTGATGCGGATCAAGTTCCATCAGAATGCGATTGTTGAACGTGGCTGGCTCGGATTCGTCGGCATTGATCGCAAGATAGATTGGCCCAGGGTGATCCTTGGGCAGGAATGTCCACTTCAGTCCGGTCGGAAATCCTGCTCCGCCGCGACCCCGAAGTCCGGAATCTTTGACCTGATTGATGACATCAACCGGTGCCATCCCAAGTGCTTTTTTAAAGCCCTCATAGCCACCATCGCGCCGGTAAGTTTCAAGCAACTGACTATCGGGTTTGTTAATCCGCGCCAGGAGTGTAGGTTCAAAAGTGGACATGATCTTCTTCGTTGTGTAGTCGACTTTGCTTTTGTTTGCTTCTTCGTTTCGTTGCCGTAATCGCAGTGATCTATCGGCTGAATCAGGTTCTTTACAGTGACATCTACTTACAGAGACTTTAAAAGTTCGTCGGCCTTTTCAGGCGTGATGTTCATGTGAGCTTCGTCGTCGACGAGAATGCAAGGTGCTCCATCACACGCTCCAAGACATTCGGCAAACTCCATCGTGACCTTGCCATCTGCCGAAGTCTGGCCGGGATGAACATGCAGTTTCTCGCACATATGTTGCAGCAGTTCTTCGCCGCCACGCAACATACAGCTGATACTGCGGCAGACCCAGACCCGATGTTTACCGAGCTTGTGTTGTTCGTCTTTGAAGAACTGGTAGAACGACATCGTGTCGTGGACTTCCGACGGATGCAGTTCGAGCAATTCGGCGATCTCACGCACAGCTTCGATCGAAACGTGTCGCTGCGCGTCCTGCACGAGATGCAAGGCTGGCAAGACGACCGCACGCTTATTCGGATAGTTCGGAAACTGCGCCCGAATCTGGTCTCGCAATTCCTCGCTCAGCACGCCCATCGGTACTCTCTTTTCACGTTTTCAACATCCCGTCAGGTGAGGTCCACCCTCCCGGGATCTTTGTTTCGCTGCGAATTCCAATGGCTTTCACCATCAGTTTCGCCATCACCATTTCGAACAGTTTTTCCTTCGACCAATCCAATTCAACTATCGATCCAGTTCTGCCGCAATAATATTCAAGCTGCCAAGAACCGCGACGACATCGCTTAACTGATGATTCTTGATAATCTGAGGGAACACCGCGAAGTGAATATAGCTTGGCGGACGAGTCCTTGCCCGATACGCCCGAGGTGTTCCATCGCTGACAATGTAGTAACCCAGCTCGCCATTCGGCGATTCCGTCGCCGCATAGATTTCTTCTTTAGGCGAGGCGAAACCTCGATTGGGCATCATCACTTCAAAGTGTTGAATTAGACCTTCAATACTGCGATAGACCGAAGGCTTGGCGGGGATGACCGCTTTGCTGCCAGCATCCACGTTCACAGGGCCCTCAGGAATATTTTCAATGCACTGTTCGATGATCTTGATACTTTCGACCATCTCTTGCATGCGGACGAGGTATCGAGCGTAGCAATCACCGTCCTTTGCCGCGACGACTTTGAAGTCCAGATCCGGATAGGCGAGATACGGTTCATCTTTGCGAAGATCTCGCAAGACGCCGCTGGCCCGTGCCAAGGGGCCGGTTACACCCATGTTGATACAGTCTTCGGCACTCAGATAACCAATCCCTTTGACTCGTTCGATGAAGATTCGATTACGAGTCAGCAGGCGGTGTACTTCAGCATGGACTGCGGCAAAGCCTTTGACGAAACTGCGGACTTTGTCCACCCAGGCGTTGTTGACGTCGAAGGCGACGCCGCCGACGCGAGTGTAACTGGTATGGAATCGTTGCCCGGAAGCCGTTTCCACGATGTCGTAGATCAGCTCACGCTGCTGAAAGAAGTACAGGAACGCCGTGAAGCCACCGAGGTCCAGAGCGCACGTGCCGGTATTCAGCAAGTGGTCCTGAATCCGCATCAATTCCGCAAGAATTGTTCGCAGATACTTGCAGCGTGGCGTCAACTCGATCCCGAGCAGCTTTTCAACCGCATGATGCCAAGAGATTTCATTGTGCAGCGGCGAAATATAATTCATCCGGTCGACGATGGTGACATACTGGTTGAAATCGAGGTGTTCACCCAGTTTTTCAAAGCCAGAATGCAGGTATCCGATATGCGGAACCGCATTGACGACGGTTTCGCCATCCAGCGTCAGGATCAATCGCAACGTCGTGTGGGTAGCAGGATGCTGTGGCCCAAAGTTGAGCGTCCAGAGATACTCCTTGTCAGGAGCATCCAGTTCAGCAAGATCGGAAACTTCAAAAGGCATGATCGTCTCTTGGACGGTGATTGATTAGGTAAACCAACAACAAGCTCAACCTGCAGGTCCGACAGCATTCACCATCAGACGGCCTGCATAGAAACACAATCGATCAACTTTCCGCTCGGGTGAGAACAGGGAAGTTATGCCGCTCGCCCCGCCCCTTCAATGGGTAGTCTTTTCGCAAGGGATACGCGGTAAATTCATCAGGAGTCAGAATTCGCCGCAAATCAGGATGTCCTGAAAACCGGATTCCAAACATGTCATAAACTTCACGCTCAAGCCAGTCAGCCGATTTCCACAAGGAATAAACCGATGGCAAAAGCGGTTCGGGATCATTCACAAACGTCTTAATAACCAGCCGTTCGCCAGATTTTGTCGAGACAAGAACGTAGACAACTCCAAACCGGTCTTTTGCCCCGTCATATTCGAGGTAGTCAACCGCTGTCACCTCAGCCAGCATGTCGAAATGCTGTTCATTCTTTAAAAACGCCAGGATTTCAAACAGCTTCGCAGCCGGAACGACGACGCGGTGATTGTCCCGAAACTGGCTGAACGCCAATTCGTCGCCAGAAAACTTCGATTTCAAAGCATCTTCAGCAGACATGGTGATTCATCAACTTTAGCTGCACGGATTAATGTAAAAACTTAAGGCAGGCGGCATCCTGCTGCAATCATCGACTCGGCCTTTGCCTCGCCCTTTTCCCCGATCGATGTCAATTCAGGGAAATCAATTTTTCGTTTGCTTCGCGAATTCGAATCAATTCGTCGAGGTCATACGGAGTCGGACCCGTCGGCTGGGTTCGCTTTCCGAATTCCGTTCCATTCAAAGTACCGCCGTGCTTAATCTTGTCCTGCAAAGCGATAATTCCGGCCATCAACTGCTCTGGTCGTGGCGGGCAGCCGGGAACGTAAAGATCGACCGGAATGAATCGATCGACACCTTGCACGACAGCGTAAGTATCAAACACCCCGCCAGTACACGCACAAGCACCCATGCTGATGCACCACTTGGGTTCGGGCATTTGCAGCCAGATTCGCTGCAAGACCGGTAACATTTTCATCACAACCCGACCAGCGACGATCATCAGATCGCACTGGCGAGGGCTGAATCGCATCACTTCGGCCCCGAATCGAGCCAGGTCAAAACGTGATGAAGCGGTTGCCATCAATTCGATGCCGCAGCAAGCCGTTGCGAAGGGCATCGGCCAAAGACTATTGGAACGAGCCCAACTGGCCGCTGCATCAAGACTGGTCATGAAAATATTGTCAGGAACATCTTTCATCGCCATCGGAAGACCCCTTTACGCCACGCATAGATATAAGCAATGGCAAGTGTGGCCATGAACACCAGCATTACTGCAAAGACGGTGTCTCGCAATTCGACTGGAACGCCTATTTGATCAGCTCTCATCGGATCATCAAGGTACGCGGAAACGGCCCATGGATACAGAAACAGTAACTCGACGTCGAAGACGAGAAACAGAATCGCGACGAGATAGAACTTCACGTCAAATGGCTGGCGGGCATCGCCGACCGGGTCCATCCCCGATTCGTACGGCATCTGCTTGACAGCAGTTTGTTTGCGCGGCCCAACAATATGGATAATGATCAGGTTCGTAATGACGAACCCAATCAACACCGCGACAAACAACAATATCGGATACGAACTTTCCATACGTTTCAGCCTTTGACCTTCGCGAATGGACCCCCGAACAGCAGGGACCCGAACTGCGGATCAAGCTCGAATCGCAAGATTCGAGCCACAACCGCCGTCAGGCTCGGGATTCTAGGAACGGTCCCGGCAAACTGCAACGCAATGAGTCTACCGAAACCGTCATCTACGGGTTTCGTCGTCGAGAACGATTTGTGAATGGCGGAATCTGCCTAACAAACAGGCAACCGTGTATTTCACGGTTGCAGGTTGGCTGAATCCTTGGTTTCAGAATTCCCCTTCGGAGGGATTGGTTCCAGAAACCAACTTCCATTTCTGGCCAAATCACGAACGGGATCAGGAGGATCCTCTCCCGTCATCTGTTTCAGTGCCCATCGTTTGGCAAATGCAAATTTGTCGCTCGACCTGGCTTTCTCCAGGTTCAGCCGAAATTCGGCCGCGTATTCGACGGCCTTCATCCGACCGAGCGAAATGACGCAAAATCTCTTAAAATTGAAACTTTCGGATGGCGGCGGAAGAGGCGCATCATCGTTAACGCGTTCGATCAGTTGACGTCCAAGCGATTGATCAGGATCGCCCACGTGAAGCCAACCGAGTGCCCAGACGGCGGCGCATCGTGAACGCTCGCCCATCAACAGATTTTTGGGAATATACATCCGCATTTCAGGTTCCGCTTCTTTGGCAACCATTCGACCACACGCTTCAAAGAGATGCGCGACTTGCTGGTCGATCTCTTCTGTCGGAGTGATTTGCCGTTTGGCTGTCTGCCGCCGAATCTTGTCAATGATCGCCGGAATTGACTGAGGATCTGCGATTTTACGCAGACACCACGCTGACGCGATCAGGACTTCACGACGTGGAGATTCCAGTAATTCCGCGACCCGTTTCCATGCGGGTTTGAATTCTAATTCGCCGAGCAACAGAGCCGACTGTTCCTGACCCCGCCAACGATCCCGCGACAGAATCTCCGTCGTGGCAGAGAGAATCGTTTCTCGATACTCGGGCTGCTCTGCGATCCGATACAGCCCCTCGCAGACTCGCTTTCGTAGTCCCGGGTGTGGATCGTCCAGTAACTCCGCCAGAGTCCGGATTCGGTCCTTGGTTGGAAGCTTGAGGTACGCAAGTGCCGCTTGAGTCCGTACATTTGCATCGGAGTTTCGAATCGCAAGTTCAACCAACGGTAACACAAGTGCTGAATCAATCTGATTGAGACGTTCAAGAGCCGCAGCGGCGATCGAGGGTTCAGGGTCTGTTGCCAGTGCCGTCAGAATTTTCAGGGTGGCTTCGCTCGAATGCCTCGATAGCAAACGGAGCGCGCAATGACGATGAATTGCGGAAGAGGCCCCTGTTGCGTGTATCAGTCGATCGGCATCGACTTCGAGACCGGTTTCGGCGAGTTCACCTGCCGCCGATGCGGCCTCTAAACGAATTTCGGGTGTTCGAAACGGGTCAAGCGTGATTTGCTGCAACGTCGACAATGCCGATGTTTCACGGACGCGGCGAATTCCTCGGATCGCGAGGATCAATTCTCGCGGACGAGTATCCCCTGTCTCCAGACGCTTCAACCAAACCGGACGAATCGGAAGGGAATCCCATTCCGCCAGGGCCGGTTCAATCAACTGCTTCAGATCCGATCCGTATTTCTGTGAGACTTCAAACAATTTCTCAGACGAAGTACGAGATTCAAGTACGATCAATGCCCGAGCGGCTGCAAATCGTGCAGCAGGGTGTGATGACTCAGCGGTTAAGACCCTTTCGAGGGCGGGAACCGCCTCGATCATCTCCGGGATTCCCTTCTGATGGGCGACAGCAATCGATTCCGCTGCCATTCGCTGATAGTCGATTTCGGGACGACCGAGAACTTCAATCCACAGACGTTTGTATTCCGGCATTGCATTCTGTACTGGTGGCAGGAGATGAAACTCGGGGTCGGTGTCCATCAGGAAATCCGGTTGAATTTCAGCTCGACTCATCCCCGAAAGGAAAAGGAGCGTAACAATCAGATAAACAATGGATTGATGCGACATTGCCGATCATCTCAGGTCAAAAGAAATTTATGAACGCTCTGAACTTCATTGCGAGCCGAAAACACCGCGATTCGGCCCCTATTGCGGTCGGGAAATCCGATATGTCTGGGCTAACAGGACCAATAACGAAGCGATCGATCCAATCCCCAAAAACCACCAATTCGCAGGAATCAGTGAGTAATCCTGAAATCCCGGCATTCGAATCACCGATAACGCGGCTGCGATCGGATTGACGGACAGTGCCGCTTCGACAGTCTTGTGTCCAAAGGGAGCGTCTCGACCCAACCAGATCAACAAGGGAAGAGCACAAATCGACAGCAGGACGCCGTATGCTGCCGCCGTAGCCGCTGCGGTACGCTTGAACAAGCTTCCCACTGCGGCACTGAGCAGCATTGCGAAGACTGCCATTGCGGCCAGACAGATGACAACTCGTTGTACCTGCAATTTCATCCCTGGTTCGATATAGACCATCACCACATAACCAGGAAGCGTAGCACACAGAATCAGCATTAACGGCAGAATCACGCTCAATAACTTGCCCCAGACAATGCGAGGGATCGACATCGGAGTCGTTTGCAGTAATTGCCAGCCTCGGCTTTCACGTTCGGTGCTCATGAGTCCCGCTGACAGGCTGGGCGTGATCAGAGCCAGAAGTGCGACCTGCATGACGACCATAATGCCACCGATCGTTTCGACACCCCAATCGAACGTCCCCGCTGTTGTGGCGTAGGTTAAGCCTAGGGACAGGACAGCGCAGATGGCAACCAACCTCAAAAGCCAATGAAGCCGTCCGAATCGCCGACATCGAAATTCCTTCACCATGACAGGATTGGTGAAAGAGGAAATGTTGCTGGAACGTCGTTGAGGATCAACCAGAAAGAAAAGCCGACGGAAAAATCGCACCGACTGAGTTTGATCGTCGCTAATTGTTCCCTGCGACCGAGCCTGATCAAAAATCGTGTGGTTCAACCGCGAGATTGTCCAGACACCTGCAATGACGGACAACACTAACGATGTCATTGTGAATTGTCCGAGCACTTCGGTTTTCGTAATCAAACCCTTGCTTCCGACGTCACCGGCACCGGTGAGCGACATCATGGCTCCGAACGGCGAGAATCCATAAAGAATCTCGCCAAGATCCGCCAGATAACTTTTCGTCCCCTGAAAGAAATAATGAGGACCCAGAGTCAGAACGCTGAGGCCGAGAACAAGTCCATAAGTCATACGAACTGCGGAGTCGATTGAATTCGAATAGGTACTCACCAGCAACCCCAGGACGGCATACAGCAGTGCCGCGACCATCAGCAGCTGATAAACCCTCCATAAATCGCCATAGAGCGACAGGCCACCCATCGCATAACAGGCACTCGCTGCCGGAAAACTCATCGCGAGGATGATCCCCGCCAGGGAAAGCACGGCGACTAACTTGCCGAAAAAAATTCGCCAGGGGCCAAGCGGCGTATTCAGCAGTAAAGCCAGCGTCCCTTGTTTTTTTTCCCGTATGATACTGGTCGCCGGGAAAACCGGCAAAATGAGAAGTAGCGTGACCAGCAATCCGTATCCGAAGAGCTGAAAGACCTGTTGAGAACGGGTTCCTGTTAGCGCCATTCGAGCGTCGGTTGGCCATCGAATCGCCACTAATAATGTGAACAGTGCAACCAGGCCGCATTGCAGTGCCATCATTCGTCGTCGTCGCATGAGCGTCGTCAGTTCGCGCATGACCATCGCATTAAGCATGGGCTGCTCCTCCAACCGTCGCGGACTTATTGACAATCGCTTCCTGAGGTCTTGCGAATGACATGAAGGCTTCTTCGAGGTCGGTTTGAACCTCGCGGAATTGAGTCACCCGGATACCCCCTTGAATCAATCGGGTCAGCACTTCTCCAAGTTCTGATTCGGGTAGCGCCGTACGGAACCGCACGATCGCTTCGTCGGGGGCTTCCACGACGTCGGCACCCGGCTCGATCGCCTGGCGGATAATGTTTGCAGCGTTTGAGACCTGATCGGCCGAGACAAGTTGCGATTCGATGGTTCTCTGCTGGCTGACCTGACGTCCGATTTCGTCAACCGTGCCGAAGGCGCGCAGCTTGCCGTGAGTCATGATCGCGACACGATCGCAGATTCGTGCTAACTCTGGCAGGATGTGGCTAGTGACGAGCAACGTCTTGCCTCGTTTGGCGAGTTGGATCAGCAGGTCTCGCATTTCGATGCGAGCCTGCGGATCAAGGCCATTGACCGGTTCGTCAAGGATCAGCACCTTGGGATCGTGTAATAAGGTCCGAGCCAGACCAACTCGTTGTTGCATTCCGTGGCTGAGGCTTTCCACGAAACGATCTTTCATGTACTCCGTGCCGGTCGTCTCCATGACCTCACTGATTCGTTTAGCCCGGATGCGAGGTGCAATACCAAAGGTCGCTCCGAAAAAGTCGAGATATTCGCGAACCCGCATGTTATCGTAGGAACCAAACGTATCCGGCATATATCCGACCAGGCGCTTGATTTTCGCTGAGTCGCTAACACAGTCGACCCCATCGATTTTTGCGGTTCCTGATGTGGGGCGGATCAAACCGACCAGGATCTTGATTGCCGTTGTCTTCCCGGCACCGTTCGGTCCAATGAGACCCAAAATCTGACCTGCATTTAAGGTCAGAGTCAAATCATTGAGCGCGGTGAAAGATCCATACTGTTTTGTCAGATGTTCCAACACGACAACCGGAATGTCTTTGACCGTTTCACGTTGTTGAGGATTTGTCATTTGTCAGCTCTCGTGGTCGGTTCTGTTGTCGTCACCCAAAGTTGCATGGCCAGCGATTCGATACGCCAGTAGTTCACTTTTGAATCTCGATTCGCATTACCTGCCGTTTGACTGGTACCGTTTGCGGAAGATTTTCCCGAGGAATGAGTCAGCTCGGGTCGAGTCGGATCACCAGCAGTAAGTCCCAGTGATACTCCACCATGTTCATCAATCGAAAGTATTTCAGGATCGTTGACATCGATCGACAATGTTCCGACCGGGTCAATGATCGTGCGAAGACTGGTCGTTTTGCCATTTTTCAGACCCAGAAACTCGATGCGACCCACCGGCCCAGTCACCTTAAGATCGATCCTCGCCTGGTTGGCTGTCAGTGGCAACAGCTCCTGCGGAATTTGGAATCGTAACCAGGCGGTACCCGGCGTTGAACGTTCATGCCAATCCTTTCGTCCATAGTTCCACATAGTTGAACTGGGTTGCCCATCTGGCTGAGTCCGGTTTCGATAGGCCAGAAACGGTGATGGAATTACAAATTTGGTTCCGCTGCGGGGTCGTTCGATGTTCAGCGGTACTGCGACAAGCGTCGATGCTTGCCGCTTGAGTCCGTCGCCGAATTCAAAGTTTTGATCCCATTGATCTGACCAGAACATCAATTGTGGATGAACGGGATATTCTGAGCGTTTTGGATTCGCCAGAAGTTTTTCATACGTTCGGCGGTGACGGTCTTGTTCGTCGCTGACAAAATCGGTACTCAGATACTGATCCCTTTCGAAGACTTCATTGGCTTGGGCGACAAACTTCCCCTGACCATCGAACGTCACAGCAAGACGGCCGCTACGGGTTGCAATCAGAGCGTCCGTTCCTGCCACAAGATGACCCGAGTAGGTTCCGACGAGTCCATTCGTGTCAAATGTCGCGTGGGCTTCGATTCGATCGACGATGGTTTCGGCTCGGGTAAACTCAGTGGCTCTCAGCCCTGCTGGTTGAGCCAGGTTTTCCCAATGCCAGATCCCCAGATCGGTCGAAACCATTCGACGAGCAGAATTTTCGAGGCCCGTCATTTCGGGCATCATCCGGCCACCGCCGTGGACATTGATTTCTGACCGCGTCCCTTCCGGTTGATAAACCGCGACCAATCCTTGAATTCGAGCATCATCGGTACCTTTAATGGCTTGAGCCAATTGGACACTGGCAACAGTCCCCGGGATTCCATGTCGGTAAGAATGCCCAATCGATAGCAAAAGAACGCTGACCGCGATTGCCAGCAATGATCCGATCCATCCGAGATGCTCAAGTCGACCAGCACGCAGCAGCAGAATTCCGATGGCGAACAGTAATGTTGCAAAACCCAAAAGCGTGCCAACGATCAGATTCCACGAAGGAATCGTATACCCGACGTATTCTCGAACTTGAGGCTCTAGTGCCGTTCGGGGCATTAATTCCGGCTCTCGATTACTGAAAAACTCCGATGCAAATTCGTTCATCGGTCCCGTGGCGGTGTAATCAGAATTCTTCAATAAATCAGGAGATCGTTTTGCGTCGGGTGGGGTCGGCTTCATCCAACCGTGGGCACCCATGGTTGTGACAAAAACCTTGCCCTCTCCAAATGTTGTCGTCAAGAGGACTGGCCAGCCATTGACCAGATAGATGACCTCCATTTTTGAGGCGACGATACGCACGAGATCAACCGGTTCTTCGTATTCCACCGTTTCTCCGACCAGATCCGCTAAATCGGAAATCGGGGTGGCACGGTCCACTCGCACGGAAGTCAGCCCGACGCGATCGAGTACCTGTCCAGAAAATGAGTCGCCGAGCAGTCGCTCAAGCACGATCGGATCGGCCCGGTCAAGCATCACCCAAAGATGCCCACCAGCATGTGTCCACTGACGTAAAGCCGCTAATGCAGCAAGGTCATCAGTAATCCTGTTGTCAGCGATAACGAATTGATTGAAACAGTGCAGGCCACTTGCATCAGCGGGTAGAAACTCGTCGAAAAGGGTCGCCACCTGATTTGTCATATGTTGACCGACTCGACCGGCTCGGATTAATTCCAAAACAGCACTCGGAATCTGGCTGTTTTCTTCGCCAAGTGAATCGATCAACCCTGTAATCTGGGTGTCATGCGTGACAACTAATGCTCCATCGTGAAGATTCTGTCCTGAATCATCTTTCAAAAAAACTTCGTTTTTCTCCGAGGCATCCAGTACGACCGTATGCAAGTTCACGACGCGACCGCGATTGACATCGTATTTGGGAATCACTACGGGATGTGAAATCCGTAAGATCGATTTCGCAGGAACCCAGACACGTCGGCCAAACTGTAATAGGGGCTGGACGTCGAACGACGTCGCACAAATCATTTCGCGAGGTTCCTCGCGGGCATTAACCACGTTAAAGCGAAGTTCACCCCATTTCTCAGGGGCGTAAACGTAGCTTCCACTCGTGGAAACCCAAACGACAGCAAATTGAAAGTCTTTCGATGGAGTCGATTCGCCAGTCGGAACACGATTGACCTCTGAATCAGGGTTTTCAGTCTGCCCCAACGAAAAGGAATTCATCCCGAATAGTGCAATCGCGAACACAACCGTGAAATGGAAACAGATTCCCGCCCGGCATGAATTGAAACGCATGGTTTGTGTCTTAACGGTTTGGTCACCGAAATCATTGGGAAATGGCTAAAGTAACGAACGGAAAACTTGCTTGAGGGTACAGTCTCAGGTGAAGATCCGCCACGCGGGACGGATGTTCCTTCGGTCCGTCCATCGACATGGCTGTTTAGCCCCGTCGTAAAGGGAACAATCCGCATAGGTAAAACGAATTCATGCATTTTACCAAAACAACTTCATCTTGCCTATTATCTCGTTTGAATTGCCGATGTTGCGGGTTTCGCGCCGTTAAAGTCGCCTCTATTTTGACTGACCGCTACAGCCCTTATAACCGCAATCAAAAATGACGCCAACTCCTTGAAAAATAACGGCTTGTGATATTCAAGACGTGCGGGTTGTGACGCCGATCCAATGTCCAGACCCGCATGGAGCGAAGTTCATTGCGATGAAATGAAGCGATCGCAGCGTGGGCTGTGAGGGGGGCAGCAGTTGGTTGCAACTGTTGCATAGATTTTGAATGGAGAGTGCGTTTGTCGGCGATTAACTCGACCGGGAATTGAATTTCGACACAGTCGAAAGAACTGCGACGCGCGTCGCGGGCGGTTTGCATACTCCAAGGACTTCGGAGTGCGCCGCCTGGGGTTCCTAGGCTCACAATCCCGGTCGGAAATGAGTCAGCGAAGACTCATTTGTTTTGAGAATCCCAAGGGAAGGAGACGTTGTTCTATGCGATGGATCAAGTTCTGTGGTGCTGTGCTCGCCG
>CAILLA010000193.1 GCA_903834925.1 uncultured Schlesneria sp.
GAACCTCGGGAGTGATTTGCAAGTCAGCACACAAGAAGGCCGAACCAAGCTCGGCGACAAGTTCCTCCATCGCGTAGCCTTCATCGCCCCAGCGTTTGCGGCCGAATTCGCGATTGAGTCGGCTTTCGTGCCGCGTCCAGTGAGTCAACTCGTGGGCCAGCGTTCCGGCGTGTGATTCGGCATCACGAAAACTATCGAAGGGTGGCATCCGAACATAGTCGGCCTCGATCGCATAAAATGCCCGGTTGCCTCCGGTGCGGATGTCCGCTTTCGTGTTGGCGAAAAACGTCTCGGCCCGGTCGATGCGTTCCAGCGTCTCAACAGGCGGTGTTGCCATCTGGTAAAAGTGCTGCGGCAGTCCTTCGCACTGGTCAGCACAAAAGACGGTGTATTCTTTGAGGAACGGAATATCCGCTTCGACTTCCTCGCCTGCGTCGTTCTTGTCGCTCCTCTTGAAAGTCGAGGCATAGACAACGGGTGAACCGTGTTCCCCTTTCTTCACGTGTCCGCCAAGCTCTTTCGCCTGCTGGAACGTCATCCAGAACGGGGACACAAAACCAGAAAGTTCAGCTGATGCCCACAACATCAGAATGTTGATTCCGTTGTAGGCTTGGCCGTTATGCCGAAGTGGCCGTGTGATCCTTCCGGCGGCGTGTTCGGCATTCCAAGGTTTGAGCCAAGGCCGGACGCCTCGCTCAAGCTCTTCAATGATGCGGGTGGTAACGCGGCTGTAAACATCAACTCGGGCAGCGGTGGCAGTGGACATGGTCTTCGTCTCCCTCTTCAAAAAATGAAATTGTTCGCGAGCCAAACAGCTCATGCTTTTGGCGAACGGAACAAAGAGCCAAACGCAGGGGGGAGTGCGGTCAAGGACGACCGAAGCGGAGGGCACCAACCTGCACAAACGAAGGCTTGGCGGAGTGCGGAAGGTTGGGAGGGAGCCGCATAGGGAGCGTGGGCCTCATCCTTGACGGCACTGGGGGATTCCCCCCTCCTCGTCATAAATCGGTAGCGCCATCAGGCATCCGCTTCAGGCCGTCAGGCCGCAGCACAAGCGGGCAGAAGTGGGGCGATAGCCGTCCCTCGACAGAGGACCGAGCGGCAGCGAGCCCGAGAGCACGCGGTCGCCAGGACGGCGAGGTGCCCCGTATCACTGAGATGCCGCTGAAACCAATGGCGCGACAAAAAGAAGGGTGTTATTCTTTGTCGACGATGCCCAATAAAACAATGCCGGTGTATGACGACAGAACAAGAGGACAATCATCCAGACGGTCTTCGCGATTCAACTGACCTTAATCGAGACCAACTCCGAGCAGCATCAGAGTTCATGAACGCCGTGCGTGAGGTGCAGCGTCATTCCAAGAAGTTAACTGGTCGAGACCATCTTTCTGATGATACGTTAGACCAGTTAGAGGATACGGCCAAAGATAGTGCCATCGTTACGGCGGCAATGGAATCTGGAGACACGGGGGAAGAAGTTGGAACTGCGCTCGTTCGCTTTGAAGAGATGTGTCGTCGCAGGAAAATGCCAATCCCGCCGGAGATACGTCCTGCAATCTACAAAATTTTATCGGGAGAATTACTCGCAAATGCGTCGCTTTTAGAGGCACCACTTAAAGACGTCATTTCTTTCACCGTCCATCAAGGGGCATCGGGTACCTGGCTCGATAATCAGGAATTTGCCCCACTCCGTGATACGGCGTGGATATTCAGGCAAGCGGCGGTGGGTTATCCGAGTGACCCTGAGTCGTTCCTGCGTGGAGTCATCCGCAAGATTGATGAGCTGCCCAAGCAGGAAGAGTTCGCCTCGCTCCGTGATACGCCGGGGATTTTCAAACACGCGGCTGTGCGCAATCCCGGCGACCCGGAGTCGTTCCTCCGCAATGTTATCCAGAAGATTGATGCTCTCCCCAAAGAGGAAGAGTTCGCCTCACTTCGCGAGACACCGGGGATTTTCAAGCGAGCTGCTGTGGGCCACCCCAGCGATCCTGAGTCGTTCCTGCGCGATGTTATCCGCAAGATTGATGATCTTTCCAATCAAGAAGAGTTCGCCTCACTCCGCGATACACCGAGGATTTTCAAATACGCGGCGGCGAACAATTCCGGCGACCCTGAGTCGTTCCTGCGAGGCGTCGTCCGCAAGATTGATGAACTTCCCAAGCAGGAAGAGTTTGCTTCGCTCCGCGATACACCATGGGTTTTCAAGCACGCGGCTTTGTATCATCGTAGCGACGCTGAGTCATTCCTCCGCGACGTCGTCCAGAAGATTGACGATCTCTGTAAGCAGGAAGAGTTCGCCTCACTCCGCGATACGCCGGGGATTTTCAGGCAGGGGGCTGTGATCCATTCAAGCGACCCTGAGTCGTTCCTGCGCGGTGTTATCCGGAAGATCGAGGAACTCCCCAAAGAGGAAGAGTTCGCCTCACTCCGCGATACGCCCTGGATTTTCAGGCAGGCGGCGGTGAACAATTTCAACGACCCTGAGTCGATCTTGCGCGGTGTTATCCGGAAGATTGATGATCTTTCCAAACAGGAAGAGTTCGCCCCACTCCGCGATACAACATGGATTTTCAGGCACGCGGCCGTGAGCAATCCCGGCGATTCGGAGGCGTTCCTACGCGGTGTCATCCACAAAACCGAGGAATTGCATAATGATGAAGAGTTCGCCTCACTTCGTGATACACCGAGGATTTTCAGGCGGGCTGCTATCCATAATCCCAGCGACCCTGAGTCGTTCCTGCGCGGTGTTATCCGGAAAATCGATGATCTCCCCAAACAGGAAGAGTTCGCCTCACTCCGCGATACACCAGGGATTTTCAGGAGGGCTGCTACGAGCTTCCCCGGTGACCCTGAAGGATATCTACGGAAACATATGGCCGAGCGTGCGAGCAGAAGAATCGGGACAGATAAAACGACTGACTTTCAGAGATAAACGTTCGGAAAAGCCCTGGCATCGGTAAGGCTAATCCGGAAATTGGACGACATCCCGCCATTGTGCGACGTCTTCGACTTTTTCCCGCTGATAAACTTGATGAATCAAATCGGAAGAATGATTAACCAACCGCATGGCGGCTTCACGTGGTACACCGGCGCGGCGTAGTCGATTCACATATGTGACCCGCAGACAGTGAAAACACAGATGTGGCTTGTTGATTTTTATGAAGAATTGCTGCCACCGGCGGGATGGTTGGAATGGAAATTCGACTGTGAAATTCTGCTTGGCCTTCTTGATCCGTTGTAACAACGGACGAAGTGCGGTCGGCATTGGAATGGAGAACGCTCGATCTTCACCGCCTTTGGGTGACGGGAATGTGATTTTGTTCTCTTTGAAGTCCAGGCAGTTCAACGGTAGGCGTGTTTCCCGCAATCGGCAACCAGTATGAAGTGAGATTTCAAAGGCAGTTTGCATCCAATCTGGCTCGTCTATCAACGCCTCCCGAATTTCGGTGATTTCCTGGTCAGTCAGTTCCGGCTTCTTTACAGACTTGTCCCGTCGCAATTTGAGGCTCACCAGTGGGTTGGAGTCGGCATGCCCAAGTCTAACGGCTTCGCCCATGATCATGGCGAGGAGCTTCAGTTCCATGATGGCGGTGTTGCGCCCGGCGGCTTTGCCCGTTTTCTTCTTGTAATTTGTACGCCATTTAATGTATTCAAGGGCATTACGATAGGTGATGGCACGGGGGCTATGGTACCGATTTTCTTGCAACCAAAACGACAGCCAAGACCAATTGCCAGTGTAGCGTTCGAATGTGCGCGCGCTTTCGCAGTGGCGTTCGAGGTATTGCGGCACCCAGCTTTCCCACGAACCGTCGTCGATTTCACCGGCGCTATTTCTGAGTTCCTTAGCTTCGGCTTGAGCACGCAACTCTCGCGCCTTGACAGTTTCAACGGGACTGTCTGTCCGCAATCCAGTAGATTTATTTCGCCGAACTCCGTTGGCGTCAATGAATTGAATGAACCAGTACGGAGAGTTCTTTTTTTTGTAAATCGAGGCCATCTGAAATACGAGTGCAGTTTGTGCAGTAAACGTACTGCACAAATGCGGAAGTGTCGAGCAAAACCTAGGGTCTTAAACCACTGTGAACCACTATGCCCGTAACGAGGGTTCGATTCCCTTCACCCGCTCCATTACAAATCAATGGGTTAAAGCACAGTGCAGTAAATATGCAGTAAACTTCTCATCCAGCGCATGGTGGTACCTTCATTGCGTGGGATAACTGAAAACATCAGATTTCGAGCAGTATTTGCGCTGCGCGCGAAGGAAGATTTGAAAGTGCAGCTGTGTCGCCGTGGTAGTTCTGGTGAATGTCGGCATGGCTGCCAAATCCATTTTGGCAAGTGCGCCAATGGACGAAATCCTGCCAAAAGACGACGCCACGAAAGGCTGGAAATCCAGGCAGATGAAACCATGATCGCGCTGTTGAATAGGACACACCAGCGCAGACGGCGAACTCCTTAGCGTTCAACGCCTGATCCAATCGGCGTTTCTCCAAGACGGTTTCAAGCGCGATGCCTTGCAACTGCTTTTCATGCCGTTGATTCAAGAACGTTTCTGTGTCATGCGATCCCATAACAATACTGGATACCTCTCCGTCGCGTCCCAATTCGCCAATGCGGGTTCAAACGACATTTATTCAAGTCCATTGTAACATAAACAAGACGCCATGTCTTTATGAAGATGGCTCTCAGAGCCAGTTTGCGAGTGCTGAGGTGTTGCGTAAAAAGTTCCAGCGATCGACCCAGTGCGTTTGTCCGTCATGCGTGAAATCGACTAACTGTCCAGCAAGCGAAGACAATGGCCGGTCAAAAAATACTTTCTACGGAATAAAACCGGTTGCCATGATGAGTGACATTTGGGTGGCGCACTGGTGACAGCTAGAGAAGAAGAATCCTCGCAAACGTAGGCTGGCTGCGGGTTACACGGGTGTCATTAACGAAGCGTTAACACTTCTGTAGTAGCCTAAAATAAGGCATGATCCGCGTCACCCAACGAGATAGTGCCAAGGCTGCCAAGAGTTACTACACCACGGCAGACTATTACAGCGAAGGCCAGGAAATAGTTGGCCTTTGGGGCGGGAAAGGTGCGGCCCGCCTCGGACTGGTGGGTACAGTTGACCAATTCTCCTTTGATCGGCTCTGCGACAATCTCAATCCAACGACGGGGGAACCGCTTACGGTGCTGACACGCACCGACCGGACGGTGGGGTACGATTTTACGTTCTCGGTGCCGAAGTCGGTATCGGTATTGTATGCCCTGAGCGGTGACGAGGGCATCATGGATGCGTTCCGCAGTTCGGTCGATGAGACGATGCGGGAGATGGAAGCGGAGATGCAGACGCGTGTCCGCAAAGGTCACAAGGATGACAATCGCCTCACGGGTAACATGACCTGGGCAGAATTCATCCACACCACGTCCCGGCCTGTAGACGGGGTCCCTGACCCGCAATTACATGCCCACGTATTCGCGTTCAATACGACGTGGGACGAACAGGAACAGCGGTGGAAAGCAGGCCAGTTCCGGGAACTCAAGCGGGATGCACCGTACTTCCAGGCGGCATTTCGCGTCCGTCTGGCCAACAAACTTCAGGATCAGGGCTTTGGCATTGAACGCAAACGTGACGATTTTGAGATCGCCGGGTTACCTCCCGATATATTGGGACGTTACTCACGCCGAACGGCATTGATTGAGAAGCTGGCCGAAGAAAAGGGCATCACCGATCCCAACCGAAAAGCAGAACTCGGGGCGGAAACCAGAGAAAAGAAAGCCAAAGCCTTGAGTTGGGAGGCGTTACGCAAGGAATGGAACGCACGGCTTACGAAAACGGAACGGGATGCGATGGCGGCAGTACACCGCCGTGAGCGTCCGGTGGCAAGGAAGTCTCGTGGTGAATCGGCTTCGGTCGATCATGCGCTTGAACACAGTTATGTGCGTGATGCAGTTGTTCCTGAGCGGAAGCTGGTCACGGAGGCTCTGAAGCGGGGACTCGGTTCCGTGACGGTCGATGACGTCACACGTGAGGTGCATGAGCGTCCGCTGATTCGGAGCAAGGTTGATGGTCGCGAGATGGCGACGACGAAAGAGATGCTGGCATTGGAATCGCGGTTGATCGACTTCGCCCGCGATGGACGTGGGCGTTGCCGTCCACTTGGCGATCCTGACCGGCCATGTTCCCGTGACTGGTTTAACGAGGGGCAGAAGGCAGCAGTCGCCCATGTGCTCAGTTCGCGTGACCGGGTGATGATTATTCGCGGTGTCGCCGGAACGGGTAAAACGACACTTGAACAGGAGATCGGTGAAGCTCTGGCGGAAACCGGTAAACCCGTGGTTGCCCTGGCACAGTCAGTGAAGGCCAGTCGTGAAGTATTGCGTGATGAAGCGGGATTCAAGACAGCAGATACTGTGGCCCGGTTCCTGAAGGACAAGGACATGCAGGAATCGGCACGTGGTGGCGTCGTACTGGTAGACGAAGCCAGTATGCTGGGCACGCGGGATATGCTGCGGGTATTTGACGCCGCCGAAAATGTCGGGGCACGGGTGATTCTGGTGGGTGATCGTCGCCAGCACCGCAGTGTTACGGCGGGCGAACCACTCAAGCTATTGGAGGAGAAAGCCGGGCTGCGTGTCGCTCAGGTCACCGACATCCTACGACAGAAGGGTGATTACAAAAAGGTAGCGCAGGCACTCAGCGAGGGGCGGGTCGGACACGCCTTCGATCAGCTTGAAGCGATGGGGTGGATCAAACAGGTTCCCGATGCGGATCGTTACGAACAACTGGCGAACGCCTATCTTTCCGCCATCGCCGAAATGAAGAAGGACGGCAAACCAAAATCAGCCCTGGTCGTCTCGCCTACCCATGCCGAAGCCGACCGAATCACTCAGGCGATCCGCGTTGGCCTGAAGGAAGAAAACAAGCTTGGCAAAGAACGTATCGTCCAGGTATGGACACCGACGCGCCTGACCGACGATCAGAAGACGGACGCTACCGAGTACGATGCTGGCGACCTGATCCAGTTCCACCAGAATGCACCGGGCTTCAAAAAGGGAGATCGTCTGATTGTGAGTGATGGCAGTAGCCCGCCGACCAACCTTGCGAATCGCTTCGAGGTGTATCGGCCAGTGAAATTGGCTCTCGGCGTTGGTGACCGGGTGCGTGTCACGGCGGGTGGAAAGACCAAGGATGGCGAGCATCGTATGAGCAATGGGTCACTCCTGACGGTTCAGGGATTTACGCGACGGGGCGACATCATCGTCGATCATGGCTGGGTTATTGACCGGGATTTTGGCCACCTGACTCACGGATATGTCGTGACGAGTCACGCCAGCCAGGGTGTCACGGTCGACAAGGTATTCGTCGGCGTATCAAACGAATCCCTCCCGGCGACCTACGAGCGGACGGCCTATGTGGCACTGACCCGTGGGCGCGAACAGGCGGTGATTTACACAGACGACAAGAATGACCTGCTTTCGGCGATCAAGCGGACGGACGAACCGTTGTCGGCGACGGAGCTTGCCGAGTCTCCGCAGCGGCCTGCGAAGCGCCTGGGCTTCTTCCGAACCCATTCGCTGTCTGGCGGATTGGACAATACGACGCAACCGACAATCGGAAGCGAGATAACGCTCGATAGGGGAATGGATCATGTTCGATGACACCACACACAAAGATCGTTTGCATCGCCCTCCTCCTCCACAAGGACTCAGCGGGATTTTGCAATCCAAAGATAACGAAGATGAATCCGTGGTGTCGGAAGCAGCGTGCCGGGCATTCGGGTATTTGCGCGGAATTCGTGACCAGACATCCGCTGTGGAATTTCGTTTCCGGGACGGCAACAGCATCTGGTTTCCCTACACCTGGCTCGGAACTTTGCATTTCAATCCCTCTGAGGGATTGTTGCTCAAATTCTCCGGGGATTTGGTTTATCTCGTGCTCATCAAAGGCAGCAACCTCGACAAACCGCTGAAAGAAGGCTCGGTCACGCTCACTCACGCAGGTTTTCAAAGGAACCGTTTGCTATGGGTCCGCGAGATGTCGAAGACAGAAATTGACCAAGTGGGAGAGACGGAACCGACCATCGATAGCATCGAGGTTGCTGAATTCGAATCACATACCGCCCTAAAGGAATGGCTTAACCAGAAAGCACCGACCTTCGTTCGGTAAGACAACCGGTTGAAAACCGAGACCAGGAAACTTTTCGTATGCGACGAGTCGCATGAGTAACGCCAACCCCATCCCATCCGCATTTCTGAATACCGATACGGTCTACAATTCTGCACTCGCTGTTGCGTGAATATAGCAGAGATCTCCAACTGCACCTGCATATGTTGATGACCCAATCACTAGATTCGCCATTCCTTTCGAGGTGCTAGGATCAACGGTGACCGTCAAGTCAGCTGGATTGGTTACATCACGCCAGTATGCATTTGTGTTTGAAGGATTATAAGTTGTAATAGTCGTTGGAATAGCACGCATTTGCGCCGGATAATTCCACTGAGCGCAAACACCTGCTGAAGTGCTGCATGCCTGTGCCAACAATGCTCCAGCCAATCCAGCATTCTGTGCTGGCGCAATTCCATTGCCAAAGGTACTGTTAAAATAGCGCTGGCAATAAGCAAGCTCCACAGCGTCGGGGCGTGCTTCAGGAATGGGTGGGTTGTAACACACTCCCGCGGTAAGTCCCGGAGTTGCGCGCATATCAAAGTCCGTGACATAGAAATATTTTGATGTTGAATTCCACACGCTTCCGAAATCTATGATAATTTCCAATCCGTTAGCGGCAGAACCCGGATCGTTCCACGTATACGCAATAATCCCAGATGTCGCGCTCCCTATTGGCTGCATCGACGTAGTCGGCTGGTCATTTACGGCTGCGTGGGAAGTCCAATTATCCACAGAGTAGGCATGATTAACCGTAATGGTCGGGGTAACAGATGTGCCACCACCGGCATTCCAGAAGAAAAGCTGAACCGTAATCGTTTGATTGGCCAGCGGAGCCGCTGTACTGCCTTCAATGCGCTGCCTGATTGAAACATCATTGCTGCCTGAACCTGTTCCAGCCCCAGTGATCTGAAGGCAGTTTGACGAAATAGGATTGCCTGTAGCACCAGCCTGTGACCATGTTGTGCCTGACGTTCCAGCGAGTACAATCCACCCATCAAGCGTGTAACCACCTGGCGTGGACGTGGAGACCTGACTCGCGCCCGTGCCTCGTTGTGCGATGTTCATGGAAGGGTTGCGGAATTTATTAAGGAAGCCATCAAGAGGATCGACCCGTGCGGCAACTAAAGTAAATTGTATGTTTTGGGGTGATGGCGATGATGAAGGAGTATCAAATACAACAGAGAGAGTATTGCCAGGCGCAACTACATTCGCCGGACTACCCCCTGTCGGTACAGGATTATTAGAACTTGTCGTATTTACAGCGATCCCGTTAAGCCCTGAGATGGCAGTAGAACCGATCTTGAAAGTTGCATTTACGGAAGCGCCTGTGTTCGTAACTTTTAGCCCATTAACGGCAACGACCGTGTAGCCAAAGGCTGCATATGTATCCAACGGATAGCTGAGGCCTCCTGTCAGATTTGGCACAAAGAACTGCTTTGAAATAAGCTGGCCTGGCAAAAGAAGTGGAGTGGTCATACATGTGTCCTTTTAGTTACAAGCGATGTTTACAAATGAGCGTATGCGCAATAATCGGATCTAAAGCCCAAACCAGTCCGAGCCTGGGCCTCCCGTAAAGGGACCTGCAAAGGCATTTTGCTGGATGAATATGCCAAATGCGTTTCCTCCGGTACTGGAGATGGTGCTAATTGCAGTATGGCTCGACGTGCTCATTACGACTGTGTTGCCACCATTAGTCCCAACATACGCTTTGGAGCCATCGGGAGTTACTGCAATTCCAAATGCATAATACAACACGGTATTATTATAGTCACTTGCCATAGTAGGCAGCGGCGAAGTGCTAAAATAAGAAACGTTTCCGTCCGGGGTGCTATTACTGCCAAAATTAGCAGTGAAGACAGTGGTTCCATCGGGAGTTATAGCGATTCCTCGGGGACGATAGGATACAGTAACATAGGTAATGGATACGCTTGTCGAGCCATTAGCAGGAAAAACGGCAACGTGCCCTAAGTATTCGAGAGAATCTAACGTAACGTAGGCCGTAGGAGGAGAGCCGGTGGGTGAAATAGCAACGCCCCAAGGGTAATTAGCCTGCGGTGTTGTAAATGTGATAGAGCCTGAAATAAGCGTGTTATTACTGGTCTGGATGATGGATACCGAGCCATTCCCTGAATATTGTGTCGTACTAATAGCGACATAAACGTAGCTTCCGTCTGGAGTAATGGCGACACCATAGGGATAGCACTTCACCGTAAGGTAGATAGGCGATGGTGAAACTATAGTGTATGACGACGTGTCTATAACCAAAACGAAATCTGCGAGAGTAGTGTCAGCGTTCTTTACTGTGACGTAGGCATATGTACCATTCGCAGTTACCCCAATCGCGACGCCATATGGATAGCCACTTGGGCTGACAGAAATTGTATGCACTACTGTAGCCGAAACCGTGTCAATTACACTTATGGTTCCGGAAGTCTGATTAGCAATAAATGCCTTGGTCCCATCCGGCGTAAAAGCTACTCCTGTCGGGTCATTTCCAACAGATATGCCAGATGTTATAATGGAATCCGTGCTCGTATTGAAGACATTAATAGCATTAGCGCTGCTGGGCATGTATGCACAAGTAGGCATTCTTCACCTCCTTTGTTGTAAGTGTTATGGGCAATGGCGACTATCGACGAAGCTGATATTGCCAGTGTCGGAGGACGTTGCGTCAACGCAAGGGGTGGCACCAGAAAATACATTCCCATTGCCTGATGCGCTAGTTGTGCCGAAGAATACTACGGCACCGTAATTACCTCCAATGATATTGTTATTGACGGACACACCAGACGAGTTCTCTAAACGGAGACCACCTTCATTAATAGTATTTCCATTGATAACTGCTCGATCGCTAGCATTCAAAATCACCCCAAATATTCCGTCGGAGATTATATTGTGATTGATATTTACGGAGGGGCTGGTGGTCGCGAAAACTCCCGTTCCGCGGGCGATAGTGATGTTGTTTCCGCTGATTACGGTATGCTGGGCGTTAGCGGCATAGACACCATATGGATAGCCTGAGTCGGAGAAAAGAGTAGTCATGTTGATTGTATTGTTGCGGGCAGCAATCTGACTAGCACTTTGAATGTTAATTCTAATCGTATAACGCCCCTGTTTGGTAATTGTGTTATCGTCAATGAGGCCGCTGCCTCCGTTAATGTCTATACCATCTGAGCGATCTGTTGTGTCTGTGATGGTGTTGTGTGCGATCGTAAAATGTGTGACGCCCCCAGAGTAAATAGCACTTGCCCCGCCATAGGTAGCATTGTTGGTAATACTCAGGCCATTCACGACACTATTAGTGTCTAGGTTTACAAGGCCATTATCCGATGCGTGTGTGCTTCCGGTTATTGTTGGGGTACTGCCCGGTGCATAATACACGGCCTGGACGCCACTGTTCGCCCCGTGCAGTGTCAGGAATGACCCGCCACCGAGCAGGCTTTGGCCGTTCAGCATGTTGACGCTGGTATTGGTGGGAATTGTGATTGTTCCTCCCGAGCCGTCAAACACGACGATGGAGTTGACACCGGCGGATGTTACTGCAGAAGCCACGTTGCTGGTGTTGGCATTCACCGTGGTAACACCGGAAACCGGCTCATTGTTGTAGCTGTTGATGGCGGCTTCAGTCTTTGTGGCACCCGTATTGGTCACAATATCGACGTCACGCTGCACGGGGTCGATCATGTGGCGTTCCAGCGGCGTGAGTTTGGAAGTGTTGTCGCTGCTGCCGGAATCATCCAGCGGAATGCCGACGCGGATGCCCGCGAACCACTGCGTGCCGCGCACACCATCATGCTCATATTCACCGGACAGGCGCAGGCGCAGATTGCGGTCTGCTACCGTCACGTCGCCAATCTCATATTCAAAACGGGCGCGTGGGCCTTCGATGGTACGCATGTCTGGTGCTGAAAATCGATACCCACCGCCGTAAACCCATAGCTGGTCAGGAGCATTCGCTTTATTCATCGGGATACGGTAGCCCGCTTCAACGTCATCCCCTTGCATGGAGCGTTCGGTGTTGCTTTGAATCTCAAGCGTGCCGCTTGTGGCGATCACGTTGGGGTTTTGGCCGGAATAACTCCGCACGCCATAGGGCTGGTAGTCATTGGCGCGGAGTTTGAAGTCCTCGCTGATGGCCTCCAGTCCCAAAGTGACTTCCTGAAACTCGTTGTTAAAGCCGGAGATGTTGCGGTCAACATAGGTATAACCGCCGAGAATCCACTCCTTGTCCACCATCTGGCGGTAGCCAAGGCCCCAGTTGTATTCCTGAGAATCCTGGTCATCAAAGCGCATGCGTGGGTTGACGAAAATCAGCGAAGTTTCATCCTGCATTACGGGGGCAAAGCCATCAAACTGGCCGATGGATCGGTGTGAGCCGGGGTCCCACTCGGCATCAATCCACGGTGCCCATTTGGCGGGAGTGGCGTCATCCGCATACGCAGTGGCTGCGAATAAGGCCCAGATGCCGACAGTCAGTACGGATGTTCGTTTTGTCATGTGCCCCTCACTGCGATTGGTTCGCATTTGTTGCATAAAAAGAGTGAGGAGTAAAATGCTTTTTAGAAACCCGACGAAGGCAGAAGACTTCGTTAAGCCTCTGAAAAATATGCGATCAGTGATCGGAATCGTGTTAGTGCTGCGTGCAATCCATGCGCAATACCTGCCCGAACCCAGAACAATAATGCAATAGCTGTTCGAGTCGACGGATTGCTTTGGTGGCATTCCCCAACGCGGCTCCGGTCGAGGCCAATGGCTGCTAGAATTCTTGGTTCAGATTTCGATCGGTTAAAGGAATGCGCCAGCGCGAGTGGGGTTAACATGAATAACTTCGACAAGCATCTTCCATCGGCCATTTTTCCGACTTCGCTGCGGGTCGCTTTTCTTCAAACCGTAAGGCGTGAAGGAACTTGCGGAATTCAATCACAGTTTCTGCCGACATCTCGACTCGGTCGATGCGAGCGACGAAGTCGCGGAATCCCTGAGTTTACGATGCTATTTCTCGAAAACACGCGATGAAAAGCAAAACTCTGGGCATCGGCATAACACGTGCCGGTGGGCGACCGCCCCGTGGATACCGCGAAGCAAAGTTACTTCGCGAAAGCCGACATAAAAATCGGCATGAGGCGAACCCAAACGCCTCATTCAGCCACGAGTAAAGAGAGGTCTGTCATGGCCAGAAAATACGACTGCGTGAAGGCGGGCAAGTTTAAAAAAAGCGGCCAACATCCGTCAGCGTTCACTTTTGACGGTGAACCTGGGATGACGAATCGGGTGCGTTTTAAACTCATCTAACGCGGCTCGCTTCTTTTGCGAATCTGATCGCAACTTTCGAGTCTACAAGGATTCCCCGCACAAGAGCTTCGCAAAGTGCGAAAGCGCGATGCGTTGCAGCGCCACTTGCGATGACCAGAGAGGCGAATCAGCAAATATTCTTTGTGAAATGCACCTGGTTTGTGAGATTTACCTTTCCTGAAGCACGGGAGCTACGATACTCCAGGTGTGAATTTACGGCGGACAAGAACTCGAAGACGGTCCCTCATCGAAGGGATCAAACGATGGGATTTTGCAGACCGGACAAAATGATTGATCACCGCCGACGGCTTTAACGTCTACCCCAGCGCCTGGCACTGGCGTCGGGAGCAATCGAAATCAAAACGCCGGATTTCACCCAAGAGTAGAGGGTTCTCAATCATGACCAAAGAATACGATGGCGTGAAGGCGGGGAAGCTTCAGCACACCGCCAACCACATACGCAAAGCGATGGGGGCCGGGCTGGAACTACCGTTCTCCGGCCGAGGGTATGAGAAGTTCCAAGAATGGAACAATCGGCTGTTTTCCGAAATCTACTCCACAGAGCATAGGACGATAGCAGCGTTTGCGCGACGCCTCTATTTTGGCAAAGCCACTCCTCACACCATCGAGGACACCGTGGCCGAGGTGTTTGCCCGGTTGGCAAGTGAGTTGACCAATGGTGATTTGTCGACTCCAGAATTCAAGTCCTTCGCATTTGAACGGACCGTTGATGAGGCTCGCTTTTGGCTGTTCGGCGCTGCCCGCATTGTTGTGTATGAATTCGCTCGCCGTTTGAAACGTGATTCGACGACTGTCAATGACGTGGAGAATCTAAAGAGCGTCACGGCAACTGATGCCGGTTTGATATCCGAAGAGATCAAAAATGCTGTCCTCGAATGTCCGATTGAAGAGAGGACCGTCTTCGACCTTATGCAGGATCACCCGGCGGATGTGGTGGCGCAGCGCCTGGGAAAAAGCCGTGCTACCGTCTACCGGTTATATGCTTCTGCAAGGAGGCGCTTGCAAAAGTTATTGCGAGATCATGGATCTGAATAAATGATTAACGGCGTATGACTTATCGGATAGTTTGTCCCGTTAGCGTTCGGTCCCGTCATTGCCTCGGTATTCCGACCGCATGAAATCAAGGGCTTCGCGGCGAAGTTTAGGGGTCATGTCCGGGTGGAGGCTTACCGCAAGCATGGCTTCTGTCAGTATCTTCACCTGAGCAATTGCATCGTCTACTCGGACCACTGCGGCACCGTCAGCAGGCCGCCGAGACCATTCAAGGTTCGACAGAAGCTGCACCGCCTCAAATGCGAGCCCTTCATTGGATAGAGTCCCGTCAATCCAATTGCTACCGAGCACATCAAGCTGTCTCTTGAACGGTTCGCGACACTGTGCCCAGTGATACCGTTTGTTCCACTCCATTTCTCCTGATTCGCCCATAGAACTTCCATCCTTGCCAATGTCACCACTGCCTGAGGATGGCGTATTTGTCAACGGATTGTTCGGTTCTGGGGGCATGGTCTGCTTCACACTTTCTCAACAACGCGATGCTGAATTAACGGGTCGGACCTCAGAACGTCGTTGCGCACCGAGTGGATCTTTGCGATCACAAGGATCATTCCACGCAGTGTGTCTGCACAGTGGGAGTGTACGCATTTTTTTTGGATTCTTCGAGACAAATCCCGCTCCAAAGTCATGAATAGGGTAGAGCAGACGAATGCCGTTTAAGGGAAATGAACCCATGACAACGATACAAACCCGACCGTACGACTGGTTCAACCCAGATCCAACCCAACCGCGAAAGTGGTTTGATCCGGAAGAGATCGACCGCCTGGGTGCAGACATGGAGAGTCGCGGCGTCCTCATGCCGCTGCTGGCGAGAGCGGAAGGCAACCACGGCATCATCATCGACGGCGGGCGGCGATGGCTGGCCGCCGGGCGGAAGAAAATCAAAGAACTTCCGGTGATAATCTATGAGAAGACGCACACGGCTTCCGAGATCAAGGGGATTCAACTCGCCACGGCCATCCACCGAGCAGAGTTGAGCGATTATGAACGCTACGCAGCCTGTACGGAACTCTTGAAGTTGAATCCAGGCTGGTCGTATGTGGATTTGGCAAAGTTCCTCAACATGAATCCGCCCGCGATCACGAAGTTGATGTCTGTCGCCAAATGCAGCGTTGAATGGCAGGAAGCATTTGCTGCCGGGCGCGTTGGCGTCACCGAAATGTACGCAGTGTCCAGTCAGCCGGAAACCATACAGGCTGAACTTTTGAATGAGAAGTTAGCCGGTGCGAGTCGAGATGAACTCGTGCGTTCGGCGAAGAGACACAGCGACGTCGACAAGCCGTCCGTAAAGCTGACTCGTATCAAATACATCCTGCCATCGTCAGGCGTGAGCATCATTACGAGTGGAGCAGAACTGTCGCTGGATGATTATATCGATGCACTCGGCGAGGCGCAGAAGGAAGCGAGAAAGGCCCGCGATCATGGCGGGGACATCAAATCGTTTCAAGCGGTAAACGTCGCGAAAAACAAGAAACACAGCGACTAATCGCAATTCTCGCTGGCGCTATTTAGCGCCAGATCGACCGTCTGTGAATGCCAATCCTGTTGGGTTTGCGTTCGCGGTGCGCGCCGATGGTCGCTTGAGTTGCAGGGAGATTCCCGAATCGCCGGGCGGGCGATGTGTTGTGCGTCAGTTATGCCGAGACGGCGTTGTCTCGGCGACTAATCATCAGGCTTTTTTATGAAAGGGAGAAGAATGGAAGATTCCATTATCGACATCCTGATAGACACGATTCGTCGGTGACGTGAGTCAGAACCTGTTAATTCGTGCTTCGCCTAATTCGCGCGGGCGATGTGTTCTGCGTCAGTTGTGCCGAGACGGTGTTGTCACGGCGTCAAATCATCATTCCCTAACCGAAGGGAAAGCAGGTGAGAATTATGGACCCATTGCTTTATGTCGCTATTGAAGTAGCCAAGGAAATCTTCAAACACGAAATCAAGAAGAGCGAAGAGCGTAACAAGAGCGAAGAGCGCAAGAAGAGCGAAGAACGTAAGGAGAGCTGAGAATATCCATCCATACCTAGCCCGCCTTGTGCGGGTGAAGCATGGGGCCTTGCGTTCTCTGCGCTAGTGCATCGGATTATGGCGTCACATTGCCCCCTTCGCAGTTATCGGACTGTGAATACAAGTGCAAATTCTTAGGCGACCGCATGGTCGCCCCTAATCGTCTGGCCGTGGCGTGTGTACCACGTCACGGCCAGACCTTGCCGGATGGGCGATACAAGAGCCATCCAATTTCAAAAACGAAGGATTAGATCATGCAAGGCATATTTGGTGTCATTCAAACCATGTTCTTATGCGGTACTGCCGTGGTGGTGGCGTTTGTGGTTTTGCTCTCGCTGCCGCAGAGCAAACTGCGGGCGTTTCTGCTGCCAATCGTCGGGTGGTGTATTGCCATCCTCTGCGGAATTTACTGCATCTCACCAATCGATTTGGTGCCGGAAGCGTTCCTCGGTCCATTTGGTCTCGTCGACGATGTCGGAGCGGTAGTGGCCGGGATTGCTGCGGTTCGCACAGCGATGAAGGCAAGCAAAGAAAAAGAGGGTTAGGCCTCGCCCTCAATTTAGTCGTGGACACGTCGCGGTGGCGTGTCCACGCGGGGTAGATGAGAAGGAAGGCCATGTCGGCCATGTGAAGGAAGCGTTGTTTATCACGGACATTTTGTAATGAGAGGAAATCCCATGAGTTTTAGCAAGAAGAATGTTTTTGAACGGTTCCGTCAAATGAAAACGAATCGTTGGTTTAGCGTTTGGTGTGCAGCGATGGTGCTGTCCTTGGGCACGATGGGATGCGGCACGCAATCCGAACAGGACGTTGTAAGGCCGGGGGTAGATTTAAACGTCCGCATCCCAGTTCCGGCTTTGAGTACGAAATCGGACCACGACCTCATACAGGGCACGTGGATTGAATTCACAAAAGACTCATCGATCACCGAACGCTGGGTGTTCACCGCCGACGCGGTGTGGAGTGAAGGTTCCAGGAATGGGGAAGGTTATCGCGTGACGAGTGGCATGGCCAATTCCAGATATAAGCTCGACCCCTCGAAGAACCCCAAAACAATCGACATCACAGTCCTGGACGGACCCGAACAAGGTATGACGGTTTTGGGTATTTACACCATCGAAGGGGACAGACTCACGCTGTGCACCCCCTTTGGGAAAGCTGGCCGACCAACCAGCTTCACTGACAAAGACGACATGCGTTATGTGCTGAAACGGGAGAATCGCTAACCGATTTGCGCTCATGAAAATGAATAGCTGATAAGAACAACGGAGCATTTCAATGTACACGCTATCTCGATTGATGCTGATATTGGCCTTGATTGGCTATTCATTCTGTGTGGTGATGGTGTCGATATGGTCGGGCGGACTCGTCTGTATCGGCATCGTCATTGTTCTGCTTGCGTACTTGGCCAGGCGTAAGCCCGGTGAGTACACCGCATACGGAACCGCACGATGGGCGACGTTCGACGATTTGAGGTATGCGGGAATGGTCGGTGCTTGGCGTGGGCCGATCATCGGACGGTTCACAAATAGCAGAAAACCGTCGTTCCGGAAGGCACAGGGAGATTTGTTTAGCTTCCGGGTCACGTCGAAAGAGGCTTGCCAGCAATTCTTCGACGCGATCCGGTTCTTCCGACCACCGAGACAGGACTCCTCGCTGGTGAGACTACCGAATGCCGTACATACAGCGTTTTTCGCCCCAACCGGTGTTGGCAAGGGTGTGTCGTGCGTCATCCCGTTCCTGCTGACATCCCATGAGTCAGCGGTCGTCGTGGATTTTAAGGGCGAACTCTTTTTAAACACCGCCGAACATCGGCGGCGGACGTTTGGACATAAAATCGCCGTACTTGATCCGTACAAGGTGGTTTCGCAGAACCCGGATACATTCAATCCTGTGGAATTCATTGATCGCAATTCGCCGACGGCGATTGACGAATGCCGCGATTTGGCCGAAGCGTTGGTTGTGCGCACCGGGCAGGAGAGAGAACCTCACTGGACGGATTCTGCGGAAGCATGGATTGGAGCACTGACTGCACTTGTCGTTTACTATGCCGAGTTCGGTGACCGCTCATTGCAAACGGTGCGGACGCTGCTGACGAATCCCAGCAAACTGGAAATGGCCCTGAAGCTGATGAACTCCTCCGATGCCTGGGGCGGAATGCTCGCACGCATGGGAGGCCAACTTTCCCAATTCAAGGATCGTGAGCTTTCTTCGACGTTAACGACAACGAACCGGTTCCTGCGATTTCTGGATACGCTCGCCATCGCAGCGAACACGCAAACCAGCAGTTTCAATCCTGCCGATTTGCTTGGCGGAAAGATGACATGTTACCTGGTGCTACCTCCGGAACATATGCGGGCCGCTTCGCCCTTGCTCAGAGTTTGGATTGGATCACTACTGCGGGCCGTTGTTCGTGGTGGTTTGCGGGAATGGAACCTCGTCAACTTCGTACTCGACGAAGCGGCGAGCCTTGGGCATCTCGAAAGTCTGGACGACGCGGTCGATAAGTACCGGTCTTTTGCGGTGCGCTTGCATTTCTTCTACCAATCTTTGGGCCAGCTCAAGAAGTGCTTTCCCGAAGGGCAAGAGCAGACACTGCTCAGTAATGTCACCCAGGTGTTCTTCGGTATCAATGATTTGCAAACAGCGGAATACGTCAGTAGCCGACTGGGTGAATCAACGATCGTGGTTACCAGCGGCGGAACCAGTACGGGAATATCGCGGCAACATACCAGCAAGAGCGAAGGCGGCAGTACCAGTTACTCGACGAATGAGACGAGCAATTGGTCCCAGCTTGGCCGAAGGTTGCTCAAGCCAGATGAGGTATTGGCGCTATCGCAGCGGATTGCCATCACCTTCACACCCGGAGTCCCGCCCGTCTGGACGACACTGGTACGGTATTACGAAGAATCCCTTGTGATACGGCAGCCTGGACTCTGGAAAAGGTTCTTGGCGGCAGCGCGTGTCCTCGTTAAGGCGTCCGTGCTGCTCTTCGTGGCCTATTGGTTCGCAGCCATCTGTTTAGAAAAGTGCAAAGAGAATCGGTCGCTCGGACAATTTCCGAGTCACGTTCGGCAACGAATTCCTTATGACAGAAACGGAGACTAATCATGGCAGCACGCGAATTCATCGAAGTTATGGCTGAAACACTGAATGCCA
>CAILLA010000194.1 GCA_903834925.1 uncultured Schlesneria sp.
ATCAATGTATCGAGCAATCCCTGTGAGTTGCCTGCGGATGACGCTCCGCAATTGGCTGAGCCAAAATTGTTGGCACGCCTGGAAATCAAGGAATGGCAAACGAACGCGCCTAAAATGGCTGCCATTTCTTGTTATGTGCTTACATTAAACAATATCTCAAATACTCGAATGGTTGGTGTTATCGATCCATTCTCCTCTCGCAGCATCGCAGCTGGTCACCCTGTACGTTGGATTTACAAAGAGAATGGTGTCTTGTGTTTCGACTCGTCAGAGCCGGGGATGGGTAATGAGTGGCCAAAACAGCGGTCCGATTTCGTTCTTATCCCGCCTCAAGGAATCGCTGCTTGCCGAGTCGGTGCTGCCCCGACACAACCCGGTGAATACGCGAAATCCGTAGATCTCGTACGGGGAATCGTGACCGATGATCAAAAGTTAGCATTCTTGCGATTCGGCGATCCGGAAATCGGATGGACGCTGGGCGGCGTCGACAAAAACGTGATTCACCAGGATTCGATTTTGGCCGTAAAAGTTCTTTTGAAATGATGTCTCAACGAGAAATGTCCATAATTCAGTAGCGACAAAACCCGGAGATGTCGCTTTGTTGAATAGAAAATTCCATTCCAGCGATGAGCAGCTCGCTTTAATTCTTTCTCTAGCTGATAAAAGACCTCCGCAAGCGATTTGACGCACGACAATCGAATCACTCGCGACGCAATGAGATATTCGTGATCGTTGGGCGATGGTCGCTATAAATGGACCAGAGGTGTTCGCATTTTGAGGCGTTCACGTGCGGATTCACCCAGACTTGATCGAGTGCCAACACCGGGACCGGCATGGGCCATGTTGCGGCATAGCCCGTCCCGTTTTCGCGGAAAATATTTCGGCAATGATTGTGTAGCGGACGTAAATGAACCGAGTCATCAGGGGTGTTGAAATCCCCGATGATCATCAACGGGCGATCGTTCAGTTTTTCAGCCAATGTCGCCAACTCTTGAAGTGGTTGCTTCCGCGACAGGCTCAACTGAGCCGAAATATCTACGAGCAGCAACGTAAATTCACTGTCGCCAATGACGAGGTCAAATTGCTCACAATGAGACGACGGTAGAAGATTGTGGCTGATTTGCTTTTTGACCGTTCCTTTGACGGCGATCAACCCTCCAAAGTGTGCAGGGACAACCGTGTATTCAGGCAATTGGATTTGCCACTCTTTGAGCGTCGACGGGTAATACGAATTTGCTTCAATCAAACCAATGACGGGAGCATCCCACTTGACAAGTTGAGCGGCGAGGCGATTGACTCCCCACGATGCGTTTGCTGTATTCCAATAGACAATTCGAACGTCGGCTGAACGTGGCGTCTTGGCTTTCTCGACGATCTCTGAATAGAAGGCCCAAACGCCGAATACCAAAATTGCGATCAAGTTTAGACGTCTTAGAAAATTGCTTGATCGAGGGCTAATAGGGTGGCGGTTTCGCCCCCACAACAAATTCGACAAGACCAACCAGATTGGCAGACTCGGGATCGGCGTAACGTAATAAACAATAGCCCAGGGATGATACTGGTCTCGAATTGTAAAACGGAGTATCAACCCGATTGCCACAAGACACCAAATCAGCCGTGAGCATGCTCGACGAATGAAACGCGACAGGCGACGAAACCAATTTTCGGTTGTTGGGCTGACAATTGACGGGGTTGCCGGTTCTGATGGAGATTCAATCATGCGAGCAAATCCCGAACAACCTCACCGTACAGGTCGGTCAATCGGAAATCCCGCGCTGCATACCGATAGGTGAGTTGCGTATGGTCAAACCCAAGTAGATGCAGCATTGTCGCATGCAGGTCGTGAACCGAAACTTTCTTCTCGACCGCTCGAAATCCAAATTCATCGGTTGCACCGTGAACATAGCCACCCTTGACTCCACCACCTGCCATCCAGACGGTGAAGCCGTGATGATTGTGGTCTCGACCGTTGATTTTTCCGGCGTTCGAACCGGGTGTTGGCAATTCCACCGTTGGCGTTCGGCCGAACTCACCTCCCCACAGGACCAGCGTTTCGTCCAACAGGCCGCGTTCCTTGAGATCGTTCAGGAGTGCCCCGATCGCTTTGTCGCAATCGCCTGCCAGTCTTCGATGATTCACTTCCAGATCGTCATGATTGTCCCACGGCTGACCTTCGCCATGCCAGAGTTGCACGAACCGGACACCTCGTTCAATCAATCGGCGGGCAATCAGCAGTTGCCGAGCTTGAACGCTGTTTCCGTAGGCTTCCTGAACATGTTTTGGTTCCTGTTCAATGTCGAACGCGTCAGTCGCCTCCATTTGCATTCGATACGCCAACTCAAACGAATGGATTCGTGATTCCAGCGGACCTTCATTCGCTCGCTGGTCGGCATGCTTACGATTCAGTTCTTGAAGCAGATCGAGTTGCCGACGCTGTTCGCCCCGGCTGATCTGGTCGTTCCGGATATTCTCAATCAATTTCTCAATCTTGCGATGACGGGTATCAACGTACGTCCCTTGATAAACCCCCGGTAAAAACGACGATCGCCAGTTTTGAGCGCCCGTAATCGGCAGCCCGTTCGGACACATGGCGATAAATCCCGGCAGGTTCTGGTTTTCCGTACCAAGCCCGTAGGTGATCCATGATCCGAAACTGGGGCGAGGGAGCCGACCATCGCCACAATTCATCAGCATCAGCGATGGTTCGTGGTTGGGGACTTCCGCGTGCATCGACCGGATGACGCAGATATCGTCGATGTGTTTGGCGGTATGCTGAAACAACTCGCTGACTTCGATACCCGATTGGCCATATTTTGAGAACGAAAATGGCGATGCCATCGCGGCACCGGTTTTTCGTTCGGTTGGTAGATTGGGTGTCGGTAAAACTTGACCCGCATACTTCGTCAGCGACGGTTTCGGGTCAAAAGTATCGACATGGGAAGGGCCACCATTCAAGAAAATATGAATGACCTGTTTGGCCTTAGCGGGGAATTGCGCGGGTTTCGACATCATCGGTGACAAGTTGCCGGAACTCGTGATCGACGTGACTGCTTCGCCGCGGACGTCACTTGCCAACAGACTCGCCAACCCCAGTGAACCCAAGCCGGTCCCGGATCGCGAGAGAAACTCGCGCCGAGTTGCCGGTTGTCGTATGAATTGTTCGATGTTCATCTTAACCTCTATCGCCTTGACGCCGTTTCTCAGTTTGGTTTTCGGAACGGCAGTTGAATTCTACGCGACCGTCGACGCTGAAGGTACCTGAAAAGTCCAGTTTCGAGGTTTGATACGTAAAGTCCAGTTTTCGAGAAATCGCTACAACATTCAAAACACGGGAATAATCGTGCGCTGTCCTTCAGTTTTGACCGGGCATCCGTAGAATACGCTTTCCAGAACGAGTTTTAGCGAAAAATCGGCGTTTTACGGTCCAAACCGACGCCGCAAGAACGAAAAAGACAGGAGTAAGCGAAGTCCATGGGCGAACAATACATCTTCACAATGGAGGATCTCCGTAAATTTCACGGTAAGAACGAGGTGCTCAAGGGCATTTATCTGTCGTTCTATCCCGGTGCGAAGATCGGCGTTCTCGGTCCGAACGGTGCCGGAAAATCGACCTTGCTGAGGATTATGGCGGGTCAAGACAAAGACTTTATGGGGACAGCCAAGCTGACCCCTGGTTTCGATTGCATTTACGTTCCTCAGGAACCTGTGCTTGATCCCGAGCATACGGTCATGGACGAACTTAACGACGCTGTCAAAGTCAAACGTGGATTGCTCGCCCGCTACGACGAAATCAACGCCATGTTCGGCGAAGAGATGACGCCCGAGGCGATGGATAAGCTGATCGAAGAGCAGGGGAGGGTCCAGGAACAGATCGACGCCCAGAACCTTTGGGAACTTGACCGCGAACTGGAAATCGCGGCTGATGCGATGCAGCTTCCGCCGTTCGACTCCAAAATCGGACCTCTATCCGGCGGTGAAAAGCGCCGGGTTGCACTCTGCAAGGCTCTGTTGCAACATCCAGACATGCTGTTGCTGGACGAACCAACCAACCATTTGGATGCCGAATCGGTTGCCTGGCTGGAACGTCACCTTCACGACTACAAGGGAACCGTCGTCGCCGTCACCCACGATCGGTACTTCCTGGATAAAAGCTGCGAGTGGATTCTGGAACTTGATCAGGGACGCGGAATTCCCTGGCACGGTAACTATACGACGTGGCTGGAACAGAAAACGGAGCGACTACGTAAAGAAGAAAAGGCCGCGTCAGCACGCGACAAGACGTTGCAGCGCGAGCTGGAATGGGTTCGCATGTCGCCGAAAGCCCGTCAGGCGAAGAGCAAAGCTCGTCTGGAAGCCTACGAAAAACTGCTTGCTGAAGAACAGGAGTCCCGCGACGAAAGCATTGAGCTTCGCATTCCGCCCGGTCCGCGACTCGGTGAACAAGTTGTCGTCTTCGATAAGGTTTCAAAGAGTTTCGGTGATCGGCTGTTGATCAGTGACCTGTCGTTTTCGCTTCCACCTGCCGGAATCGTAGGGGTCATCGGCCCGAACGGGGCAGGTAAGACAACCCTGTTTAAGTTGATCGTCGGCCAAGAACAGCCGGATATCGGAAAAATCACAATCGGCAAGACGGTCAAGATTGCTTACGCCGAGCAAAACCGGACCACGCTCGATGGTGAAAAAACCGTTTACGACAACATCTCGGGCGGAGCCGATTTTCTGAACTACGGCAGCGTCCGAATTAACACTCGTGCCTACTGCGGTAAGTTCAACTTCAAAGGACCTGACCAGCAAAAACAGGTGAAGTACCTGTCTGGTGGAGAGCGAAACCGACTGCTGCTCGCGAAGACTGTCACGGTCGGTGGCAACCTTCTGCTACTGGACGAACCGACAAACGACCTGGATATCGAAACGTTGCGTACGTTGGAAGACGGGATCGCCAGCTTCAGCGGCTGTGCCGTCGTGATCAGCCATGATCGTTGGTTCCTCGACCGCGTGGCAACGCATATTCTCGCCTTTGAAGGAGACAGCCAGGTCTACTTCCACGAAGGAAACTTCGAGAGTTACGAGAGCATCAAGAAGCAGCGTCTTGGTGCAGATGCAGACCAGCCACATCGAATCAAATACCGCAAGCTGATCAAGTAATCGCAAATCGGGTTCAGTTCGCGTTTCGATTCGCATTTAAGGAAAGAGGTGGCGAAAAATTGCCACTTCTTTCTTTTGGTGGTCAATCTTTAGCCAATGCAAGGAGATGGGTATTCCCGATTTTTTCGACGCCGCTTAAACTTGACCGAGCTTTGGTCGGGCTTCGAACCTGACTGGCACGGACTACGCTTCAAGGAGGAGAGTGGCATGAGACACCGGATTGTCACGGCGTTTGTGTTGGTGGTCGGAACAATTTGTATCGTGACGGCGAACGATCAACCGAAGGTCCCAGGCAACAGTCTGGTGGAACCGCCCTTTCAGAAGGGACCGCAGTCTCGACCCAAAAGCGAAACGGTGGCGGAAAACCATCGGGCCGCGACCGCCAAACTGTCGCCACAAGAAGCTGTGGTCAGGCACGCGGCAGACGCCCTGCTTGCTGCTCATCAGAGAAGCGATGCAAAATCATTTTCTGCTCTTTTCACGCCCGATGGTGAATACATCGATGCTCATGATGCCGTTTTTCATGGCCGCAAGGCGATCGCCGATGAGTTTACCACCTTTTTCCGTGATACACCCGGATCGACGATGGAGATCGAGATCGTCTCGACACGCTCGATCGCCCGAAACCTGATCACTGCGGACTGTACGACACGGTTTCGATCGTCTGATGAGGCGACCGTCATCCCAGGTCGATGCCGTCTTGTTTGTGCTCGTGAGGGTGATGTCTGGCTGATTGCCAGTCTCCATGAATCCGATGCCGCTGCCGAGGCCTCGTCGCATCATGCCCAGGTCAGTCAGCTGGAATGGATGGTTGGCGATTGGATTGGCGAAGGACGAAGTTCACACGTCCATTTTTCCTGCCGCTGGGATGAGAGTCGTAACTACCTGTTGCGCGATTTCTCGGTCGAAGTTGCCGGTTCGAAGCCTCTGTCGGGAACCCAACGAATCGGCTACGACCCGATTACCCAGCGTCTCAAAATCTGGGTATTTGATTCGGCCGGCGGATTCTCTGAAGGTTACTTCAATCGCAACGGTGAGACATGGGTCCTGCGGACCTCAGGTGTCACGTCCGACGGGCATGTGGCGTCGACGACGAACGTTTACACGCAGGTCGATAAGTACCGAATGACTTCGGAAACAACCGACCGATTCGTCAGTGGCGAACGAATTCCCGATGCGGAAAAGCTCACGATTGTTCGTAAGCCACCCCGCACGCTGGACAGCGCCGCCCAGAATCAACTCCGCAAAAACTGACCTCATTTCAAAATCCACCCGACGCGCAAGCGAGGGATCTTATCTAACATCATTTCAAAATTGATCCGACGCACAAGCGATGGATCTTATGGAGATGGGGAGCCGCGATGATGTTTAATCGTCTTCAACTCGGTCGAATTGCTGTCATTTGTCTGGTCAGTCTTAGTATCGGACCTGTCTGGGGACGAGGCGGAAACGGTGGCGCACGCGGCGGTCCCCCTGCTGCTGGTGGATTTCGAGGTGGTGCCCCCGCTGGTGGTAACTCTGCTGGGCGAAGTGCTCCACCCGCAGGTGGCGAAGCGCAACAATCAAATGCTGCCGGACCTCGTGCCTCAACTCATCCGCGTGGTTCTGGCGCAGCACCCGCGCCACATCCAGGAGGAGAAGTAGGAACGCCACATCCTGGCGGGGCTCTAGGGGGACCGCACCCTGGAAGTACCAACGTCCCTCACGGTAATGTCGGAATTCATGGAAATCAGCCGATGCACGGCGGTGCCATCGGTGCCAACCATATGGGCGGTCCTGCCCATGGCGGACCCGGCGCGTACCACGCGGAAATGATGCATTCACCCGGCGCACATTGGAATGGATACCATCATGCCTATATGGGCAATCACCCGGTCCATCTGGCACACGCGGGATATCGACCCAGCTATTACTACCACCCCTGGTATCACGGGCCCTGGGGTGGTCATGCCTGGGGTTGGGGCTGGGGTTTCGGACCTGGTGTGACTTTTGGTTTTGCCGGTTCTGGCTGGGGTGTTAGTGTTGGAACAGGTTGGGGCTATCCTGCCTACTACGGTCCCTATGGACCATATGGTTATTGGGGACGTCCGCTCGGTTGGGGATTCGGTGGATGGGGCTTAGGAACCACGGTCTATTCGTCCGGGTATTACGTTTACGACAATCCCTATTACACTCCAGGGATTTATCCGGTAGTTGTCTACGATTACTCAAAGCCAATTCCGGTCATGGTTCAGGCACCACCCGGTACTCCATCGGGATCATTGCCCGGTTTGCCGCCGCCAGAATCACCCCCGATCCTGGATAATCCAGCCTTTGATGCAGCTCGCGAAGCGTTCAAACGAGGGGATTATCAGGCGGCATTAACTCATGTCGATAATGCCATCAGACGATCATCAACCGATGCCGTGATGCACGAGTTTCGCTCACTGGTTCTCTTCGCAATGCATGACTATCGACAGTCCGCCGCAGTCGCACATTCTGTCCTCGCTGTCGGGCCGGGTTGGGACTATACAACAATGAGTAGCCTCTATCCCAACCCGTTCGTTTACTCTGACCAGCTTCGGCGTCTCGAAGACTATACTCGAGAACACCCCCGAGCCGCAGATGCGCACTTTCTGCTGGCTTACCACAGCATGATCGGCAGTCGGAAAGAACTTGCGATCGAAGAACTACGCCAGGTGATCCAGCTAATGCCAAACGATAAACTGGCAAGCGAACTGCTGGCCATGGTCAAAGGGCCTCCGAAGTCAACACCGGCTCCCCAGATAGCAAAGTCAGACCCTTTCGCCCAGCCAAGACGAGTGTATGACGGAACGTCAAACGATTCTGCGAAATACCCACGTGATCCGATCGAGTCACCCCAGGTCGCCGAAAATCAATCTCCTGCTCCTGAACCCGTCGATAAGACGCTGCTGCCCGGAGAATGGAGTGCTTCTCGAGAAGATGGTTCGAAGTTCCGGCTGGTCCTGACTGACGAAGGGACATTTGTCTGGAAGTTTTCGGCTCCGAACCACAAGAGTGAAGAACTGCGAGGGAATTACTCAGTCGACGGGCCCGTCCTGATCCTCGAACGTAAGGAAGGTGGAGCACTCGCCGGAACGGCCAAATTCACAGGCGATTCGCAAATGAACTTCAAACTGGTCGGCGCACCCCCTGAAGACCTGGGTTTGGATTTCGGCAAGAGTTGACCGACCGGCCCAGCCGGATTGTGCGCGTCGAGCGATGGGTTCAGAATTGGATGATCGTTCGCGCGTTAGTCGTTCGCGCGTTAGTCGGGAGCGCGCGGATGGTCGGATGAAATCGCCAAATTTGCGTAGGAATACTGTTGCGCCTAATGAGCGAATCGTCGATCGAAACGGGGTGCCACGGTTTTGGAGTCTTCGACAAGGCCGTGTTTTCATCGTTCGAAAACGTCTCCAAGGCGTCGCCTCACTTCACAGGTACAGGTGCCGAAGCTGGTGAAGGGGCCTGGATCGTTGGCGAATTACAGCTTCTTCTGAAATTCCTATCCCGGATTATTCATCATAATCTACAAAGTCGCCTGACAAGACGGGCAGCTTCCCTGTTCTGTGACGCTTACTTGAGTGCGGCAGAAGGGGCATTCGGCGGTCTCGCCGGACATATGGGATTTCGACCGAGCAACCTCGTGACTGTCCGATTCCAGTGCTGTCTTCAGTGACTCGTCGCCAACCGGATGATTTGGGGCAGTCGCCATCCCCAGGCACATCAGGTACTGAATCGTGTTGCTGATGATGATCAGCGGCGTCAGGATAATCGAAATGGCACCCCACCAGCCCAGCGTCACATTGATCAGCATGTACTGCCAGTACACCTGATGGACACACGGCTTGCATAGCCGACATTCCGTCGACTCCGTCAATCGAAAGAGTAGAAGGCCAATGTTTCTGTAGAAGCTGACCCGTCTCGTAGGAGCTTCCGCACCACAACGCTCACAAGCCATGGCCAAGATCTCCTTCGAAAAAAAGCTGATCAAGTTGATCCGCTTGATCAAGTTTCCTGTTTGTAGGTTATGTTACGAATTTGAATTCTATCAACAGGATCAAATTGATCAAATTCACCCGTTTTAGTTTGTCCGCCGAATGAAGCAAGACTACGACGCCCCACTAAAACCAAATAAATAACTTGGAAATGCAAATGCTTTTGAGCACAACACAACGAAGAAGGCAAAGAAATGCAATACGGGCGCAACATGACACGCCAGTAAGCAGCCAAAACGCTCTTCCAAAAAACTCGCATTTTCTTCCCTTCGTGAACTTCGTTTTCTTCTCTGATTTTTTCGTGCTCATCGTGTCCTTCGTGGTAGATTGATGGTTATTCGCTCCCACCTGGTCGAGCAGTGATGGAAAGCAAGAATGACGTCATTTCGGCGGGGTCTTGTCTGGTTTCCAAATGTGCTCCCACTGGACGAAACAAGGTGGAAATCAGATACCGTTCTTATGGCTCGCCTTTCCGCGTTGTCCCTTCGTCACGCGCGAAGTTACCATGTCGTGGGAATTGCAGTTTCCGCAACAATGAAAAGGCAGATGGAATGGAATGGATTAACAATATCTGCTTGTTGACTGACAGCTACAAAGTCAGCCACTACAAGCAATATCCACCAAAAACGACGAAGGTCTATTCGTATTTTGAATCCCGGTCGGGGTCCGTTCATCCGCAGACGACCTTCTTCGGCCTGCAATATTGGCTCAAACAGTATCTTGTCGGTCCCGTCGTGACTCAGGAAAAAATCGACAAGGCGGAAAAACTGTTCAACGCCCACTTCGGCGGACAGGTCTTTAACCGAGCTGGCTGGGAGTACATCCTCCACAAGCACGGCGGACGGCTTCCGATCGAAATCAAGGCCGCACCTGAAGGTTTGGTTGTCGGCGAATCGAATGTCCTCATGACGGTGGAAAACACCGACCCGAATGTCTTCTGGCTGACCAATTATCTTGAAACTCTGCTCGTTCAAGTTTGGTATCCCTCAACCGTCGCCACGCAAAGCCGCGCAATGAAAAACGTCATTCTGAAATACCTGGAAAAAACCGGCGATCCCGGACTGATCGACTTCAAACTACATGACTTTGGTTTTCGAGGAGTCACCTGCCCGGAACAAGCCGCAGTCGGAGGCGCGGCTCATCTGGTCAACTTCAAGGGGACAGACAACGTCGCCGGCTTGGTGCTGCTGAATGAATTCTATCACGATCCTTGTGCGGGCTTCTCGATTCCCGCCGCCGAACACAGCACGATCACTTCATGGGGCAAGGACCACGAAGTTGATGCCTGCCGGAATATGCTGACACAATATCCCACGGGACTCGTCGCCACCGTCAGCGACAGCTTCGATATCTATAATTGCTGTGCGAACATCTGGGGCGGCGTCCTCAAGGATGAAGTCGCGGCCCGTGATGGCACACTCGTCGTTCGCCCGGATTCCGGTGATCCCCCAGAGGTCGTCGTAAAAGTCCTGGATATTCTCGGCGAGAAGTTCGGTTTCACGACAAATTCCAAAGGCTATAAAGTCCTGCATCCAAAGGTTCGAGTTATCCAGGGTGACGGAATCGACTTTAAGATGCTGGACGTGATTCTGAGTGCAATGGAACACGCCAGATGGTCAGCCGACAATATTTCTTTCGGCTCGGGCGGAGGGTTACTCCAGAAGCTGAACCGGGATACTCAGCGGTTCGCCTTTAAGTGTTCGTCGGTAACAGTGGACAACCATGAACGAGATGTATTCAAGCAGCCAATCACAGACAGCGGCAAGAAGTCTAAGGCGGGCCGGCTGAAGCTGGTCTACGAGGAAAACGCTGAAAAGAAAATCCTCATCACAGTCCCTGCCAGCGATCCTCGCCCCGATCAATTGAAATGTGTTTTCCGCGACGGTGCTTTACTGGTTGACCAGAATCTCGCTCAGGTCCGAGAAGCGTCCGCCATTTTGTAATCGTTTCATCGTCGTGGAAGGTTGATTGTCCGGCACGATCAGCTGTTATCGTGTTCGGCTTTTCTTGATGACCGGTTCCAGAATGTCCGCAATCTTAAGTGCATTTTGTGATGCGTCATCCGAGGATTGGCGAAGTGCGGCTTGGTCGTCGTGGGTTAATTTCTTTCGAAATTTGTATGATGCACCGTGGATTCTCGCTGCCTTGAGCGCCTCATTATGTGCAAGAAGAAGCGATTTCAAAACTTGATCGCGATCCGGCATTCGTTCGGGGGGAGCGGTAATGTGCTCCCAATCTAAGGTAATCGCACTATCGCGGACAACTTCCATCAGTAACAGTGACGTCGGTGGATCGACGGGAAGCTCATTTAATTTCGCCACAGATGCGCGAATATTGGAGAGAAAATCTAACGCAGTCTCGGCAAATAAATCCGAACGGTGAGCGTCATCAAAACTCAATCCAAGTTCATGAGCGATTGCATCGACTGATCGCGTGACATCGTCCAATGCTTTTTCAATCGGTTCCGGGACTCCGTGCCCGTCAACCTTTTGTAGTTCGGCAATCAGTTGAGCGACATCAGTGAATTCCTTCAGTACTTTGGGTTCCTCAATGAGGGATATTGCCCGATGAAAGTCGGTGAGGATGGAATCAAGATGTTGTTCGACTTGCTCACCGTTCTTCAGGCTCTTCGGTGGTGCGCCAACAGCGTTCCGAGCCGACGCTAACCACTTATATGATTCAGAAACGTTTATCTTAATCGTTGGCGCGTTTGTCTCGATTTGGCGTTTAACAGATCGGACAAACGTATTTGAAAACATCAGCGTTCTGATCACAGCTTTACGGTATTCGGGGTCCAAAGCAGTAACGGACCCCACGGAGGACGCGGGATCCACGTTTGTTAAGGGCGTGGCTGTAGTTGCCGGTGCCGATGATTCGGCGTTCTTGTTCGATTTGAGGTCGTTTCTCGATTGCCGATTGGAGATGTCATGCCAATACAATAACGCGCCAACACACAGCAACACGCTGGGAACTGCAGCCAGAGCAGTTAAAAAAATCATCTGGCGTTGTTGTGTCTTAGGTTCAGACTCTGCGATTCGCCTGCCTTGTGCTTTGGGACGTGATGCACGACTTGGCTCATGCCCGAAGGCCAACGGCGGGGGAGTGTCGTCTTCTTGGGACGATGCCACATCCGCCGCCGTGAACGTCGTGGCGACATTCTCTGGCGACGGTAGAGATACCTCAGCAACGAACTTGGTCCCGCAAGTCTTGTTTGCACAAACGACTTTTCGCCCGAGAAAACCTTCGGCGACTTCATATGCACGATGACACTTTGGACATTCGATTTTTAATTGTTTCATGGCGCGTCCGATAATGCGTCAGTGAAGACAGGCGGAGAACTCCGCCTAATGCTTGTTGACGCTATTTTGCGCAAAACCGGTCGGATTTGTCCAGAAATATCTTCTTTTTTACCGTCAACCTTAAGTACGCCTGTCACGGGGTGAGCAAGGCCGCCCATATTAATGAACAACAGCGAGTTTGCCGCCGAGGCATGCTGCAATTCGGCTGTCCTCTCGGCGGAACGATGATCGCTACTTTGTTCTGCGGCGAAGCCCAACGCAGAGAAATATCACAGTTGTGCGCCTGCCACTTGAGAAAGCGCGGCTGCGAGTTCTTTAAGAGTTTTTTGAAGGTCCTTGAGTTCTTTTCGGAAATCGTCGTGAACTGTCGAGGGGTTTGATTGCCAATTCTGATCTTCTGAGATTTTGTGCCATTTGGCAGTAAATCGGCGAATCTTCTGGTTCAAGAATGCGGTCAGCAAGGTTGCTGTATTCGCACATTCGACGCCATGCTGATGCATATACGTCCGAGAGAGCTCGAACAGTTTGTAGACGCTCGTCAAAGCGGTCTTGTCGTTGCCTTCTTTATCACCAAGCGTCTGAGTTGTAATGCGCGTTTGTAGCTCAATGTAGAGGTCCCAAGCTAATGCTCGATCGGCCTTGCATGGTGCCCAGAATTCCTCGAGTCGTTCTTTATCGATTTTTATCTTGAACTGATCGATCTCGGATTTATCGATGTCGGTTTCGGATTTATCGACGTTGGTTTCGAATTTGATTTCCCATCGCTTGAACCAAGAATTCCAAGTGCGGGCAGGTGAAACATCGAACGGATAACGCCGCGAACTCAGTTCCACAACTGCGGGCTTGGCACTGACGAACGTAGTGTTGTCAGCCTCGGCAACGGTTGTCTGGGGCGGAATCCAAATTAACGCTTCACCCTGTTTTTCAAGATCCGCGTCTTCGATGCGAGTCGGAACATCAATGCGCCGCAACTGATTTCCGTTAATGCCTCGCGTCAACTCAGTCCGTTCCACGGAATGATGGACAAGATCGCCAATATGGATGCGTCGGGACAAGGTTCCCACTTTGCCGATGCTGATCAGTTCCTGACGTGTTGTGACAGGTGCCTCAGTCCCTTTTTTATCGACGATACCGGAGTCGATTTTGGACGGGACGGGAACCTTACAAGCATGGGCCTTGGATAACATCCAGTTCAAAGCAATGTCGGACCGATCACGATTTGATTTTTCTTCCTTCTTGTCGAGGTAAGTTGCATTTCCGCCGATATCACCGTGACCTCCACGAAACCACACTTCGGTAATCTTGCCGCGATTTCCGAAACATCGTTCGATACCGAAAGTCTCGCGAGTCTCATCAAGCGCCATCGCATGAAAAGTATTTTCGACAAACTCGGGGATGTCGGTAACAAATCCATGTTCGTTCGCATTCCAAGGAATACCGAACGAAGCGACAGTGTCGAACAACCCCAGAAAGCGTACTGGGGGTGGATTTTTCAGGGCTTTCTCTTTGTCGGTGTTTAAAGAATCAAAATCACTATTGATGCGCAGGACAAACATTCTTGCGATGGCTGCCCCACGGCTGTAGCCAACAATATCGATGTCTGTATCGCCAATAGCAAAATTCTTCTTTAAGGCTTCGAATTGTTCGTCGATCCGCTGTCGAGCGCCGGCACCTGAGACACCGCCTATGATCTTACCAATCATTCCACCTCGGCTGCCGACCCCATCGACGTATTCGGCTTTCTTCTCATAAAGAACTCGAAATCGTTGAACATTCGTGTCCTTCTTAGGGTCGCGTTCCTCATCGGGGGCTCGCGAGTCATTCCATGTTCCGTCGAAAGCATAAAGTGCCACGATGTCAGTCCTGTTTAGCAAATGATTTAGAACGGCGATTGGCGGCTGAGAGTATATCAATGAGCCAACATGATTCCACGCGACTCATTTCGCTCGACGATTTCGGCACCACGCACTCCGCGGCCTTCGGCATCCCAAATCATTTCGAACTGCGCGACGCATCGATCCGCCCACTGACGCTCTGCAGCGGCCAGATCAACGACGAACTATTTGCGTCGTGACCAGGTTGTGCGAAGGTTTTCTGACGAGATTGTGCGACGGTCTCCCGACCTCGGACACATGATCGACCAAGTTGTGCGAAGGTCTCCTGACCTCGCACTTGTTTGAGTTGCAATCGTACTGCCAACATTTTATTCCACGTCGATAACACAATTGGGTTCACAGCGTAACTTTCAACATGACGGGTCGCACCTGTTGCCACAGTTTTTCCGATGTAAAGCGTTAAGCCATTTAACCAGAGTGTGAAAGTTTACATTGACTCCAATCTGGTTATTTGTGAGACTCGCCACCACTGTCATTAGCCCGTCGAGTTGCGTCGATCAAGGCAGGTAACCATGCGAGCTTGTTTTTCTGTAATTGTGATACTCGCTGGCCTGACTATCCTCGGCGGCTGTGCTGGTACACGAGCCACGATCGATGGCTTCTTCACACCGAAGGAAGAGATTCCTGAAGAGGCTCGGCAACGGTACGAGCAGGCGAAAGCGAAATATGACCGGGACCTGCGTGAATACGAGGCCAACCAGTCCATGAATTCCGCCTGGCGGCAAGGGTATGGATTTAATAACCCGAATTCCGACCGCATTCGAAACGGCGAAAAGCCAGTCGATTTCTTCCCAGAAGGTCGGCGACCCACTCCACCGATCCCACCAAATTAGTCGGGCACTGGAAAAAAACGGCTAAGTAGTTTAACCCGAAGCCATCGGCGCAGGCGGATCGGGCGTCCAGCCCGATCTCTTCGAATGTCCCTGGGCATTGAATCGGCGGATGTCGCTCGATCGCATTGCAATTGTCGGGAAAACCGTCAACAAATTACTGCGTGCTAGACACAGTAGGGTGCCTGTTGTTAGCGTAAATTCGGCTTCGAGCTTCGGCCGTCGCCCGACTTAACCCATTTGATAAATGTCGTTTCTACCATTGTAAACAAAATCGGGGGTGTCACAGCAACCAATGATCCCGCAACTCCGCCCGACGAGTCTTCGTTTGCAGCTTAACCGACGTGACTGGTTGCGCAGCACTGGTGCTGTTGCGTTTGGATTGCCGTTCGACTCGACTGTTACTGGTGCCGCTGAGGCTGTCACGCGTCGCAGAGCCAAAGCAGTGATTTTGATCTATCTTCCAGGCGGACTGGCTCAACACGACTCGTTTGATCTGAAGCCGGATGCGCCCGATGGGATTCGCAGCGAGTTCCGACCGATCGCGACGGAAGTACCCGGCATCGACATTTGCGAATTGTTGCCGCAACTTGCCCGCCGTGCGCGTCAGTTCGCGCTGGTTCGAACGATGTCACATACGGAAAATAATCACTTCCCGGCAACCCACAAAGCGCTGACGGGGCATACGATGCCCCGGCAATTGCCAGGTGACGCCGTCAACGCCGCGTCGCGAAATGACTGGCCCTGTTACGCCTCGGCTTATGATTTCTTGCGACCGCGCCGTGATGGCATTCCGAACGGCGTGTCACTCCCGTACCCTTTGGCTGGCGGAGCCACACCCTGGCCAGGACAGCATGCGGGTTGCCTTTCCCCGAAGCATGACCCATGGCAGCTCAATCAGGATCCGAATCAAAACACGTTTCGAGACGAAACGCTGTCGTTTCCTGCGGGAATTACGATCGAGCGCCTCAGCCGTCGCCAACGATTGCTCGAGCAGTTCGAACAAGAGCGGTTGCCGCATCTGGCAGCGGCGGAAGCGGGGGCATACAACGATTTGCATCGTACGGCGATCGATTTATTGACTTCGGGTCGCATGACTCAGGCGTTTGAACTGGAGCGCGAACCCGACCATGTCCGCCAGGCGTATGGCCGGCACACGTTCGGTCAATCACTCTTATTGGCTCGCAGGCTGGTCGAGGCCGGTGTGCCCATCGTACAGGCCAACATGGGCGGGGTGCAGACATGGGACACCCACGAAAAGAATTTCGTCAGCCTGCGGGATTCGCTGCTACCTCCACTGGATCGCGGGTTGTCCGCTCTTCTGGATGATCTCGCCGATTCAGGGCGACTTGATGAAACGATGATCGTGATGACGGGCGAATTCGGCCGCACTCCTGCGATCTCGCTGGTGCCGGGAGCCGAACATGTCGGACGCAATCATTGGGCGCAAGTTTACACAGCCCTGTTCGCTGGCGGCGGGGTCCAAGGGGGACAGGCGATCGGCCGCTCCGATGCCCTCGGCGCACTGCCGACGACACGATCCTTTTCGCCGGACGATCTGGGGACGACACTCTTCGCGGCCCTCGGCATTCCAGCTCATTCCGAACTGCGCGACGAATTTGCCCGCCCACTGACGCTCTGCAGCGGCCAGATCATCGATGAACTTTATGCGTCATGACCAGGTTTTGCGTGGTCGGGAGACCTCGCCTAAGAAGCGAGTCCATGTGAGCCGGTCTGCATAAGCCCTCGGACCGGCACAGCCGGTTCACGCGCGTCGGACAACGGGTTCAAAATAGCGGAATCATTCGCGCGTTGACCGGCTCACCTCGCTTTTCAGATCTCGCGAGTTCGCGAGACTTCGCAAAACGAGACGAGTTTGTTCAGGCGTTCGACGAAAATATTCGGGTGAAGGCGAGTTTTTCAGCCTGAAGGGCTGACAGATATCAGCCCGGGGCAAACTCGTCTTCGAGCGCCGCCCCGGGTATTGAAACAGAAAATCGAGGTTCGCCCTGAAGGGGCAAAGGAAGCCCGCACGTCAAAAAACCGCATGAAAACCGAGACCCTTTTCGCCAGGAAATTACGTCATATCCGCACTGGGTCACCTTCAACATACTGATTTTGTAAGGCTCGTTGCCCCAACTGGGCAAAAACCCAAATCAAAACGTATCCATGGGACTCGATGTTGGTGCGCCATTCTTTTCTGACAGCACTTCAAAGTTCACGAATTGGCCATCCGCGATCGGCGTTCGGAAAGAGCCGTTCGGATGTGGTTGATCGCGGAATCGAAGCTGATTGCGGTTGTTTCACCTCGATCATAGGCCGCAATTCGGCGGTCGATTTCCTCGGACCAGGCCGTCGCGATTTCGTCGGATGCAAAAGCGGTCGAAGGAAGGCTTCGCTCCAGTTCGTCGGCAAGATAGGCTCGATCAGCCAAATCGAGCGCAAGCGCGTGCTGGAGAATCTCGTCTCGTGGAGGCTTCGTTCCTGGTTCCATGACAACCACCTTTCTCCTGCAAAAATCGCATCTCGTTCTGAACTTTTCTATTCGGCGGCGCTTACGGCTGTGTTATACTTCTCGCATGAGTAATTCCACACTTGAAAAACAGATTGCCTCCGTGGCTGAGGGCCGGAGCAACATTGCTGAAATCAAGACGCCGCATGGAAACCTTGTGGTTCTGTCCGAGCGTTTGGGTGAGCGGTTCCGCCCGCTTCTGGAATATATGGCACAGCAGGTCTCAGCCGAGAGTCTTCCGCCCGCCGACAACGGTTGGACCGATGAAAAAAATAAACGCCGTGTGGCGCTGATTGAGAAGAAATACGAAGGGGTGCTGACCGCTGCGGAGAAGCGAGAACTCAAAGTCTTGCAGCAAGAGGGCGAGCAATACGCAGATCGCATCGCCAGTCCCCGCACCGAAATGTTGGAATTGCTGCTTTTAGGTCTTGAGCAAAAGGCGGCTCAGCAGAAATCATCGCGATGACCGGCTTGAACGTCTTCCAGTATCCGGCCCACCCGCATCGGCGCCGACACGGACCGCAGGGGTATGCATCCGCCGCACAGTATCGCGAATGGCTGCGCGACGAGTTTACTTTTCGTTGCGTCTACTGCCTGGAACGTGAACAGTGGGTTCATCGCACCGGCCACTTTCACGCGGAACATTTTCAGCCCGTCGCACAGCGGCCCGACTTGGAGTTGGACTACGACAACCTCGTTTACGCCTGTCACGTGTGCAACGCGATCAAACGGGACCAAGCCGTCCCCGATCCACTGCGAGTGCTTCTTGCCGAATCGGTAAAGGTGCAGCCGAATGGTACGCTGATCGCCCTGACCAAAGAAGCTGCAAAGTTGCTGGAGATGCTCCATTTGAATTCATTTGAATCGCGTCGGCGACGCCGCCTGATGATGCGAGTCATTCGTCTCGCGGCTGTTCATGATCTGTGGCTGTTGCAGGACTTGCTCGGCTTTCCCGATAATCTTCCGGATCTTTCCCGATTGCATCCGCCAAAGGGGAATCGAAGACCAGCAGGCGTGAAGCGATCGCACTTCGCGCGGAGACTGCGCGGAACGTTGCCCGTAACCTGTTGAAACCCAAGGCACAATTAAGAGGAGACCTTCGGTCGGCCCCATGTGCGAGGTCAGGAGACCTTCGCACAACAAGCAAGTCCAGGCGAGCCGATGTGCGTAAGTCCTCGGATTTTTCTTGGTTTGTCTACTCACTACTTACTCATGACAACTCTCTGCCGCTTCGGCCCTCGCCCACGCTCTGGCTCTTTCGAGAGATCATGAATATCGACCTCGAACCGCCGAACGAAATCTGATGCGGAAGGCGTTCTAACCTGGGGCTGGTGATGCGATCCGAATCTCACGATTTCCTTTCTCAAGGAGCTCTTTCCATCCGTCGCTGAACGAGCGAAAAAAGCCCAACTTCAAAATGAAAGGAGCGCCTTCAGAGACAAAGACACATCCAGCTGAGAGAGGATATCAGCGTCGTGGCTAATGGCCTGGTTGATTCATTTGAAACGGAATCATCCGAACAATCAATTTACAAACATCTTCATATCGGTGTCGGTAACGATGTTTGTGCGTGAAAAGGCACGTCGCCCCATTCCCTGCTGAAGACATTGTTTAGCTCCTCAACTTTCGTGCGTACATCCAGTATATTGAACGTAAAAAACCAATCATTTTTGCAAGGGTGCCGTTGTGGGAATCGAGCTAAAAACGCGCAAGATGCTCTGGGGGGCAAGTGGCAGGGTGTGCGCTCGTTGTAAGGACAAGGTTGTTGAGCCCGGCACTGCATTCGACGACCCGTCAATTATCGGCGAGGAAGCCCACATCGTTTCGAAGCGGCCGGACGGTCCAAGGTACGACGACGCCCCACCGATGGCTGAACGGGACGAAGTTGGAAACCTCATAATTCTTTGTAATCGCTGCCACAAGATCGTGGACGATCAAGCGATGACCTACACCGTTGCAATTCTCCGCAAGATGAAGTCGGACCATGAGGGGATGGTGTTAGGGGCGTTCGCCAAATTTGGCGCAGAGATGAAACGGGATGCGATGATCGACGCTGGAGTTGTGAATGAATGGAATTCACACCAATCAGGCAAAATCGCAAGTTGCAATTTTACGGTTCGGGTTCACACTAAAAGCACTCTAGCTGAATACGAATATGCGATTGATAAGTTCAGTGAATATCTACATCTCTGGATTTCGCATGCTTTTCGACATACCTGCGTTGCTACGCCTGCGGAGGACTTTGTCTACATCCTTACGATGGAGCGCTCGAAAGACCGATCAGAAGCGGGATGCACCCATTTCGATCTAGTGTTGTTATGTCACATAACCGAGTTCGTCTGGGCATTTCAGGAATGGGCGCAGTTCTTTCTCGACGGGAAAAACGAATGGCATGCGACTTCCCGCGTCAGGTCCTATCCAGGGGACCAGGCCCTTCATTTGAAAGGGACCCTTGGACGGGACATTGCGTACCGCATTTTTCGCAGACCGCCTGGGGCAATCGAGATCCAGCAATTGGGAAGCCCCAAATTTTCACCTGGAGAACCAGTCACGACGAGCACACTGTTGTGTCTACTCGCGCACGTGATGAATAGAAATCCGGTTATCTGGGATGATGCTGACATGTGCCCGGATATGGCGAAGGTAGTGTCAATGGGGATCAGGATCACAGACCTAGGCTTCTCCTGGAATGACTTCACGCTAGATCGAACGAATCCAGAGAGATGGGAATACACGCCAAAATAAGCCGAATCGCTTCACTGTTGCCGGGTTTTTGCGGAAACCGTCCGCGACGGAACTTTGGGTCAATGCGCTTAGTCCAAAGCGTGACCAGTGTGCTTGGGTCGCTTTCGATCGTAAGCCTTATGCCGATAGAATAATAGTGCGATGTTTGACCGATGGGGAATCTACATATTTTGGCCAGTCAGATTTCCACGATGTGAGAAAGTAATTTGTCCTCGAGCGTGGCAATTTATATGGCAAAGCCTACCGGAATTCGGCAAGACGTTCGTGTCTTCATCAGCGCAGTTACCAAGGAATTCGCGACCGTTCGTTTGTCGGTGAAAAATGCGCTGTTGGACAACAAAGTACTTCCAATTGAGCAAAGTCACTTTGGGCCAGATGCAGGCGGCATCGACGATTTTCATCGGCGACAAATCGTTGAATGCGATGCCGTGATTCATATCGTGGGGGTTTGTTACGGCAACGAGCCGACGAACCAGCCGGCGAATGTCAAACGTCTTAGCTATACGCAGCGGGAATATGACTTTGCTGCTGAGGCAAAGGTGCCGATTTATGTTTTTTTGGTCAATGACGGATTTGAAACTGATTCGCACGAACAAGAGCCCGGCGAGCTTCTGATGCTTCAACAAATGCATCGGCAACGACTCGTTGCGCAAGCGCAAACTGCGAACGGCAAATTCTATGTCGAAGTTGGCTCACGACAAGAATTGGACCAAAGAGTGCGCACTGTCGCGAAACAAATGATCGAAGGAGCGTGGAATAAGAGCTCCCTCACCATTGCCCGAAAACTTGGCCTCGGCATGGCAACGCTGGCCGGTTTGATGGGCGTTGTTTATCGAGGACTGAAGCGCGACGTAAAGCATGGCGCGACCGTCATCCGACAGGAGGTTCAGGCGGCGCAGAGTAGAACCGAGCAAAAGATTTACGAAACGGCGAAGCACACCGCCTCTCAGGTAGAGGGTTCGATTGAAAAGGCCGTGCAGAAACTAATCAACCCCGGGCTTTTGGCTGAGCGCATCCGCAGCGAAATCCGAGAGACAGCCGAGGCCAAGATTAACGAAGTACCAAAGCAGCCGGGGCGCTACCTAAAAATTGCCGAGATCGAAAAGGAACGCGACATCGCGCTGGGGCGAGTCGATGATTTGATCAAGTTGATTCAAGAGGGATTAAAGCAAGGCGAGAGCCCTATCTTCGAGCGCGCAGCGGAAATCTTGGAGGACGAAGGTATCGACGCAGTATTGGATTACCTAGATCGGCGCCGTCCTGCGACGCTGGACGAAGCTAGGCGGCTTGCTGATCAAGCTAAAGCCGCGCAAGCACAAGCGGATGAAGAAAAGAAAATTCGCAATCGAGCGTTAAAACCTATGATTTTCGAAGCCGGTTTGGCCGAGATCAAACTCCAGTGGAATCGTGCAATTGGGCTGCGAGAAAAAATGGTTGATCTCGCCCCGGATTGGTTTGACGCGCAGCATGCACTTGGAAGACTGCTTTTCGAAGTTGGCCGTTATCAAGAAGCCGAATTCCGCTTGCGATCTGCATTGCAGTTGTCCACGACTCTCAAAGAGAAAGGGGCTTCAACCAACAACCTTGTGCTAGTATTGAGGCATCGTGGCCGACCGTACGAGGCAGAAATTCTAATTCGTAGTTCGCTTGCGGCGGACGAGTCGACCTACGGTCCGCGAGATTCTCGTGTTGCTGCCGACCTCGACACGTTGGCTTCGTTGCTTTGGGAAACCGGTAGGGTCGCGGAGGCCAAGGTGCTGATGCGAAGAGCGGTGGCCATAGAATTGCAATCCGAAGCCGAAAGCCAAGCAATGGCGGGTATGTTGATCGGAAACTTAGCAATAGTGATTGCCGACAAAGACCATCTTGCACGGGGCATTTCATTGACGCGCCACGCACTGGAAGCAAAAGAGAAGTGCTTCGGCAGTGCTAATCCGATAGTTGCTGGGGAAATCAACAATTTGGCGAAGTTGCTTGAACGAAGCGGCCGAACCGTGGACGCCGAATCGCTCCTGCGTCGATGTATTTCGATCTACATTAAAGCATATGGTTCCGACCACCCCAAACTCCGAATAATGCTGCACAATTTGGCCGAGTTATTGGTAAAGTCAAATTGTACGGTCGACGCCGAATCGATACTAAGTCATGCGTTGGTTGTTGATGAACTGGAGTATGGGCCAGAAAGCCTTGAAGTCGCCGCAGACATCGAACGCATTGGGAAACTCCTCGTCGAAACGGACCGGCTGATGGAAGCCGCCCTTTTGATGCACCGTAGTTTGGAGATTGTTGGTCGTTTTCGTCAGGTACATAGGGTCGATTCTCCTGCCAGCGAGCTGTACATGAATAACTATGTATTCGTCCTTCGCCGCATGCAGCACTCGGACGATGAAATCTTGCAACGGCTGAAGGCTGCGATGCAGCCCGAAGGGCGACTTACGCCGATTTCACCGAAGGTCAGGCAGTTGTTTGGCGATGCAAGATCCTTGGCGGAAGTGCTAACAGCTCTGGATGGGTGTCACATGACTGATCAGAAGCCCGAAATCTACTTCGTTCCGCTCGACGAACCGATCACTTCGCACATAAACAAACTCCTTGGCCCAGCGAAAGCCATGCAGGACGTGCTAATTGAACTCGATACTGAATACCGAGAAGAAGGAAAGCCGGTAGTTTGGTTTCTGTCGCTGGAAGAGCCGATCACTCCGCACCTCGACGAGTTCCTTGGCCGTACTCAAGAGTAACATGCGTCGGAACACCGCACTTTCGCAAGATTAAGCAGTCTGAATGCCAACGGCAAGGCGGCGTTAACGCTATCGACGACTATAATGTGCAAACAGTCAATCGCTTATCATCGAATTGGATCGCATGAACCAGTTGCATTGCACCGATGTGCATTGTTTCCGGTCCGCAACATTAAAAAAGGTACTTTACGCGTGTTCTGCTGATTACATCGCTTCCACGTTGTACACATGTTCTTTTTATCGTACCTGTCTTGTCCGTGACTTTGAGTACATCAAACGCCACAAGCTGCCGAATTGCTAATTTGAAAATCTCGCTTGTTGCCGGTGCGGTATTCGTCCAAGCAGAAAAGAAACTATCAAAATCAATACCGGCTTTATGCTCAGCAATTCGATCTGGTATTTCATTGAGCAGGGAATTCACGCAAAGGCTTTCCGCTGTTTCGTCAAAATAGAAGTTGGAAAGTGGCCGCTGACCGGTGATCGACGGATCTTCATCCAGGTCGTATCCAAGCATATTTAGCCCGGCTTTTCCATAGTGGGCAAACGAAGTGTTTTGTTCCCAATGAAGCCCTACCATAACATCGCGTGCGGTTGCATGGCCAGAAAGGTGGACTAGCCAAAAATCTCTGTGTGCATCTTTCGATCGTATAAAAAACGGGGTGTAATGCTTAGCGCCCGACTTCTCATAAATGTCTTGATGCAGTTTTGATTGAATTAACCACCGCCATTGAGAGTGTTGTTTTGAATTTATAATTTCCGAAGATGGTAGATCAAGTCCCACATTGGACAACCGCCGTTGTGTTTCCGGTCCCTCATTCAGATAGTCGATCAACGAATCTGTCGCAAACGTCAGAATTATTTCGGCGTTTTTAAGACTCTGCACTTTAGGCGATCCTCGGTTGGGGGATCGGATTTCAGAAGCAGAGGTTGAAGAGTGATTTCAATTTGCTGAAG
>CAILLA010000195.1 GCA_903834925.1 uncultured Schlesneria sp.
CCCATTGGTGTCCAGCGACGAACTAGTAAAACCCATGAAAAACCGGCCCCAATCGGAAAAACAAGCAACACCCGACCCCATTCTTCCGTTGCCGTTTGACGTAACCGTTGCTGTACAGTTCAATAATCGGCGACTCACGATTCACGAACGAATTCTGCGTCACGCCTGATTTCGATCGGATTGTTCCATTGACAGCCAGCCCATCAAATCCCACGCACGATGTCTTCCTTTGCCACAACTCGAAAGACAAACCGATAGTGCGCTCCTTTGGCGAGTTCCTGGCGTCAAACTCGCCACTTTACTCTGTATATGTGGCGAAAGCACAACGGTTTTAGGTACCGAAAATGAGTGAATTCTTGCTGTTAATTCGGGCCGCGATTTGCAAGCATGTTTCCATTTCTTAGCGGAATTCCGGACTGCAAAGTGTGCAATGCGAAACATGCCAATCGATAATTGTTCGGAACCAGACGACCCAAAAACGCTACCGGTTCCCAATCTACTTAACGTCAAACGAAACTTCTTTCAGCGGATCAAGGACAGACTCTGGGGTTATGATTTTTTCATTTCGTATCAGTGGTCGACCGGCGGCCAATATGCAGACAACTTGGCGCAGCGGTTGCGAAGCCTGCATTATGACGTGTTTCTGGATCGCTCGGATTACGCGACCGGCGACGACTGGAAAGCCGTTGGGCAGATCGCACTTCAAAACACTCAGCGTCTGGTGCTGATTGCGACGAAGGGAGCCGTGTGCGATTCCAAGCCCGTCGAGCATGAGGTCGAAATCTTTACGAGGCGAGGCCGCCGCGTCATCCCGATCATCTTCGGCAACGAACTGACCGGTCTTGACCGTTCGCAGTTCGCGACGCTTCGCCACCTGCCTGATTCGCAACTCTACATCACTGAGGACGTCCGCAACCTTAACTCGTCCCCGTCCGATGAGACGATCAATCGCCTGATCCAAACTCACCAAGTCCTGCGCCGCCGCAATCTGCGAGCCATCCTCACTGCGGTTCCTGTCGTTGCTGTCATCGTGTTTGGAGTCTGGTCATTTATCTCTTATAACGAGGCTGAATGGGCTCGCGATGAAGCTGAAACCGCCAAAATTGATGAAACCAAAGAGAGGCAAAAGGCTCAGAAACAACAAGCCGACGCCAGCCGCGAAAACGCAGATTTCTATTGGCGTTTCGCCATCGAGGCTCGCGACTTGAACGAGCCCATCAAAGCGTCGCACTTGTTTCTGCGTGGTTCCAATTCGTTAGATTTAATTAATGTGGAGCGTAAAACACTCGCAGACACCTAAAGAATTGCCAATTACGATTATGCCGCCTCGGTGGGTGATCAAGGAATCGCACAGAGCTGGGTGCACGTTGGGCTCGTAAACGGTTGCAACTTCAGCCGTGACGAGTCGCGGGTGCTGACGTGGAGCTATGACGGAACCGCGCGGTTGTGGCGGGCGTCAGATCCGTTGGCGGCACTGTCGCCTAAGGAGCGGATTTGTGAATTGGAATTCCGAACGGGAATGACACTGGACGAAAACCAGAACCTGCGGACGCTTTCATTTGATGAGTGGCAAGGCAGGCTGAAATCGGAGGAATACCGCGAGATCACAAAGAAGTTCGGCGATCATTTTCCCGTTTCAGGAATCCCATTGCAACAAACGATCGAACACGTCAAGTCCGAACCAACCGATGGTACTTCGACGAAGACGAATGAGACCAGCCCTCAATCGCAGCCCGATGCGACGTCCGAAGATCGCTCGACTGTCGAGAAATCTGCTCGGATACATAAGCCTCGTTCGGTCTCCTCGGTGCCGTCGTTGAATTATTTCACTCTGCTGACGTCCGTTGGATTGTTGGCGCTCATCGTGTTGTTGGTCCTCGCATTTGACAGCGCGAATCGCCGACAACAATCGAACAGACGCGATCGTTGACGGGGGCAACAACTCAAAAAAAGCCCACAAAGCAAAAATGAAACCCCACCGCCCCTGCGGCGGTGGTTAACGGGCCTTTGCCCTAGCTCCCCTGGCGAATATCAGACTCATTAACTGCCAAAGCTTCTGGTGCAAAGGCCCGATAACCACCCCCGCTGGGGGGGTGGGGTTGCGTTGCCATTACGTCGTGTCGTGGCGGCGAAAAACAGATTCGGGAACTCGCCAATGACAATTGAAGAAAAGAATAGGTCCCATAGGACCTATACGACCTATTGGAATGAAGATGCCAGAGCGACGATTTTCAAAAAATCCGGGGATTGACATCCCCGGCTCGCCTGGCTTCGCCTGCGGCGACTCAATGTTTGCTCTCCTGTTTCCGATACTCGTCGATCAGTTTCTGGATGTGAATGGCCGGGATCGCGGTGATTCTTTTCGGTGGCTTTCCCGTCGAGTTCTCAGTGGATTCCTCGAATTCACGGTCGACAACGATCCCTTGTAACTCGTCGTCGATCGCTGTGAGTGGTGATCCCATCCGTGCCGAAAAAGCGGGCTGTGCGGTGATGATAAATCCATCATTTCCGGCACGCTGCCGGGCGTACTTCTGATCAAGCTCCATCACGGTCACGGAACAATTCATTGTTGATAGCCCTGAGTCGGATGATTCGAACGAAAGTTCCAGGCCGGTCAGATGTTGGCCGATGGCGGGTTGCCCTGTTCGACACTTCAGCCACGGAACGAGCTTTCGTTGAGCCAGTTCGAGCTTAAGCAGTGTCAGACCTCGCTCGTCGTCCGAGGCGACAACTCGAGCCGTTGCTTTGTTAAAGGCGTTTCCGAACGCCTTGATCGATTCCCCTTCCACGAGTGACTTCGACGAGATAGGAACAACCACAAGACCATCTGGTGAGACGCAGGTTCCGTTGAGATATTCGATCAGGACATCTTTTTGCTCAGAACCTTTCAAATGGAGTTCGAAGTAGACCCCCGCTTGATTGATTGATGCCGGCTGCAGGTTCTGGTATCCCACTTGATGGACGAAGCCGACATCCGTTTTTGTTCCTGCCAGGCCCCCTTTCAAGACGATACTGTCGTTCGCGTTCATCGTGGGAATCAGTAGCGTGACGACCTGATCCAGAGATTCAAACAAGCGGTTATGCAGCACGACAATTAAGTCACCCGTTTTGTATTGACCCTTTGACTCGCGAACTCGCAGTGCTGCTTTAAACGGAAGTTTAAGATCGTCGCATCGGACAAACTGCAGCTTGAGTCCCGTCGCCGTTTCGATCCAGATCATCGCCGCATCGGTGGGAAATGAAACCTCAGGTAAATTTGCTAAAGGATGGTCACCAATCGGCTTTTCCGAGCTTTCATTAATGAAATTCAGATGATCGTGTTCGATCACTTTCAAATAATTATTCATTTGCGTTTCTTTGGTTCTCCAAGACTCTTTCGCTCGTAACATGGCGTCCGAGACTGTTTTGACCTCGGCTTCAGTCGCTTTTCCGTTAGACAACTTTTCGATCAACTCGCCCTGTTGTTTCGAAAACGCATCGTGGACTGCTTTGCTGATCTCGATGTCTGATATACACCTGTCGAGGGCGGGCTTAATCGCGGACCATTGCCCCCGCACCTCGTCTTTCGCCCTGGTGAATTCGTCGATCGCTGTCTGCAATTCCGCAGCGTTCGATCGGTCTTGAAAATAGATTGTTTCTAATTTTCGAACCTCTTCGTTTGCTGTGTGCAAGCGTTTCAAAAACGGCTCCAGTTGAAGTCGAAATTCGTCCGGCGTCGGGAATTGGCGTGGCGTGACTTGCGTGGCTCGATCAGGCTCCGCAAGGCGTATGTTCATATTCGAAATCCCAGCTGGATCAACCGCCCTTATTCCGGGGCCACCCACCATTTGGTTTGGATAAACCTTCGCAAACGGAAATTCGTCCTGATTCTTGGCGAGTCGCAAAACCAAAAGAATCGTTCCCAGTTGTTCGGCTTCCTGGATCGGGTCTTCAACGTCCTCAGGACTTGATGCGACGATTGTCTCGACGGCTGACGGGGCCGGCATTCCAGGTACCGGATCAGGCAAATACACCACTTTAATAAGGCCGCTGTTCCATGCCGCACGAATGTCCTCTTCGGTGATCTGGATGAGAATGTAGTTGTTTCGCAAAAACTTGCGGGAATAGGTGTCTGGCGGATAGAGATCAAGTCGACCGGCAAGCACGGCGGCATGAAGCACCGGCGTGTACTGAAAATTCAGATCCAGCGGATCACCCATTGCTCGCGAGATTCCAAAATTCAACGGTTCTGAGCCGATGTTGTAGAGTTGGCCACCCATCGACATCATCAGATTTTCTGGACCGCTCATCTGAATACAGGTGAGTTTGTGATCAGCGAATCCCTGATCGTTCGATGCGGGAGCGAGTCGTGGCATCGCGTTCATCCCTCCCGTCACCGGGGCGCGAACCGGTGCGGACAACTGTGGATCTGATCGCCCCGCGCTTGTGTTTCCGTTGATTGCCTCCGAATTGAGATTCCACTTCAGTGCGTTTCCTTCCACGAGATCGCTGGCGCGACGGGCAATAATCTTTGTTCGTAAGGCCTTTCGCTGGCCGATCTGTTGCTGGTGTTGGCTGAGTCGTGACTGCAATTCCTTGACCTGGATTTCTTCTAACTGCAGTTTCAGGTCGAATGCGGTTTCCAACTCGTTTTGAAGCTTACGTTTTAATGCGCCAATCAACGGCTGATTCTGATCCGCCTGGCCGTTCGCATATTGCCGAATTTCCGTTGCCAGGGCCGTCGCGGCCGATTCGTGCGATCGGAGTTGTTCAACCAGGTTTCGCGCGGCGGGTGTATCAGGAATGGCACGGGTCAACTTCATTTTGCCGGATTCGCCTGACAGCGTGTATCCATTGGTGGTTAAGTGTGGTTCGGCAGCGACCGCATTCGGTTGCGACGTCACGAGAGGATCAACGCCCGCCGCCGGTCGGCTTTTGGGGACATCCAGTTTTCGGATGGTATTTTCAATGTCGACCAGGCCCTGCATCGGCGCGGACGAAGCCCACTGGATCACGATCGCGTTCTGGTCGGCATCGGCCTTGATCCCTGCTGATATAAATGATGTTTGTAATCGCTCAGCGATTTTTTCAGCACGGCTGTACTTGAGTCGAACGACGTGAGTAATCGAGCTGCGACCCAGGTCTTCAAACGATAATTCGCTTTGAATTTGACGGACTTCGTTCGGACTGAGATACACACCCAAGACAGTTCCCCGAAATTGATAGAGAATATTCCCGACGAGTACTCGCCCAGAGCGGCGCAACTGAACGTCAAAGACTTTCACGTGGTCAATCACGGGCTTGAATGCGGGGATGTAGGTCTGGTCGGAATCAAGCTCTTCCACCGCCGCATCGTCTGGAAGCAACAGGTTGACATGATCGCCCGGCTTCAGTTCACCAAGACCAGGGGATGAAGGATCGAGCATGATCCAATGCGGTTCTCGACCGGTCGTGTCGATCGGTTCCGTTGATCTGCTCAGTTCAACTCGAAAATTGCGTTCCGAAATGGACTCGATTGTTTCGTTGTTCTCTGGCAATGCTTTTCGTCGATTCTGGATGCCCTTTTCAAATTGTTTTTTGAATAGTTCGATGACTCTATCGTTGCTTTCATCAGTCGGCGACATCGCAGCCTTAGACCCTGTTTCGGATTGCTCGATCGGCTTCGCTTCTGGTGGATTTTCTTGTCCCCAAACTTCGCAACCATTGGGAGCGCAAATCCAAATGGCAACGAACGCGAGGCGGCAGACGATCGAAGTTTGCATGATTTTTCCTGACGCATTGAGTCGCATTGGACGTTCCGATAACCAAACGAATAACGAAACCCCACCCCCCCTGCGGGGGTGGTTAACGGGCCTTTGCCCTAGGATTTAAAATGATAATTATCGTTGAATCGCGGCTCGTGCTGGTAACACTCCAAACCTATAAAAAACAAATCGTTACTAGTGTTGGGTGCCACGGTTTTACCGTCTTCGGTAAGGCCGTGCTCTTAAGCGATGTTACCGA
>CAILLA010000196.1 GCA_903834925.1 uncultured Schlesneria sp.
GGCGGATGCGAAATCACATGATCGACAGGCAATATGGGAAGTGTTTTATGAGCGTTAAGATCGCCAACAATCTGCAGTCAGGCAACGTGGTCATTCTTGAAGGTGAGCCCGTCGTCGTTATCAAGGCGGTCATCAACAAATCCGGTCGGAACCAGGCCGTGGTCAAAGTGAAAGCCAAAAATCTATTGACGAACCGAGTTTCCGAAGTGATTTTCAAATCGGACGAAAAGCTTGAAGGGTTGATGATGGAGAAAAAGGATTGTAAATATTCCTATTTCTCAGCCCCCAACCACGTCTTCGTCGACGCCGATTTCAACGAGTACGAAATTGATGCGGAAACGATTTCCGACCTCGAAAAATATATCGTTGACGGCATGGAAGAAACGTGCGAAGTGACGTTTTACGAAGAACGACCGATTTCTGTCGTCCTGCCCAAGATCATTGTTCGTGAAGTCGAGTACACCGAACCGGTCGTTCGCGGCGACACCTCAGGCAAGATCTCCAAAACAGCCATTCTGAAAGAAACAAAACACGAACTTCAGGTCTCGGCCTTCGTCGAAATTGGCGACAAAATCGAAATCGACACCGAAACCGGCGAATTCCGACGCCGCTGCTAATGATCAAAACGTGAAGGCAAACGCATGTCATCGACAATGCCCACGCTCGACGTCCGCCGGATCGCCGCAGTCGTGGGTATTGTTTGGTAAAAGGACGCCGTCTGACGGTCACGTTGGTGAATCAGATGAAGGATTAAACGGTTCGGCTTCGGCGAGCACTCGCTGCCAGAGGTCTTTGATATTGAGTTCCTCAACCCATTGATGGATGTACTCCAAATCCAGAAGCTTTGCCTGAAGTTCATAGACCCTCAACACATCGTTGAACTGCTTTTCGCTGCCGCCTGACTGTTTGCACCAGAGAAGCTTCATCAGAATCGTGTCTTCGGGAGAACTCACATCGATCACGAATTCCCCAAGATCGATGTGCTGTCGACGTGCGAAACGGGACTGGTCAAAAGGAGAATCCGTCAGTACCCAAAAGTCGACTTTTTCTCCGGTTGCCGTCTCCAGAAGGTTAAACATTCGCTGCGTCCGAATCGCATCGGCAATGGCCGTTTTGCTGAGATAAAACCGCGCGACGTTAAACGTGGCGAAAAGTCGATCGACATCTTGCAGGGTCAATCGCGTCACAAGATCGATGTCATGGGTTGCACGCGCTTCCCCCTGAAGGCTGGATGCAAGGGAGCCGCTCAACATGAACTCGATGCCGAGGTCCTGAAGCGATCGAACCACATCGTTCAGTAGTTCCTGTTGTGACATCGCGCCCGCATTTGCAAATAAACTTTCTGGAACTCGACATCATCAAGATCTGGAAACCGACGACGTAATCCAATCCGAAACAATTTCAGCGCTCGTTCATTCAGTTGGAATACCTGCTCCAGTCGCTGGCGAGGACTCATCTTACGCAAGATCTGCAGTGTACGCTGATGATTGGGACGCGGCTTTTTGCCATCATTGATTCCGTCCTTGATCATGGTTGATCCTGTAGAGACTTCAATAGCGCCCTGACACTAATTCAATGGATGCAAAATCGTTACGTGCGTGAAAGACTATCCAAAAGAAGAGTCAGATTCCAGACGTGGTTTTTCCCGGAATTTATCCCCGCAACCGCACCATCTGAATGGGATCTTAATCGGACTTTAGCGGCTGCGCACAGAACGTAGGCAGTTCCAGATGCCATCGATTTATACATTATGTCCTAAAATGGGCTGGCGAATTCTGTTATCGTCTTGGGAGCTCCTGAGAAACCGGTCACATTCTTAAACACTTTTCTGAATCGGATCGACAATGCGCCCTCCCGTTTTTTCATCGCTCACATTTTTCGTTCTCGCGACAATGTTATCGTTCGCTCAAGAAAGTTCGAGCGAGACAAAGGCTATCGAAAAGCTTGAATTGCTAGGGGGCGAGATTGAGCGGGACGATGAATCTCAGTCAGACAAAGCTCGACGGATCGGGTCTCGCCCATTTGAACGGACTCAAATATCTCACGACGCTGGTGCTCAGAAATTCGCCGATCACGAATGCAGGGTTGGCCGCAATCAGTATTCATCCCAATCTGACGACGCTCAATCTTTGGGATACGCGGATTACAGACGATGGGATTAAGGCGCTGCGCGATCTCAGCCAACTTTCCGAACTGAACCTTGGTTTCACTGCCATCGGTGATAAAGGTTTGGCGGAATTGTGCGATCTGAAGAATCTGAAGACTCTCATCCTTCTGCGAACAGTGGTGACAGACGAAGGCTTTCGGTCATTCAAAGGGATCGAATCGCTGTCGACTCTCGACCTTAGCCACACGCGGGTCACTGATAAGACTATCGTGGAAATTGCGAAACTGAAAAATCTGTCCCAATTGCGTCTTGAAGCGACGCAAGTTTCTGTCAAAGGCCTGGTCGCGTTGAGAGATCTCGACAACCTGGAGCAATTAGAACTTGGCGACACGCGATTGACCGATGATGGCCTGAAGGAACTCGCCAATTTCAAGAAAATCAAGCAGTTGGGATTGGAAGGTAACAACTTCACGGATGAACGGACGTCCTCGACGTCTGAATCTTAATTCAATGGCTCTCGTTTCAGGATTTCTTCCAAAGTAGCCATCATCGCTCCGCGTGATGAGCATGCGTCGGATACGATTCAACCGTTGCCGACGCATCGGAACAATATTTTTGTTTGAATACTTTTTTGAAATCATGCGGATTGTGATATGACAGGTTCTCGAACGATGCTCATCACGCGGAGCGATGTTGGCTACTTTGGTCAGAGGTGACCCCTTTTTGGAAGCTTCAGCGAACGAACGAGGGCTTGGAATCAGGTCATTTTCTGCTTCACATTTTCTAATACCACGAATTGGGATTATTCACGATGACGAGTATTCAAGAACTCATTGAAAACGAAGACTGGCTTTTAAGGATTGAGTTTGATCCGAATGACGGCGGTGATGGCCCTCGCGTTCGAATCGGTGGTGACACGAATGCCTTTCGCAATCTGGCAGCGATCCTGACCGAGATGGCAGATAAGGTCGACTCTCGGCAGGCGGACCCCGAAACGGCCTATGGCTGGCACCTGTTGTTCGGCGGCGATATGCCCCAGTTTGAACTCCACGGCGCAACCTACATGTCTCTGGATTGCGATCCTCTTAACGATCCGACGATACCCCATCGCCCCCGTGGCGATGGTTAACGGGCCTTTGCACCAGCACGTTCCACGTCATTCGCCGATTCGACGCAATTCAAATCCGCAAGCCCCTCGCCATTCATTGATTTGGCGAAGTTCAAACCGCTAGGGCAAAGGCCCGTTAACCACCTCCGCAGGGGAGGTGGGGTTTCGGTCTTTATCTCAGCCAAAATCATTTTTGGTCAGCCCGTGCAGATCACTTGCAAGTCCGGATAAATCAACGTCTCACCCGGTTCCATCACGCGCACCTCAATTCCTTTCGGTTGAAACTCACCGGCATCGTTGACCAGTTCGTCGGGGAACGTCTTGTAGTGAATCGGGATGGCGATTTTCGGTCGAATTAATTCCGCCGCCTTCGAGGCCATCTGCGGTCCCATTGTGTATCGATCTCCAATCGGAATCATCGCAATATGGGGCCGGTACATCTCACCGATCAGGGCCATGTCACCAAACAGACTGGTGTCCCCGCAGTGATAGAACGTGACTCCGCCGATTTTGAGAATCACTCCACACGGCATCCCCGCGTACCGACCTTCGATGCTCGAGGAATGAAACGCTTGGACCAAGGTCACCGAACCGAATTCGGTCTTCACTCGGCCACCCTGATTCGCATGGCTGACCTGGCACCCTTTTTCCTGAAAGAATTCTGCCAGCTCATAGATGGCGTGGATCGTCGCCCCGTTCCGTTTGGCGATCACTTCGGCATCGCAGGAATGATCGAAGTGTCCATGCGTCAGCACGATCCAATCACACTTGATATCTTCCGGCTTCTTTTTCGCGAGAGGATTTTGGGAAAGAAACGGATCGATCACGACCCGGTACTTTCCATCTGAAATCAAGAAGCCCGAATGACCCAGGAATTCGAGCTTGATGAGCATATTTTCTTCCCGGGTCGAACGGCCGGCGAACACTTCGAGATGGAGTATGTCGAGTCGTAATGTGCGGTACTTTGTCAAACTTTAAAATGTGAATTTGTGCCACTGCTTAGGAGTCTTCGGAGAAGCAGTGTCTTCGTCTTCGTCTGGCGACATTGCATCACGCGAGACCCAAGACGCTCTGTGATTCGTTGTCAAATTCGGATTGTGTGCCACTGCTTAGGAGTCTTCGGAGAA
>CAILLA010000197.1 GCA_903834925.1 uncultured Schlesneria sp.
GATGCGAACAATCGTGACCGTCACGTTATCACCAATCAAAATCTTTTCGCCTGGCTTTCGAGAGAGCACCAACATACCGCCACCCCTTTCCTGGTCCTGAATGATCTTCCCTGTTTCGTGCTGCGCGGTCTCAAACAGTCGCCTCCACAGACACTTCTCCTTGCAACCATCGGTCGCCACTGTCATCAACTGGAGTACGACGTCAGAAGGATAACAACCCCAGCCCTTGAAAATCTAGTCCAATCCGAGAATTCGGCAAAATCCCTAATCGCCGTTTTTCAATTGACCAAGGAGCAGAGTGCACTTTTTGTTAGCACAACCACTGCTGCGCAATGCTACTTTGCATTAAAAAGCTTTTTCTTGACTGACTTGCGTGGAAAAACTTGGCCTTTTTGCGATGGCGGCAAGACTACCGCAGCCAACTGCCCGGTTTGCAGGCAGTTGTTTTATGCAAGGAAATTAGGCAGTTGGCTCAGGCTTGCTTTTCCCAAAGTTCAGCCAGATGCTACGCAGCGAGTTCTGACCGCAATGTTGCATGGTTTTGGAGGAATGACCGATGGTGAGGATTGGGATCGTCGGAATCGGGTTCATGGGCTGGGCACATTTTTCCGGGGCGATGAAGTTCACGGACGCCGGCCGCATTACTGGGTCGAAGCTGAAAGGGGGGACGGTTACGACGATCTGTACCCGCAGTCCGGAAAAGCTGATTGGTGACTGGACCTCAATTCAAGGAAATTTTGGTCCGCGCGGGGCCAAGCTCGACCTGACGAAGATTGTCGCCTTCGATGATTATCGACAGATGTTTGCCTCGCCAGACATCGACCTGATCGACATTTGCATGCCCAATGACAAACACGAAGAGTTAGCCATTGCAGCCATGAATGCGGGAAAAGACGTGTTGATCGAGAAGCCCATTGCGATTGATCCGAAGGCTGCCGATCGAATGGTCGCAGTTGCACGAAAGACGGGTCGCAAGCTGATGGTTGCTCAGGTTCTTCCGTTCTTTCCCGAATTCAAGTTTGCCGCAGAAACCATCGCGTCCGGGAAATATGGAAAACTTCGAGCGGCACATTTCCGCCGTGTCATCTCATCGCCAAAGTGGTCGAGCGATATGTCCGACTTTCGTAAGCTTGGAGGCTGGGGAATCGATTTACACATTCACGACAATCACTTCATCAGCTTAATCTGTGGAGTGCCTCAGCAAGTTTTTTCACGTGGGATTGTCCAGGACGGATTCGTTAACCACGTCCATACCCAGTACATGTATGAGGATTCTTCTCTCGCCGTCAGCGCCGTAAGTGGCGGAATCGCAGCAGAGGGCTTGGCGTTTTCTGCCGGGTTTGAAATCTATCTCGAAAATGCCACGCTGTTATACAGTGCAGGGACAATCGGAGGAGAGTGGGTTCAGGATCGCCCCCTGACCGTTGTCGCATCAGGAAAAGTCACTCAGCCCAAGTTGAAAGGGGGAACCGAATGGTGTTCCGCGTTTACCTCGGAATTGCAAGTGGCCGTTGATGCGGTGAAGTCCCGCGAAACACCTCGATTACTTTCAGATGAACTCGCTCGTGACGCTCTAAAAGTCTGCTATGCCGAGGCCAAAAGTATTCAGACCAACAAACCTGTAAAGGTTCTTTAGTCGTATTAACTGGATGTCGCACGATGGTTGAAAATCTTCCTTACCATACCCTGCAGCACGATGGCCTCACGATTGAAGGCTATTCGCGTGCTGCCGTGCAGAGCTATTGGAGGATTCCTGAACTCAAGCTGGGGTTCGATTTAGGTGGCAGTCCCTGGGATTTTATGAATCTCCCGACGATTTTCATCACTCATGCCCACCTCGATCACATGGCCGCATTGCCGGTTTACGTTGCTCGACGTCGGATGATGAAGATGGAGCCGCCGACAATCTATCTTCCTGAAGAAAACGTTGAATGGGCCGATCGGTTGTTGAAAGTCTGGCAGAAATTGGATCGGGGGCGAATGAATTGCCAGCTGATTGGAGTTAAGGCAGGTCAGGAAATTGAGTTGTCTCGTGATCATCTTGTCACGGTTTTTGCCACTTGCCATACGGTTCCGTCGGTTGGTTATCTGGTCTGGCAGCGACGAAAAAAACTGAAGCCGAAATATTCGGCGCTCAGCGGGAATGAAATCCGCGATCTGCGAATGTCGGGTGAAGAGGTGGCGCATGAAGTGCGAACGCCCTTAGTCTGCTACACGGGTGACACGGCCCCGCCGGGAATCGACAACTATCCTCCGATCTACGATGCCAAGATTTTGATTACCGAAATCACATTTTTTCGACCGGAACACCGCAAAGAAAAAATCTATAAATTCGGCCATATGCATCTGGATGACATCATCGAACGGGCTGACAAATTCCACAACGAGCTGATTATTGCCATGCACTTCAGCACGCGTTATGCAACGAATCAGATCGAACGGGCTGTGATGAAGAAAATGCCTGCTCAACTGAAAGATCGCATTAAACTTTGGCTGTAGTCGTAAAGGCAATGTTCATGAATTCCGACGTTCAGTGGATCGGCGAGTCTTTTACGCCCGACGACATTTGGCAACATCGGGTTCAAAAAGTGCTCGCCCATTGTCAAACGCCGTTTCAAGAGATGTTTATTGTTGAAAGCGGGGTCTACGGTAAAGCGCTGGTCCTGGATGGTCGGTGGCAAACCTGTACCGGGGACGAATTCCTGTACCACGAGCCGCTTGTCCATACGCCGATCGTCATGCACGGACATCCGCGTCGAGTCTTGATTGCGGGAGGTGCCGACGGGGGCGCAGCGCGCGAAGCGCTCAAGTGGAACAACGTCGAAGAGATTCTGTTAGTTGATATCGACGGCGCGGCGGTGGAGGCGTGTCGAAAATGGCTTCCCGAAATTCACCAGGGATCGTTGAATGATCCTCGGGTCAAAATCGAAATCGCGGACGCATTCGATCTAATTGAAGGGACGCGAGGTTGGGACGTCATCATCGCGGATTTGACAGACCCCATCGAATCAGGCCCTGCCTGTAAGCTGTTTACTCGTGAGTTTTTCAGCTTTTGTCAGAGAGCATTAGCACCCGGTGGAATGTTTATTAACCAGGCGGGTTCAATGTCACCTCCACTTATGGAACCGCTGACACGAACAGCGAAGACAATCGCATCCGTGTTCACCGACATCGTTGTCATCACGGCCAACGTGCCAACATACGGGTCACCATGGGGAATGATTCTCGCCTGTGATCATCGACTCAATCTTCGTCCTGATGCCGATCACGTGGACCAAATGATTCAGCGCAGCACAAACACTTCCTTCCGAATGTTTGATGGACGAACCCTGCTTGGACTTCTGCAAACACCCAAGTACGTCAGAGACCAGCTTGTTTGAAGGGCTGATAAAAAAAGAGGAAGGAAATGAATTGTGTCATTTCCTTCCTCCCAAAGTTCTAGCACATTTCGTTCGCGGCAGTACAACCGGGTTCTCATTCAACAGAATAAAAGTACTCGATCCAAAGCACGAGTCTTATTTGTTATCAAGGAACAGCCGTTTAAACTGCTTGTTCACGTTCCCCATGATCTGGGAATTATCAGACTTCATTTGAAGCAGCCACTTGAGCGGGAATTCTTCCGGAATCTTGTCGCCGGAGACCTGATAGATATCGTCCCAGATCTTCCAACCCAGTAGACATTCTTCGCAGAGGATGTCTTCGTCCGTCAGCGACGAATATTCGTCTCTCTTCAGGATCTTATCAAAGCCTTCCATTCCCTTAAAAGCGGCAGTTCGAGCGTTATCAAATTCCTGGGCTTTGTAGGCTTGTTTTGCGTCGAAAACAAAACGATGAGCTTCCGACATTTCCGGCTCGGCCTCTGCCAATGCTCGCGTTCGCCAATAGCGATAGTTCGTCATCTTCTGGTAAGCGTCAACGGCTTTCCGAACGCGAAGCTCGTCATCGGGTGTTCCCGCCTGCTGTTTGATTTCTTCGGCTGTCATTTCCAGCATGATGTCGGACTCTTCCGGTCCGATCAAAGCATGGAACGTTTCACGACCATAACTCTCGGTCCAATCCTTCCGAGCATGATCCCAGGCCGCTCGGGTCTCTTCGCCGAACTTTCCTTCTTTCTGAAGTGCTTGAGCGTAGTCGAACAGGCATCGAGCCGGAGTCGATCGGAACAAGCTACGATCAAGAATATGCTGAGGCCGAGCAAGTTCACGGACGCACGCCGCTTCGAACCATTCACGGCCAACCAGGAAATTGTCCTTGGCTTCGGGATTGACGACGGGATCGGGGCCATTCTTGAAAACAGGGTCGGGATCACTGACGAAGAATTTTCGATAGTCCGCGGATTCGTCTGCGTAACCAACTTTATGTTGGATGACTTTACCAGTTCGGTAGTACAACTCGGTTGATCGCTTGTTTCTCTCGACGCCACGCTTCAAGAACTTCGCGCCTTGTTTGACCCAATAGTAACGGTCTGGTACCGCATCCCACTCGGCGGATGTGTTATAGGCCAGGTTCCAACCATTAAAGTCCCAGACTTTTTCGAAGTGAGGCTGAAGGCGAACAATCGACTCGGTCGTCGCCTGCATTTCAGCCCAGCGCTTCGTGTCCTTCTGCTGGTCGAGGTCTTTCCACAGCACGTTCACAGCCATGCCCCGCATCCCGAGCAGGGCGAAATTCATCGCCGCACTCGAAGCATCGACGTCACCCAGATCCGCCTCACCCAGTTCGTACTGGCTACGAAGTTGAGAGAGGACTCCACCTGGCGCATCCTTTCCGTCGGAGGGAAGGCTGAGCCAAATGATTGGGATCAGCAATACCACGATTCCGATCAGATAAACCAGCTTTCGCTGTTGAGATGTCATATTGGTCATTTCGACTCCAATTCGCGAATTCGAAGCGCGAAGTATCCCATCACCACGCAGGGAATAATAAACGCTGATGTTACTAAAAGACTTGGAATAATCGACGTGTCCAAGGGAACGTCAAAACCATTTGCCACGAACTCGGGCATGTTAAAGTACTGCGAATACGGAATGACGTGTCGGCACAGCCATAGAAAATTATTGAGTAACCAGTCGAAGAATTGGATGACAGCAAACGCAGGGTTGGCTGGTAATTCCGCCGATGGACCCAGATGCATAACAAGCCGATAGACTGACTCCAGAAAGCCGCCCCCCTGAACCTGCCCAAAGACCAGTTGGTCCATGAATTGATGGTTGTCCTTCAATGACAGGAAATAGATCACGAACGTAAGTACCGCAGCAATAGGACCTTTCACCATCGTACTTGCTGAAACGCCAATCATTGTAATCAACAACAACGTTAGCGAAATTCCTAAAATGGCTTTCCAGTAGCCCATCCAGAACGGACGATCTGGCATTCGAATAAACAAGTCGGATCGTGCCATACCGATATATTGTTCGCGGTCGATGCACGAGACTTCAATCAGCAAGTCTTTATTCGCGGTAACAAAATCCTTCAAAATATCGTACTGAACGTCATCGACAGTGACCTTCCGAGGAATCTTATCTAATTTGTGGCGAAACTCGTTTACTGGCTGGGGATCAGTCGTGTATGCCAGATTCTTTTCCGGGTTGTAAAGCTTAATGTCATAAAACAGCGGCCGGGTCATATCCCCCTTATAGCTGCGAAATGCCGAGAATGAATTCTCAAAATTCAAGTTCCCGTCCGAGTCCAGAACCGACTCGTCAACCTTTATAAATCTCCAGCGTGCACGAGCTTTCGTCGCTCCTTCGATATAACTGCGAAAGATCCAGATATCTCCGACATTGACCCCTGACCTGGCAGAATTCCCTTCACGATCAAGAAATTCCATCTCAGTTCCGTAGACCGGGACACGACAGGTCAGCAACGGTTGAGAGTCTGCTGGAATTTGTCTGACGATCCAGAAATGTCCGACGATGGCCATCACAGTGAGGACGAGACAACCAATCAACCAAATACCAATCATTCGGCCAAGGACAATCTCGACTCGTCGCGCGGGCTTGGTAACAACAGTGTGAATCGAACGCAATCGAATGTCTTCGGGGATTCCAAAACAACAGAGAAGAAGCACGACGGGAAGTGTCAGCCAACTGATCGCTGTCAGCACAAAGCTGATGTAAACTTTGACCTGATCAGGCTTAATCTCTTTCGAATCGCCCATAAACCAGCCTGCAAACATGAACAGCAGGCCGAACACGACGAACACGGCTAATGCTTTACGACGGATCGCCTCTGTATAGGTCAATCGCGTGAGTGCCCAAATACGTCGAGGGGAAAGTTGAAAGAGGTCTGCAGCCATCCCTCCTAATTCGTCGAAGAAGATACCAATCCCACTCATCCCTTTGGTCGTGAGAAGGTTTAGCATCGAAACGAATAAAACAACAAATGTCAGGGCTCCGACAACAACCACCCAATTCAGGAAGGAAATAAAGGGGTTGAGTAAGTATTCATTAGGATCAAAATACATAAAGTCGACCGTTGCTGATGAAAGTTGGAACTAAGAGGCAACAGTGCCACACAACGTGGCCGACGCTGCCGGCGTCAGCGCTTCTCAAATCACGAAACCGATTGGTGATCGGTGACATTACGATGTCCAGGCCGCTCGCGGCTCTCCTGGACTGTTTTCAGGAACAGATCTTCAAGGCTGGCCGTTGGTTGATCAACCTTCACGTTCGTAGCACCGTGTCGCTTCAGGACATCCTGAATCTCTTTCTCTGCGGCTTCGCTGAGTTTTGAGCTGCGAATCTGCGTTTCATCCTGAGCTTTCAACAGTTCGTCGACCCGACCCATCACTTTCAATTCACCACCGTAAAGGATCGCGATTCGATCGCAAACGTCCTGGACGTCGGCCAGAAGGTGGCTGCACATCAGAACGGTCTTTCCTTGTGCTTTCAGGTCGAGAATCAGGTCTTTCATATCGCGGTTACCCAGCGGGTCGAGACCACTTGTGGGTTCGTCAAGCATCACCAGATCTGGATCGTTGATCAATGCTTGAGCCACACCGATTCGGCGAGTCATCCCTTTCGAGTACTCTTTCAATTGTCGCCGACGGGATTGAGGCGCGAGTTTGACCAGATCTAACAGCTTCTCGGATCGCTCTTTGCGTTGCGCGGCCGACATATTGAAGAGGCGACCATAAAAATCAAGCGTTTCGTACGCGTTCAGAAAACGGTAGAGATAAGATTCTTCTGGCAGATATCCAATCCGTTCGTTCTTGCTGACGTCGGCTGCCGATTTGCCCAAGATCTTGATCTCACCTTCAGTCGGAAAGAGCAATCCCAGCAGCAGTTTTAAGGTCGTTGTCTTGCCTGAACCGTTTGGTCCAAGCAGTCCAAAGACCTCACCTTTTTTGATATCCAAGCTTAACGCATTCAGAGCACGCACTTTAGGGCGACCCCAGAAATCGCGGTAGACCTTTGACAAATTTCGAATTTCAATCACAGCCTCGGACTGGCTCATGCAAGCTCCCGGAATCTCTAACGAAGAATTCGCCGGACAAACGACCCTGATCGCGGAACAAAATTCCACCGATCAGAATTCGGAGGAAAAATACGGACATCTCCGCTGCCGATGTACGCCGAACCTGACAAAGGCGTTTGCTGACACCTGCAAGATTTCGGAATTTGAATCGACGCGCGAGTCACACATCCTAAAAACCCTGTGTGCCGCTGACAAGCCGCTTCCTTCAATCAGTTCTTGCGGTGTTTCGGTTCTACCAATAATTCTGGTTTTTCCACCACAAGATAATGTCCGTGATCGGCTGTGACGATGAGAAGGGATTCGTTCCAGTTACTTCGTAGTTCAACCCAGTCGGTAATCGTCCGAACCGCTTTTTCTCCATCCAGTACGGCCCCGATTGAATTATCGAGATTGTTGTCGTGATTGGCCCAATCGACGTCACCTGGTTCGACCATCAGCCAGAATCCCTTCGGATTCTTCGCCAAAACCGTCATCGCCGCTGAGGTCATGTCGCTGACGTTCGGGTTTTCGATAAGATCCGCTGCTTCGTAATCTTCGGCTTTGGACTTACGGCCAATTGTCGGTCGGAAATCACCGTCTGCCGTTGAAAAGGGCAAATGACCGCTGTACCGCCCCACGCCATAGAAACCTAATAGTCGCTGGCCCAGGTTTGCAGCGGAATGGGCTGCGGCAGTAAGGTTCTCACATCCGCTGACGCCCGCGGTTCGAGTGGAGACGACATACTTTCCACCATTGCGAACATCAACAGAATGCCTGTCTGCATCGGTCAAATAGGCGTTTCCTGGCATAAAATTACTTCCGGGAGGGCCATCTTTTCCTTCCTCCACATTGCTGTCGAGTTTGCGAACGTCTCCAAATCCCCCGCCAATCAGTACGTCCAGTCCAGGAAGAGGTTCATCCGGGTGACTTATCGATTTCAATCCAATCATATCCCTGGTCAGATCCTGATAGTCGTCGCGGTGAACATTGTGCGCGTAAGCGGCTGCGGGAGTCGCGTGACTGATCGGAACGCTCGAAACAGCTCCCACTGCATACCCTCGATCTTGTGCCAGATGGGCAATCGTTCGTACGGGATGTCCAGCGGGATCGACATTCACTCCGTTGTTATATGTCTTGATCCCGGCAGTCATACTCGCCGCCGAGCTCGATGAGTCCGTGTATGCATGCCGGACCTCTTTATCGTTATTTGTGGAGATCAGATAGAGCGGGTCAATACCTGGCGTCCAGGGGTTCGGGCCACCCAGCCTGCTGGAATAACCCCCAAACATCGTACCGCCAGGATTTAACACTGTTTGTTGGTTCACATTAATCTTCGTCCCGTTATTGTGGGGACTGGTACACATAAAACCGAACTGAGTCGTTCCATTGGCCGTATAATCCTGGAAATGCAATCCAGTTCCACGCCCTTGCACGTAAGCGACTTTTTTTGTTTTGTAGATCGCGGCCGCTCGAGTCGTCTGCCAATCCATCCCGTCAAAAACCACAAGAAAAATATACTTTTTCCCCGCGTTCAGCGCGGCCAGTTGTATTTGAAAGAGGTCTGTCTGGTCGAAATATTCCGCGCTGGCATTCAGTGTCTCGGCAGGAACTCGACCGTAAATTCGTTTCAGTTCCTGTTCGTTTCGGTAAGGGCTTTTTTCATTTGAGTATTTTTTCAAATCGATCTGACCGGGTTGATCGAATTCCACAAATGTGTAGACGGGGATCAGTCGATTCGAGTGACTCCCCCACATCTTGTAGTTATCTGGATCGGGCCCCCAATGGCCAAAATCCGCGCGATTGTTATTGATTGCCTCCGTTTGTAAATCACGGATGTAGTCGTCCCCTTCAGCACGCGCGGGGAGGTTCATTGCCGCGCATCCGACCAGCACGATTGCTGCAACAAATCGCATGGAAAATTCTCTTGCTTAAAAGACGGTTCGAATTTGACCAATGAAATCAAGAAAAGTCGGCGATGACCAACGGCCCTCACCGACTTAGGGCACCCCGCAACGAGAGCCCGACGCGCAAGCGAGGGTCTTGCAAGTTTTCCTTCCTTCCCTCGCTTGCGCATCGGGCTAACGAAAAATCCGGCCTATGCTTCCTTCGTCGTCCATTGCGGGGATGGTGAAATTTCAGGAGTGGGAACCGAGCCTGGCCCAGGTCGACCGCTCCCCTGCACACGGCTGATGCAGCGTACGCTGATGTCGTCCTCACAAAGCATCTGGCAGCTCAGGCGGACTCCACTGATTCCTTTGGCGATCAGAAGTTCCTTTTCGGCCAAAGTCATTTCGGAAGGGTCTCCAGCAAGAACCTCGACCCGACACGTCGTGCAGCGAGCGTTCCCGCCACATGCATGAAGTTGATCAACTCCTGCATCCTCGACAAGTGCGAGAACAAGTCGCTTCCCTTTGGGGACTTCAAATTCGCCAAATCCTTCAACAGTAAGCTTGGGCACGTTATGACCTTCCTCAAAGATACGACACAACTTGAACAACGACATGATCGAAACGAACGATCCTTTAGTTGGTGTCACAAGTCAATCGATGCGGAAGTCCGATTACCGAGTTTGGGAATCAGAGGGAAACTGCAGCTTGATGGGGGACGTTAAATGTTCAAAGCTTCCACTCGGTCGAGCCGTATCTTGACGTGACGATCTTTCGGGTTTCTTCGAACAAATTCACGGGGCAACTCGATGGTGTGGCGTCCCAGGTTTTCAGCAGAATATTTCTCAATTCCGCCGCATTCAGAGAGACATTTGTGACAAACTCGAGATGCGGCCGAGTCTGACGGTACTCGGGCTGGCGAGATGGAAAAGCCAGACAGCGGGCCAGCTTCGATAAATCAAAGTCGTATAACAATGTGCCGTGATGAACGAACGATTTCCGTAGCCACCGCTGTGCGTTGCCCGAGAACTTCCGACCCTCCCAAACCAGATCGCTTGTTCCCCGAACCGAAATATTCGACAGGACGGAACTCAGTCCAATCGCAAGCCGTTCCATCAGGTCAGTCGTGACACGAGCAATCCCCAATGCCCGATGGACATCCGTTAGTGGCAACGCCAATGTATAACAAAGGCAACCTGGACCGAGTAGCACGGTTCCACCGCCACTTGCTCGCCGAAGGATCGGAATTCCTTCGGCTTTACAGAATTCAGAATCGACTTCCGACTCGGCTCGATTCGACCGCCCAAGAACTACGAAGTATTCCGTTGGCTCCCAAATGCGCAGACAAGCCATCGATGGGTTCGCATCGACTTCGGCCAGAATTGCTTCATCGAATGCGAGATTCTCAACATCCGTTGAAAGCGTGACGTCAAATCCAATCAGAGATTTCGGCCAGATCAATTCTTCCAAAAGTCCCTCGGGCATAAGTCGTGTCGTGAGTCAGTGGATCGATTTTCGACGGTCCCCACAGCGCTTTAGTCTGACTCGAAACGAACGTTGTTGCAACGCGCGATTGGCTGACCTACCCCAAACCCATCCCGCGACGCGCATGAAAAGATTCACATGTGGATTGCGCGGCCGTCGAGGGCGAATGCGGCTTCTTTGATGGCTTCGGAAAGGGTTGGGTGAGCGTGGCTGGTTCGAGCGATATCTTCGCTGCTCGCGCCAAATTCGATTGCTGCTGCAGCTTCTGCAATCAGGTCACCGGCGTGAGCACCAATGATGTGTACCCCCAAGACCCGATCCGTTTCGGCATGAGCCAGAATCTTGACACGTCCCTCGGTTCGCCCAATCGCCTTAGCTCGGCCATTCGCCAAGAACGGGAATACCCCTTTGCGATAGGGGATTCCTGAATCCTTAAGCTGTTCTTCAGTCTTGCCAACACTGGCAATTTCGGGGTCAGTATAGACGACACCAGGAATCGCGTCGTAATTCACATGGCAATATTTTCCAGCAAGCCCCTCAGCACATGCGACCCCTTCGTCTTCCGCTTTGTGGGCAAGCATTGCTCCTGGAACGCAATCGCCGATCGCATAAATGCCGGGAATTGAGGTTTCGAAGCTGTGTGGGTCGATTGTGATGAAGCCGCGTTGATTCCGGGCAACATTCAATTTCTCGATACCGATATCGTTCGTGTTAGGGAGTCGGCCCACGGCCAGCAGAACTCGGTCACAATCGATTGGGGGTTGGCCATCGCATTCAACGACGCAGCGCCCGGCGACGACTCGGGCACCGGTTACGCGCATTCCTAATCGAAACTCCAAACCCTGCTTCTGCAGAATCTTTTGAGCTTCTGTGGCGATCTCCGTATCCATTCCGGGGAGGATTCGGTTGAGGTATTCCAGGACGGTGACCTTTGACCCGAGTCGCGACCAGACGCAACCGAGTTCCAGACCGATGACACCCGCTCCAATCACTACGAGGTGTTTGGGAACTTCGGGATAACCAAGAGCCTCAGTGCTTGTTCCAATCAGGTTGCCATCGACTTCAACCCCTTTGAGTGGCGCAGAGTAGCTTCCCGTGGCGATAATGATTTTTTTGCAGGTCAGTTCCACAGGTTGTGGGCCGTCGACGGAAACTTTACCTGGGGCAACAATTCGCCCTTTACCTGTATAGCGTGTGATTTTGTTCTTGCGAAACAGCCCTGCGATGCCGTTCGTCAGGGTCGATACAACACCGTCTTTTCGCTTCATCATCGCGGCAAGATCGAGCTTCACTCCTTCGACGCCGACACCATACTCGGCCAGGTGATGCTGGGCCATCTGGTAAAGCTCGCTCGCTTCCAACAGCGCTTTGCTGGGAATACAGCCAATCCGAAGGCAGGTTCCGCCTAAAGCCCCTTCAAATTCGACAACGCCAACGTTCATCCCAAGCTGAGCCGCACGAATCGCCGCAACGTATCCACCGGGGCCGGCACCAATCACAACCAAATCATGTTCAGGCATTTTTATTTCCGCAGATCGTTTAGCATTGTCGATGGATGAAGTTTGAGGTTGTGTACCACTGACGCAATGGTTCTCCCGTCAGTGTTCCCGGTGAGTTGCGGTAATGCTCGTCGCCACTTAAAACGGATGCCTGCCAAACCAACAAGATCGTTCGTGATTCGGTTCAGACATCCAGGAGCAATCGAACGGGGTTTTCGAGGCAATCTTTGATTCGTTTCAGGAATGAAACCGCCTCACGACCATCGACAATCCGATGATCATAAGTCAGCGCAAGGTACATCATCGGACGGATCACAACCTGACCGTCGCGAGCCACCGGGCGGTCCTGAATCGCATGCATACCAAGGACACCGCTTTGTGGAGGATTCACGATGGGCGTCGAAAGCAGCGAGCCATAAACGCCACCGTTCGTGATTGTAAACGTGCCGCCAGTCAGCTCCTGCGGGCTGAGTGTGTTCTCTTTGACCTTATTGGCGAAGACGGCGATTGCCTGTTCGATCTGCGCGAACCCCATTCGTTCGGCGTTTCGAAGAACGGGAACGACCAGTCCTTTTCCTCCACCGATTGCGATACCAATATCAAAGTAGTTGTGATAAACGATTTCCGTTCCTTGAATCTCGGCATTGATTGCAGGGTATGTCTGCAATGCGTCGATTGAAGCCTTGACGAAAAACGACATGAATCCAAGCTTGATCCCATATCGCTGGGTAAACGCATCCTGATGTTGTTTGCGGAGGTCCATGATGGCCGTCATGTCCACTTCGTTGAATGTCGTCAACAGGGCTGCGTTCGTTTGTGCTTCCACCAGGCGAGACGCAATCCGTTTTCGAATCGGGCTCATCATCTGCCGTTTCTCTGAACGCTCACCAGAGGCGATCGTTCGCACCGTTTCGACAACGGGGGCGGCGACAGGAGCAACCGGAACCGGTTTTGAAATCGCTGTGGTTGGTGTCGTCGGAGACGCAACCTGACGTTGAACATCTTCCTTCAGCATTCGTCCTCCAGGTCCCGTTGCCGTGACCTGGGATGGCTTAAGTCCATTTTCTGCGAGAGCCGCCGCTGCCGCCGGCATGATTCGAGCCTCTGCCGGTCCTGCAGGCTTCGATATCGAGGCGACGGGCGTTGCTGTCGGAATTGCACCAGGCGTTCCTGTCGTCGCCGTATCGTCAATCAGTGCGATCACAGCGGGGAGCTCGATCGTGTCACCCGGGTTAAACAACAATTTGGTCACAACTCCACCTTTTGGAGCGGGCCATTTGGTTGTTGCTTTATCACTTTCGAGTTCCACAAGTTCGCCGTCAGCGGCAATCACCTGGCCGACTTGTTTCAACCATTCCACAACGACGACCTCAGAGACAGAATCTCCAAAATCACCCTTTTTCAGCTGTACTTCGACTGTCATAAGACTTCGTCTTCCTTTTCCTGTCGGACAGGGCGTTGTTCAACGTGATCGACTAGTGATGGCCTGACGCCTTTGTCGATGGACCAATGACCTTTGTTAAAATCTCGTTTTGCTCGATCGCATGACTTTCATGTGATCCTGTCGCGGGGCTTGCGGAAGCAGGCCGAGCGACACCCGAAAATGGATATCGGCGGAAAATCGATTCGCCCCAAAGGACTCGAAGGAATCGCCACGCGCCCATGTTTTCAGGTTCTTCTTGAGCCCATACGACCGGGGTTCCGTCAGAATAGGCCGAAAGCAGCTGCTCCAGCTCAGCTTCCGGGACGGGATAGAGTTGTTCCAATCGTAAAATTGCGACATCAGTTCGGTGCAATTCCTCGCGACGATCAGCAAGTTCGTAATAGATTTTGCCGGAACACAGGACAATCTGCTTGACCTCGCTGGCAGGACGTTCGAGCGAATCGGGCAAGACGCGTCGGAACGTGCCCGTCGCGAGATCACTCATCGGCGAGGTGGCCTGACGCATGCGAAGCATTTCTTTCGGCGTCATCACGATCAATGGCTTTCTCCATTTTCGATGAACTTGCCGACGCAATACGTGAAAAATCTGAGCCGGGGTTGTTGGGTACACAATCTGAACGTTGTCTTCGGCGGCCAGTTGCAGGAAGCGTTCCAATCGGGCACTCGAATGCTCAGGCCCATTCCCTTCGAAACCGTGAGGCAACAGTAAAACCAGGCCGCTTAGCCGGTTCCATTTGTCTTCTGCGCTGACGATAAACTGGTCGATGATGACCTGGGCCACGTTAACGAAGTCGCCGAACTGAGCTTCCCAGCAAACCAGCCCGTCAGGAGTGTCCAGACTGTAACCATATTCGTAGCCAAGAACGCCCGCCTCGCACAGGCAGCTGTTCACGATTTCGATTGGCGCTTGATCCGGCGAGAGATGTGCCAGAGGCATGTAAGTCCGGTCATTTTCATAGTCATGAAAAACGGCATGCCGATGGCCGAATGTTCCACGTTCTGCATCCTGACCATGCAGCCGAATGCGATGCCCTTCAACGCTTAGCGTGGCCAGCGCCAGCGCTTCGCCACTCGCCCAGTCAAGAGGTTGCTTACCCTGCGCGATCGCCAATCGCTTCGTCATAACCGCTAACGTACTTTGTGGGTTGACAACTTTTGGGTGAGGATGAAAGTCGTCCGGAAGTACGGTCAACTTCTCTAAAAGCGCTGACAGCTTTTCAACTGTGACACCCGTATCGACTTCCGGAATTCCCGCTTCGTTGCCACCAAGGTAACCTCGCCAGGTTCCTTGGAGCATGTCCCAGCGGTGCTCATAATTTGGACCGTTGGCCACTTCAAGTTCTGATTCCAATTGCTGGCGATGGACGAATTGCAAACGGTTTGCTTCTTCTTCCGTAATGCCGCCCATCTTCAGCATTTGATCAAGATAACTTTGTCCCACTTTTTTGCGGGATTTGATTTGACGATACATCACCGGCTGCGTGAACGAAGGTTCGTCGTTTTCGTTGTGTCCGCGTAACCGGTAACAGTACATATCAATCACGACATCGCTGTGAAACTGTTGCCGAAAATCCATGGCGAGACGAATCACTTGAGCCACTGCTTCTGGATCTTCCCCATTCACATGGAAAATCGGAATCTGCAACATTTTGGCGACATCGGTCGCATAAGGGGTCGAACGAGCCTGTGCAGGCCCCGTCGTAAAGCCGATTTGATTGTTCACCACGACATGAACTGTGCCACCGATTCGAGTCGCTTCAAGTGAATTGAGGTTCAGCGTCTCTTGAATAATCCCTTCACCGGCGAATGCAGCATCGCCATGTATCAACAAACAGACCACTTTTTCGCGAGAAGTATCGCCATTTCGGTCTTGTTTCGCGCGAACGCGGCCCATGGCAACCGGGTTGACAAACTCAAGATGGCTGGGATTAAAACAGAGCGACAGGTGCATTTTTCGACCGTCGCCCGAATGCCAGTCGTTGCTGTAACCAAGATGGTACTTCACGTCGCCACGGCCCGTATTCAGTTCGGGGTCCAGGTCAGCAAACTCACGGAAAATCGCTCGCGGCGCCTTCCCCATGATACTTGCAAGGACATTCAGTCGACCTCGATGCGCCATGCCTAGCACAATTTCTTCGACGCCCTGATCGGCCGCCTGATAAATCGCCAATTCCAATAGGGGAATCAGTGTTTCAGCACCTTCGAGGGAAAAGCTCTTTGCGCCTTTGAATTTGTTGAGGATAAATTCTTCGAAAACGACCGCATCGCTAAGTCGTTTCAAAATCCGCTTTTGCTCCTGCAATGTCAATTGAATGCGGTTTTCGGTGGACTCCATCCGGTCCTGCAACCATTCGCGAACTTTCATGTCATCAATGTGCATGAACTGCACGCCGATGGACCGGCAATATGTGTTTCGCATCCATTGGGTCACTTCGCGGACGGTTCGAAAATTCTGCCCTGTGGCAGACATGGTCGATACCTGACGCTCCATATCGGCTTCAGTTAAGCCGCAACTGAACGGATCAAGTTCGGCGACCTTGGGTCGAGGCTGACCCAATGGGTCGATATCAGCAACATAATGCCCCATCACTCGGTAATTTCGGATTAACCGCTCGACGCGTTCTTGGAGGATTGCGTAGTCCAGTTGAATCGGACTGACAACACCCGTTCCCACCGACGGTGCCCGAAACAAACTGGGATCGTGCAGTTCCCCACCGGCCCGCGTCTGGCTGTCGACAATTTGCTGAAAGTAAACCTGCCAATCGTGGGTGACAGAACCTGGATCGTTCAGATAGTCCAAGTATAAAGCTTCGACATACGTCAGGTTTGAGTCGTGGTTGGTCATTCCACTCCCGTAGTCTGTAAGCGCCTGGTCGCCATTGCGCGAACCATGAGAATTTGCCGAACTCTTCGAAGAAGAGCGACTTGAAAGCGTATCTGATGGACTCATCTTGATCGTTTCTGATCCCGAGTCAGGCGGTGGATACTCCGTACCGACCGATTACGGCCGACGCCTCTCCACCACATGAAATTCCAATCGAGAGAACCTGTAATTTCCAACTTAAAAGCGGATTTCCGATCAATTCTACGCACAATGATGAGGCAACCAAGGCAAGAAAACCGGAATCCACCGTTGACTGTAGCAGACCGTATCAGGAATGGGGAGTTTGGCAAACAGGAATTTTTGTTCAATTTGGCTAGGACTTTTCCAACAAAAAGCGTTCTTTTCTTCGCAAGCTGGGATGATTCCCACTTTCACGCTAGAATCACGCCATGACACAAAAATCTTTTTCCGAACTGGGACTTTCACCCGAAGTTCTCAAAGCCGTCGAGCGAATGGGGTTTGAGCAGGCGTCGCCAATCCAGGCTGAGGCGATTCCTCCGATTATTGAAGGCCGCGATGTCATAGGGCAGTCACAGACAGGTTCTGGCAAGACCGCTGCGTTTGGCATTCCCGCTGTCGAATTGGCCGATCCGACAAGTCGCGCCGTTCAGGTTCTGATGATGTGCCCGACTCGTGAACTCGCGTCTCAAGTCGCCGAGGAAATCTCGAAGCTGGCACACTTTAAGAAGGGAATACGCGAACTCCCAATCTTTGGCGGGCAGAGTTATGACCACCAGTTTCGTGGCCTGAAAGCAGGGCCGCAAATTGTAATCGGCACCCCTGGTCGATTGATTGATCACATCAAGCAAGGGACATTGTCGCTAAGCTCGGTGAAAATGGTCGTTCTGGATGAAGCGGATCGAATGCTCGACATGGGCTTCCGAGACGATATTGAAAAGATTCTTGAGTCGGTTCCGACCGAACGCCAGGTCGTTCTTTTCTCTGCGACCGTTCCTCCGCCGATCCGAAAAATCATCGAACGGTTTACGAGCAATCCCGTCACAGTTCGAATCGAAGCGACGGCGATGAATATCCCGGCGATCGAACAAACGTATGTCGAAGTTGACTATCGGTCAAAGACGGAAGTTTTGTGCCGCCTTTTGGATTTGCACGAAGTTCGCTATGGGTTGGTCTTTGGGTTTACAAAAGTTCAAGTGGATTCGCTGACCGAAGCACTGATCGCCCGGGGATACAATGCCGACAAGCTGCACGGTGACATGACCCAGCCGATGCGTGAACGGACAATGAAGAGATTTCGCGACAGAAAGATAGAACTACTTGTTGCAACAGATGTTGCAGCACGCGGACTGGATGTCGATGACCTTGAAATCGTGTTCAATTACGAACTACCTCATGACGCCGAAGATTACGTCCATCGAATTGGCCGGACAGGTCGAGCCGGTAAGAGTGGCAAGGCGATTAGTCTTGTCAGTGGTCGTGAGTTCGGTCGGCTGCAACAAATTATTCGATTCACAAAGTCCAAGATACCCAGGCAGTCCGTGCCACGTCTTGAAGAGCTTGAGCAGAAGCACGCAAGCCGACTCGTGGAGTCGCTCCACAATACGATCCAGGCAGGAGATTTCAAGCCACAGGATAAGTTGCTTGAGGACTTGATCGAAGCTGGACACGCTCCGGGCGAGATCGTTTCGGCGTTAATGCATTTATTGGCGGGAGAGAGTTCTCGTGCCCCCGAACGAATCGCGGAAGATGATCCTCGTCCGCAACGCCGCCCGCCACGAGATAATTCGTTTGAAAGCCGGCCTCCGCGTCAGGAACGTGATGATGGTCCCCCAAAGATGACGAGGCCACGTGAGTCCACTGGTCGAGGTCATTCAGATCGAAGTCATTCCGAGAGCCAAGCCCCGAGAATCGACGAAACCGGGGTGTGGATTAAGTTCAATGTTGGTGATAACGCAGGCGTCACGCCGGGAGACTTCGTTGGTTGTATTGCAAACGAAGCGGGTGTCCCTCGAACCGTGATTGGCGGAATTCAGATTCTGGCGACAGTCAGCTTTGTCCAGGTCGCCGTTGAATGTGCGGATCAAATTCTCGATGCCGTACAAGGCGTTCGCTTAAGGGGACGACGAGTTCAGGCGATACCTGGACTTCCGCCGCGCCGAGACTTCAAGGCACCCCCTGGAGACGGCCCTCCCCGCCGCGGTCGGCAGCGATGAAGCTTCCCTTATCTTGGCGAACCAATGAGAAATTGTTTGGCGTATTTTCCCAGGATGTCGGTCTCAATATTCACCGTTTGGCCGATTGATCGGTGCCCCAGCGTGGTCACCGACAGCGTGTGAGGGATCAATGCAACCGTAAATCGAGCTTTTTCTGCGATAACAATCGTCAAACTGACGCCGTCGACTGAGATCGATCCCTTCGGTACCAGCATTTCTCCAATCGAGATGGGGACCTGGAACCCTATTGTCACCCATTCGTCATCGCGCTTGAGCATGTCAACGGTGCCGATTCCATCAACATGCCCCTGAACAAAATGGCCACCGAGACGGCCGCTTGCCGGTAGCGACCGTTCAAGGTTGACGAGATCACCGGCGACGAGTTGTCCTAGGTTTGTCTTGGACAGAGTCTCTTCACCTGCCTGAAACGACCAACATCCGGGGTCGATCGAAATCACGGTCAGGCAGCATCCGTTAATTGCAATGCTGTCTCCGCATCGAGTCGGCTGGTGTCCATCAGATTCTGTGGCGAGCATGTTGTTCGGTGGCGCGATGACAATCTTGATGCCCGCTGATTCGACTTCTAATCTCGCGACTTTTCCCAAACCTTCGACCAGTCCTGTGAACATGGATGAATCCCGTCGATCGTCATCTGGTTAGGGGCCGTTTTCCAGGAATTACCGGGAAAGTTAAACTTATTCCCACACTTCTGTCCGGCGAAGTTCATTGTTCCAATCGCTACTGGCTTGGCGCTCATCACGATTGGCGACTATCATACCCGACCCCGAACTCAGTCCAAGATATTAAAAGAGGGGCGGGGCCTTGGAGAGGTGACAGAGTGGCCGATTGTGCTGGACTCGAAATCCAGTGTGGTAGCAATATCACCGTGGGTTCAAATCCCACCCTCTCCGTTTAGATGATGCTTTTGCACGTAGAGATTATTTATTTGCTGATTCTACTTGAACCGGGCGATTGCACCGGTTCCACAATCGAATCGATCACCATCAAAAGTTGGTTCAAGGGGACGGGATCGGTTGGAGGAATTCTTCCTCAGGGATCTCCGCGTCTTTTGCCTCCTGGCCGTCCTCCGACTCTTTAACATCTTTGTCGTCCATTACGTCTGGCTCGACGGCTTTTTCTTTGACTTCCGTGTCCTCAGGGGCAGGTGGTATCTCAGGGAGTTGGGTTGGGCTTGGGGATGCATTGGTGTTCGGGATTTCACGATTTGAGGGAAATATCTCGCATGTCACACATCGACGTACGGTCGCCATCTGCCTCCAGCAGGGTTGAAAGTAACCGAAGCTTGGGCCGCAGATCGGAGGGTTGACGGGAAGTCGTTTCTGTGTATTCCTGGTACTGAGGGCGAATCCGCTTGCGTACCGTGGCGACCCGTTGGCGTGGAAATAGATGCTGTGCCACCATGGCCAGCTTAATGACGATTCGAGGCTGGTCGTCGAAGACCCGTAATAGTGATCTTGCGCGCGTGCCACACGGGTTGTCGGCGTAATACTTAACAGCAACGCAATAATCAGGTATTTCCGTATGCCTGAAGTTTGATTCGTTGTGCTTTTATTGAAACTGACCATGAGTGGAATCCTTTCCTGAGATCTCAGTCAACCAAGTTTGAACTGGGTGGCGATCACAATTTGGTGAAAGCACAGTTCGCTGAATTTCATCGATCCAATGTTATTGCCGACCAAACGCTGCGCCACCAAAGACCTTACCGCCGAATACGCCTTTGCCATAGCCTCCCCGTCTTTGCTGAATGCTACCGGCGTTCGTATAGCCTCGACCGTCGCCGCCAAAGCCGTATGGCGGTGTGTGCCCGCTTGAGCCGCCGCCAACAGTTCCAAAACGCTGCTGAAGGTCGTTAAAGTTTGCTCCGTGCCCTGTCGGAGGCAATCTGCCGGTTGTGATCGCCGCTAATTCCGATGGTTCACCAGCCCCGCGTGGCTGGTTGATTGATGACTCAACGTTTCGCAACTCATTTTGAAAATTCTTGGCGGCCTTAGCGCTTGCCTGTTGAGGTTTGACAATGTTGAAGTAATTCAGCCCGTCGTTACCCTGCCCATTATCCAGCGTGGAAAGGTAAGGGCTGACGGTTCGGCGTTGCCTTTGGCCTGATCCGAATCTGTTCTTTTGAGGGGCCTGGGCAAATGTTAAGTCGAGACTTGACAGGGTCAATAAGGCGCACATTCCGACCAGCTTCAAGATTCTTGCGTTCGAAGTTCGCTGCATGGTCTTACCCTATATTTCTGGTTGCCGAGGAAATCAACACCGTTACCACTATACGTCGCATTTCTCGCAATTGTCAGGTATTGAATTCCACGACAGTTTGAGGGAACAGGCTGGTCGAGATTGTTCAGGCGGCTCCGCCAGCACCACCGAGGCCGTTGCTCTTGATTGGGTAAACTCCCAACGAGTTGCGAAGCACGTTGAAGCCGAGGATCGATGCACCCATGAGTCGTTCAAACGGTGCGACAATCTTTTCGATCTTGTTGTTGAGAGCGACCAGGTGGTCGGCCTGAATGTAAATTCGGTCTCCGGGCAGAAGCTGATAGTTCGTTGCTGTCTGGCCCAAGGCGGTGATGTCTTCCCACTCAACTTCCAATATCTGGGCTGTACAAGAGTCTGAAGGAGCTGGGCGAGCAATCCAGATCCGTTTTGACGAGACTTCTGACAGCCCATTGATTTGCGAAATGGCATCGAGCACAGTTTCGTTTCCGGTGATTGGCAACCGGACAACTTGTTCGCCAAACCCACCACCGTCGGTGACGATGTAAAAGTTTTTGCTGTTATAGGTTCCAACATCAACGGAAACCCTCGGGTCTTGAATTCCATTCGCGGCCAAGTGTTGTGTCACCGCTGCTCGTACTTCGGCAAGAGTCATTCCGGCAACATAGACTTCACCATAAATGCCGAGCGAAACTCGTCCGTCTGGACGCACTAAGTGTTCCCCACTAATGGGTTGTGGCGACTCAAGATCTTCAAGCTCGACGGAAAGCTCGGGGTTCGTGAGCCCCAGTTTCTTCTGCAGATGCTTGCGAATCGCGGCCTCAGCCTCAGCTGGAGTCATATTTGAGACGTAGACTTTGCCGTAAGAAGGGCCAAAATCCAACTCGCCACTTGTCTCGATTCGGTAGCTTCCGGCGAGAATTTTGAAGCCCATTTCAATTGCAAGTTCTGCATCAAATTGAGCCTGGTTCGTTGAAGCATCTGCTTCCATATCAAGAGGAAGTCCGTTTTTGAGCTTCACTTGGAGGCGATCGCCCGGAATCAGTTTCCAGTCAGGTGTTCGCAACGTGTGAGTCGACGAAATCACCAGGACATCGGGTGGCTCAACGACATAGTCAGGGAGATTGACCTTGTCCAACTCCCTTGGGACTGATGCGCCTTGTAGCTGCAAAAGGCGTTGTTGAGGTGATGCCGCACAGCCAATCACAACTATTTGGCACAATAACGCGATGCATGCGATAGGTGATCGTCCGCGAGGTCCAAAAAACATGGACAGTTCCTCCTCAAATTGCGCCCAGTGGCAGCATTTCAACGTCACGAGTAGGGTTGAGAGAAATCTTGGATGTCACCACAACCCTTTGTTTCCTCAAGATCTATCGTATCGAAAGAGTCTTCCTCGTCAGACTTTTAAGGAAAACTGATAAACTCGCCCTATTCTTCCTATTCATGCACATCTTACTCAAAGTCGACTTATCGTCACCGTGCCCGCAGGGCGATCAAACTTCGGAAAAACCCGAGAGTTGTGTGTGTAGAGGCATTGGCGGCGACTTTCCCTCCGAGGTGAATTTGCAGGGACAGAAATCTTGTGGCCCATTTTAGAGTATTCGCCATTCGGTCTTCAGAGTGTTTCTTTATAATTCATTGCAACTGGTCTTATTGGTTCGTTTTGGGTTATTGCGGTGCTTTGTGGTTGGTTTTGTGAGATATCTGGTTGTAATTTCAATTGTGATTTGATTTCGAATGAAAGGGCCTGTGGACGCCCGCGCGAGAGTAACAATTCTCTTGCCAATTATGTATTTGATGGGATTATGCATGAAGTGTTTGATTGATTTATGCTGCCGTTTTTTTTTCAGAATTGATTGATTTTGCTCAGTTGTTTGCCATGGATGTGCCATGTATAGTGTTTTTGGTTTTTCAAAAAAGGGTTTTCTCGATTCACCTGGTCTCTGGTTTGCCACCGGATTGCATTTTGATTTGGCGAATTGGGATTGAGTCTGTCGATCGATTGAGTTTGCGAACTTTTTTACATCACTTATACTAAACTTTAGTTCACTATATCTGATTCTTTTTGATTAACTCTGGCTTGTCGATTGTTTTTGTGTTTATATTTGTTTTTATTTGTGTTGCGTGTGGCATGCTTGAGTGCGATGGTTTTGGCGGCGATGTGCATTTTTAAAGAATTTGTTAAGATGGGGAATGCTGGTTGTAGCGCGTTCGGCTGGGTGTTACATTGAATACGTTCGGTTCGTGTCTTGAGTCAAAATGTTCGGAAAATACTGGATGGAATGGGGTGTCGATCCTAGTATGATGGTCGGTTGACATTGGTGGGTCTTGTTGGTTTTGCGGTGACTCCTCAATTTTTCGAAAAGAGTCTTGTTTTTTGAGTAACCTGGGCCATCAGTTCGAGATAAGTTTTGTTTGGTGTTTTTTGGTTGTGAGTCAGGTTTCGAGGCGGTCAGAGAGTGATTTAACTGAAATCAAGCATCTCTCTTGTTTTTGTCTCCCATTGGATGCGCGAGTCTGCAATCGAATTCCAGTTCGCGCGAATCCTTTGGGGATTACGGTTTCTGGCGTATTGTGCGATGCAATGAAATTGGTATGGTGATCAACTCGATTCAGCACCTCTTTTGTTCATCGTCGGATTTTTTTTTGGATGTAGAAGTTGCTGGGCTGGGCTAGCTCGGTTCGCTGTTGTCAAGTTTTGCGGTGTGTAAAAAGCGAGCGATTGGTTCCTGGCTTCCAAGGCTGTTCTTGATCATGGATACTGTGATGCAAATGGTGAATCCTTCTCCGGCTTTTGCTGATCCGCCCCATGTTCCCGGGCTTTTTTCGGATACCTCCGATCCGGCCGTTCGTCACTATATTCGACTCGATCGAGTGGATCGAACTCACGCTCAGTCTCTGATCAGTTCGGTAGGTGTTAACCCCGCTGCGGCAAAAGCTTCGAGGGTTCTCGCTGGAAGATCTTTAGTTCAATGTCTCGTTACTTCAATTCCATTAATTGTTGCTGATTTCGTCACGCTGTGGGTCTTGTTATTCTTGACAACATCGGTGTTCGAGCGGTTCTTTGGGGTTGACACTAAGATGGTGACAAGCGAAACGGCATTTGTTGCGTCGTTTTTGCTGTTTCCAATTGCACATTTAGCCGGGCTTTACCCAGCGATTGGAACAAGTGCGGCGGTGGAGTTTCGGCAGCTGGTTCGGGCGGCTGCGACATCGCTCTGTATATTTGCTGGGATTGCGATAATTCTGAATCCTACTCAATGGCTGTACATTCTCGGCTCAATGCTGGCGACAACGGCGCTGGCTGCGCCGCTGTTGCCAACGTCCCGATTTGTGGCAAGAGCAATCTCGAGAAGGTGTGGTTGGTGGGGTGCCCCTGTTCTGATTTACGCCGATTCGGCTGCTGTTGGCGGCCAACTTTTTAAGAGGTTGCATGCGACGCAGGATCGTGGCTTGCGTCCAGTTGCAGTTCTACTTGATAAAGACAAGTATTGGGAGGCTGAGGGTGAGCTTGCAAGTCAGGACATTCCCTTCCGTCCCGTAGAGAACATTCTTGATTGTGCGTTGAAGGAAAAGGCGACATGGGTTCTCGTCGCCAAGCCAAAAGTGGCGGCTGTAGATGACGCTTGGAATGATGATAATGACGTCGATTCCGCCCTTCATGCGATTCCCAATCGAGTGCTGTTATCGTCAATGGGCGGGTTTGACTGCGGAATGTGGGATCAGACGCACACGATCGGTTCGAGTTGTGGTCTTTTACTGTCGAATACGCGACATTGTTACTCAACGCTGTTTATCAAGCGACTCATCGACTTTACGGTCGCTTCGTTGATTTGCTTGTTCGCTTCTCCGTTGTTGATTGGGATTGCCGTCGCGATCCGATTAAGTTCTCCTGGTCCGATTTTTTATGGACAAAAACGGATCGGCAGGGGTGGGGTTGAGTTTATGGCCTTGAAGTTTCGGTCAATGGTTCCCAACGCTGAAATGGTTCTGCAGCAGTGTTTAGATAGCAATGAGGATTACAGGCGGGAGTGGGATCAAACACACAAGTTGAAAAATGATCCTCGGGTGACTTGGGTAGGCAGGTTTCTGCGAACAACGAGCTTTGATGAATTGCCCCAGTTGTGGAATATTCTCTGTGGTGAAATGAGCCTGGTTGGGCCTCGGCCAATTGTCAATTCGCCAGATTATGATGCCTCATACGTTAATGGCTATCGGCGCGAATACGCGGCGTATATTTCGGTTCGTCCCGGGTTGACGGGGATGTGGCAAGTGACCTGCCGAAACAGCGGTGTTTACGAAATGCGGATCTATTGGGATATGTACTATATCCGAAACTCGTCGTTGTGGCTCGATCTTTACATCATTCTTCGGACTGTCAGAACGGTGCTGCTTCGCGAGGGTTCTGCGTGACACTCCGTTTTTAAGTGCTGGTAAATTTGGGTTTCGGAGTGTTGTCTTGTTCTCGTGTGATTCTCTAAACTCCCTGTTGTGCATGAGTTGAGAAGTTCTGTGGCAAGCGGTATGATCCCCTGCAATTTTTGTCGAACTCAGTTGTGGGTGTGTCACCCAGGTGGACGGAGTCTGCGCTGTTCAGGGCAACCGGGGGTTGAGTCAAGTAAGCCGGGATTTGTTAACGAGACAGAGCGAACTTGTTCATTCATTCAAAACGGGCGTTGATTACCGGTATTACCGGGCAGGATGGTTCTTATCTCGCTGAGTTGCTCCTCGCCAAGGGCTATGAAGTTCATGGTTTGATTCGACGTTCGAGTTCATTGAATGTCGGGCGTTTGGCTCATCTTCAGCACCACCTTCAGCATCAGCCGGGCGAAATTGGTAATCGGCTTTTTCTGCATTTTGCAGATCTCACGGATGCGAGCAGGTTGTCGCAACTGGTTCATATGATTCAGCCATTCGAGGTTTACAATCTGGCCGCCCAAAGTCACGTGCAGGTCAGCTTTGAACAGCCAGTTTACACAGCAGACGTGACTGGTGTCGGGACGACTCGACTGCTTGAAGCCGTTCGCGAGTTGCAACAGCAGTCTGGTCAGCAAATCCGCTTCTTTCAGGCGTCAAGTTCGGAGATGTTTGGAAAGGTCGCCCAGACACCCCAGACCGAAACAACTCCCTTTTATCCCCGATCGCCGTATGGAGTGGCAAAGCTTTATGCGCATTGGATCACGGTGAATTACCGCGAAAGCTATAATCTGCACGCTTCGTGCGGAATCTTTTTTAACCACGAGTCGCCTCGGCGAGGTGAGACGTTCGTAACTCGGAAGATTACTCGAGCTGTTGGGCGGATTAAATGCGGTTTGCAAAAGAAGCTTTATCTTGGCAATTTGGATGCCAAGCGGGATTGGGGCTTTGCCGGCGATTATGTTGAAGCAATGTGGATGATGTTGCAGCAGACGAAGCCAGATGATTTCGTGATTGCAACAGGTAAAACGCATTCGGTCAAAGATTTCTGTGAAAGAGCATTTGCAAGAGCCGGCTTGGACTATCGCGAATTTTTGGAAATTGACAGTCGTGACTATCGGCCTGCGGAAGTTGACGTTTTGCAGGGAGACGCAAGTAAAGCAAAAAAGATTTTCACCTGGACGCCGCGCGTCTCTTTTGAAATGCTGGTGGATATGATGGTTGATGCGGATCTTCAACTGGCCATTCTAGAAGCAGCGTGATGAGATTGAATCCTGCAAAACGTTTTCTGAACGACGAGATTTGACCGAGCCGGCATATATCGACCGCCGTTGCAGCTCACTAGATTTGCTCAGACTGGTTTCAAAACTATTTCCAGATTCTTAGATGGATACCTGCTTTCAATGGGAATTTCAAACCTAATCGTTGAGTACTCCAAGCCGTTACGCGCTGGATTTAGAACACAAAGGATTCGACCGTTTCTTAATCTGATCGAATCGGTTTTTCGCGAACGTGGCGAAGTACGGATTCTCGACGATGGGGGAACCCGAACCTATTGGCAGATTATCCCTGAAGAAACCCTCAAGAATTTCAATGTTTTTGTGACGGTTGCGAACTTCGAGAGCGAAGCCTTCGAGCCGACAGAGCGATTTCGTTTCGTCCCAGCCAATGGCTGCCAACTTTCCGAATTCGCGGATAACAGTTTCGACATTGTTCATTCCAATTCGGTGATCGAGCATGTTGGGACGTGGGAGCACATGGTTCAATTTGCAAATGAAGTCCGCAGGCTTGCACCACGGTATTGGGTACAAACCCCGTACTTCTGGTTTCCCATCGAGCCTCATTGCATGACGCCATTTTTTCATTGGTTGCCGTGGCCGATTCGAGTCAAACTCATTATGTGGACCGGCCTTGGTAACTGGAGTCGCCGTAAGACGGTTGATGCTGCGGTAAGGGCGGTGGAAAGCGCACGCCTGTTGGATCAAACAATGTTAAAATCGCTTTTCCCTGATGCGCAGGTACGCGTTGAGCGACTTATGTTGCTGCCCAAGTCGATTATTATGGTCAAAAAATAACATCTATTTTTGCGAACAGTCATGCCGTTGCGAATTCTAGCTGTTTATGTCGCATTGGTATTACGGCCAGCAGATGAGATGACTCTTCCGTTCTTAAGCTTTCGGGTCGAATCTTTTGTCCCTTTACGGAAATTCCAACAATGACTGAGGAGACTCAATATTACTCACATGTTCGCGATGACATCTTATCGCACGTTCCCAAAGGCGTTCGACGCGTTTTGTCAGTTGGATGTGGGAGAGGTTGTACCGAAGCTGAATTGGTCGCTCGCGGTGTCGAAGTGACGGGGGTTGAATTGAATCCCGACGCCGCAAAAGTTGCGTCGCAGGCAGGTATCAATGTCATTTGTGGCGATGCAAGTGAAAACAGCGCTGCGCTTGCCGCCGGCCCGCCATTCGATTGCTTGATCTATGCAGATGTTCTCGAGCATATCCAGGATCCGGAATCGGTTCTCAAGGATCACCTCAAATTTCTCGTGCCAGGTAGTATTGTGATTGTTAGTGTGCCGAATTTTCGTCACTATTCAGTCTTCTCGCAATTGTTTTTGAAAGGCCATATTCGATACACCGACGCTGGTATTCTTGATCGCACACACGTACGAATGACGACTCGACGAATGATTGAAGAATGGTTCGCGGGTGTCGGATTGGCTGTGACAAAAATCGAATACCGGATCTATCGTCGTCGAGATCGACTGTTATCGATGTTGTCGTTTGGTTGGCTTCGCGAGTTTCTCGCGTCACAAGTGATCATTGTCGGGCAAGGACACGGGAAATCGCCGATGGTGACGCCTCACACATAACCGAAATATACTTGCTCAGATCGCAATGAAATGTCAGCATATTCCACTCACTCCGAGATTTTGGCGCGAACACGTGTTGGCCAGGCAGGAAACTCTCGCTTCACGGCGCAGTCAGTTTGAGGTTTGTTCCCATGGAAGATGAATTAATACAAAAGCTTGGTCATAGCGATTTTCATGGCAAGAGCACGCTGCATCCTGTCGGTGTGAGCCTGTTGCTGTTGTTTGGATTTGCGATGGTGGTGGTCCCACGCCGCCATGCCATGATCATGATTCTGGCGTGCGGGTCGTTTATGGCGGTTGGGCAGCGACTTGTCATCGCTGGCTTCGATTTCAACTTCATGAGACTGATGGTGCTATTCGGCTGGGCGAGGCTGATCCTGCGCCAGGAATTTCGAGGGTTTCGATGGAATCGAATGGACTTAGTTTTTCTTTTAATGTCCTTCATGGAATTGATTTCGGCTACAGTCACAGGTGGGGCATCCGGTTTCACGTGGAGACTGGGGATGCTGACTGAGTCGTTGGGTGCCTACTTTATGGCTCGCATTTTAATCAGGGACTTGAACGACGTCCGAAGCTTGATCTACGGTCTGGCCGTCATCAGCGTTCCAGTTGCGTTTATTTTTCTGATCGAACGCAGCACCACTCGTAATCTGTTCGCCGTTTTTGGTGGCGTTCCGGAAATCACGGCAACGCGTTTGGGGAAACTTCGCTGTCAAGGCGCATATTCGCACCCCATCCTGGCAGGCTGCTATTGGGCGGCGATTTTTCCGTTAATTGCCACGCAGCTCTTCTCGAAAGGTTTCGCTCGATCGTTGTCGGTCGTAGGGATGTTTTCATCGCTCGTGATCATCGCCTGCTGCGCATCAAGTACACCGATCACCGGACTGCTTGCTGGGCTTGTCGGACTCGCCATGTTACCGCTTCGAAAATGGATGGCCGCTGTTCGTTGGTTCGTTCTTTTGAGCATGATTGTTTTGCATTTTGTCAAAAAAGCCCCGATCTGGCACTTGATTGCCAGGACGGATTTTGTTGGTGGATCGACCGGTTGGCATCGGGCACACCTGATTGATGAGGTGATCGCACATTTCAATGAATGGGCCCTTTTTGGAGTGCAAAATATCGAGCATTGGTCGGTCCAAGGTGGCGACGTTTGTATCCAATACGCATTAGTTGTGGTTCGAGCAGGTGGGTTGACGCTTATTTTGTTTTTATTGTTGATTGCAATGGGGTTTGCGAGTGTTGGCCGGGCTTGGCGGCGAGTGGAGCGTTCACCGGAGGATGTTTTTCTGCTCTGGGCGATTGGAGTGTCGCTTTTCGTTCATACCGTGAATTTTATTGGTGTGGGTTACTTCGGTCAAATTGATATCTTATGGTTCATCGGAATCGCGCTCCCCTCCGTTTTACCATCTGCTCGAAATACGGCAAGCTCTTTGAACTCTACGGTCGCTTCCAGACTACACCCCCCAGCAACACAAGTTTCAAGCGTTTTTCACGCTGGATATCGTTAACGCCAATGATTTGTGGTCTCTCGAACAAAAAACGTGCGATTGTACGACAATACGTTAATTGTAAATGAAAGTGCGTCAATTATGATTGAAGTATCGGTTATTATTGTAAGTTGGAATACGAAGGAGATACTGCGGCAATGTCTCGCGTCTGTGTATCGGGAAACGAATGATATCGCATTGGAGTTGATACTCGTTGACAATGCTTCTACTGATGGCTCTGCGGAAATGGTTCTACAGGAATTTCCGCAAGCCATTCTCATTCGCAATTCCCAGAATAAGGGATTTGCCGCAGCAAACAATCAAGGAATTGAAATTGCCAAAGGGCGTTTCGTTCTGTTGCTGAACCCTGACACCGTTGTCCTCGATCATGCAATTCAGAAAACGATTGCGTTTGCCGATCAGCATCCGCACGCAGGTGCTGTGGGTATTCGCAATACCCATGCCAACGGCCAGTTACAAAAAAACTGCTTCCGGTATGCAAGCCTTTTGAATCTTTCTATTTCGACTTTTGGCCTGCATCGGCTATTTCCGAAAAGCGAGTTTTTTGGTCGGGAGCGGATGTTGTGGTGGGATTACACGGATAACCGAAAGGTCGATGTCGTCGCCGGGTGCTTCATGTTGGTTCGTAAGGAAGTCATTGACAAGATCGGCGGATTGGACGAAGCGTATTTTATGTATGGCGAAGAGATGGACTGGTGCTGGCGGATGGAAAATGCCGGCTGGGAAGTCTGGTTCTACAGTGGAGCGACAATCATCCATTATGGAGGAATGTCGTCCGCTCAGAATCCTGCTGAAATGCAGCGTGAGGCGCAGCGGAGCCTGCTCTACTTCATTCAAAAACGACAAGGGGGATTGGCTCGTGTTGTGAGCCGCGGGTTGCTCATGTTAAGTGGTGGCTTTCGAGTGATCTACTGGGGTTGCCGCTGGGTTGGCGCGAGAGGGGATGTCCGGGAATTGAGCGCCAAGAAGTTTCGCCAGGCCATGGTCGCCACCGTGGGGCGTTAAGTTGGGGCCGAGCATTCAGCGATGGACTCGACGCTACGCCATTTGACGCTGCGAATACTCCCAAACCGAATATGAGGCGGACCGTGTTTTTGATATTCTGGATCGTGGTGGTGGGCTTTTTATTGGTGGCAGCTTACATTTCCCCTTTCGCCGCCAGGATTGTCGAGCAAAAACGACTTCGTTTTTTTTGTCGCAGGGAGCATGTGCTGATCTTGACGTATGACGACGGGCCGAGCCTCGTTACGACACCGCAAGTGCTGGATTTGTTGGCGAAAATGGGTGCGAAAGCAACCTTCTTCCTACTGGGTCATCGTGTCCAGTCGACCCCAGAAGTTATCAGGCGGATGCGGGATGAAGGACATGAGCTGGCTAGCCATTCTCAGGACCACTTGAACGCCTTGAAAGTATCACCGTGGCGAAGTGTTACAGACGTCCAACGCGGGTTTGCGACGCTCGTCCAGTACGGTGTTGATTTCACGTTTTTTCGCCCGCCGTATGGCAAACTGAATCTCCTGACGTGGTTGACTGCAATTCGGCATGGGGTTCGTTTTGGATGGTGGACTGTGGTTTCAGGTGATACCTTTAATCCTCGGCCTGACCCCGATTCCGTCGTGCAAGCAGTCGAACGTGATGGAGGAGGCGTTGTGCTGATGCATGACTTCGATCGTGATGAGGATCGTTCGAATTACGTCCTCGACCTGACCAGGCGGTTGCTTGAAACGGCTCATGTTCGCGGCTGGAAAGTCTGTACGTTAAGTGAAGCATCGCGGCTTCGCTGATTCGGCAACAGTTCAGTAGTTGGCTATTATGACGTCGTGCTTGAGTATCCGCTGTTTCGTCAGGTCGACTGACCGCAGCGGTTGAATTGGTTCAAAACTTCATCGAAGTGAGCCCGATGAGCGGACCGATTTTACGACGCTTTCTCCTCAATAATGAGTTTGTTATTTTTATAGTTCTCCTTCATCGATCGAATTGTTGGTTTGGTTGTGCATCCGAGAGTCGTTGACGGCGGATTGGGTTTTGTCAGACGTGAGCGTCACACAGAGCGTTTCAAGCGTCATTGAAAATCTGTAACAGGATATTGGCATGGTTTCGATCGTCATTCCGGCTCATAATGAGGAAACAACGATCGGTCGTTGTTTAAGCCGGTTGCTCGGTGAAGGGTCTTCTGCGTCGTTGCAGGTCGTTGTGGCCTGCAATGGTTGTAGCGACCGCACGGCAGAAGTCGCTCGAACATTTGAGGATCGTCGCGTAACCGTCGTCGAGACTGACGTGGCATCCAAAGTTCATGCGATGAATCTGGGTGACGATGTCGCACAGGGGTTTCCTCGGTTCTACATGGACGCCGATGTGGTTCTGTCGCCGAACGATATTCGTGAAGTCGAGCGAACGCTTCAGGGTGGAACGGTGTTGGCGGCCGCCCCTCGAATGGAGATGGATTTTTCCAACGCATCCTGGGCGGTACGAGCGTTTTATCGCGTCTGGATGGCCCTGCCCTATACCCGTTCGGGAATGATGGGGGTGGGGGTCTATGCGTTATCCGACGAAGGTCGACGTCGATTTGAACGGTTTCCGAATATCATCGCAGACGATGGCTATATCCGCGTGTTATTCAAACCGCACGAGCGCGCCGCCGTTGAAGCGGCACGGTCGATTGTCAAAGCACCGGCGACGCTCGCGGGGTTGATTAAAATCAAAACCCGTAGCCGACTGGGCGGATTTCAATTGGCGAACGTGTTTCCGGAATTGCTCGCGAACGATGATAAGAATTATTCGAAGGCGTCTTGGGATATCCTGAAAAATCCTTCGCTTTGGCCGTGTGTACCGGTCTACCTTTTTGTGAACCTGACTGCCAAGCGTCGTGCGAAAAAGCAACTTCAGCAACTGGATCAATATGTGTGGGAAAGGGACGATAGCTCCCGCGCCAGTTGATCAGAATTTCCGGTGTCGTATCCACGCAGAAAATCAATTCAAAGAATCTGGAAATGACGGACAATACAACAAAAAAGCAGGCTGGTTCAAAACGAAAGAAGGTTCTGGCGATCGCGTCACGTGGAGGACATTGGATTCAATTGTTAAGGCTGCGTCCCGCGTTCAGTGATTGTGATTTGACGTTTGTGACGACTGACCCCTCGTACAAGACAATGGTCGACGGGGCGGATTTTCGCGTTGTCACCGAAGCGACCCGCTTTCAAAAGCTGAAAATGCTGCTGATGGCCATCCAAATGTTCTGGATTCTGCTTCGCGTGCGACCGAATGTCGTCCTGACGACCGGGGCCGCGCCGGGTTATATCGCCATTCGACTGGGAAATTGGTTTGGCGCGCGGACGTTGTGGATCGACAGTATTGCGAACGCAGAAGAATTGTCGCTCTCGGGGCGTCTCGCGGTGAAATACGCCGACACAACCTTGACGCAATGGGAACATCTTTCTGGAACAGACGGTATTGAATATCACGGAGCCGTCATATGATATTTGTTACCGTCGGGAACATGGATCCCTTCGATCGCATGATCAAGGCGATTGATCATTGGGCCTCAACAAATCCGAGCGACGAAAAAATTTTCGCTCAAATCGGCGATGGACAATATCTTCCGTCGAGTTTTGAATACGTCAGGTGCTTGGCTCCGGATGATTTCGCGAAGCGATTCCGAGAAGCGCGACTGGTCGTCTCGCACGCTGGAATGGGGACGATTATCACGGCCCTCGAACTCCAGAAACCAATCATCGTGATGCCGAAAAGAGCCGCTTTCGGAGAACAGCGGAACGAACATCAACTGGCAACGGTTCGACATTTTAAACGCTCTGAACTCATGATGGTTGCAGATTCAGAAGCGGAACTGGCCGGCGTGCTAAACGGTTGGATCGCCAGGGAGGCGCAAAGGCCCGGGCGGGCTACGGAAAATCTTCAAGCGGCTGAGTGGGGTCCTGACGAGTCACTCGTAAAGTACGTGAGAAATTTCGTACAGGGGCAACCTCAATCGGGGATGATTCTGTTGACCGTCGGGAATGAACCGTTTGATCGATTAGTCAAAGCCTTTGATGAATGGATCGGTTCGCGTCCTGACGTTCAAGCCAAGAGAGCGGTGGCCCAAATTGCGAATGGAAGTTACGTCCCAAAGAATTGCGATTTCATCCGTTTTATGACACCGGCAGTCTATCAGCAAATGTTCAATCAGTCCGAGATGATTGTTGCACATGCGGGCATCGGTACGATTATTACTGCGATGAACGCCAATCGATTGATTGTCGTGATGCCGCGGCAAGCCAGGTTTGGCGAGACGCGTAACGATCACCAGGTGGCGACGGTGCGACATTTTACTCCTTCTCCAAATCGGCTGATCGCCGATTCTGAATCGGAACTGGACTCGGTGCTTGATCGTGCCATCGAGATGCATGCGAATCGAGTTGCCGCTTCAACTTCGTTACAGGCTCCAGCACAACGGCCGCCAGACGAATCATTGCTCTGTTTTTTACGCGAATTCGTTTCAAAGGGTTCTTAATTGATAAATTGTGAATTTTTCAAGTAGCAAGTCTCCGAGGCGTTGCGTTATGACAATCGGCGGTTAAAATTATCCCGATTGGGCAGGGTTTTACTTAATGGGGGGGGGTATGCCGGGTAATCAAGAGTATCATCGCAAAGGGATAATTCTTGCTGGTGGGTCGGGAACTCGGCTTTACCCGGTGACGCATGTCGTCAGCAAGCAATTGCTGCCGATCTACGACAAGCCGATGATTTACTATCCCTTGTCGACGTTGATGCTGTCGGGGATGCGGCAAATTCTGATTATCAGTACTCCGCAAGATCTACCCCTTTTTCGCCGACTCTTCGGGGATGGATCGCAATGGGGCATCGAACTGGCCTATGCCGAACAACCACGTCCCGAAGGATTGGCCCAGGCATTCATCATCGGTGCCCCGTTTGTCGGTCGTGATCCGTCGTGTCTGATCCTGGGTGATAACATTTTCTACGGTCATGATTTGGTCACTTCATTGCACGCCGCTGACAAGCGTGTTGCCGGCGCAACCGTGTTTGCGTATCACGTCCAGGATGCTCGCAGCTATGGTGTCGTCGAATTCGGGGTTGATGGCCAAGCCATCTCGCTTGAAGAAAAGCCGCAGGTGCCGCGGTCAAATTATGCGGTCACTGGCCTGTACTTCTACGACAATGATGTGCTTCAAATTGCAAAAGATCTGAAACCCTCTGCGAGGGGTGAGCTGGAAATCACCGATGTCAACCGCGCCTATTTGAATTCTCACCGGTTGCATGTGGAAATCCTCGGACGAGGTAGCGCATGGCTCGACACGGGAACGCACGATTCACTACTTGATGCAGCCACCTTTGTCTCGGTGCTTGAGAACCGTCAGGGACTGAAAATCGCTTGCCCAGAGGAAATTGCCTGGCGATATGGGTATATTGACTCCGAGCATCTGCTCCGTTTAGCTCACCCGCTGGCCAAGACGAATTATGGACGTTATCTGATTAGTTTAGTTGAAGCAGGGAAAAAGTGAATCGTTTTTTGAGGGCATTTAATGACTCGACAAGTCATGTCCAAAAGAATCTGAAATGTGCCACTGAAAATCAAATTTGTTGCAGAATTCGGTTTTGATTCGGTTTTGATTCTGCGTCGATCGCTCGGTTAAATCATTTTACGATAGACGCGAATAGACAATGATTACACATGGACTTGCGGAAAAGATCGCTGGTAAGACGGCTTTAATCGGGGTTATCGGCTTGGGCTATGTGGGCCTGCCTTTGATTCGGGCATTTGTCCGATCTGGCTTTCGAACAATGGGCTTTGATGTCGACCAGTCGAAGGTCGATAAGCTGAAGGCTGGCCAGAGCTATATCAAACATATCGACAGTTCTTCGATTGCTGATCTCATTCAGAAAAAGCAATTTGAACCGACATCCGACATGGGGCGTCTCGGTGAAGCAGATTGCATCATTATCTGCGTGCCGACACCTCTGAATGAAAGCCGAGATCCCGATCTCAGCTACATTGAAGGGACGGCTCACGCCATCGCAAAGACTTTGCGACCGGGGCAACTTGTTGTTCTTGAAAGCACAACTCATCCGACAACGACTCGTGAAAATGTACTCCCGGTATTGAATGCGACGGGACTGGAAGCAGGAAAGGATTACTTTCTGGCGTTCAGCCCGGAACGTGAAGATCCTGGAAATCCCAACTTTGAAGCATCAACGATTCCCAAAGTTGTCGGTGGCTACGACAACACGAGTGGCGACTTGGCCTGTTCGATGTACGGTCACGCAGTTGTCAAGGTCGTGCGGGTTTCCAGTATGGAGGTCGCCGAGGCGGCGAAAATTCTGGAAAATACGTATCGCGCGGTCAACATTGCGATGGTCAACGAATTGAAAATGCTCTACGACAAGATGGGCATTGATGTCTGGGAAGTGATTGACGCGGCCAAGACAAAACCGTTCGGCTTTCAGGCGTTCTACCCGGGCCCCGGGCTTGGCGGTCACTGCATTCCAATCGATCCGTTTTACCTGACCTGGCTCGCTCGAAAATGGGGCGAACAAACTCGGTTCATCGAGTTGGCGGGCGAGATCAACACGCACATGCCACATTATGTGGTCAGTCAGCTTGCCGAGTTCTTGAATGACGCTGGGAAGCCAATCAAGGGAAGTAAGATCGGGATTCTTGGTGCGGCTTATAAAAAAGACGTCGACGATCCCCGGGAAAGCCCCACCTTCGAGCTGATGAAATTGCTGATCAAGCGCGGTGCAGTGTTGAGCTATAACGATCCGCACATTCCGACTTTGCCCAAGATGCGTCATTATCCAGGTCTTCCTGAGATGATCAGTCAGGCGTTAACGCCGGAGTACCTTGCGGCTCAAGACTGCGTGCTGATCTCGACAGACCATACTGCCTACGATCACGACTTTATCGTCGAGCACAGCCGGATGGTGCTTGATACGCGAAACGCCACGAAGAATGTTAAAGCGGGACGCGAGAAAATCTTCAAGGCTTGAGCGGAAATCGTGTGATCCCAATCTGGCCTCTCAGGGATCAAACACTGTTTTCAATAAAGTCGGATGTCTCTTCAGGAGAAAGAATTTTGAAAATCCTCGTCACGGGTGGAGCTGGCTTTATCGGTTCGGCAGTTATCCGTCATTTAATTTCTGAGACTCAACACTCCGTCGTGAATGTCGACTGTTTGACGTATGCGGGAAATCTCAGCACGCTGGATCAGGTCAGTTCCAATCCACGTTACGTGTTTGAGAAGGTCAATATCTGCGATTCCGTTGCGGTGCAGAATGTCTTCGAGCAACATCGTCCGGATGCAGTCATGCATTTGGCCGCAGAATCACACGTTGATCGCTCGATTGATGGTCCTAGCGCTTTTATTCAAACGAATGTCGTCGGCACGTACATCATGCTGGAAGCGAGTCGACGACACTGGCAGTCCCTGCCATTTCAACAACAAGGAGCGTTCCGGTTCCATCACATCTCAACCGATGAAGTCTATGGCTCTCTCGGTGACGAAGGGTTATTCACCGAACAGACTCCTTATGACCCAAGTTCCCCCTACTCAGCCAGCAAGGCGGCTTCTGACCATCTGGTGCGTGCATGGAACCGAACGTACGGCCTGCCAACGGTATTGACGAATTGTTCGAACAATTATGGCCCCTTTCAATACCCGGAAAAATTGATTCCGCTCACGATTACATCGGCTCTTGCAGGAAAGCCACTGCCCGTTTACGGCAAGGGGGAAAATATCCGCGACTGGCTGTATGTCGATGATCACGCTCGTGCGCTGGTTGTAGTTCTCGAACGCGGCCGAATCGGTGAGACATATAATATTGGCGGCAACAGTGAGCGAAAGAATATTGATGTCGTGCGAACGATTTGTGCGTTGATGGACGAGGCGAATCAGGATTCGAACCATCGTCCTCACGAAAAGCTGATCACTTTTGTCAAAGACCGACCGGGTCATGATCACCGTTATGCGATCGACGCCAGTAAGATCCGGCAGGATCTCGGTTGGAGTCCTGCGGAAACCTTTGAAAGCGGCTTGAAAAAGACCGTGCATTGGTATCTCGCGAATAAGGAGTGGTGTGATCAAGCTGTCGCAGGTCGCTATTCGGGTGAGCGACTCGGGTTAAAGGGTTGATATGGCAAGTAGAAGCTGTACACTGCATTGTTTGGCTTCCTGCGCCGAACACGACGTGTGACGTATCACAGGATTCTCCTGAGTTTTGGTAGAAATGGAGGTCGAATTCATGAAAGACGTCATGCAACATCCAACCGCATTAGTCGGTTCTAAAAATATTGGAGCAGGAACCCGGATTTGGGCTTTTGTCAACATCTGTCCTGGTGCCGTGATCGGTACGGATTGCAACATCTGTGACCATGTCTTCATCGAAAATGATGTCGTCATCGGCAATCGAGTGACTCTAAAATGTGGAGTCTTTGTCTGGGACCGGGTGACCTTGGAAGACGATGTTTTTATTGGACCGGGCGTGGCGTTTACCAATGATCTTTATCCTCGAAGTAAGGATCATTCAAGAGATTACGTTCCGACGCTCGTTCGACATGGTGCATCGATCGGAGCCAATGCCACAATTCTTGCAGGTGTCACGATTGGCATGAATGCAATGGTTGGCGCAGGCTCCGTCGTGACCAAGGATGTCCCGCCCAACGCAATTGTGCGTGGGAATCCGGCCCGTATTGAGGGGTATGCTGAAACGGGAATTAGCGAATTTGTTACCTCTGACGCCGCTCAGGGCTCAGGTGTTTCTAACTTGTCAAAAGTCCCGTCCGTGCGATTGATCAATATGCCCGAGATCGCCGACTTGCGAGGGATGCTTTCTTTCGGTGAAATTGGGGCTCATCTCCCGTTTACGCCGAAGCGATATTTCCTGGTATACGATGTCCCGAGCAAGGATGTTCGTGGTGAGCATGCGCATCGCTCTCTGGAGCAACTACTCATCTGTGTCAAAGGCAGTTGCCGTGTCGTTGTCGACGATGGCAAGAATCGCGATGAAGTGACGCTCAATTCACCACGTCAAGCGTTGTACATTCCGGCGAGAGTATGGGGGATTCAGTATAAGTATTCTGAAGACGCCGTTCTCATGGTGTTGGCATCCGAGAAATACGATGCAGCCGACTACATCCGAAATTATGATGAGTTTCTAAAGATCGTCTCGGACGATAGCGATTCCCCTTGAACAAAGCAGCATGGCAAACAATCCTATGGCTAACATCCCGTTTCTTGATCTTGGTGCGCAAGTCAAGGAATTGCGCGCCGAAATCGACGAGTCAATCGCGCGTGTACTTTCTAGCGGATGGTATCTTCTTGGTCCAGAGCTGGAAGCGTTCGAGTCAGAGTGGGCTGTTTATACGCAATCCAAACACGCGATTGGCGTTGCAAATGGGCTAGAGGCTCTGCATCTTTGTCTTCGTGCATTTGGAATCGGCGTGGGAGATGAGGTGATTGTTCCGAGCAATACCTACATCGCCACGTGGCTCGCAGTAAGCCATGCCGGAGCGACGCCAGTGCCGGTCGAACCGGATGAGGCTACTTACAATCTTGATCCTTCGCGCATTGAGGCCGCGATTACACCGCGAACCAAGGCGATCATGCCCGTACATCTCTATGGGCACCCTGTGGATATGGACCCAGTTCTTGAGATCGCCCGCAAGTATGGTTTGCGTGTGATCGAGGATGCGGCTCAGGCACATGGCGCGATCTACAAAGATCGTAAGATTGGTAGTCATGGTGACGCGGTTGCATGGAGTTTCTATCCAACCAAGAATCTTGGTGCCTTGGGCGATGCCGGGGCAATCACAACAAATGACGAGAAGCTTGCGCAACAGTTTCGAGTTTTGCGGAATTATGGCTCGAAAGTGCGTTATGTTTGCGATGTTAAGGGATACAATAGCCGGCTTGAAGAGATTCACGCCGCTGTTTTGCGGGTGAAACTGCGTCATCTGGATGATTGGAATGGACGGCGCTACGCCATCGCCAAGCGATATCTTGAAGCACTGTCGAGCATGCCTTTGACGTTGCCCGTCGAGCGCGCCTGGGGGCACCATGTCTACCATCTTTTTGTAATTCGTTCGCCGCAACGTGCAGAACTGCAAAAATTTCTGGCCGACCAGGGCGTGGGCACGATTATTCACTATCCGATCCCACCGCATGAGCAAACGGCCTATTCGGAACTTCAATTATCGCCTTCTTCACAGCCGATTGCACATCGCATTCACCAGGAAGTACTGACATTGCCGGCAGGCCCCCATTTGTCGACTGAACAATGTCAAAGAGTGATCGAGACAATTGGAGCCTTTTACAGTCGATGAAGCGCGATTCACTATTCGCTATCCGGTACTTGATTCCCAAACAACTTGCGAGGGTTATTGTGGTGTCGCTTCGTCGCGTCCGGCGATTGCGACGATGGTGGTATAAAATCGCGTTTGAGCTTCAGGCAATAGGATCACTTGAGTCATTCTCCTGCAAAAGCGGTCTCAAATTACATGTTCCGGTGCGATTGGGTGATGGTGCAGGCACGCTGATAATTGGCGACAACGTCACATTCGGTTATTGCGACGCGCCCCGCATGGGCAATGGAGCGATTCTGCTTCAACCGCGCAGTCCAAATGCGTGTATCCAGATTGGCGATGGAACATATGTTAGTAATAACGTTTCAATCGTGGCAATGAACTCCGTCCAGATTGGACAAAACTGTCTTATTGGCGACATGGTGGGGATTTTTGACTGTGATTTTCATGATCTCGATCCTGTGAAGCGACATACTGATGTGGGGCGGACCGGGCCAGTCAATATCGAAAATGGCGTATGGCTTGGTAGTCGTGTAATGGTGTTGCGTGGCGTTACAATTGGCGAGAACTCTGTAATTGGTACCGGCAGCGTCGTCACTCGATCGATTCCAGCGAACGTAGTAGCCGCAGGCAATCCCGCCAAGGAGCTACGCAAGCTATGACAGACCTAGAGGAAAAAAGTTACAGTCAAATACTTAAGACAAGTGCTTTGTTGGGTGGTTCGTCAGTAATTAATGTCGGGTTAAGTGCGCTTCGAACAAAAATACTGGCTGTGCAATTGGGGCCAGAATTATTTGGGGTGATGGGGTTGTACTCCACGTTCACGCTTTTTATTCAGGGTGTGGCGTCTCTTGGACTCGGGCAAAGTGCAGTTCGGGAGATTGCGGCAGCGTCCGGCGCGGGTGATACTTTGCGGATCGCTCGAACGATCCGCGCCTATCGCCGAATGGTCACAGTCACTGGGCTGGCAGGAATATTTATTACGCTGTTACTAGCATATCCCGCGAGCATGCTCACGTTTGGTAATAACCAGCATGTGTGGGCGATTTGCTCATTATCTGTGGTTGTATTATTTTCGCAGATTCAAGCTGGCCAGGGCGGACTGCTTTCTGGTTTAAGACGAATTAACGACCTAGCCGCGATCAGTGTAATCGGAGCTTTCTGGAGTACGCTGTTGGCGATTCCAATTATGCTGTATTTCAAACAGTCTGGGATCATTCCATTTCTCATCGCAGCGGCGGCTGGTCAAATGATCGCTAGTTGGTGGTACGCGCGGCGTGTTATAGTGCAACCGGTACCCATCACGTGGATTGAGACGTGGGAATTGTCGAGGTCAATGCTCACCCTCGGAATGTCGTTCGTCGTGGCAGGCGTGGCAACGTCGTTCTCTGCCTATGTGATTCGTCTAGTTATTAACCGCCATCTGGGTGATGCGGCAGTGGGGCTTTACCAATCGTCTTTCGCCATATGCAGCATTTATGTCGGATTTGTACTGCAGGGCATGGGGAGCGACTACTTGCCTCGCTTAGCCAATCTGGTTGGCGATGTTGAAAAGCAAAATCAGCTCGTTAACCAGCAGGCAAAAATGGCTATCCTTTTAGCTGTACCTGGACTTATCGGGGCGCTGGTTCTTTCGGATCTACTGATTTGGGTGATGTACTCTGAGCGATTTTCGGGTGCCTCCGGAATTTTACGCTGGCAAGTTCTTGGGTTGCTGGGGCGTATCATCTCTTGGCCAATGGGGTTTATTATTATCGCTCGCGGTGACGGAAGGTCGTTTGTTTTCTCCGAAATTGCGTCAGCAATCGTTCATGTCGGATTGGTTTGGATAGGTGTGATATGGCTCGGTGTTGACGGTGCGGGCGTTGCGTTCGCCGGGCTCTACGTCTTTAATATTCTATTCGTGTATTTCATTGTTCATGTTCGGCATGACTACGTTCCATCAAAATCAACCTGCAAGACAATGGTTGTGGCGACAATCGCAGTAGGCCTTTCGTTCGCTGCAACGTTCATTCCCTTGTTCAGTTTGCGAATCGGCACCGGCCTAATGCTGTTGTTTGCTTGCAGCTTTATCTGCCTGGAATGCCTGACTTCGCTGATTCCGTCGTCTCGCCCGACCAAATTGTGGCGTAGAATACGAGGGGTATTCTCGCTGGGATTCCGCAGTCCCTAGCATCAAATGCTCAGCGTTCCTTGCAAGGCGGATGCGCGTCTCGATAAAATTCTGGTTCACGAGGTGGGAAAGTTTATTCTCCGCTAGCAACTTGGCGGACTGCTGAAACTGAGTCTGGTGAAAAATCCACCAAAAGCACCCCGCGCCATATCGCAACGAAAAGAAACATGCCAGATGTTCCCTCGAATTATCGTGTGATTGCACCTATAGACGGCGTTTCGTTTTGTGAAAAAAAACAAATGAAATCCGACGGGCCGGGGGATGAAGCCGCGCCGCGAGATCGTTTATCAGGCTCGACCCATCGCCCGTTCGTCAGCGTGATTCTGATTGCCTATAAACAGGAATCGTTTATTCGCGAAGCGGTTCAGAGTGTCTTGAACCAGACTTTTCAACCGATCGAAATCATTTTATCGGATGATTGCTCTCCAGACGAGACTTTTGAAATCATGCGGTCTGAGGCGGCGAATTATCGCGGCCCGAACAAGATTGTCCTCAATCGTAATTCGCAAAATATGGGTCTCGCTCGTCATATCAGTCTTGCGATGGCAATGAGTTCTGGTCAGTTTTTGGTCTGTCAGGCTGGCGACGATATTTCCATCCCGACGCGCGTCGAAAAACTGGTTGCACGCTGGCTTGATCAAAAGCATCCCGTCGATCTGGTTGTCTCGTATTTCGAGGATATTGACGTCAACAGCAAATCGACTGGCCTTGTCACGACGAATGTCGCATTTGTCCCTGATCGAACTCGTCATCCAATGTATTGGCATTGCGGTGCAACGGGGGCCTGTGCTGCGTTCAGCCGGAAATTGATCGACAAATACGGTCCCGTTGATGCGAAAGTGAATTCGGAAGACTGGGTTTATTCCTTCCGAGCCTGGCTTGAGGAAGGTATTGGTGTCATCGAGGAGCCATTACTGTTGCATCGAGCTCATAATGAATCGATTTCGGTGATTGCGGCAACTGTACGTGAAAACAAAGATCCTCTTGTGAGAACGCGTCTTCGGCGCCGCACCGCCGCAAGTCAATTGGGGATCGCCGAAGATTGGCTCCGCGCTGCGGAAATTCGAGGCGTGGATCAAAACGATGAATTCATCACCAAGCTCCGTCAGCTAGTGAAGCTCAGGGAATATCAATTCAAGGCGTTTGATGCCACGCGAGCACAAGCGATCGTTCTTATTCTTAAGTTCTGGCTGAATTCAGGACGTACTGTTGAATCTGTGAAGCAGTTTGTTCGACATGTGCTGGGCGTCAGATGAAGCTGATTTCTCAAGTCGATTCTGGGCGACTTTAGGGCTTAGGTCCATTTGCCGGCGGCCCTTTGACCGGCGCGACTTCTTTGTAAGGCGTTCCATTCTAGCCCCACACGCTCCCCACAAATCTCTCTTTATTGGATTGGGTTTGAGAGGTCCTTTCTGAACAAACGGCTTTGGGTAGAATAATGCAGCTGATGCGTAAAAGGAGTTTCAGATCGGGCATCAAAGGCATGCGGTATTGTCAGAATAGCCCATGCCGTCCAAAAATTCACCCGACTACGGCCATCGCAAATGGACGATGTCACCACGCTGCCTGGAACCAGTCGCGAAGAGTCGCTCGCCTCGCGTCCGACTTTTCTCCTTGATCCTCTCCAGTACATCCATTCAAAAAACGTTCAGCAAAATCAGGTATTCCCCGATGTTCTAAGCCTTCGAGATCAATAAATCCAAGCTCACAACCTCTGGTTAACAAATCGGAATCCAAGCCGAAGATTCCTCATAAAGGATTTCTGGCGAGAACAAAAAAACATTAAAATTGATGGATTTCAATACTCTCAGCGGATAATCAGCTTGATTAGAATTGTGAACAATAAGCGAAATCTTGCGGTGTCGTTTGTTTCATAGCACATCTCTTTTCTTCGGTAAAACAAATTGTTGTACCGATAATAGTCATTCCATTTTTGGGCTGTCGATTGCTGATTCGTTAAAGTTCGGGGCAAAACCAAAACTAAGCAGAATAACGTTTGACATTGTGTAGAATTGAGCTATTTTCTACCAGCTAATCGCAATCTCAATTTCGATGCGCGCTCACCTTTTTTGCTATCGTGCTTTTTTGATTCGATTTTGATCTGCTTCGGCAATTCTTGTTGCATCATCGCTCATCTGTTGGCAGTCGCTTGACTTTAACTGTATTTTAATAATCTTGCCTTTCATCCGATCTGAGTTTGGTTGGCTGTAATACTGGCGACCTCAATCATTGGCCAGGCTGATGTCGCATTAGCGTTCCCGTGAATTGTGTGTTGACGTAGGCGTGGAGGCGTTGCTTCGCGGAGTTTGTTGGTTCTGTTTGAGTGCGGTTAAACGGTTTCGGGTTCTGGCCGGCTTGGCGAATTCCAATGTTACTGAGTTTGATGGCGTCAGTAGGTCAGTTGCGGCGAGGTAGCCTTAATGAAGTTGGCGATTATTTTAACACAGAAGGGGGAGGGTTTCGGTGACTAGCGGTCAGTCGCTCAAGTAGCGCTGTAGCTTATCGGTGAATGTCGTATCCAGGTTGAGTAATGAACGCTTCTTTGCTGCGGGCCAGGCAAAGGGGTTGTTATGCGGCCGGAAAAACGTGTTGATTTAAGGTCAACTTCCGTTCGCTTTTGTGTTTCAGTTCTTGTCTTGTAACGCTAAATATCAAGGATACATTATGACTCTGTTTTCACGGTCCATGCTTACGTTCGCATTATTGTGTTTTGCAGCCTGTTCATCTCTCAATGCCCAGACTGTCGGTAGCGGAATTGGTTGCTCCACGCCAAAGAGGCCTGTCCATATTTTTTATTCGGACCCGATCAAGGGCAGCATGAATGGGGATGGTTCGCAGGCGAGGCCTTGGGGTTCGCTCGCCAGCATTATTGCTGCGAATCTCATTAATGGGCAGGACAAATCCAGTGGCGTTGTTCATGCGGGTGATCTGATTTACTTGTTTAGTGGAGATCACGGCAGTGTTTCGTTAAATGCTAGTATCGGAAAGTTTGTTAACACGGATTTCATCACAATTCAGGCGGCACCGGGCAGTGTGCCAGTCCTTGATCAATTGGTGGCTGCTGGCATATCGCATTGGGTGTTCAGGGGATTGACCATCGCTAGTACGAGGCCGGCGAATGACACTGAATATTTCTTATCAAGATTTACCGACTGCGACAACATTCTCGTTGACAGAAACTCATTCTACTCCCAGGCGGATGCCAGAAACTGGACGCCAAGCGACTGGGCGGACCTGGCAGCTTTTTCAGGCATCAGCTTTGAAGGGACCTCGTCAACACTCGTTAATAATTCCGTGAGAAACGTACAGGAGGGTATTGGAATCAGCGGAGATGGTATCATTTTGAAAAGCAACGCTGTCGACTATTTCGCGGACGACGGAATCGATTTCACCGCGAGCAATTCGATTATTCAGTACAACGTCGTGACGAATCATTATGGTCTATGGAATTGTGGAGGACATCATGATGGGATGCAAGGCTGGACCGTTGGCGGTTTGTTGACGAGTAATGTCGTTATCGACGGGAATATTGTCATAGCATCAACGGGTGCTTATTCGACGATCCCCGTGTTGCCGACCGGCGGTTCCGACGATTATTTGCAGGGTCTGTCGATTTTTGACGGGGAATGGACGAATCTGACAGTGACCAATAATGTCGTTGCGGCGCGCGAAGCGTATCATGGGCTTTCCATGTACGGGATTTCAAATTCGGTAATTGCGAACAACACGGTTGTCAATCAGCCGGGCGTCGAGTCAGGCGTTGTATGGCTGGGTGTTTTCAATAACAGTAGTGGCGCACCGCCTGTGAATGTCGTCGTGCGGAACAATATTGCAAATAGCTATGTGTTAGCACTTACGGGCGTAACTGATGATCATAATATTTCGCTAACCTCTCCGATCGGCTGGAAGAATGTTGCGAGCGAAAATGTCGTTAGTGATCCGACGAAGATCTTCGTCAATTATCCGGCGACAAATGGTGCTTATAATTTTCGATTAGTTAGCGGAAGTCCGGCAATCGGTAGTGGAAGCAGCCTGAGCGCCCCGCTGTACGATCAGGCTGGGAAGCTGCGAAATCCGCTTTCGATTGATCTTGGGGCGTATGCATATTAGTTGTTATGTTCAAAGGTTGCGATCTTGATGTCGCGTAGGTTGCGGTCTGAATCGCGAGGTTATTTGGAGTGGTGGCGGAAGTGGGGATGAGGAAGGACGGCGACCGCCCGCGATTGTGTAAAAAGTGTTCGAGAAGCCGTTGTAGGTTGATTGTTTGTGTTGCACATAAAAATAACTGTGGAATGGATACCTGATTTTATTGCGATTGATGGTTGGGCGTTTTGGGTTGGTTGGCGCAAGAAATGTGCGCTCGCTTAACCTTAGGGATTTTGTTTTACAGGAGGCGGTGTCAAAATAGTCGTAGGAGTGAGCGGACGAATGTTCGGTGATTTGGTGTGTTGTTTTGTTAACTGCACTTTAGGCGATCCTCGGTTGGGGGATCGGATTTCAGAAGCAGAGGTTGAAGAGTGATTTCAATTTGCTGAAGAATTGTACTGGATCTGGGTCTGCTGGCAGAGGTTTGAGGAATTCTTCGTGCAGCATTTCC
>CAILLA010000198.1 GCA_903834925.1 uncultured Schlesneria sp.
GGTACCGTTCGATTCCTGAACGACACAATGGATTTCAACGCCTGGCAAGGCTTGAACACGATTTCCGGTAATGAATTGAATCTTGCAAACTGATCGATTGATCTGTCAGCAATAAGACATTTCACGGAACTTCTCTCAACAGCCCTCGGATTGGCAAACGCCGTCCGTGGGTTGTTTTTTTGTTGGACCCCAAACACAACACGAAAGGAATGCACACCCGAATACTACATGGACTGCGAACTTTTACCAACGCGTAATCAAAGCTGCCGCCGAAGTCGCATCGACGTATCTTGCACCAGCGTGGGTCCGTCGGCAGTTGGGCGAACCTTCTAAAGCGAATCACATACTGGAAATGGCATTAAACCTGATACAAAAGGATGAAACCGTTCGTCGGGAGGTCGAACGGCAGTTCCGCCAGGTAATCATGAGCCCGAAACAGCGTCGGCCTTGAATCCGGCAAACTTTTGCCCGTCAGACGCCACAGAATAAGAATACAATGTGAATTCTGAATGAGTTTTCAGAGAGTGTTTGCTTGACTGCGCAGGTAGATGTCGATACGTTATTTGCATCGAGTTTCTACACTCGAAATTTCTGAAGCAAAATTTCTTTCAACGATTTCAACAACATTCGGTCAGGCTGGTCTCAGTTTCGAGGTCGGTCACAGATTTTACTAATTCAAGTAACGAGTTTCGCCGATCTTTCGGGTCGGGTGTTTTCTGTTTTGTATGTTTTTTAGGGGAGCGGTGTATGAATCAAATTGCGGTCAGAAAAAAATGGCGCGGGTTTACATTGATTGAGCTTTTGGTGGTTATCGCAATCATCGCTGTGCTCATCGCCTTGTTGTTGCCAGCAGTTCAGCAAGCACGTGAATCAGCTCGCCGCACCCAATGCCGGAACAACCTGAAACAAGCAGGCTTGGCATTACACAATTACCATGACAATTACCAAAGATTCCCAGTGGCTGTTGCCTGGTTCTATGCCAGTGGCGGCTTTAACAGTGCTGGCGTTGGCCAGTCGAATAAGCCACGAAACTATAGTTTCGTTTCTGCAATTCTCCCGTACATTGACCAGGCCCCACTCTACAATCAGATCAACTTCTCGGCACCTGCCTGGAATCAGATAATCGGTGGCCAACCTCTGCAATCCTATTCGTTCCCGGCATTCAAGTGTCCAACGGACCAGGGTTTCGGTGGTGCGGGCAATCGGTTTAATATTGGCTGGACCAATTACTCCGGTGCCGAAGGTTGGGACTGGTGGAATCGTCCCGGGGGCACTCTGAACGGTGTTTTCTCCATTACCTGCTACACGCGAATTGCTGACATCACAGACGGCACCTCGAATACCATTATGCTCGGTGAAACCACGACAACGGGTTTCGACGCGAATACTGGTATCCCTAGCCACGTCCATAATGGTGGTGGACATGCTCGATCCGGTGGAAACAACTCTGTATTCCGTCCTTGCTTGATTGGTGTCCAGACCAACAACGATGCAGCTGGCCAAGGGATCGCTCCGCAGGGTTCAGGGGGGGGTGGCGTTGTTTATCCAGATGGATCGAGTACTGCTGTCGTAGCGTTCTGGGGTGGCTTTGGTGCTCCATACGCTTATCAGCCAACCTACCTGACTTGCTTCGGTATCAACAACAACTGGCCTGGTGCTCACAGCATCCACACCGGTGGTGCTCACTTCCTGATGGCCGACGGTACCGTTCGATTCCTGAACGACACAATGGATTTCAACGCCTGGCAAGGCTTGAACACGATTTCCGGTAATGAATTGAATCTTGCAAACTGATCGATTGATCTGTCAGCAATAAGACATTTCACGGAACTTTTCACAACAACCCTCGGATTGGCAAACGCCATCCGAGGGTTGTTTTTTTATTGGGATTGCACACACAACATGAGAAAGGTTGTTATCAATAGGTCGTATGGGGCGTATAGGTCATATAAGCCGTATTGGTCCTATCGCGGTGGACAATGTGACTGAATGCGGTCATCCAAATTTGGTCATTGAGATATTTAGCCGCTTAGCGGCGACCGAATAAAGCCGTGCGCGGCTTCCGCCCACGGTTGCGCCACATCATAATTGAGGATTAGCCCCGATGGGCAACGCCAGGATTTTTCATCGGGAAAACACGGGTTCCACGGAAAACCGTGCCACTGCGTGACGGTCTTACGTCAAGCAGTGCCGAGCGACACAGTGAGCGTCGATTTCAAGACACTGCTTCTCCGACAAAAAAACTATTGCCTCACGATGCAGCAATGTCCACGTCTTTCGAATCAACGGTCTTTGCGCCGAAAAGGAAACTGATGGCGAATAGAATGATCAGTGTACCGACGAATCCCCAGATCGCAGCAGCCGCGACTCCCAACAATTGAATCTCAATTTGAACGATATTGCCTTCGATCGCCCCTTCAATCACTCGGCCGTCCCAGCGGAAGCCAGCCACACCAGAAGTTGCAAAAATACTGGCAAAAACGCATCCAACGGCTCCGGCTAAACCCTGCAACACAAATACGAAAAGTGGTTCTTGGCCCTTTCGCTGAACATGTAATAGCTCGACAACAACACAGCAAAACAATGCCGCAGTTCCACCCGTGATAAGGGAGGTTTGCGGTAACATCGCCCCACAACCCGAGGCGACCGCGATCAGACCCGCAATCGCACCCGTGCAAGCGGCGGAATGATCGGTCCGCCCACGAATTAACAAGGAAGCCATGAATCCAGATATCGCTCCTGCACTTGCAGCAAGGTGGCTGTTCACAAACGCCATCACAGCTTGCCCGTCGGCATGCATGATCAGAGCACTATTGACGATTGACGTCCCTGCCCAATAGGCCAGCGTTCCCAAACTGAAGATGGCGGTTTGTTGAAAATTATGTTCCACAAGCGGCTCTTCCTCGAGCGTCCCCTCAAACAAATTGGTTCCCTTAAACAAATTAATTCGGGCAACGACGGCATAGGCAAGAGCGGAAAAGCCGATGGCGACTTGGATCAGGCCACCCCCTGTATCGATGACGCCAAGAGATTCCAGCCATCCGTCGCCCCAAACCCAATGTGCGACAGGCGAATAAACCAAAGTTCCCCAGATCACTGCAAATAACAAAATTCCAACCGGGCGAACCCGTTGTTCGAACAACAGCAAAAGGGGAATCGGTGCCGCGACAAACAGCAGCATATGGAACGTAAGAAACAATAAATGAGGAATACGGTAAAACGGTCTTCGACTGGGAAAAGAGGGGCGCTGGGCACCCGCGACTGGAGTGTGGCCTTGAAAATTCAGAAAGTCATTCCCGCCAAAAAAACCACCACGCCCATGATTGATCGACTCGTCCTTATGTATATCTTCCAGTTCCATCATTTCCTGAAGTGTTAATGCAGGAGCGGGAACATTGGGATCCGAAAACGGTATCGTCCCCGGCCCGGGCGCAAACGCCAGACTGAAGCCCCATAGACACCAGGAAAGTGTCATTACGGACATCAGTGGAACGAGTTTGGCAACAAGCTTCAGCAGATCGTGTCGCCCCGCCATGCCATGGTAGAACAAACCCAAGGCCGGCCACGTAAACAGAATCTGAACCGCAATCGCCAGAAAAACAAATGCAATATCACCCGAATTGAAATGATCGTGCCATCGAATCATGGAGTAGCCTTCAATTCTTTTCCGCTGCCTCGTTGCAATTCGATGTGTCGATTCGTCTTCCCGCCGTCAAAAACTTCGATCGACGTTTCAGCCGGGCCATCCGGCCATTTCACGACAATTTTTTCGTAGGACTCGCTTTCGCCCAGACCGAAATGAACACGGGAATCATTGCTCGCCAGGAAACTCGATGCTGGATTGACTCCGGCAAAATATACGCCCCCATTTGTATAGAGTCGGATTTCGGCTCCGTATGCGTCCCTTTTTAACCGAGGATCAACAGCCCGAACCATCAGCCAGTGGCCGGATTTGGCAAAGTCATTCCGATACAACTTCGCCGCCCCCCCACAATTAGTAACAATCAGATCGATATCTCCATCGTCATCGATATCACCATGAATCAATGCTCGCCCGGAACCTACGGCGGCACAAAAATCGCCGCCCTGTGCTGTCGCTTCGGTGAACTGACCTTTCCCTCGTCCGAACAGAAGGAGATTCTGGTCCGCATAATCGCGCCAAAACGCAGCCGGGTCAGGTATCACATCTCGGCGAACTTGAAATTTGTCTTCGCCGTGAGCCGGAAACCCGGAGTGGCACGGAACCACCAGACCATTCGCTACGGCAAAATCCAGGTCACCGTCGTGATTGAAATCAATCAGCCCGGCTCCCCATCCTGTATGCCTCATCGTTGGTTTTACAATTTTGGACAGGTCTGAAGCGTCTTCAAAAAAACCATCGCCCTTATCCAGATATAAGGTAGCCCGCTCACCGGAGAGGTGGGTCACAATCAGATCCAGACGTCCATCCCGATTTACATCTCCGAGTGCAACGCCCATCCCCGCTTCAGGAACGCCATGGGAATTCGTGGCACACCCACGCTGCGCCGCTTCTTCGGTAAAAGTACCGTTCTGTTGATTAATCCACAGACGATTTGCCGCCCCGTCATTGGCAACGAAGATGTCAGGCCATCCGTCGCAAGTGAAATCGGCACAAACCACGCCAAAGCCAAAGGTTTTCACTTCACTCAGCCCGGCAGTTTCCGTCACGTCCGTAAACTTGACTGTCTTTTGGCCGTTGGAGTCGGTTTGCGGTCCTTCATTTCGGTACAAACGATCGACTGTCGGCTGAAATTTTTTTGGCCCGCAGTAGCTCACGAGCGCATCGCGAAACCCACAGGCGACAGAATGGCCATATGTCGGATCGGCCGTGTAATTCACGACAATCAGATCGAGCAAACCATCGCGGTTATAGTCAAAGAAAGCAGCACAGGTTCCCCACTCGTGCTCGCGAATCCCGCAGGATTCCGTCACATCAGAAAAGGTTCCGTTCGCATTATTCAGGTATAAACCGTCCTGATCATAGCGTGTCACAAACAGATCGGGGTCACCATCGTTGTCAATGTCGCCCACAGCGCAACCAACGCCGTAGCCGGTTCCAGCCAGGCCAGACGATTGGGTGACATCTTCAAAAACACCTTTTTTCGATTGTCGGAACAGGCGGCTTTCAAACGGCGTTTGATTTGGCAGTTCGCCTTCCATTCCTGGCGAACGTCCACTTTGGACAAGATACAGATCCAAACGACCATCACCATCGTAGTCGAACAGCGCACCACCGGTCCCAACCGATTCGGGCATGAAATACGTTCCCAAAGGACCAACCGCATGCTGAAACTTGAATCCCCAAGACTGGGTGACATCGACGAAGGATGGGGTGCGGTTTGTGTGGACGATCGGAGGCACCACACCAAAACATTCGATTGCGGTGGGTGTGGATTGAGCACTCGTAGCGGATCGCTTTTCAACGATCCGCTGTCGAGTCAAACGCGCAATCTCAAGGCCAACTAACAACGTTGCAACACCCACGACTGCGATCACGCGCAGCAAAACACGGGGGGAGTTGACCATAAAGATGTCCAATGACGAAGGGGCTGGAATCAGAGGTGCCCAAGACCATCGCCAAAAATTGAGGCAAAGCGAACAATCAGTTGTGTGACTACCGTTCCCACGCACTATTTCTTGGGAGGTGCCATACCGGGCATCTGCATATTCTTCATCGGATCATTATCGCTTCCGACCTTCTTCGGCAATGTCGGCATTGTTGACATTTGTTTTTGCATCTGATCATTCATGGCTTTGAGCTCAGCATCCGTCGGTGGTTTTGGCTTACTAGAACCGCAACCGACCATCGCAACACACAATCCCAACAAAGCAAAGTGGCGGAAACTCATGACAAAGACTCCATTGAAAGAATTGAAAAAAGCAGGTCATACATGAACTCGAATGACCTTTTGACTTAATCCAAGACACTACGAGAAAACTGCTTCCAGCGTCAATCGTTTGGTTTTGACAAATGAGACAATTCCGAAAATTTTTGCGGATCATCTTCAATTTCAACTGATGGCATGAAACCTCAACAAACCCTACAATCGATGCGGAAGCCCCTGTCGGCAGAACCTGTAATGACTGCGCCAACACTCATCGACGAAAACAAATCAAAGGTGAAAGCACGTCTTTTCTCCCAATCCCCGATCGTTTCAGCAGGCCATTTCTCGAATCTTCTCCTTTTTTTCGCTAACCGTATTCGAAATCGACGCGTGTTTGACCCGTTGAGTTTGTTTAGCGGGTGTTTGTTTGTTACCGGACTGACAATCGGATGCTCGTCGTCGGATTGGTTGCCGTCATTCTCATTCTGTTCGAGCGACAGTTCAAAATCGGTCACGAACGAAATCCTCATCCCGCAACCGTATAGGATCGAGATCACTGGTGGTCAATACCGTTGGAAGGTTCGATATCCCGGTTTCGATGGAATTCTGTCCACGTCGGATGACGTGATTATTGGCCCCACCATTCATATTCCCGAAGACACCGAGATCCTCTTTGAACTGAAAAGTACCGACTTCGTATATCTGTTGTCGCTTCCCCACTTTCATCGGAAAGAAATCGCCGTCCCCGGTCTGGATTTCTCGATCAAAGTTCACCCGGACACGATTGGGGAATTTGCACTGGAAGGAGACGACCTTTGCGGTGATTCGCACCCGGAAATGAACGGCCGACTGATTGTTGAATCAAGACCTCAGTTCGAAAGTTGGCTGCGACAACAAGCGGTAATCAAGTAAATTCAATTTGACAGATCGCATTCTTGCCTGCCAGGAAAGTAGAGTAAATTTGATGACTTTGCGATTGATGCCCGAATCCCGGCTTAGATGCTCAACAGTGCTCCTTGTTCGGCTGTCTGTTGCCTGCCTCGTATTCTGCGCCATACAGGGATGCCAACGGCAACCGGCCAAACCGCCGAAGGTAACTTCGCCTACCGTGGAAAAACCAACCGATACTGAGATGGGGAGCGATAAACCTGCGACGTTGCCAATATTACTCGAAGTTCCAAATTTCAGCCTTGCAGATCAAGCCGGGAAAACATTTGGAACGGACGAATTGAAGGGAAGGGTGTGGGTCGCCAACTTCATGTTTACCCGTTGCACGGCGACATGCCCCCGTCAGACAGCCAAGGTCGAGGAACTTCAACAAACGGTCGGACTCTGGCCGGATGTTGACCGACTGAATTTGATCAGCTTTACCGTCGACCCCGAACACGATACATCCAGCCGCCTTGACGAATATGCACAGGTTCATCACGCAAACCCTTTACTCTGGAAGTTTCTGACCGGATCACGGCCCGACATCTGGAAGCTCTGTGCAGAAGGGTTCAAGCTTCCCGTTTCTGAATCAGTCACGGACACGTCTTCACCCATCACCCACAGTCCAAAATTTGTGCTGGTCGATAAGCAGCTTCGGATTCGTGGTTACTATGATGGTCTGGCGGAACCAGATTTTCGAAAACTCATCGTTGACGTGCGATCGTTGCTTTCTGAATCTGTTACTGACGACACACGTATGCTGCACGTCGGGGTCCCCAAGGACGTGTTCTGCCCTCCCTGGCTACCACAACGAGCGGCCGATCAGCGGAAACAAGCGGACCAGATGCGCGTATTTCACGACTTCACATTCACGGACGAAATCGACGCCAGCGGGATTCGCTTTGTCAACCGGGTTGTCACCGACGCGACAAGAAACTACCGCGCGAATCACTATGACCACGGGAACGGGATCTCGGTTGCCGATGTGGATGGCGACGGGTTACTCGACATCTACTTCGTCAATCAGATTGGCGGTAACGAACTCTGGCGAAATCTGGGGGCGGGGCGGTTTGAAGACATGACCCAGGTTGCTGGCGTTGCGTTAAAAGGCCGAGTCTGTGTTTCCGCAGCGTTTGCAGATACGGACAACGATGGCGACCCGGATCTTTATGTCACGACGACTCGTCACGGCAATGCCTTTTTTGAAAACGATGGCAAAGGGCATTTCCGTGATGTGACGGAAGCGTCTGGATTGACTCAACACGCACATTCGTCGGGTGCCGATTTCTTCGACTTCGACAACGATGGCCGACTCGATCTGTTCGTCACGAACGTGGGAAATTTCACGACGGATGAAGTTGCCTACGCGGGTGATTCAGACAAGAAAGAATTCCCCTTTTACACAGGAATCACGGATTCATTTAGCGGACACCTGTTTCCTCATCGCTTCGAACAAAGCGTTCTGTATCACAACGAAGGAGGAAACCGATTTCGCGATGTCTCTGAGGAAACCGGACTGGTCCATCGAAAATGGTCTGGTGACGCCACGCCTCTCGATTTTAATCGGGATGGATGGACCGATCTGTACGTCGTCAATATGCAGGGAAACGACGACTACTACGAAAACATCCAGGGGCAGCGGTTTGAATGTCGCAGCCAGGAAGTCTTTCCCAAGTCCGTCTGGGGCGGAATGTGTGCCAAATCGTTCGATTACAACAACGATGGATTGATGGACCTGTTCGTGACGAACATGCACGCCGATATGTGGAAACGGGGTGACGGAGGAAATCTTGGTGCGACAGAATCGGAAAAGGCTCCGCAAGACGTGTTGCCGGAATCGCTGCTGAAGAGCCGCGTGGTTGGGATGAATATTTTCGGAAACGGATTCTTCGAAAATCACGGCGACAAGTTTGAGGAGATTTCGGACAGGATCAACACAGAAACATTCTGGCCGTGGGGGCACACCGCTGCGGATTTGAATGCCGATGGATTTCAGGATTTGCTCGTCACCGCCAGCATGAATTATCCATTTCGATACCACCACAATTCGCTGTTGCTCAACGATCGAGGGACACGGTTTCAGGGGGCGGAGTTCATTCTGGGAATCGAACCACGTCGTGACGGCCGGACGGCAGCACCCTGTTTCACACTGGATTGTGCAGCAACGGACGCAAAACACGCCTTATGTAAAGGGGGCTCTGGCCCTATTACGGTCTGGGGAGCACTCGGGTCCCGTTCGTCAGTCATCTTTGACCTGGATCAGGATGGTGACCTTGATATTGTGACCAACGATTTCAACGGACGACCGATGCTTTTGCTCAGTAACCTCAGTACCCGCAATGAGAAGCTGAAGTATCTGAAGGTCCGACTCGAAGGAACACGTTCGAACAAGTCGGGATTGGGTGCCCAAGTTCAAATCAAAGCCGATGGGAAAATCCTGACGCAGATTCAGGATGGACAATCGGGCTATTTGTCACAAAGCGCAATGCCGCTCTATTTCGGGCTGGGTGAAGCTAACGTCGTTGACCAATTGATCGTTCAATGGCCCAGCGGTCACCGCCAGGTGATCGAAGGACCAATTGACGTCAATCGTGAGTTATTGATCGTTGAGGATGTGAAAATAGCGGTGCAGTAAAGTTGAAGCAAAAGGGGATTCGAATATGCGACTCGCACGTCTGGTGTTAATTCCACTGCTGGCGCTGTCATTCCTCGTTAGCTGCGAGTCGCGTTCAAACAAAAACACCCCTCCATCAAAGGACGTTTTGGAACCAAACAGACAATCGGATCTTCCAAAAACCGCGCCCCCTCGATCTCAGGCGGTCTCAACCCCCTCTAAGTCCAATTCATCGAAAATCGAATTTTCCGATCGCACTGACGATGTTGGAATTCGTTTTTTATATCGCAACGGAGAAGAAACCGAGCAATTTTCGATATTGGAGTCACTTGGCGGTGGCGTGGCACTGGTCGACTATGACCAAGACGGCGATCTCGATTTGTTCTTTCCAGGGGGTGGATCGTTTGCCACGGATGGTGAGCCGACGGGGCTCACTGGTGCGCTCTATCGACAAAACAGACCAGGACAGTTCTCGCCCGTGACGAGTCTGGCTCGCGTCGATAATGACACGCAATACTCACACGGTGTCGCGAGGGCCGATGCCGACAATGATGGATTTCCAGATTTGCTTGTGACCGGATACGGCGGCTTGCTCTTTTTCCATAATCAGGGGGACGGGACATTTTCCGAGTGCGCCATCAGTATCGGCTTGGAGGATCGTCTTTGGAGCAGTAGCGCGGCATGGGGCGACCTGAATGAAGATGGTGTGCTCGACTTGTATATCGCACATTACGTCAACTGGTCTCCCAAGAATAATCCCGTGTGTGCAAGCATCGCAGGGAATCGCCGTGACGTCTGCCCGCCAAAACAGTTTGACCCGCTTCCGGACGTATTGTATTTCGGCGTCGGGGATGGCACGTTCCGTGACGGTTCCCGCGAGGCAGGTCTTTCTCCGTTGGGCAAGGGACTCGGCGTGCTGATCGCCGACGTCGACCTGGATGGCCATCAGGATATCTATGTGGCCAATGATACCGTGCCGAATTTCCTGTACCACAACAATGGAAAAGGACAACTACAGGACATCTCGGAATCCAGTGGCGCATCCGTCAACGACAAAGGCCTGCCAGACGGCAGCATGGGTGTGGATGTCGGCGATTTCAACCTTGATGGATTACCCGACCTTTGGGTTTCCAACTATGAACGGGAGAATTTCGCCGTGTACAGAAATTTCGGTGGAAAGACCTTTCTTCATGTTAGCCAGGCGACAGGTGTGGCAGCAGTGGGATCTCAGTTTGTGGGCTGGGGAACGGTCTGTTTTGATGTCGACTGTGACGGCGACGAAGATGTGTTTGTTTCCAATGGCCACGTGGTCCACTTTCCGGACGCGGCTCCCGTACGACAACGACCATTGCTATTTGAAAATCTTCTCGGAAAGCGATTTCAGAATGTCGCCTCGAATGCTGGACCTTGGATGTCATCACCGCATGCAGGCCGGGGATGCGCCGCCGGAGATCTCGATCATGACGGGGATTTGGATCTTGTTGTTTCCTGCATGAACGAACCGGTGGCGATTCTGATGAACGAAACAGTAACCCACCACCACTGGTTGCAGATTCGGTTAGTTGGTACGGCCTGTAGCCGGGATGCCCAAGGGGCGCGAGTCACAATCCAGACCGAGCTGGGCAAACAGTCACGACAGGTCAAAGGAGGGTCCAGTTATGGCTCAACGGGAACTGACTGGCTACATTTCGGGCTGGCGCAGACTGGTAAGATTCAGAAGATCGAAATCCGCTGGCCGTCCGGGGTTGTTCAGTCGTTAGTGGACTTCGCCGTCGATCAACGGCATATTGTGATCGAACCAGCAAACCCATAAAAAATTTCAGGCCAAACCCCACCCCCTCTACGGGGGTGGTTAACGGGCCTTTGCCCCAGCGGCTGAAAAACATTCATGACGGACTCTTCGCCAAATCCCCTTAATCAACAATCGCGTAACAAAAAAATCCCACTGTGGACGTGGCCGATTTTTGCCTTGATTGTCATTCTCGGTGTTTTCTTCGCCGGGCGGCAATGGCAATTCAATCAGCCGGAAAGTCATTACCAGCGTGGGCGAGAGGCGTTAACAGCGGGTGACGACGACATTGTCCTTGCAGAAGCAGAGTTTTTGAGTCGCACCGCCGGTTTCGAATCGCATGCAAAGTTGCTGCAAGGATTATTACTCGTCCGCAAAGGGAAACTCGCTGAGGCATTGACGCAACTGGAGCAAGCAGGGAGCGACGCCACTGTTGTCGAAGCCAGTGCAAACGCAGCAAAATGTTTTTACCAGCTGGGGCATTATCTCCAAGCGATTAATGCCGCAAATGCAGCACTGTCGCGAGATGCCAGTGCGATTGATGCACGTCGATGGCTGGCGGCAGCTTACTACGACCTCGGTGCCGTCGGACATGCTGTTGTCGAACTCGAACAGATTTCACGGGAAGCAAAAGAGGACCCGCGACCAGATCGACTGTTGGGTCTGATCGATAAGGACAGCGAACAGTACATTAAGGCCATCGAGCATTACCGCGAATCGTTGCGCCGCGACCCAAAGCAAACTGACCGCGAAAAGATCCTGAATGAACTGGCCGAGTCACTCGTCAAACAAAACCTGTTTGATGAAGCACTGAGCGTCTTGAAAGAGTGCCAGCGGACAGCCCTGGTGTTGACGCTCGAAGCCGACTGCCAATATGCACTGGGAGAACCTGAAAAAGCCCATGATCTACTCAGCGACGCGATGATACTTGATCCCCGGTATGTTCCCGCCAAATTGAGCAAGGGAAAGCTGTTTTTGGACGCGGGGCAGGCGGATCAGGCCGAGCGGATTTTCAATGAGGCCGTACAAATTGAACCCTTTAACCGAGTCACTCATTTACAGCTGTCCCAGGCCCTCAGACAGTTAGGACAGTCGCAGAAAGCAGATGACGAGCTGCAGCGGTCGCAAGAAATCAAATCGCTGGAGCGAGAATTCACGGATTTGCATGAAACGGCCATGCAGAAGCCCCTCGACGCGGAAGTTCGTTGTCGCCTGGGGGAACTGGCTGACCGACTTGGTAAGCCAGAACTCTCGAAGATGTGGTTTCGTACGGCACTATCCATTGACCCTCAACACACAGGTGCCCAAAAGGGATTGATCCAGGCCGATCCTGCCACAATTCGCAGCCAAGCAGTAAAGTAGGTCAACGGCCCTGTTTTCACCGATATTTGGCGGATGATTGGCGAACGACCATCGAGATTAATAAATGAATTTCAGTCGCGGATATATCCTGGGGCCTCGTGCCGATTGGGTCTGGTTTCTCGGATTGCCCTACTTGTCGATCGCATTCGCGATGGCATGCCACCATTGGCTCCCTGTGATGGCCATGGCATCGGTCGGACTTTGGATTACGATCCCTCACCACTTTGCGACGTGGATTCGAACGTATGGACTGCACGACGACTGGCAGCGCTGGAAGGGACCGCTGATTATCGGCCCGATCGTCGTCATGGGAACCACGGCTCTCGGATTGCGAACGGCACCGCAAACTCTTCTGCTTTTGACATTGGTTTGGGATCACCAGCATAGTGTGATGCAACAGCATGGATTGGCGCGGATCTATGACTTTAAGGCGAAAACGGGGGGGCCGCTTACGGGTCGGTTTGACCTGCTGCTCAATTGTTTCCTTTATGGAAACCTGTTGATCACAGCGCCACTATTCGTCCGATTGTGGGGGGCAGAACTGTACCGATGGCAATTGCCCGTCACGGCAGAGATGATCGAGTGGTTTCAGTGCCTCAGCTGGGTTTCGCTGGGCATTTTTGCCCTGGTCTATGTCGGCCATTTATTACGTTGTCTTCGAGCCGGCCATCAATTGAATCCAGTCAAGTACCAGTTTCTTTTTTCCAGCTATTTTCTCTGGTATTTCACCGCATGGCAGACAGACTCACTTCTGGTCTTTGGTATCGCACACCGGTTGATGCATGGCATCCAGTACATGGTGATTGTCAATTCGTATCTGGTTCGAAAAGGGCGATCTCTCGAACGATCAAATATGACGTCAGAATTACCCCCATCAACCGAAACAATTGTTCCCAGACGAAAGGGATGGCTGAATTCCTCATATCGAACACTCGCCTTTGTTGGTATGGGCCTGGTTTACGTTGTGATCCATCAACTGCTGATTTTGCTGCCGCTCGACGAATATGGGTTCGGAATCGTGAATTTCATGAGCGTTGGCCCCCAGCCACGACCTGGCATGAACGACGTCACCAAAGCGACTGCATACGATTTATTTGCCACCACACTGATTCAGGCAATACCAGTCACTCATTACTATTTTGATTCGTTTATCTGGAAAGTCAGTGATTCTAAAGTTCAGCAAGGTTTGTAGGTTTTCCTGAAGAAAAGAGCAGGGGACGAATGAGACGGGCAGAAGTCCGGGGCAGCGGCTTGTTGAATATCTTCACGCATGAGATACGATCGGCCCAACTGAGTTCCATGTCGAAGAATTCTTACGAACAATGAAGTACAAACCCTATCAAACGCTTTTCGTGGTCTATTCCCTGGTGATTCTGGCCGGGGCATGGGAATTCTTCAGTCGACCCGCAAAGCCTAAACCCGATCCCGACATTTACGGAAGCCCTGCGCCCAATCTTCCTGAAACCATTTCGAAGCTTTACCCAAACCGCCCGGAAGCAGAATTCCTGCTGGGCCGCCGATTCGAAACGCTCGCAGGACGCGGATACCGTCAGGACGAAATTCAGCGAGACCCCGCGTTATTGCAAAAGTTTGTCGATGACCTTGATGCCAAACTTTGCGAAGCGGCCGAACACTACGAACGAGCCATCAAACTCGGTTTCAATTCCGAGGAAAACCTCCATTACAACTACGCTTTAACATTGATCCGCATTCAGGCCGATCCCGACAAGATTGATCGGGCGATCGCCGTCTGGCGAAAGAATTTTCCTTTGTCAGACCGACGTGATCTCCAGCAACGGCGACAATCGATCGAGCAGCAATTGAGACAATTGCCGACTCCATCACGATTCGCCACAAAGACGGCAGACAGCCTTCAACACATTGATCAAAAAAAGAATGACCTAAATCTGTCAGACAGAAGCATCGCGAAACTGCACGAGACAGACGTCGCTGGGCGACATGAGCCTCTGACGTGGCAGTCCCAGCCTGGTTTCGTTGGTAGTCAGGCATGCCGCGAATGTCACGTCAAACAATTCGAATCATACAATCAAACGGCACATAGCCGAGCGCTCACCGAGGTCGTTCCGGATAACGAACCTTCAGACAACGAGTTCAATCATGCGGTCAGTGGGCGACGATATCGCGTGTCTCGACATGAGAATGAGTTGATTCTCCAAGAAAGTTTGCCACTTGATGATGGTACGGAATTTCCACTGACCAGCGCCGTGGCACGATATCGCGTCGGTTCTGGCCATTTTGCCAGAACCTATCTCTGCGACGCGGGTGATGGCTTTTTAGTGGAATCACCCATTTCCTGGTACGAATCAGCAAGCGGGTGGGATATGACGCCAGGCTTCAACAAACCCGCTCACGCGTCATTTTCCAGGCAAATTCTGGAAAACTGTCTGTGGTGCCATGCAGGCCGAGTGGAAATGAGCACGATCAGCAACATGCGATTCCGACTGGTTGAAAACTCGATCGGCTGTGAACGGTGTCACGGGCCGGGCGAGTCGCACGTGAAACGGCAAATTACATCACGATCATCAACAACGGAACCAGACGATTCCATCGTGAATCCACGCCGACTTTCGCGCAAACTGGCCGAAGCCATTTGTCAGCAGTGCCATTTGCAAGGTGACATTCATATCGGTGGCCATCATGTTCGAGCGTCAGATTTTCGTCCGGGCCGCGCTCTCGAAGACTTTGCCACGATTTATCGCCTGCGAAAACGAGACACCGATATGACAGTAGTGGGACATGTCGAGCAATTCCATGCCAGCCAATGTTACCGGCAGTCCGAGACACTAACGTGCGTCACCTGCCATAACCCTCACGAATCCATTGCGGCGAGCGAACGAACCGAACATTTCCGGGCAATCTGTATGAAGTGTCACACAGACCGTGGTTGCCGATTGACCACTGCGGTTCGGGAAGAACAGTCGAAAAACGACTGCGTTCAATGCCACATGCCCAAGTCACCAACGGAAGTCACGCACGTGGCGTTTACTCATCATCGGATTGGCATTCACCCGCTCAAAGACGAGGCCAATATTGCCAACGCGAGTGATCTGCTGATTCCGCTCTCTGAACTTTCCGATTTTTCCGAATCTGAAAAAGACCGCAGCCTGATGCTGGCTCGATTGCAAATGTTTCTGATCCGTGGACCGGAATTTCATCGTTCGGATGCAGGACGGGAACTGAGCGAACAAATTCATCTCTGGTTGCAGAAGATACCAATTGACGAGGTTGACGCTGAAACGGAATTCGCCAGGTCACAGTTTCTGTTTGCCAACGGTGATCAAATTCAGGGGGAAAGATCTGCCGCAAAAGCAATGGAAAATCCTCAATTGCGAACAGAGGAAATGGCAGTGCTTCTGGAACAATTAGGAACCAAGGAACTTGCCCTGAAGCAGTTCAAACAGGCTCGAATGAAATTTGAAAAATTGACGCAATTGCGCAGCAACGGACGCGATTGGTTTCAATTGGGGATCTGCGAAGAACGATCTGGGAGGATGGAACTGGCGATTCAAGCATTCGAACGCGCACGCCAACTTGAGTCTGGCAATCTCGGAATTTACGACGTTCTCGCAGAGGCATACCATTCCCAAGCGAACTTCGGCGCGGAACAGCGACTTCGTATCGACGCTGGCAAAATCAAAAGGAACGTGAAACCAGACGTCGCACCGAAATCTCCGTCGCGCTGAACCAACTTGGGTAAACTTTGCACGCATTACGGCAGAGCCCGACAAGAAGGAAACTGAAATTCAGCTGAGACAACCAAATTTCGGCGTCAACGTACTTGAAAACGAATAAGCAGATTCGTATGCTGAAAACAAGCACCCAAAATCAAAATCTGACCGCCCGAGTTTTTTCTAACTTCGGGTGTTCATCGTAATTTTTCGTGCGACAACACCCGTCATTTCGTTCTGGTTTTCTCTTCTTGCGTAAGGTGTCGAACAATGTTACGAGCCATGAAGAAACGTCACGCATTTACGTTGATTGAATTGCTGGTGGTCATCGCGATTATCGCCGTTCTGATTGCATTGCTGCTGCCTGCCGTTCAACAGGCCCGTGAAGCCGCACGGCGGACGCAGTGTAAGAACAATTTGAAGCAATTCGGTTTGGCATTCGCGAATTATCACGATGTCTATCAGAGATATCCCCAAGGTGGAAACATCGGTTGTTGTGATCAGGGTCCGTCGATCGGCTATATGGTCCGTCTGTTCCCCTACCTCGATCAGGCACCGCTTTTCAATCAAATCAACATGTCTGCACCTGCAAATACCGTTTCTGGTGGTAAAGATGCTTTTTATAATCCAGCGACAGGTGCAAATTATCCTTGGATTACAACGAGCCTGTCATTCGCAATTTGTCCTTCCGACTCACATAGTTTCGCCGCCAACGTCTGGAACGGATGGAGTGTCACGAACTACGATGGCTCTGCAGGGTCGATGGTTTTCGATTCGCCAAACAGTGGTTGTACCGTTTATAAAACAAATGTTCTGATGAATGGCTGGGGTGATGGAAATGACCCTAACGCAGTTTCTGGGATGGGGACACGCGGTGGCACCTCGCTCGCCATTAAAGACGTCGGCGACGGAACATCCAATGTGATCCACATGGGCGAAGTGATTCCATCCTGTAATGACCATGCCGGCAACGGGGGACTCTGGAGAGAAAACGGTCAAAGTTTCCATTCAGGAACTGCAGCCGCAATCAATGACTTCACACCCTGTCCATGGGCAACAACAAATCAAGTTCGCTTTACACAAGCAGCGTGTGCTAAGCAGAATAACGCATGGAACGTTAGTTGGTCATTCAAATCGATGCACGTCGGTGGCGCACAATTCCTGTTCGTTGACGGCTCGGTTCACTTCATCAGCGAGAATATCAACTATCCGACTTACCAGTATCTCGGTGGTCGTAATGACGGCAACACGGTTGGCGATTATTAATCCACATAAAGCAAACCAGCAGGGGAGTATTTCCTTGCAGTTTCTTAGCGACCCGCGATTTACTTCACGAGACTTCGGGGCGATATTGAAAACTGCAACGAATGAAATCCCACTCGGAGGAAAAACCACCGTCGGCTGAATTGTCATTTCAAATTTTGATCCGGCAGGCCATCCTGCCGGATCGTTTGGGTTTCTGGATCTTTCTTTTGTTCTTTAAAGCGTAAGAGAAATCGGCGTATGAACGACATTCTTAAGACTGTAGGCACAGCTTTTATTTGTCTTTGCCTGTCTGGCTGTACTGGCGGAGGAGACGATCTGAAAGTCGCGCCGGCTGGAGGCGTAGTACTATACAAAGGTGGCCCGCTCGCTGGCGCCAACGTGACGTTTATGCCTGACAAAGGCCCTTTGGCGATGGCCGTTACGGATATGAAAGGGGAATTCAAGCTCGCATCCGGGGGACTGAAAGGCTGTGCATTGGGCCCAGCAAAAGTTGCTGTGTCAGTTCCCAATTCTGACGATTCGGGACCCGCTGTCCCCGCAATGGGCTCGAGTTCTCCAAAAACAGCAGCCGAATTTTCGGAGATGAGTCAAAAAATGGCGGAAGCCACGATCGCCTCGCAAAAGGAAGCTTCAACGAAAAAGAAATCCTTGATTCCGTCTAAATACAAAGATACGACGACCAGCGGACTAAGCTATACGATTAGTTCTGATGCGTCAAAAAACAAGTTTACAATCGATCTGAAGGACTGATGCAATGTCCCGGCCGCCAGCGGCTTGGCCGGCTCGCCGGAAATTAATCTGCGTTTTCGTTGGGTTGGTCGTGATTGGCGGCGCATTCGCTTCGCTGAATTGGTATTCTCGGAAAACCCAACCCCTAAGAACGGGCGTGAAAACGCCCGTCGAGAAATCAATTGCCGTCAGCCATCCCTCAAATCCAGGATACTTGGGGCCGCAGTCTTGTGTAAAATGTCATGCGGATCGAGTTGCTGAATTTCAGGCAACCCGACATTTCTTGGCAAACCAGACTCCCAAGTCCGGCAATATGCCAGGCGGATTTTCGCCGGAAAAGGGGACGTATCGCGTTCCCGAATTATCGCTGCGATTCGAGATGTCAGAATCGAAGCGAGGATTCCTTGAAACGGCGATCCACCAGACTGATGCAGGAAACCGGTCTACATCATCAGCAATTGCCTTCTGTTACGGGTCCGAAGGTGGAAATGACGAAGTCTATTTTGCCTGGCATGAAGACCGTTTATATGAATTGCCTGTCGCCTGGCTGGCCCCGTCAAACGAGTGGGGATCGAGTCTTTTCGATCGTCACGGCTCTGGTGACTTCTCTCGCGATATGACCATCCGCTGCGTGGAATGTCATAACACCTGGTTCCAGCATTTTGCCGGAACTCGAAACCGTTATGGTCACGATAACTTCATCTTGGGCGTGACCTGTGAAGTCTGTCATGGTCCTGGACACGAACACGTTACGTTTCACAGCAAGAACCCGCAGAGCAAGGATGCTCATGCGGTCGCTCGCCCTGCCCAGATGACGCGAGAACGACGGATGGATCTCTGCGCACAGTGTCACAGTAACGCATTGAAGCATCGCGGCCCGGCCTTTAGCTATCGACCGGGACAGCCACTGGATGAATCCTACGTCACCTTGAAGCCGAAGCATCCCGAGGAGGATCATGTTGCCAACCAGACGACATACCTGCGTCAAAGCCGGTGCTTTCAACAAAGTGATTCACTGACTTGCGTGACATGTCATAACCCGCATCAAACCCGGTCAGAGACAAACGCTGGTTCTGCATCATGCGCAAAATGTCACTCCAATGAAGATTGCACCGACAGAAATCAGATTCCCGCCGAAGTACAGAACAACTGTGTTGGTTGCCACATGCCTGAAGGCCGAAAGATCCAGGTCTTTTTCAGAACGGAAACAGACAAATACGTCGCCCCAGTCAAACGGTTTGAACATCGGATTGCAGTCTATCCCGATGCCAGGAATGAAGTTCTGCTGGAATGGCATCGCTCACAATCCGGACCTGAAAGTGATGAAGAGGTCGCTCGGCTGTCTAAATTGCTTGGTGAAAACTGGCGTAAGGAATCGCAGCGACTTCAAAGCGAATCCCGGTATCTCGCCGCCATTAATGCCTGCCGTGAATCCCTGCGATTTGAGCCCGACCCCAAAACAAAAGAGAAGCTGGAACAATTGCTCAAAATCCAGACTGGAATCGACACCGATTTGCAGGACGGACTTTGGTATGAGAGGAACCGGCGATATGAACAAGCCATCGAAGCATTCCAGCGAGTTCTGGCGGCTAAGCCAGATCATGTGATGGCACTGGGTAAACTCGGAACTAACTACGCGGTTGTCGGAAAGAAAGAACTTGCCGTCGAATCCCTGAAAGCCGCAGCGGTGACCGACCCTGATGATCCCTATGCCCCGGGAATGCTCGGGTGGCTCGCATATCTAGAAGGACGATCGGAAGAAGCTTTACAATATTTTCAACAAGCGGATGCCGTCGAGCCGTACAGTGCAAAAATCCATTATCAAATGGGCTTGGCACTCTCAAAACTCGGTCGCCGCGATGAAGCGATCACGCAATTTACGAAGGCATTTGAAATCGATCCGAACGATGTGAATTCGATCCGCGAGCAGCAGCGCTTGCTGGGAACCGGTTCCATCAAAGAGCCAAAGTAATTCACCGAAAGGGAATTGTCCGCAATGTGTTCATGCTTCAACCCAAGCACTGAACGGACGTCCGAAGCCACTTCTCAGTAAATTCTTAACCCAAAATCGAATCAAATAAAGGTTGCCTAATCCGTCCGATGGAGTATAGTCTGATTCTGTGAAGGAGGAACGACGAATGCACTCACCGTCTGACCTGACCGCTGAAGAATCGCTCGCAGACCAACGCTGGTTGGGAACCGATGTTCCCAGTTTGCTCCCTATGGCGTGGCTTGAGATCGAACGACACAAGTGGATTGAAAGTGAAAAAGCGAAACGCGACGTCGGTCAAGCGGCCGTGGCCGACTGGCTGAAACGCTTCTGGTGGCGGTTCTGTCGCTGGCGACGTATCGAACACGTCGAAGGAGTTCATCGCTGGTACGAGTTCTCGCACGAAGACTTTGCCAAAGTCTTGCGACCAATTCTTGAAAATGACCGACTTGTCCTGGTCATTATCGAATTGATGAAGACTGACCGACGCCGCGTGATCAATGACCTGGAAGTGATCGAGTGGGCTCGTGATGCGGGGGTTCCGATGGAACGAGTGCTCGAAATTCTCGGCGATATTCATATCAACGTCGCTCGTCTTGATCCGCCGGTGGAATGGGTGAGACGAGCCGAATCCAGTGTTTCAAGCCGGACGCTCGATTCTTAATCACGATTCATCTCGTAGCATGGGCTTCAGCCCGTGCAGCGTCCTGAGGTCACGGATACGAACGCGATTTTCTGAAGAACCATTCATGGGTTGGCATCAAACTCAACTGAAATTACCGCCGTTTCGACGTGGTTTTCATCTAATTACGTCGCATGTTCTTCATGCCATCCCCGAATTGTCCTCTGTGAAGGTCGGATTGCTGCATGTCTTTATTCAGCATACGTCCGCCTCACTCTCGATCAACGAGAACGCCGATCCCGACGTCCCGCGAGACCTCGAAGCCTCGTTCAACGCCATTGCCCCGGAAGATTTTCCGTACGTCCATACGTGCGAGGGACCAGACGACATGCCTGCTCATGTCAAATCGTCGCTGCTAGGAAGTTCGATCACGATTCCGATTAATTCGGGCCGGCTGTGTCTTGGGACATGGCAGGGAATTTTCCTGTGCGAACATCGAAATCACGGCGGCCCGAGATCACTCGTGCTGACCATCCAGGGCGATTTCGACCGTGGTTCAAGTAAGGCGACAGATTCCTAGTTTTACACGCAGCCGGCGGCGCAGGCGAATCGGCGTTCAGCCGATCTCTTCGAACGTTGCCCAAAACTGGTCGTTTCGCATTGCACCAACGAGAAATGACGCCCCGGTTAACGGCAATACCGCCGCGCCATTCCCGCTTCTCTTCGAGGCGCGGTTAAACGAAAACACCCCATGCTTTTATAAACATGAGGTGTCAAATCAAAAACTTCGTCGCCAAATATCAAAAACTATTCGAGAATGGTTTTCGTTTCGCTGACCAGCTTGGCAATCGTTTCTTTGTTGAGATCGCCCTTGTTAAGTCCTTGGCTGACCTTGACCTTACCTTCGACCCACATCATGACTGTGACGTCGGCCTTGGAATTGAGCTTGTAACCTGAAGGTCCGCTTGTCCCTTTGAACGTGGTGAGCGGCAACTGGCTGATCTTGTGCTTGGCAGCAGCAGCGGTCAGGCTGGCTTCTGCTTTTTCTGGATCTTCGGTCATGACGACAACGAAGCCAGCCATCTTCTGATCACGATTCTTGGCAACAACGTTGTCGAGTTCTTTAGACAACTGTGCAACTTCTTCCGTCATTTCCTTGGCGAAAATGCTGACGACGGGCTGGTTGCCATATCGGCATCGGTAGCACAATTCTTCGCCGTCCTTGTTAGGACCGGTGACGTCCTTCACGTTGAAAGGCGGAACGCTCTTTCCTTTTTCCAGACCCGATTGGATCTCGGCGGCAAATACCAGACTTGCCGAAACAGCCAACACGGCAAACGCTGCGAAACACTACTTCATCGATAATTCCTCCGTCGAACAGATCAACATCCGAAGCCTCTTGGTGTCGGCAAACGGCACGACCACCCCACTCGGTATATTGTACACAACTCCACCCGATCGTCGAGTTACCGCAAGTTTTCCGATTTCAGGTACATGTTTCTTAAAGATTGGACTCACAGTGACCCGAACGACGCGGTTATGATGAATGAATGCAACTGCCGATACAGTAACCTGCTGCTGGCTTCTCGTACCTGATCCCCGTTTTGATGAATCAACATCACGGGGACAAACGCATGTGAAAATTCGACTGATGCCAAACCCGACTCCACTTCGCCTGGCACTGACCAGCCGCTCCGACGGGGACGTGGTTGAATCGATTCGCGCATCCATCATCGAATTTCTGGAACGGCAACCGGGTGTGAAGCTGCGTGTTTTCGGGACGCCTGACGAATTGAAACTCGGACGTCAGCAGACAGATATCGTGATCGTCCTCGGAGGCGATGGAACGATCCTGCGAACCTGTCGTCAGCTGGGATCCAACCAGCGACCGATCCTGGGGGTTAATCTGGGACGGCTGGGGTTTCTCGCCGATTTGTCTCCGAACGAATTTCAGGAAAAATTTCCGCGAATCCTGGCGAGAGAATACCAGGTGATCAATCACCTGATGTTTGAATGCCGACTCCTTCGCGGCGATGGTTCGCAAGAGAAATATCTGGGTCTGAACGAAGTGTCGATCCTGTCAGGCTCGGCACTTCGCATTTTGCACATCAATCTGGCGATTGACGGTGAACCGGTGACGACCTATCGCTGTGACGGCTTAATTGTCAGCACTCCGGTCGGATCAACGGCTCATAGCCTGGCCGCAGGAGGACCGTTGCTTCGACAAGACCTGCAAGCGTTCGTAATCACGCCCATTTGTCCGCACACCTTGACGAACCGTCCGCTGGTCGACCGAGCGGATTGCGTCTACACATTGACGGCACCCGAAATTCCGCAAGGGGCAACGCTGGTCATCGATGGCCAGATCAAGCAGTTGCTTCAACCTGGTGATCGTATCGAGATCCGAAAGGCAGCAGTCAGTTTTCAGCTCGCCCGACTGCTCGATCACAGCTACTATGCCACGCTGCATCGTAAACTCGGCTGGGGCGGGCAACCTGAATTTGAGAATCGCGAGAATCTGAGACGATGCCAAACCAAGGAGTGAACATCGTGTTGTTGATTGAGTTCTGGATTCGTAATTTCTAATTCCTTATTTTCACTCGAGCGTTCCATGCCATTTTCCGAAACAATCCGCACGATTCGCCTGGCAATGAAGAGCCTGCTGCTGCATAAGTTGCGGTCCGGTCTCACGATGCTGGGGATTGTTTTTGGAGTGTTTTCCGTGATTGCAATGCTCGCAATCGGGGAAGGGGCCAGCGCTCAGGCACAACAACAAGTTCTTGCACTCGGTGCCACAAACATCATCATTGTCACGGTCAAACCACCGGCTGATTCGCAATCCGGCGGCGGTGGTGGTAGTCGAGGCGGTGGCGGCGGGCGAGGTGGATTTGTCGTACCGCAATACGGCTTGCTGCGATCCGATTATGACCTGCTGACAAAAACCCTCTCGACGATTTCCGGTGCTGTCCGCATGCGGGAAATCCCCAGCGAAGCCCGATACTTGCAACGAACACTTAACGTTCGCCTTGTCGGCAGCACGACAGAATATCTGAACATGAATCACCTGGCGGTCCTTCGTGGCCGATTCCTCAGTGATAAAGACGAAGCGGAAGTCGCGAATGTCGCCGTGCTGGGGGCTGAAACGGCATCGACACTGTTCCCGTTCGATGACCCCATCGGGCAGTCGATTCTCGTCCGGAATGCCCGGTACATGATTGTTGGGGTCATGCGGTCCAGAACGTCATCGGCAGCCATCGGTGGCAGCATGTCGGGACAGGAATTTAACAAGGATATCTATATCCCACTCAGCACATTCCGCAGCCGAATTGGCGATACGATCTTTACACGAATGAGCGGAACATTTTCCGCCGAACAGGTTGAGCTGAATCAAATCACTCTGAAAGTGAAAAATCGCGAAGACGTCGTTCCGACGTCGGAAGTCGTTAAAGAATCGTTGAAACGATCGCATGGGGGCAAGCCCGATTACGATGTCATCGTACCGTTGGAACTGTTACGTCAGGCCGATCAGATCCGTCAGATTTTCAATATCGTGCTCGGTTCGATCGCTGCCATCAGTCTGGTTGTCGGTGGAATTGGCATCATGAATATTATGCTCGCCACCGTGACCGAGCGTACTCGTGAGATCGGTATTCGCCGGGCATTGGGCGCCCGCCAACGCGACATTATCAATCAGTTCCTGACAGAAACGATCGTGCTTTCCGGGTCCGGTGGCGTCATCGGCATTCTGATGGGACTCGCGACGCCGTTTGCCTTCTTCGGCATCAAGCATATCGTTCACAATTATGTTCTAGACAGGACATCGGGCGAATCGCCGATGGCAAAGATCTTCTCAGATATGGAACCGCAGGTTGCTCTCTGGAGTCTTCCTGTCGCGTTTGGTATCTCAGTCACGATTGGGATCATCTTCGGAATTTATCCGGCGCGATCTGCCGCGCGGATGGACCCGATTGAAGCTCTTCGACACGAGTAGCGAATTGACTTCGGCGAGGTTAGGAAAGATTTTGTGCCACTGCTTCGGAGTCTTCGGAGAAGCAGTGTCTTCGATTACAATGGCGCAACCATTTGTCGAAGACGACCGTCCAGCAACACTCGACTTTTTTCCCCGTGATAAATACTTTCATTTTAAAATAGATTACTTCAACATACTTTCTGGAAACTGGACATGATCGCAAGCCCGTTTGTTCGCCTTCACTCCGATGACAATATCGCTGTCGCGGCTCGACAAGTTCCGCTCGGAACGTCGTTCCAGTTCAACGGAACGGGCGAGATTTTCTCACGCGAACTGATCGACATGGGCCACAAGATTGCCCTTCGCTCTCTTGAAACCGGCCAGCCCATTAAAAAGTTTGGGCAAACGATCGGCTATGCTTCTCAACCAATCCCCCAAGGGACCTGGGTCCACGTCCACAACGTAACAGCAGGTGAATTAAGCCTCGACTACGCATTTTGTTCGGAAATCCCACCCGAACCAACGCCGATCACTGGACGGACATTTCAAGGATACCGACGACAGAACGGTAAGTTCGGGACGCGGAACTATATCGGGATCGTGTCGACAGTGAACTGCTCGGCGACGACATCCAAATATGCCGCAGATAAATTCAATGCCGAGCTACTTGCTGACTTCCCGAACGTCGATGGTGTCGTACCCCTGATTCACAAGGGGGGCTGTGCGATCCAGTACGGTGGTGAAGACCATCAGCAGTTGACCCGTACGCTGGCCAACGTCGCTCGTCACCCGAATATCGGAGCCTACATCGTCATCGGCCTCGGGTGCGAGACGGCACAAGCGTCGTTCCTGATGGAAAACGGCGGCCTGCTGCAACTCGGAAATTCGCCGTCGCCCAATCAACCGCTGGTGATGAATATTCAAGAGCAGGGGGGTGTCGCGAAGACGGTCGCGCGTGCCGTCGTTCAAATTCGTGAAATGCTGCCCGAAATCAATCGGGCACGACGCGAAACAATTCCCGTTTCTGAGCTCATGCTGGGTCTCGAATGCGGTGGCAGCGACGGAAACAGCGGGACCACCGCTAACCCCGCCTTGGGCTATTGCAGTGACATGCTGGTCGCAGCCGGGGGAACGTCAGTCCTGACCGAAACGCCCGAGATTTACGGCGGCGAACATCTTTTGACCCGACGTTCGGTCACCAGAGAAGTCGGCGAAGCACTGCTGGAACGAATTCGATGGTGGGTTGATTACACCGCCAAATTTGGCCAGCGGATCGACATCAATCCCTCCGTCGGCAACAAAAAGGGTGGCCTGACCACAATCTACGAAAAGTCGCTGGGAGCCATCGCCAAGGGCGGAACTTCTGCCTTACGCGGCGTCTATCAATACGGCGAAGCGATCAATCAAAAAGGCTTTGTCATCATGGATACGCCTGGCTACGACCCGGCATCCGTCACAGGCCTGGTCGCGGGTGGTTGCCACGTCGTCTGTTTCACAACGGGCCGAGGGAGTTGCTTCGGTTGCAAACCAGTCCCTACGATGAAGATTGCGACGAACACCCCGATGTACGATCGAATGATCGACGACATGGACATCAACGCCGGCAAAATTCTGGATGGCGTTTCACTGGAAGAAGTTGGTCGCGAGATTTTTGAAGAAGTGATCGCGGTCGCCAGCGGCAAGAAAACCAAGAGCGAAGCCCAAGGGATCGGCGACGAAGAATTCCATCCCTGGACCTACGGCCCGATTACGTGATCGAGAGTTTTGCCATGGATCTACAGCTGTGCGGGAAAGTCGCAATTGTCACCGGTGCTAGTCGAGGCATCGGAGTCGCTATCGCTCGAACGCTTGCGGGCGAAGGGGCAAAGCTCGTTCTGGCGGCGCGCACACGAGAACAACTTCAACAAGCCGCCGCTTCCTGCTCGACCGAAAGTTTGATCCAGGAAGTCGACTTGCGACAGCCGAGCGCTGCCGAATCAGTCGTGGCTGCCACACTTGCACGGTTTGGACGGATCGACATCCTGATCAATAACGCTGGTGCGACGAAGCGAGGTGATTTCCTCGAACTGTCCGACTTCGACTGGAGTGACGGGTTTGACCTGAAGTTTTTCGGAGCGATGCGGCTGTGTCGCGCCGCCTGGCCGCATTTGCGTGACAGTCATGGGACAATCGTCAACATCGTTGGCGTGGGCGGTAGGACACCAGGCGCAGATTTCAGTATTGGCGGGTCAGTAAATGCGGCACTGCTGAATCTGACAAAAGCACTTGCCGACCGAGGCATTATCGAAGGTGTGCGAGTCAACGCAGTCAATCCTGGTGCGACAATGACCGATCGGCTCCGAAGCCGACTGCAAAGTCTGGCCGACGAACAATCGATTGATGAAGCCAAAGCCGCCTCTCGAATGGCCAAGTCACTCGGAATAGGCCGATTCGCATCGCCTGAAGAGATTGCGAATGTCGCGGCGTTTCTCGCGTCACCCTGTGCCGACTATTGCCAGGGAACGATCATCGACGTGGACGGCGGACAGACACGAACGTTGTAAAAAATGTCCTGTAATTTCATTCCTTAATCGCCGTTGAAACGTCACCCACGTTGATTGATTCGCCTTCTTGAACTTCAACGGTGGGCAACCGGTCTTGCGCAGTCGCAAGATGTTTCATTGGATCTTGTGTGGTCAGATAGTGCTGGCCTGGTCTGACGAATCGAATTTCAAAATTTCCGCTGGCATCACTTCGTCCGACGGGGTTGTCTTGGCGACCGTCTCGATGATCGACAGCGATACTGTAAATAACCGCTCGAACGAGTGGCGTCCCAGACTTGTCGACCAGACGTCCGCGAATGGTTGCAGGGCGACTGAAACGAAGTTCGAGGTTTTCGATGGTTTGCCCGGGTTTGGTTTCGAGCAGCGGACTGACGGCGCAACCCCAGCGATATTGCAAGTCATTGCCAATCGAAATCGATGCGAATCGTCTTCGTTGTTCCATCACAAGCAGATTGTACTGACCACCTCGGCTTGGCGGAAAATGCCCCTGAAACTTCCCTTCAGCATCGGTGGAAAATTCAAATCGATCGAATCGCCTGTTTGAAGTTTCTTGTTTGGGACGAATTAGCTTCAATTGAGCATCGGCGACAGGATGACCTTCCGGGTCCAGTACTTGACCCCGGATGTTGACCGCAGGTTCCAACAGGACGGTCGCTTCAACAACGCCCGGCTTCAAAACAAACGACATCGACGACCTGTCAATCATGGGCGATTGCCCCTTGGTCGGCACATTCCGTTGATTGGCGTTCTTCCATTTTGGCGATGCGTCGTCTGACCAGAATCCGGAATACGCATTTTCGTAGATCCCGAAGGACATTTCGCCAGCAGGCAATAAGGGAATCGTGATCATCCCCTGTTCGTCTGACACAGGATATCGATCCAGTTGCTCGTCAGTGCTCGGCACCAGATGGACCTTTGGAACAGGTAACCTCGTAATACTGTTGATAAATCGACAATGAAGCTCGCAGCTCGGCTCAAGCTGTATGTCGAGCGACTTTGTTTCCTGCGAAAGAATACTGAGCATCGGCCGAGCTGACCTTGAATCCGCTTCGTCATCCTCCACATCGACATCGGACTGTTTATCGGATTTCGGAAGCCAGGTAATCGCATCACGAGAATTGTCGCAGACGAGATGATGATACCCCGCTTCCACAAGCAATTGAAAATGCCCCCTGGCATCGGACCGGGTTTCATAAGTAGCCGTAAAGTTTTCCTGAAAGTCGTCCATTTGAACTTCGCGATAGCTGCGAATGTTCGCATTCACGGCGGGCGTACCGTCTGGGTTACGGATCGTCCCTTCGATTCGCGTCTTGTTTCCCATCGTCACGGCCTTTTCGCGGCCGTCGAGTGAGATTTTCACGTTTGTCGACGCATATCCGGCAGCAACGAACCGAACGGGAAAGCTGATCGCCTCGGGACCACCGACCATTTCCTCTTCGAACTTGTATTTGAACCGACCTTCAGCATCGGTCACGATTCCCATGGAATCGTCTTCGCAGAGGATCACTTTGACCCCGCCAATTGGCTGACCTTTGTCGTTGGTGACTCGGCCTGATAACAGGCTTCGATCCAAAGTTCCTTCAGATTCGTGATCGGGTTGTCCCGCCAAACCGGATAAGGCCGACGGTTTCATCAAATCGGTGATCGGCTTCATTCGGACGGTAATTGATTCCGTTCGCTCATGTGAAAGCTTCGCAACCAGAAGTCCGAATTGGTAGTACTCTGCACCCTGACCCTCAGCATTCGAAACAGCAACGTAGCGTTCGTGTGAAACGCTAAATAGGGCTTGATGTCCCACTTCCGATGCATTGGTCGGAAGAGGCAATCCCGAGACAACCGCAATTCCAATTTCGTTTGTGATTGCAGTATATTTGTCTTCATCAAACGACGCAGTTGATTTCCAATCTCGGTCACCCGTCAAAAGATGTCGTCTGATCACTGTCGCGGTGTCTGAACCATGACCGAGGAGGCTTGATCCCCAATTGTGCATGTTGTGGTTCGGCCAAAAGCTGACTTTTGCCTCTGGCAGGGGATTGCCTTTTTCGTCACGTACGATCACTTCGCAGGAGGTCGTCGGTTCCATCGCAATTGTCGTCTCGATAACAGCAGCATTCAGTTCAATGAATTGCCCCGAAACGGAACAAGCACCGGGATCGGTCCCCTGAAGCCCTGTGATTTGATGTGCCTTGGCATACGCATTCACTTCTTGTTTTGAAGGCGATCGAGAGACCCAGCCATCACAAATCGCGACCAACTGCAACGTCTTCACCTGGGGAACAGATTCGATCGCAAACGACCCATCGGCAGCGACGTCGACAGCGATTCCCCAGCCAACGGTGTTGTCCCGATCCGATCCTTCAATCGTGGCCCCAATGATTCGTCCCTTTTTCACGGGACGCGGAACATCGTCGCTCAAACGGCCTTCAATCCTGATCCCCGGCTTCAAGGTGACGTCGAGTTCAATCGGATTTCCGGCAAGATGCTGAAGATCAATCACATTGCTGAACAAGACTGGGCCACCATCAGGAACATGAACAATCCTCATCAAACGCGAAGGCTTCGGCCCCGTTAAATCGACTCGCGGAATCGTCAAAATACCGTCAGCCTGGTCAAAGGATTCAACCGATTGCGCAGAGAACATCGGATAAAGATCATTCAACAGATCTGGATGATCCGTTCGATGAGCACTCACTCGAATCGACGTGGAATCTGACAGGACAAGACGCTGGTCACTGACGATCTGAACCTCTTGCGACCAGATCGGATGATTCGGATGATCGATCCGTAAGGCAACCCGGGGGAACTGAACCTGATGAGTCTTTTGGTGAAACGAGCTGATTTCCGCTGGGAAACTGATTTTGACCAGACCTTTAGCGTCAGTTATGCCGCCAGGCATTTTTTCTTCGCCAAAATAAGCCCCATTGAAACTCCAGGTTTTGACTTTGGCTCCTTCAACCGGTTTCCCCTCGGTCGTCACAACGGTGAATAGAAAATCGAGAGTTTTTTCTGGTTCGCCGACGGTTCGTCGAGTCGCGTGACCAGCCGGATCATTTGTTACAACGGAGTCCGATTCAGGCTCGCTGTCATTGGGCTGTGATACCTGGATTGGAGCCGCAATCGCGCGATCCAATCGGACAACAGCCGATCCCAACAATAGCACACTAACCACCGCCGCCATCGATCGCCGAATCCACGGTGACGGTTGAGTCCGCAGTGATCGATCAGCAGCGAGAATCCCATCAACCCGATCTTCCAGGCGATTATTTTTCTTTAACATTCCCAATCCTAGCACCATGCCCTCCCGCCATCGGTTGGCAACAGCGAACTGAAGCAGCATTTCGGAATAGAAAATGGGAGATTCTTCAGCCAGTACAAAGTTATCGCAAATTTCTTCCCGAAGCCGCCGCAGTTCTGACGCCATCATGAGAACCAGCGGATGCCACCAATAAACCGCGACAACACATTTGAGCAACAACTCAAACGCCAGATCACGTCTGCGAACGTGCCCATATTCGTGGAGTAACCCCGCTCGAAGTTGTGCGTACGACCCGTCAGCGAGCAGGCAGTCCGGCACGATGATCTTTGGCCAGATCATTCCACAAACCACCGGAATGTCGACGGAGCGACTGGTCATCAGAGCGGCTTGTTTGCGGAGACCGACTCGGCAAGCGGCCCACTCATTCAAGGCGACGTGAGATTCGTTCGTCACCAACGAAGAGGAATTCATCAATGCGCCAGTTCTCCAAACCGCAAGGCCAATTCGCATTAAATTCCAGACAAGCCCAACCAGCCAGATTCCGATCAGGAAATGAATCCACCCAAAATCCTTCGTTGCGAAAGGGTCTGCTGCAGTTGATACAGGTCTTTCTGGAGCCGTAATAACGATATCCGATTCGCGAGATTCCATCGCGATGTCAGAGTCTTCGACAGCCGGGAAATGATCAAAAGAACGATCATTCGCTACGACAGGAGGACGTGAACGAATCACATCTGGACGCGGTAGCATTCGAGGCTTGTTCGCTGAAACCACCGACGTTTCTGTCGATTGGACGGTGCTGGTACTCGGAAGTACCGCAACGGACCATTGCCACGGCTGCGTGATTGTTCGAGCGACCGGGATCATCGGCCATATCGCGACGATCACAAGTGCTGTTCGCCAGACCAGATCGCGCGATGTCCGATGCGACATCAGAAATCGGCAAGCAAACCAGGCCATCACCAGAACGACTGTGATCCCCGAAAGGGTAAACTGAATCTGTGACAACATGAACCTCCTGTTCCTGATGGCAAACGACGAGATGAACAAAACACGGCGAGGTTGATATCCCTCTTGAACCAACGACCTGATCGCAAAAAATCAATCCGGCTTCTTTTTGGCCTCGTCAATACGCTGACGGATGCGTTGGGCTTCATCGGCTGAAACACCGCGACCTTCCAGCAGTGCCATCACGAGCGAATCGGCAGAACCACCGAAAACCGTGTCGACAAACTGCCGGGCGATCTCACTGAGTGTTTTTTTCCGGGAAACAACCGCCTGATACAGGTCGGTATTCCCCACGCTTCGCTTGGAAAGCCAGCCACGTTTTTCGAGCCGGTCCATCACCGTCAACACCGTATTACGAGCCACAGGCCGTTTCGTTGCGATTTCCTGCCAGACTTCAGAAACGGTGATCTCACGATGCTGCCAGATAATCTGCAGGATTTCTAATTGAGAATCCGAAAGCGGCGGACGAGTCTGTTTACGCGGCACTTCACCCTCCTGGCAAAATCAACGACAACGGTAGGAGACTACCTACTGTCGTAGGTGACGTCAATCCGAAACTTTCTGGTACAACTTTCATTGCTGCGGCGATGTCAGCAAAACAGGCATTTCCATCTCGAAAATCATTCGTAAGTCGTATCGGCCACGACTTCGCCGTTCACATTCTTCTCGCTCAGTAAATCTGGCAATCGAAGTACTTTGACTATTTTCTTGAATCACGGGATATTGAGATGGCTTGAAGGCCGAACTCCGCTTTTTTGAATTCAAGATTCTGAAGAAAGAGCCATTGCCGAGACCACTGAATGCAGACTCCCACCATAGAAGCTGACACGCACAACGAACAAACAATCTGGCGACTTTTGGCCAACTGGTCTGCGGAAACGCCGGATGCTCCGGCACTGTTGACTCCGCGTCCTTCAATCGGAACCGGATGGTTTACATTTTGGGACGAGCTTTCCAGTACGTTCGATGAGACGCTGCTACCGCAGAGCACATCGCCCGCGCTGCTGCTGGCAACTTCGGGTACCACGTCCCGTCCCAAACTCGTGCCGCTCAGTCAGGCAAATTTATGTGCATCGGCCCGACACATTGCCCATACGCTTCGATTGAGCCCGGAAGATCGTTGCCTGAACGTGATGCCACTGTTTCACGTCCATGGTTTGATTGGTGCCGTCCTTGCATCACTGAGCGCCGGAGCCAGTGTGGTCTGCACCACGGGTTGGGATTCTCAATCATTTTTTGAATGGCGGAAGCTACCAGGCATTTCGTGGTACACGGCGGTTCCGACAATTCATCAATCGATCTTAAGTGCGGCAGCCGAGCGAGGGAACACGATCGAACATCGATTGCGATTCGTCCGGTCGTCGTCTGCGGCGCTGCCGACGGCGGTATTCGACGCCCTGGAGTCGTTATTTGGTGTCCCGGCGATTGAATCGTATGGGATGACGGAGGCCTCGCACCAGATGTGCAGTAATCCACTTCCACCCGGGATCCGTAAGAAAGGGTCGGTGGGTCTCCCGGCTGGACCTGATGTGGTCATCCTGAATGATGATGGCAAGTTGCTGGGCGCAAACCAGAATGGCGAACTGGCGATTCGCGGACCGAACGTCACGGCTGGCTACGTCGACGCCCCTGCAGCGAACGCAGCGTCCTTCACCAACGGCTGGTTTCGGACCGGAGATCAAGGCTATCGCGATGACGATGGCTATTTCTTTCTGACGGGGCGACTTAAAGAACTGGTCAACCGTGGTGGCGAGAAAGTCACGCCGCGCGAGGTGGATGAAGTCTTTCTACAGCACCCTGCCGTCGAGCAAGCCATCGCGTTTGCAATACCCCATCCGCGACTGGGTGAAGATCTTGCCGTCGCCATTGTGCTCCGCAAGCACGCGATCGCCGATCAACGCGAGTTACGCGAATTTGCACTCGACCGGTTGGCACCTCAAAAAGTTCCCAGCCGGATTGTCTTCGTTCCGTCGATTCCGAAAGGTCCTACGGGAAAACTGCGGCGGATCGGGTTGCACCAGGCACTGGTCGATTCACTTAAGGTGGAATTTCTGCCACCCGAGTCGTCAGCCGAACTGGCCATCGCCAACGTTTGGAAAGCGATCTTGAACTGCGATGGAATCGGTCGTTTCGATAACTTCTTTTATCTTGGAGGTGACTCGCTTCTCGCAACACGAGTCCTATCGCGTCTATCGGAGATGTTTGAAATCGAGTTGCCTTTGGGCACACTTTTCCGACATCCCACATTAGAAGAGCTCGCTCAATGCATTGAAAACATCGTTTTGGAGCAGATCGAATCGGACTCTGATCACGACAATCTTTCGAACGCAGTGTCAACCGCCTGATATCGAACGAAGACACCATGAGTGAACATGATTCGCGAAACGAACGCCTGAGTCGTTTGACTCCTGAGCAACGTGCAAGGTTTCAGCAGCGAATGGTCGCAGCCGCCACGAAACCGGTGGTACAACAAACAATTCCACGGGTGGACGAATCGAAAACGGCAATTCTTTCGTTCGCGCAGGAGCGGATGTGGTTTCTTAACCAGGCCGAACCATTGCCACAGCTGTACAATCGACCGACCCACCTTCGAATTCTCGGGCGTTTAAATGTCGAAGCTCTCCGACAAGCCCTGGCAGAAATTGTGCGACGCCATGCGGTACTGAGAACCAGCTTTCCCATCGTCGACGGATTGCCCACGTTGCGCATCGCCGATGAAGCCGAGCTGAACGTACCGCTGATTGACTTTTCTCAAATGTCGACAAGTGAGCGGGAAAACGCCGCTGGGTTGTACCTGTCCGAGGAAAGCCAACGACCTTTTGACCTGTCCGTCGGGCCAGTCGTTCGCGGAGCTTTACTGCGATTGTCGGACGACGAACATTGGTTGGCACTGACGTTTCACCATATTGCGTTTGACGCATGGTCCGAGGGTATTTTGTGGCGGGAATTTGAGGCACTTTATGAGGCTGCCGTTCAACATCAAACGTCCACATTACCCGAGCTTGTCATTCAATATGCCGACTACTCAGCCTGGCAGCGGTCGCAATGGGACGTTTCAGAAGGACAGGTTGAGCGTGATTTCTGGCAAAAAACCTTGTCGGGCGCGCCGGCAATGCTTTCCCTTCCCTCCGATTTCCCGCGCCCATTACAGCGATCCGGCCGGGGAGCCATTCATCGTTTTTCCCTGGACTCTGCCGTTGTTGAGCCGCTGATTCTGCTGTCACGATCAGAAGGGGCGACACTATTCCACATGCTACTGGCGTCATTCCAGATTCTGATAATGCGGTACAGCGGTCAGTCGGACATCTGTCTTGGTGTCCCCGTCGCTGGTCGCACCCGGCCGGAACTCGAATCCTTAATCGGCTGCTTTGTCAACACAATGGTATCGCGTGCAAAGCATTCGGAAGAGCAGATATTCCGCCAGATTCTGCGATCTGTGCGGGACGAGACGATCAAGGCATTAGAGAATCAAGACCTTCCATTTGAAAAACTGCTTCAGGATTTACGGATTGAAAGGTCGCTCGATCATTCCCCTTTGTTCTCGGTCATGCTGAATCTGCGGAGTACGACGCAATCCGTTCCCCGTCTTTCGGGATTGAGCGTGAGCCGAATTCCGGTCGATTTAGGGACGGCAAAATTCGATCTGACTCTTAACCTGAGCTCCAACGGCGTAAATTATGACGTGGAACTTGAATACGCGACGGATCTTTACAAAGCCGAAACAGTCGCCCGCATGGCCGACCATTACACTCAGTTACTTCGTTCGATTGCTGATAATCCCGACTGCCCGATGGGGCGTCTCAATCTGATGGGGCCGGAAGAACGACATCGAATCCTTGTCGAATGGAATCAGACCGAGCGTGATTACCCCCGCAATAAGTGCGTCCACCAACTGTTCGAAGAACAGGTAACGCGGACACCGGATGCGCCTGCGATCCTGTTTGCGGGAAAATCACTCACCTATTCCGATCTCAACATCCAGGCCAACCGGCTCGCTCGTGAACTGAAGGCTTTAGGAGTCGGTCCAGACGTCACGGTCGGCGTTTGCCTCACCCGGACGTTCGACATGGTTGTGGCACTGATGGGAATTCTCAAGGCAGGGGGGGCCTATGTCCCACTCGACCCGAATTACCCTTTGAAACGATTAGAATTCATCGCCGAAGATTCACAGATGCGAGTGGTCCTCACGCATCGCGAGATCATTTCCACACGACAGTCACTCGTTAAAAATACTCCAGTCATCTACATGGAAGACGAGCGGACGAAGTTCGTTGGTGTGAATCTGGCCGACGCTTGCTCATCGAGTCAATTGGCCTATCTCATCTACACTTCCGGCTCCACGGGTCAGCCGAAAGGTGTTGCAATCGAACATCGAAACACAGTTTCGTTTCTGTATTGGGTCCGCGACGCGTTCTCTGATTTAGAACTCTCCGGAGTCCTCGGTGCGACGTCGATCTGTTTTGACCTGTCGGTGTTTGAACTTTTCGGACCACTGAGTTGGGGAGGAAAAGTCGTCCTGGTCGATCAGGCTTTGGACCTGTTCTCTTGCGAGTCACGAGACGAAGTCACACTACTCAATACAGTTCCGTCTGTGGCGTCCGCACTTCTAAAAGCCCAGGCGCTGCCAACTTCTGTCATCACCGTCAATCTCGCAGGAGAACCGCTGTCGCCAGCGCTGGTCGATTCGTTGTACGAAATCGCCCACATTCGATCCGTTAATGATCTTTATGGGCCATCAGAAACGACAACGTATTCGACTTGGGCCAGACGTAAACCGCAACAACCAGCGACGATCGGACGTCCCATCGCCAATACAGAGGTGTACGTGCTGGATGAGCGGCTTCAACCGGTACCATGCGGAACTTCCGGCGATTTGTGGATTGGCGATGCCGGGGTCGCGCGAGGATACTGGAGGCGGCCCGATCTGACCGCTGAACGATTTCGTACGAATCCATTCTCGCTCGAATACGGGGGTCGGATCTATCAAACAGGAGACCTGGCACGCTGGAGGCTGGACGGTCAACTCGAATATCTAGGGCGGTCCGATCACCAGGTGAAGATTCGTGGATATCGAATCGAACTCGCAGAGATCGATTCGATCTTAAGTACGGTCACCGGTATTTCTGAATGTGCCGTCGTGACGCGTCAGAAATTGAGTCATTCACAAGCGGAAGACGAGTACTTGATGCTCGTTGCATTTGTCGTGCTTGAAAGCGGTACAACGCCGTCCGCCGCAGCCCTGCAATCACAATTGTCCATCAAGCTGCCAGATTACATGATACCGTCGCAGTTTTTTGTCGTCCCCGCGATGCCATGGACCGCGAATGGCAAGCTGGATCGGAAAGCCCTCATGACGTCACCCATTGGTGACGTCCGTGGCGTCGAGTTGATCGATCGGATCGAATACGTCGCACCGGGAAACAATCTCGAACGTGTGATCGCCGAAATCTGGCAGTCCGTTTTAGGTCTCGACCGAGTTGGCATCACTGATAGTTTCTTTGACATCGGCGGCCACTCATTGAAAGCGATTGTCATCGCATCGCGTCTCCGCAGCGTTCAACACGGTCGCACCGTCCCGTTGCGGTGGATCTTCGAATTTCCGACGATCGAAGCACTGGCTCGGAAAATGGAATCGGAAGATACCGAGCTTGCTGAAACAAGCGGCGTCGAACGGGCTGATCGTTGCAGACCACTTCCAATGTCTTCCGGCCAGCAGGCGATGTGGCTGCTACACCAGCTGTTGCCAAATTCGGCCACATACAATCTGTCGTTCGCCTGGCGCGTCGACGGGGCCGTCGATCGCGCTCGAATTCAACGAACCCTGCAGGCGATCGTCGAACGGCATGAGGTCTTGCGAACGGCCCTCATGAAGCAGGGTGGCGCTCTGATGCAGCAGATCGTCAGTGCGAATGATCTGCGGATGGCGCTGGCTGAGACGTCATTGCGTGATATCCCCGTCGAACAGCAGGTCGTGGCACTCGAAGCACTGACAGCAACCGAAACGCTTCGCCCGCTAGATCTGGCCCAAGCCCCCTTATGGCGGCTGTTGCTCATCGAACTCACCGATGATGAGTACATTTTGTTTTTTACGTTCCATCACAGCATTTTTGACGAATGGTCACTCCGGCTGTTCGCTCACGAATTTGAGGTACTCTATTCGAATGAAGGGGATCTTCAGCGAGCCAATCTACCTGAATTAACGGTTCAGTACGCGGATTACGCCTGTTGGCAACTCCAGAAACTCACCGGCGACCATCGGAACCGGCATCTGGCATACTGGAAAGAGCAGCTAGCCGACTTGCCACCTGCCCTCGAATTACCCTCCGATCGAATTCAACGGTTGCAGCCCACTGGCCAGGGTGCCGTTCACGAGTTCCGTCTCGACCAGACCATCGTCACCGAGCTTCGGCAATTGGCTCGTGAAGAACGGATGACGCTGTTTACGGTTCTGCTCGCCAGCTTCCAAGTCTGGCTTTATCGTTACACGGGACAAACCGATCTCATCGTCGGAACACCGCTGGCTGACCGCGATCGCCCTGAAGTGCAATCGTTGATCGGCTATTTTCTCAATATGTTACCAATCCGCTCGCAACTGGAATCGGATACCAGCTTCCGCCAGGTTCTGCGCCAGATCCATCAAACGATCTGGAACGCGTTTTCCCATGCCGATCTCCCATTCGAACAAATGGTTGAACTGGCAGCCAAACAACGCGAACCGGGACGAAACCCAATTTATCAAGTGATGTTTGTTCTGCTGGAAGAATCGGTCGGCGACTTCAAGCTTGGGTCTTCAACCGTAGTACCTCTCGATGTCCCGACCAGAACCAGTAAAAATGATCTGACACTCGACATTCAAGCGACCGGCGAGGAATGGGTCTGTCGATTTGAATACGCCACCGATCTGTTCAGTACCGAAGCCGTGGCCCGCATGGCCGACCATTTCACCGAGTTACTGCGGTCGATCGTCAAGGAAGCCGACATACCGATTGGCCAACTTAAGTTAATGGGGCAAGAAGAACGCCACAAGGTTCTTGTGGAATGGAACCAGACCGAGCGAGATTACCCTCGCGACAAGTGTGTGCATCAACTGTTCGAAGAGCAGGCACAACGGACGCCGAACGCCGTCGCCGTCGAATTTGAAGAACAGCCGCTCACTTACGGCGAACTTAACGTACGCGCCAATCAACTTGCTCGTTACCTGCAGAAGCTCGGAATCGCGCCGGAAACACGTGTGGGGATTTGTGTTGACCGCTCGCTCGAAATGATCATCGGGCTTTTGGCAATCCTCAAAGCAGGCGGTGCCTATGTTCCGCTCGATCCGCATTATCCTGCGGAACGACTCAACTTTATGATAGTCGACACCGGAATCACGTTGATCCTGACGCAACAGCATCTGGAAAGTCGATGGCAAGACTCCGGCGTACAACGGCTTGTGCTCGATGCTGATCACTCCATCGGCAGCAACGAGCCGGACGGAAATTTGAATTTGAAACAGTCGTCCGAAAGCCTGGCCTATGTGATCTACACTTCAGGATCGACGGGGACCCCCAAAGGGGTGGAAGTTGTCCATCGAGGGATTGTACGGCTGCTTTTCGGAGTGGACTATGTCCAGCTCGATGAATCACAGTCGGTTCTGCAACTGGCGATCCTCTCGTTCGATGCCTCCACCTTCGAGATCTGGGGGCCGCTGCTGCATGGGGGTCGTTGCGTACTGGCTCCCGCTCAATTCCCCGAACCGGAAGAATTACAACGGATCTTGCGGCAGAACAACGTCCGCACGTTATGGCTGACGACCTCCTTGTTCAACTTCATGGTGGACGGACATGTCGACGCACTGAAGGGGATCGAACAACTTCTCGTCGGGGGCGAAGCTCTTTCGGTGCCTCATATTCGCCGGGCTCAGCAGGTACTCGGAAGTCAAACGCAAATCATCAATGGATACGGTCCCACCGAGAGTACCACGTTTGCCTGCTGCCATCGTTTGCCCGCATTGATTCCAGAGGATTGTCCGTCGATCCCGATCGGACGACCGATTTCCAATACCACCGCTTATGTCCTGGATTCCAATCATGAACCCGTCCCCGTTGGCGTCACGGGTGAACTGTACGTCGGCGGAGATGGTCTGGCACGGGGTTATCTGAACCAGCCCGGATTAACGGCGGAACAGTTTTTACAGGATCCCTTCAGCGATCTGCCAAATGCTCGGATGTACCGCACCGGTGACCTGGTCCGCTGGCGCAACGATGGCACGATTGAGTTTCTCGGACGACGCGATCAACAGATCAAACTCCGCGGCTTCCGAATCGAGACGGGAGAAATCGAAACGGTCCTGTTACGTCATTCCGCAATCAGGCAAGCAGTCGTGGTGCTGCGTGAAGACCGACCGGGCGACAAGCGGCTCGTCGCTTACATTGTGCCTCAAAAGAATCAATCCGAGAATTTCGTCAACGAACTTCGTCAATATTTGCACCACAAACTTCCCGACTACATGATTCCGTCGTCGTTGGTGACACTCGATGATCTGCCACTGACCGCCAATGGCAAAGTCGACAAATCAGCCTTGCCGCGACCGGACATCTCAGCGCACGACCGTAAGCACGCTTTCGTGTCGCCCCGAAACTCCGTGGAAGAGATGCTGGCCGGTGCCTGGAGCAGCGTCCTGGGGATCAATCAGATCAGCGTCTACGACAATTTCTTCGAGCTGGGGGGGCATTCACTGCTGGCCGTCCGGGTCGTCGACGCAGTCAAATCATCGTCGGGAATCACGATCAAGGTCGCAGATCTCTTTCGACACGCAACTGTCGCAGAGTTGGCAGAATCTCTGCCAGAATCCGATCAGACTGTGCAGGTTTCGCAGCGCGGCCAATACCTGGAATCGATTCGCCCCGGCAAAAGCGACACTCATCTTGTGATTGTCGGAGCCAAATTACGAGTTCCCCTCGAAATGCTTCCACCTGAAATTCCCGTCTGGTGGTTGAAGCTGGATGGCCTGCATGTCTGGCCACCGCAACACCTGGATCTTCCGACTCAAGCCGCAATCCATGCTCAGGAATTGTTGAACGAAATCTCGTCCGGAACACTGATATTCTGCGGTCATTCCTATGGCGGACTGTTGGCGATTGAAATCGCACGGCAGCTCACTCTGGTGGGAAAGCACGCGATCAAACTGATCCTGCTGGAACCAACGATTCCGCCAGATCCAGATGTATCCATCA
>CAILLA010000199.1 GCA_903834925.1 uncultured Schlesneria sp.
CAACTCGTCGCCGATGAAATCAGCGACACAAAACCAATGGACGAGTTTTGGAGAAATCGATCTCAGACCCAGCCTGGGTACCGCACTTACGCAAAGCACGCTATTTAACACTCAGGATTCGCAATCAGTGTCGTTCACTCACAGCCGGTTGATGCGCGTCGGAAGATGGTCTCGATTCTTTCCTGAAATTCCCAAAGTCACAAACGCTTCGACGAAAGGGCGGATAAGATGTCGGCACGCTGTATCGGAACCTGATCCCGGAAAAGATTTTTTCACGAACATGCCTGATACCTCACCGCTCAATACGATTCAACGCTGGCTTCAGGCGGTCATTACGCACCCTGACGGAGTCCGAGCGGGTATCGATTCACCCACTGCCAGACAATTGGTTGAGGTCACTCCAGTTGACGTTGAACAGGTCATCCTCCCTTCCCGAGAAATGACCAGCCTGGATCGGTTGCAGATTTATGGTCGAGCGTACTTCGGTCGATTGCTCGAATGCTTAGCGGCACAATTTCCTGCCATGCAACATGCCGCCGGAGAAGTCGCGTTCAACGGCCTCGCTTTCGGTTATCTGGTCGATCATCCGTCGAAATCGTACTCCCTTTCCTCGTTGGGCAATTCGTTCGACGAATATCTGGCTGCGACCAGACCTCCGCGATCCGACGATGTAGATCCGCTCACGCCAGACTTTGCGGATTTTCTGATCGAGTTGGCTCGGCTAGAACGGGTCTATGCCGAAGTCTTCGACGGACCAGGACCAGAACGATCAACGACACTAAACTTAAACGTGTTGGCCGGACTGTCACCACAGCAGTTTGCCGACTCACGCATGGTATTTCATTCGTGCGTCAGACTGCTGGAACTTCAATTCCCGGTCCACGAGTATGCCACGGCAATCCGTCGCAAGTTGGAGCCAACCCCGCCAATCGCTCGTCCGATTCACCTGGTAGTCACTCGCCGTGACTACATCGTCCGCCGCTTCGAGGTCACCAAATTACAGTTCCAGCTGCTGACATCACTGATGAAGGGAGAGACTGTCGGCGGGACGTTGATGCAACTACTCACCGAACCGACGACCGACGCGGCAACGCTGCAGACGGACCTGCAATCATGGTTTCGCGACTGGTCAGCGGCACCGTTGTTTGCGGAACTTGTTCGTGATGTTCCAGAAGTGACGATTTAGCAGTTATGGATCGCAGCGGAAGCGAAGCAGAGCTTCGAAGAGTTGCGTTCCCAAGCTGGAGCTTGGGAACGAGGAAAACCAGGAAAATCACGCCGAAACCCTGGTACCAGAAGTCCCATCCGTCGCATCAGTCCCATTTTCTTCAACGAGTTACAGCACCCTGCAATTACGACGCAATTGCAACCGCTTATCGGATCGGTCATGATGAATTGTCTCGACCGGGCTGATTTCATAATCGGCCTGCTTCCCCGCCGATTGTCAGGAGTCCCCCCAATGTCGCTCCGAGTTTTTTCCATTTTGTTCGTCACGGCGTTCGGCCTGACGACGAACAATGCTTTCGGTGCCGACCCTTTTACGATTACTCCGGCAGAAGTCGCATTGAAAGGGAAGTTCGCTCAGACTCAACTTGTTGTGATTGCCACCGCAGGTGAACGTGGTCCCTCATCGGCTGAGGATTTCACTCGTAAAGCCAGTTTCACTTCTTCGAACGATCAGGTTGCTGTTGTCTCGACCTCAGGTCGAGTCTTCCCGCGTGGTGATGGAACTGCGGAAATTTCCGTCAAGGTTGGTGATGCTGTCCAATCGGTGAAAGTCGCCGTGACGGGAGTTGTCGCGGAACCGGTGATTGATTATCTCGAACAGGTTCGCCCGGTTCTGTACAAGGCGGGCTGTAATATGGGAGCCTGTCACGCCGCCCAGCATGGTCAAGGTGGCTTCAAACTGAGCGTGTTCGGATTCGATCCTGGTGCTGACCGAACGGCGATTGCTCGCGAAGGACTTGGTCGACGAATCAATCAAATCGACCCAACCGACAGTTTGCTGCTTCGGAAGCCGACGATGCAGGTTCCACATAGCGGCGGACGTCGGCTTGAAGTTGGGTCGCCTGATTACGAACTGCTCTCCGCCTGGATTCGCGGCGGTGCTCCCGGCCCGGCGACCGAACGTCCAATTTCAAAACTGGTCGTGACGCCCAATCATCGACTTGGCGAACCGGGTCTGACACAACAATTACGAGTCGACGTCGTCTACGCCGATGGAACTTCGCGAGATGTCACCGCCTGGGCCAAATTCGATTCGATGGACGAGGGGCTGGTCAGTGTCTCACGCGAGGGGTACTGCACTGTCGCAGGTCGTGGTCAAGCGGCTGTCATGGTTCGATTTGAAGGCCAGGCCGATATTGCGATGTTTGTCATTCCCTATGGCCCACCCGCTCACCTTGATGGTTGGATTGATCACAACTTCATCGATGCCCTCGCTGCGACCAAATTTCGAGAACTCGGAATCGAACCTTCCCCTCTTTGCGACGACGCCACGTTCTTGCGTCGAGTCTTCCTCGATGCGACCGGAACCCTGCCGACTCGCGACGAAGTCAATGAATTCCTGGCCAGCGCACAAGCCGGTGCTTCAGTCACCGACCGACGAACGGCCTGGATCGATCGAGTGCTCGGGCTGGCTGATTCACCCAGTAAAGGACTTTACAACGAACGTTACGCAGCCTACTGGACGCTGAAGTGGTCGGACCTGATCCGCAACAACAGTCGTGATCTGCAAGAGACGGGCATGTGGGCCTTGCACAACTGGATCAAAGGAGCATTCCGCGAGAACTTGTCGTTTGACAAGTTCGTCTCTCAACTCGTGCAGGGAAAAGGGTCAAGTTTTTCAAACGGACCCGCCAATTACTTCATCGTCAACAACACTCCACAAATTCTGGCCGAATCGACCTCACAGTTATTTCTCGGAACGCGTCTGACGTGTGCCCAGTGTCACCATCATCCGTTCGAGAAATACAGTCAGGACGACTACTACAGCTTTGCTGCGTTCTTCGCCCGGACGGGTCTCAAGTCGAGTCAGGAATTCGGCCTGTTCGGCGGTGAACGAGTCGTCATCATCCGCACAGGTGGCGAAGTCTCTCAGCCCCGAACTGGTAAAATCATGCCCCCGAAACCACTCGACGCCGATCCCGTCGATCATCCGCTCGATCGCCGCATCGCGCTCGCTCAATGGATCACCTCCCCGACCAACCCCGCCTTCGCACGAGCGACCGCCAACCGTTATGTCGGCTTTCTGTTAGGACGAGGTCTCGTCGAACCCGTCGACGATCTGCGTCCCACGAATCCACCGACAAACCCCGCCATGCTTCAGGCGATGGCCGATGACTTCATCAAGAATGGTTTTAATCTCAAGCAACTCGTTCGCACGATCATGGTTTCCCGACTGTACCAGCTCGATTCGCAGCCGACGGCGCAAAACGTGGCCGACTCACGGTTTTACAGCCATTTCGAGGTAAAACGTCTAGCAGCCGAACCACTGCTCGACGCGATCGACTTTGCAGCGGGAACGCAGACCAAATTCAACAACCTGCCGTTGGGGACGCGGGCGATCGAAATCCCCGACGCCGAATATCCCGACTATTTTCTCAATACATTCGCGAAACCACGTCGGATGAGTGTCTGCGAATGCGAACGATCGCCAGACGCCAATCTGGCTCAAGCCCTGCACACGCTAAACGGCGACATCCTTTCCACAAAGATCGCCTTAAACACAGGACGTGTCGAAAAGGTGCTGGCTGAAAAGAAGCCGCACGCCGAGATCGTCACCGACCTCTATTACGCAACACTTTCACGAGTACCATCAGCCGCAGAACTCGCAGCATCAGAGCGATTGCTGACGGAATACACATCCCCAAAAGAGTGCTACGAAGATCTGCTGTGGGCGTTAATCAATTCCAAGTCGTTTTTGTTTGTGCATTGACCAAAGTCGCCATCATCGCTCCCGCGCGATGAGCCTTTCTCGAGAATGAGTCGATCATTGCCAAGGCATCAAATCAATTTGTTACTTCTTACTTCGTTATCTTCTGTTCAAGATTCTTTAAGTATTCATTCCGGGTTAAATCGACCTTGTTCGCCAACTCCTTCAAGCCTGAATTTCATGTTTGAAAACAAAGATCACTCCGTTTGTTCTAATCGTTTCATCCGCGTCTAAAAGAGTAAGCTTCTCATCATGGAATATCGTCAGCTCGGCGGTTCAGGTTTCAAAGTCCCAGTCCTCAGTCTCGGGACAGGCACGTTCGGCGGAGGCGGACCACTCTTCAAAGCCTGGGGTTCGACCGACGTGGCCGAAGCGACGCGGCTGGTCGACATCTGCCTGGACTCTGGCCTGAACATGTTCGACACGGCCGACGTCTATTCGCAGGGAATGGCCGAAGAAATCCTGGGCGAAGCGATCAAAGGCCGACGTCAAAAAGTCATCATTTCGACCAAAGGAACATTCCGGACCGGTCCAGGACCCAACGATCTCGGCTCGTCGCGGCAATATCTAATCCGAGCGGTTGATGCGAGCCTCAGTCGGCTCGGTACGGATTACATCGACCTCTATCAACTGCACGGCTTCGACGCGATCACACCCGTGGAAGAAGTCCTGGGCACACTGAACGAACTCGTCCGAGCAGGCAAGATCCGTTACATCGGCTGTTCGAACTTTTCGGGCTGGCACCTGATGAAATCGCTAAGCGTTTCCGAGCGATACGGTCTGACCAGGTACGTAGCACACCAAGCCTATTATTCGCTGGTCGGCCGCGAATACGAATGGGAACTAATGCCCCTGGCACTCGATCAGAAAGTCGGTGCCGTCGTTTGGAGTCCATTAGGTTGGGGCCGACTGACAGGAAAAATCCGTCGAGGCCAACCACTACCGTCATCCAGCCGCTTAACCAGCCAGGTCGCATTCGACGCAGGCCCACAGATTCCCGATGAGCTGTTATTCAAAGTGATCGACGCACTGGACGAAGTCGCGAAAGAGACCGGTAAGACGATCCCCCAGATCGCCTTGAACTGGCTACTCCAGCGACCAAGTGTCGCCAACATTATCGTCGGAGCTCGCAACGAAACGCAGTTGCGAGAAAACCTCGGTGCGGTGGGCTGGAACCTTTCCAAAGAACAGACCGCAAAACTCGACGCCGCCAGTAGTACGCCATTGACCTACCCCTATTGGCATCAACGCGGCTTTGCCGAACGAAACCCACCGCCAGTCAGTTAATGATTTTCTGTGATCTTCTCTCGTTACCAAGCTCCAGCTTGGTAACGCAACTCTTCGAAGCTCTGCTTCGCAACCAGCAAGACCGGCAGCCAATCCAAACAGCCCAATCGCCAGAACAGAAGACGCAGAAATTCCCTTTATTTCGACAAGACGAAAGAAACGACTGTCAGCAGGCGGAAGATCGAAATTGGAACAATCCCTTAAAGCGAAAACTCTTGCGACTAACCCATTCCGGTTACACTTTCAACCCTGATCAGATCCTATTAGGCGTGCCCGCGATTCGATAGCATTTCGTGAAGCGCCTATCAGGGAGACTCCATTACCTTATCTCCGTCAATCTTGTGACACTGGTTTTTGATGTCTGATTCTCATGGGCGACTCTTTTGCTGCTAACGGCTTTCAGTTGCCACTCCAGATGGGGACTGGAAACTGACCTCGCTGCCAGGCTTTGCCCGTTTCGCTGTCGGGGACGGCCGTTTTGACTTTGACTCGAAACGTTTGTGAAGGACCGCCGGGGCTTCCTTTCATCGGCTTTCTCGCCAATTGCGGCGGGAGTTGCGAAACCTTGTGAGGTGCGACGTTGGCGAGAAACCATTCGGCATAAGTTCCACCGTCCGTTTCGACGGTCACCAGAAAACTCATCGGACGAATCTGGGACATATTTCTCAGTGTCCCTCCAACTTCAGGAACACCATCACGTTGGGTTTTGAAGGCCGTCATATGGACCTCGGCCAGGTTCATTTGAGAAGTGGAATACCCGTGTTCTGTTTTGTCTCCAAATGAGACGTTCTGTTTCCTCGCAGCTTGTTCAAGAGCTTGTGGAAACTCACTTTGCAACTTGCCAACTCGCTTGCCGAAGATCTTTTCGAAGTCATCGATTCGCGTCTTTGCATCGTCGACCTGCAACGTTTGCTTCTGACTGAGTAACTTCAGGTACTCAACATATTGCTTCCGATATTTGGTGACGAGAAACCAGTGAATACTCCATGCATGTGCGTAAGCTTCGCCTGCCAGGACGTCACCGCGAAACGCTTTGTCGTCAGCGACGACATCATCCCAGTCAACAGTCCGTGCTCGCATGGCCCCCTTACCGTATCGCGAACTGACTCGGAGTGGACCACCATTGATCTTGTCACCATTTCCTTCGAAACCGGTGGCGATCCCCTCACTGAACCAGACTGGGGACGGCGAAAGCCGATGCAACAGACCACGGTTATAAGTTTGCTGATGGATCGCTTCGTGCAAGGGAGTTTCAAATGTGTGGCATTCACTCATGCGGATCACCAACCGGTTCGAGAGACCGCTGTAGTAGCCGAGGATTGAACCGGCAGAGAGTCCCCGTCCGCCGGTTTCCTCCTCCGTGAATTTCATGAAATCGTCGTCGGTCTCGAAAATCAGCAGGACCAGTGGGAATCGCGGCTTATCGGTTTCAATCTTCAGATCGTTGATAAAGTCGAGAAACACTTTTTCGACGGTCTTCATGAAAGTTGCCCCCTTCTTCAAACAGACGTTAGCCTTCGCCTCGAACTGTTTGGGAAGTGGTTCTGATAAGACGAGACCGATGACATACGATCCATCGGTATGAGCACGGAATTTGTCGGCACCAAACTTTTCCGTGAGGCGACTGATCATTTCGGCACCCGTGATCGGATCGGGGCCGGGACCAATTTCTCGATTCAGAATCTGCTGTTGAGGAACAAAATCGATCCGGCCGTCATTCCGCTCCAAAGCCATCAGGCCCTGGCCTTCGCCAACGAGGCGGGCGTCGACCAGGACTCTATTGCCGTCGTCTTCCCTGACCGTAAACGTATCGCTGAAGGCGGACGGCGATACGGAAATCAGCATGCAGAAAATTAGCGGCAGCGTAAAAAAAGCAACACGCATGACGAAGCCTGCAAGACGAAGTTTTTTCACCGACATGCTGAAAATGTGCGTCCACCATTGATGAAAACAATGGGTTGACCTGATCATCAAGCTTTCGGTTGCCCGGCCTTCCAAAGATTGAATGTGATATGTGCCTGCCCCTGATGGTGAGCTTCATGCCAAATCAAGATTTGCAGGATGCGACGAATGTCCCAGCCTCGCTCGCGATACCAGGGGAGGATTGTATCCAGGTCACTGTCGCTGAACTTCGAAAAGCAAGACAGAACGTGCTGACGTGATTCGGTGAGCACCTGTCGAATCAAGTCGATCGAGGGGATATTGTCATCAGGTACGCTTCCAAACTTGAACCGGGGAACCATGTCGGCAAACGCTGGTGCGACGTTCAACATTCGTTCTGTTGCGGTCAATTCTTCAGTAATACCGATGTGGGTTAACTGCCAGCCAATATGAGCTCGACCCGGCCCTGGTCGCCAACCGAGAACCGCAGCGGGGTCAGGCAGTTTCGCGATTTCTTCCAGCGTCCCAAGAGTCCTGACACGACATTGCACCATGACGTCGGTCAACACGCTGATCGTATTCATTGGAATTCCTTGATATCGTTTTTAAGCAACGGAAACGGGTTCGAATTGAGCGACGAGTTTTACCAGAGCATCCTGGGGATTCATATTAAAAAGCGCTTTGCCACCAGTCCCCCATGAGCCCTGATTAAAGTGAAACACAGCGGCAGCATCACGGACCGTGGCGACAGCGGCGACGTCTTCCATGTCGCCCCCTTCAATCGCTTCGAAGCGGACATTGATGCCAACAAACGCGGTTAACAAACCGGTTGTCTTGTCACGCGCAAAGGTGACATTGTCGAACCATTCACAGTCCAGCCACTTGAGACCACGCGGCTTTCCTAACGATTGCGCCAAGTCAAAGAATTTGGCTTCGAGCTTCTCACGATGAATATGGAAGAGGACGATTGCCCGACGCGCATCTTGCGATTGCCACCAGGCGGCGAGTGGAATGGACGCAAATGCCAAGCCCAGCAATGCAATGGCACCGATGCCGAGACTCAACAGCCATCCCATGATGATTTCCATCAATCCGCGATCAATTCGATTTTGTGTCCGTTTGCGAGATTATCAGCGCGAGCAAGTTCGAACTGTACCACGTTGGCGGGAAAAATCACCGCTCGAACGATTGAAATTTTCGGGGAGAGCTGAGGCCGAAAATCTGTTTTCCACGAATAATCTGCCTGAATCGCTCGAAAATCCGCGAGGTGATGATTCCGGTCAGTCAGCTGGTAATTGGAGAATTAGCGTATTGTAAGGATTTTACGCACTACGTTTCGGCGTGAAACACGCTAAAAGATTAGGGTCGAAACGTGAGAATCGAAATCCGATCTCTCTGAGAGATCACAGAAATGAACGTGCCAAATTCTGTTTTGATGATCGATGTTCAAAGTTGTTGTGCAGAAAGCGCTGCAATGAAAAAGAAATTCGGGATCACCATTGCTCGCCTATCGGCAGTCCTATCGATCGTCGTCTTGATCGGTTCAGACCAGCGGATCGCTTATGGCCAGCATAATGCAGCCGCTTCGTCGCGGATTCACCATTCGGGTCAACCTGCTGTTAATCATTCCCCAGGAATCAGCCAGCCGAGTTTTAATAGTCAATATCAGAACGTCAACGGATCATTCCAGGGCGGCTCGAGTGCTGGCTTTAGAAGTGGTTTGCAGCCGAGTTTGACTCCCAATTCGACGGGCTTCGCTGGGACCTCTCAAACCTATAACCAGTTTGGTCCGGGGGTTAATGCAGTTTCACCAAACGGTGGGATGGTGCATCACCGTGGCTTTGGTCAAACACAGCAGATCAACAATGGGCAGATGGGAAACAATTTTGGACAGGGATTCCAAGGTACTGGCCAATCGGGCGTAACGTTCCAACCTTCGGTAAACGGAACCCAACCCTTTCTTGGCAATAACGTCAATTATAATGGTTACAACAATAATGCTGGTGGAATCAATTATCAGCAGACTCACTTTCGCCACACGGGACACAATCACAGTCAGTGGAATGGATACGTCGGGAACAACGGCAACTTCGGATTCAACGGGAACGCAGCTCCCGTCCAGGGATACGGGATCGGCAACTTTAGTTCCCAACAATTCAACAATGATTACGGCAACGGCGGATTTGGAAGTAATGGATTTGGCGGTTTAGGCTACGGTGGCTTGGGTTACGCCGGATTTGGAGGCATGGCCTACGCTGGTACAGGGTACCCAGGGATGGGTTATGGCAACATGGGTTTCGGTGGAGGTGGGTTTGGTTCGCTGGCCTACGGTAGCGGCTATCTGGGATACTCGAACCCCTACTTTAATAACACCGGCTTCAACACAGCCGGACAAATGGGAAACGGGTTTAACTACACACAGCCGCTTCTCGTGAATTATCGGAGGCCAGCGGTTTCCATTGCCCCAACAACGACACTTGCTTCAAAGCCTTCTGCCAGCGCACCAGCGATATCGGCTCAAACAATGCTGGATTCATCGGTTGCCGCGTTTAAACTCAATCAGTTCGACATGGCCCTCAAAGTTGTCAATCAGGCGGTCTATGAATATCCCAACGAAGTCGCTCTTCACGAATTCCGAGCACTGGTGTTGTTTGCCAAAGGGGACTATCAGCCTGCCGCGGCGACGATGCATTCGGTCTTAGCCGCCAGTCGCGGTTGGGATTGGGGGACGATGATCAGCGTTTACAGCGACGTCGGAGTCTATACGACTCAACTCCGAGCGTTAGAAGGGGCAGTGAAACAGAACCCGGACGACGGGGCCAACAGGTTTCTTCTGGCCTGTCACTACTTGACTGCCGGATTCACGGAACCCGCAGCAAAAATGTTACGCAAGGTTGTCGTACTCGTACCGAGCGATCGAGTCGCCGCAGAGATGCTGAAAGCGATCGATGGCCCAGAGCAAGTCAAACTCCCAGAACTGGCAACCGAGCCTACGCCGCAGCCGATACTGCAACCACCTCCAGCGGATGCATCAGCAGTTGCGGCGCCAATTGATCCTGAGAAGTTTATCGGAACCTGGCAGGCGAGTCGGGCTGACGGATCAGTCTTTTCACTGGATCTGACAAAAGAAAAAACCTTCAAGTGGAGTTTCACTTCGAAGGATCAATCGCCACAATCATTCGAGGGAACGTATTCTGTGCAAGGTGATGTGATCACTTTAGAGCGAAATGGTGGAGGTTCATTGGTGGCGAAAATTCGCCCGGGCAATGAAACTCATTTCCAGTTCAAGCTTTTTGGAGCGCCTGAAGGCGATCCAGGACTTGATTTCGCTCGTTCGTAATCAAATCCATCGGCGACTGGTTGATGCAATTCTCAAAAGGGATTTTTTGTTGATGAATGTTTTTCTGTTCGATATTGATGGGACTTTGATCGACGCAGGCGGAGCAGGGCAGGAGGCAATGGAAGCGGCTTTGGCTCATGAATTTGGAGCCAGCGGGCCGGTTTCTGGAATCCACACCGCGGGGCGAACAGACCGGGCAATTGCCATGGATTTATTTCAATTTCACGGAATTGACATCAATGACGAACATTGGTCTCGATATCAGCAGACGTATTTTCGATTGTTACCGAATTCGTTGAAGACTCGAAGCGGGGCCGTGTTGCCTGGCGTCATCAGTCTACTCGAACGACTCAGTCCACGAGAGGACGTACGGCTTGGACTCTTGACGGGGAATTTTGCGGAAGGGGCAAAATTAAAACTGGATCATTACGGCCTGTTCGATCATTTTGAGTTCGGCGGGTTCGGCGACAATCATGTGGATCGTGACGATGTTGCACGGGATGCCTTTCGAAAGGTACAGGGTCACCTTCCTGCCATTCAACCAGACTCCATCTGGGTAATTGGCGACACTCCTTCCGACATCCGCTGTGGCCGCGCGATCGGTGCAAAAGTCGTGGCTGTCGCAACAGGCATGTTCGGTGCTCATGAGCTTGAACCACATCGTCCCGACGTGCTTCTGAAGGATTTGCGCGAGGCCGATGCGTGGCTTCAGGCGGCTGGATTACGACAATGACGTGTTCGCAAATAGCGTCTGGACAGACTTCGAAGTGCTGACTGGCACCACCTCGAATTCTGCCCCAAAACTATCCCGCCAGCAATTGTTGTTCGAGCGTTTGCAGAATCTCGCCAATCGACCACGTTTGCGAGGCCACCTTGATGGTTTCGTTCTGTTCAAGCCACTGTTGAACTTTCCTTTCGGCAGACATCACGGTGCTATGGTTTCGTCCACCGAAGTGCTGGCCGATTTCGGCATAGGCCGACGGCGTGTGCTTGCGGGCGAGGAACATCGCCAGCATTCGAGGCTGGCTGATCGTGCGAGCACGACTTTCTGACTGGAGGTCCTTGGGTCGAACGCCAAAAAGATTGCAGATGACTCGTTCAACGTCAGCCAATCGAATCAGCCGGACACAATCTCGCTCAAGATCGGCAAGCACCTCGCGAGCGGCAGACTGAGTCACGCGTTTGCGCGTCATGCTGTGATACGTCTGAAGACAATTCAGCGCACCTTCGAGTTCTCGAACGCTTCCCTGAAAACGCTGTGCGATATACTGCAAGGCTTCGGGGGCGAATTCACCCGATAAGCGGGCCGCCTTGATTTCCACGATTTTCAACCGGGTGGACAGATCTGGAACATCCAGACGACAGACAAGCCCCGATTGAAAACGGGAAACGAGTTCATCACTGAGCTTGGTCAAGAGTCGCGGGTGCCTGGTTCCGCTCAGAACGATTGGCCGGCCGTGGTCAGCCAGATCAGTAAACGTATGCAGGAACTCTTCCTGAAAGACCCGTTTTGATTCAAAGAATTCGACATTGTCGACGATCAAGGCATCCACACCTCGAAATCGTTGTCGAAAGCCTGGCAACGTATGATCACGAAGTGCTTGAGTAAAGTAGTTGGCAAAGGCTTCAGCGGTAATCAAGACGACGTTGGAAGCAGGCTGCGACCGTTTCAGTTGTCGGCAGATTCCTTCCAGCAAATGTGTCTTGCCGGAACCGACCGGGCCACAAAGATACAACGGATTAAACGGAACCTGTTGACCGCTTGCCAACTGGCGTGCTGCAGTCAGGGCCAATTCCGTCTGCGGTCCGGAAACGAAGTCGGAAAGCTCGGCGAGTCGCCGACTTCGAGAGGGCAAGCCCTGCGATGCTGAGCCCGCCACAACCGATTGAGCCGGAACAATCAATGTTGGCGAGGGATTGCTCGCCGCCTGAGTGGTCTTATTCAGTGTCCCTGAAGCGCTGGTACGATCTGATTGGGATCTTTCGCCGAAGGTTGCTGGCAGTGGCTCACTGGCAACCCCACGCGACACGGCAAGGCTCGCATCGACCGTGAACGCAGCTTGTGCGGACGGTCCCAACAAAGCCTGTGCGGCCCCCGACAGTTCGTCTTTGAACTGCTTCTGCATCCAGTTCAGCAAGAACGGACTTCCCACCGCGACCGTTAACCGGTCATCGGTAATGGACAGTCTGACCTTGCCATCGAACCACACGCCGAATCGCTTTGTGCCGATGCGTTGTTCGAGTTCGACAAACAGTGCATCGATCAAAGTCGCTTCAGTAGTATCATAGGTCGCAGAGGTCACCTCTGCGCGGACGGTCGGCGTCATGCCGGGTTGCATCTTGCACCCCCTTAACAAGCCAGACCGCTGCCAGTCTTCCGTCGGCGCACAAATTGAGCGCCTCAGATCCTTCTGACAGTGCGAACACAACGCACCAACCTCGCCGACGCATCGACGAAAGTTGGAGATTGAAAGCGGTAGAGCTAACCAGAAATGCGAGACCGAAGACCAGGGTAAGCCAGCCGTCGACCTCGTCGTGAATGTCATCAAGCGGGCACGATCGTAACTCGCCGAACGAGGGAGTCAAACGTCAAACGATGAGAATTTTTACACAAAATTCATCAATCCGTTCTTCTGATGCGAAAGTCCCTGTTTGGAACAGACTTGCCTCATTCGCGGACATGCTCGTCAACTCATCGAGTGCAAATTCGTGAATGTGCAAACCGTGTGGATTACTTCTGTGCCAGATCTGAAGAACGTCGAATCATTACTCGTCGACGTGCCAGCTCAGCAAACCCCAGTTCGCTGTAAAGAGCGTTTGCATAGGAGTTTCCACAATCAACGGCAAGGAACATGACGCTTCGGCCCGACTTTGCCGCAGCGCGAATGCCATCAGCAAGGATGCGTCGGCCAAGCCCTTTCCCTCGAAACTGTGGGACAATCCCAAAGTAAACCAGCTCGATCGCATCCTGGTCGGGATGTTCGTTCAGCATCAGCACACCCAGGTCTTCAGCCCCTTCGCGATACAGGCGCCAACCGGAAGGTTCGAACCGACCTGACAATTGATGACTTGCAATCGCCTCAAGCCCGCTGCGAAAACCATTTAAGAATGGACAATCAAGGCTATCTACATACGTTCGCTCAATGACCGATGCGTATCGATCCTTATTCGCTTCGCAAAAGAATTCGTGACCCAACTCACCATCTGCCGAGCCCACTTCACAATCGCCGTGAGTCAACGACCTTGCGAGAAAGAACATGTCAGCGGCATGGATGAATCCATGTCCTTGAAGTAATTCGGTTTCTGTAACGTCATCCGGCGTCAGCAGACATTGGGAAAGCTTTGCGCCAACGCTGTCGATTTCCTCGCAAAGCCTTGCCAAAAGTGCTTGTTCCGCACCGGCGACATCTACCGTCTGGCAAGTAATGACTGGTGGCCAGACAAGCGCGACCCCGTCTGGCTGGTTCATCATCAGCGCAGCCCCGACTGGCTGTTCCCCTTCTTCAGCAAGGAGCAAGCCATCAAGATTCAGGCTACCTCGCTCACAATTCCGAAGCGCGTCTTCGAGCCGCGTCGACTGTTCTTCCAAAGGGAATCGGGCAAACAGTAAACGCAAGGCGAGTGCTCGTCGTTCAGGTTTCACAAGGGAAATCGTTATGGCCATCCAAGGATTCTATTCGTTGAGGGGAGGAGATTGGATCACAATGTATCGGAACTTTCGCATGATTCTATTTTATTCGGATTCGGACTCGATATCCTTGCCGCAGCAATCAGAATTCCAGTTCTCCGGAAGTCTGAAACGATTTCAAACTGGAAATCATCGACTGCCATTTGAGTGGTCTAAACGGTTAATTTTACATGGCAAGGTTGCCCGCTTTTTCAGCATCAGCACGAAAGAGACTGAGCAGCGATTGCCGCCAAACCCGGAGATGTTGCTGCCTCGAAGCGGGTGAATCCCCCTGATATACTGATGCGAGGGTGATCGACTCTCGAATCGGCTTGGCATTTGCGTTGCTTTTTCGTCGACAATCGGGATTGCTGCTGAAATCATCCGACGCTCACTGAGTTACACATCTGGGAAATCGAATTTATGGCTCCTTCGAAGACAACTCATAACACTTTTTATGAAAAGCTCGATGCGCTCGCCCGCAATCTCTGGTGGTGTTGGCAACCTGAGGTTGTTGCAATTTTCCGCGATCTCGATCCCGTTCGCTGGCGGCAGTTGGATCACAATCCAATTCTGCTTCTCGATGAATTCACGCACGAGCAATTGGAACAACGGGGCCGAGAAGCGGTCCTTCACTCACGCGTAAATTACGCATACCGTCGATGGCAGGAATACATGTCGTCCAAGCACACTTGGGGTGACACTCACGCCGGCCTCTTGGGACATAACCCGGTTGCATACTACTCGGCGGAATTTGGGATTCACGAATCGCTTCCGAATTACTCTGGTGGTTTGGGTGTATTGGCGGGCGATCACCTGAAAAGTGCTTCTGACCTGGGCGTTCCACTGGTCGCCGTAGGTTTGTTCTATCAAGAAGGTTATTTCTCACAGCAGATCGACGCCACGGGATGGCAGCGCGAGATTTACCCGTATGTTCAAAACACGCGGTTGGCAATTAAACCTGCAATCGGTGCAGACGGGAAACAGGTGCTCGTTCAGGTCGAAACCCGCAATGGACCCATTTTTGCGCAGGCATGGCAGGTCGATGTCGGACGAATCAAATTGTTCCTGCTCGATTGTAACGTTGAGCAAAACACACCAGAAGACCGCAAACTGACAGCTCGTCTGTACGGTGGTGATCAGCGAATTCGAATCCGCCAGGAACTGGTCCTGGGAATCGGTGGAACTCGCGCTTTGACTGCGATGGGTTATCAGCCGAGCGCAATCCACATGAACGAAGGACACTCTGCATTCGCGCCACTCGAGTACATCCGGATGCGAATGGCCGACGATGGTCAGTCATTTGACGACGCGATGCTGAAGACCGTCTGGCACTGCTGCTTCACGACCCACACCCCTGTTCCTGCAGGCCATGACCGTTTTGACTGGAATCTGTTTGACGAACATCTTGGCCCCATTGCTGATCAACTGGGAATTGGGTCTGGCGGGTTAGTCGGATTAGGACGAGTCGATCCCAATAATTCGAATGAATCGTTCTGCATGACTGTGTTGGCTTTCAAATGCAGCCGACGTGCGAATGCTGTGTCCAACTTGCATGGTGTCGTCAGCCGACGCATGTGGACCGCTCTCTGGCCATGGCGAAGTGAAGAAGAAATCCCGATCGGACACATTACCAACGGTGTTCACGTTTCCAGTTGGTTGGCTCCGCAAATGCGGTCCCTGTACGACCGTGTGCTTCCATTGGAATGGCACGTCCGTTCTGGCGAGCCCGAAGTTTGGGCAGGTTTCGAAGACGTAACCCCGGGCGAACTGTGGGAAACACACCAATCGCTCAAGAATCGGATGATCCTGTTTGCCCGCAATCGCATGTTACGACGCGCAGAACGACTTGGGTCTTCCGACAGCGAGAAGGCCGAAATCCAGACACTGCTCGACCCCGAAGCGTTGACGATTGGATTCGCTCGCCGGTTCGCTCCCTACAAACGGGCCGACCTGGTTTTGCGAGACATCGAAACGCTCGGCAAGATTATCTGTGATTCCAAGCACCCGGTGCAGTTTATTTTCGCAGGCAAATCACATCCAGCGGATAACTACGGCAAACAGATCCTCCAAAACATCTTCAATTTGACCCAAGAGCCCGCGTTCAAAGGTAAGATTGTCTTGTTGGAAGATTATGACATCAATCTTGCACGACACCTTGTTCAAGGAGTCGACGTCTGGCTGAATAATCCCCGACGACCACTGGAAGCATCGGGAACCAGCGGTCAAAAAGTCGTTTTGAATGGTGGCCTGAACTGCTCGATTCTTGACGGTTGGTGGGCGGAAGCCTACGACGGTCAGAACGGTTTCTCAATCGGTAACGGTCGCACGCATGTCGACGATGGAATCCAGGATGATCGAGATGCAAAATCACTGACACGAGTGCTTCTCGAACAAGTCATCCCGCTCTTCTTCGACCGAGATGATGAAGACGGCCTTCCTGAAGAGTGGATTGCCCGAATGAAGCGGTCAGTTCGCACACTCGGTTGGCGGTTTAACGCCGACCGAATGGTCATGGACTATGTCCAAAATGCCTATATCCCTGCGGCGGGAGGAGTTTCCTGCAGCATGGCACGTATGTCCTGAGTTTTGAGCTTGCGACGTTGACAAAATCCGCTGCGGCAACTGTGATCGGTGACCGACTTCTGATCCGCTTGCTTGCGGTGGGTAGCGTCTCGCTCATTGCGGCAACCTGGCCATTGTGGACGCCCCAAACAGTATTCCCTCAAGTCCCGTTAGTCTCGGTCGCGGGACACGTGCCGAGCGGGGCTGAATGGGGTCTTCTCGTCACATTATTGATCGCGTTGGCTGCGCAATTCTTCGCCAAAGATCGAAACATTCGCCGTTTTGCTTGCGCGGTTTTCAGCTTAGCGACCCTCAGCCTGATCGTCATTGATCAACATCGACTGCAACCATGGGCCTGGCAGTTCGTTTTGATTTCGTTCGCCCTTGCTGTCGCGGACGCGACGACGGCAAGATCCTGCTGGAGTTGGCTGGTGATCGGCATCTATGCGTGGTCCGCCTGGTCGAAGATGGATCAGGGTTTTGTGATTGGCCACGGTCGATTTTTACTGGACGGATTGTTTAAGTCGATCGGACTGATGAAAGGGATTGAGACATTTACAGAGCCAGCCCGATTGGTCATGACCGCCTCGATACCGATCTTCGAAATGCTGATTGCCGTCGGACTCTGCTGGCATCGAACCCGCCTTTTTGCATTGATCGGATCGGGTTGCATGCACGTGGCGCTGATTCTGGCCTTGGGTCCATTCGGACACCAGCATCAACCGGGAGTCCTGATCTGGAATCTGTTTTTTCTTGTTCAAAACTGGGTGCTGTTTGGAAGCCCGGGTGCATCTCAACCAGACGAGAATTTCAATTCGACGACTTGTTCCAATCGAACGGGCAATTATTTCGCACGGACGATTGTCGTTGCCGCCCTATTTTGGCCATCGCTTGAACAATTCGGACTGTGCGACCATTGGCCTGCCTGGGCCGTTTACGCCGCAAAGCCAGAACGAGTCACCGTGTTCGTTCATTCCGATGAAGAGTCCAAACTGCCCAACAGTTTACGTCAATACCTTGGTGTAGAACCCATTCTCGACGAATGGCGTTCCCTGCGAATCGATCGTTGGTCGCTCAATACCCTTTATGCTCCAATCTATCCGCAAGACCGTTTTCAGGTCGGCGTAGCCCTTGGCATTTCCCGTCTTTACGACATGAATCAAATTCGGGTCGTGGTCGAAGGCCCGGCCGACCGGTGGACGGGAAAACGAAAGGTCAATCAGTACATTGGGATCGAAAGTCTCAATCAGTTGGCTGATTCGTACCGATGCAATGCTCAGCCAAGAATGTTGCAGTTCTCAAAGGATGAAAAAGCGAATCCGTCAGAATGATGAACTGGAAACGCTGATCTCCACGTATACACCGATTTGGAAATCGTTGGGATTGACCTGCCGGTTGGACGACAAAGGCTTTCCACCTTGGCTCGTCCAGGTGGAAAGCCAAAGAAGAAAACTCTGCTTCTCAGGCATTTTCTGGTTTCCAAATTTGCTCCCACCTGGACGAGCCAGGGTGGAAAGCTTGGCATCCAACGCCTACGCAGATCCCGGAGGTTTCAGAATCCGTCCCCGTCTGACACTTTTGCATGGAATTCTTGATTTCACTCCCGATATCGAAAATGCGCAACTTCAAAACTTGCGCGTCGGGCTAACGAATAATCCGGGCAAAGTATTCCAAAGCTCTGAATTTGCGATTGACCCTGCAGTCAGGCAACCTTCGGCTCGGACAATTGGGACAAAATTCGTTCAACGCATTCTTCACGTGTAATCAGAATGTTTCGCGGCGCTTCGACACCCAGTTTCACCGAACCGTTCGATGCCCGAACGACCGTAATCGTAATGTCGTCGCCGAGCTTAATCGATTGGGATGTTTTGCGAGTAAGAACCAGCATGGATTGAATCTTTCGAGACTCGCCGCGATCACGGGCAGGGCGTCAAAAAAGCACCCCGGCGCGGCACCCGTGAATCGTTCACGGTCCATTCAAGAGAGTCAAAGAATAGCAAATCGAGGATTCGTGTCAAGACAAAGATCGCTCTATTTCATGGAATTGTTATCCATAATTTCTGTTCTGAATTCGATCGTCACGTCAAATGCAAAAAAGCGTGAGTGTGTTGTCAAGACTTAAAGTTCGGGTTGTGTGCCACTGCATCGGAGTCTTCGGAGACGCAGTGTCTTGCCTTTGTCGAAGCAATCGAAGAGCACTGGGTGAACGAAGACGGTCATCCAGTGGCACCCGAATCTTTACTCTCTAGGCCAAGCAATACTCCCTGTTTTGCGACTCAAGCAGAAATTTTCGATTTTCATCGGTGTTCGACTTGGCACGCATTTTCGTCGGGCGTTTGTTATCTTCGCACGAGCAGCAAACCTCGAACATCGATGAGCCATTTCTCTCGACATCAAGGTTTGTTATTGAGACTCCAAATGGATTGGATGACATGAACGCGGATTCGTCGCAACTGGCTGACTGGCTGACGCTCGCGCGACAGGGAGATGATTCCGCACGAAATCGGCTGTTTGAAGCATGCCGAAGTTTTGTGGCCCTCACAGCTCGTGTGCAATTGCACCGCCGGTTGCAAACAAAGGTCGATCCATCGGATCTGGTTCAACAGTCAATGATGGAAGCTCATCATGGATTTGACAAGTTCCGAGGTGGTACTCCAGAAGAATGGCTCGCCTGGCTAAAACAAATTGTTCAGCACAACGTCCTTGATGCTGACAAACATTACCGAGGAACCGAGCGACGAGACCTCCGCCGTGAACGGCCAATTTCCGATCCGGCGCTGAGTCACGCCGATTGGTCTCCGGCTGATCCTGGTCCCAGCCCAAGTCAAGTATTGTCAAAGGCTGAACGGGAACTCCAGGTCGCTGTTGCGATCGAGTCACTGCCGGATGACTATCGCCAGGTCGTCTTATTGAGAAACCTCGAACGCATGTCATTCGACGACGTGGCAGCACGCATGAATCGGTCTCGCGGTGCCTGTCAAATGTTGTGGATGCGAGCGGTCGAGCAATTACGCACACAACTCAACCAGGACATCTCTTCGTCATAAGGAGGTTTCGATGACAAATTCGACCTCAGAGGAAGACACGCCAGACGGAGAATTGATTTCACTTTTGGACGCTTATCTGACTGCGATCCAAAGCGGCAACGAAACCGAGCAGCGACGACTGCTTAGCCAGGAACCAAAACTTGCAGCCTGGGCGGATGATCTGCGGGATATCGATTCATTCGCCGCAATTCTCTCAGATCCGTTAGAGATTCGCACTCAAACCTCAGCCACGGCAGAATCGATCCGCTTTGGAAAATATGAATTGCGAGGCGAGCTGGGACGCGGGGGAATGGGGGTCGTTTTTCGAGCGTATCATCCTGAACTTGACCGAACCGTCGCCCTCAAGATGCTGACCGGCAGCGCCTTCACTAGCCCAGATCAGCGTCGCCGGTTCGCTCAGGAAGCTCGTCTCGCCTCGCGAATCCGGCATCCTCACATTGTCTCGATCCATGACGTCGGCGATTTTGCCGGGCAGCCCTATTTCACAATGGACATCGTCACGGGAGCCAGCGTGGCAACGCAACTCGCCAATGGTGCCATTCCGATCGAGCAGGCTGTTCATTGGATGATCATGATTGCCAAGGCGGTCGAACATCTCCATTCCAATGGAATCATCCATCGCGATCTCAAGCCGTCGAATGTTCTGTTGGATGAATGCGACGAACCGTGTCTGGTCGATTTTGGTCTCGCTCGTGCCCTCGACGAATTCCATGATCCGACGGTGACCGGGACGATCCTGGGAACACCAAGCTACATGTCGCCGGAACAGGCTGCGGGACGTATCCGTGAAGTAACGACACGATCGGACGTCTACAGTCTTGGCGCCATCCTTTACGAGATGCTTTGTGGTCGCCCTCCGTTTAAAGCCGATTCGCCATTTGACACGGTCCTCCAAGTGATGGAACGCGAACCCTTGCCGCTTCGACACTGGAATCTAGCGATTCCCAAAAAGCTGGAGCAGATTTGCCTGCGCTGCCTGGAGAAGTCTCCTGATAAACGATACCCATCGGCGCTGGAACTGGCTCAGGATCTTGAGCGCTGGGTACGCGGAGAAAGTTCGCCCTACGAGTCCCTCTCGCCTGTCACACAGTTTTCCCGAACCTTTCGCCGATATCCAGATGTCGCCTATCGTTTGCTAGCGCTTGTACCGACGCTTTTGATCGTCATGCTGCGGTGCCTGCTGGCGCAGAATGCCCCGGCGATCTCGGACTATTACACACCGATCATGATGGAATTGAGTCTTTGGATTGGGCTATCTCTCGTCTGGGAATGGCACGCTTCAAAATCAACTGGCCATCAGTGGACACCTTACGCGTTTTTACTGACGGACATCATTTTTATGACGTCGATCCTGCGAGCGAGAAACAAGGCCGATATCTCGCATGTGACTGCCTACGCGCTGGTGGTCATCCTGTCCGGTCTTTCATTAAACCGTTCCCAGATCTGGACCGCAGGCCTGGGTTGCATCGCCGGATATCTTTGCCTGGTCTATGGTGCCAAAGACTTTGAAAGTTGGATCGTGCCAATCCTGATGGTCGTTCTGATCACGTGTTGCACCATTGTCACCGACTATCAGGCGCGTCGGCTTTCCATCTGGATTCGAAGTCGAGAAACAGCTGAACGGCAAATTCCCATCAAAACGCAGTCTCCTACGATTTAATCACTCCTAGAGAATCGCCAATGGATTGCGGCGTTCTTCGAGAGTTCCCCGCGTAACACCGACGCGGTTGGCGGCGTTCAGACGTCTCCAGACCTCGTCACCTCGAATACGATTGGAAAGCAGGTCGCCATAAAGATTCAGGATGCGTTTGACTTCGTCGGGCTGTTCATCCAGGAATTCGATGCGAAGATCAAAAACGTTTTGATCGAGCAACCCGGAAACGATCTCGGCCCCGCTTTGTGGAACGGCATTATATAAGGTGTTTCGGCACCCGACGTCGGCCTTCAGCGGATGCTCGCTGCCGACCCGGTCACGCAGCTGAACCAGATGTGTGTCACACGGCCGACCACAGTTTGTCTTGTTTGTGCCAGGTGAGAGAACGGCACAAAACACACAATGTTCCATATGGAACATTGGCATATGCTGGTGAATCACAATTTCGAGCCACTGGGCTGGAACCGAAGAAACGAGGTTCAGCAATTGGTCGCGATTCAAATCGTACGAAGCGGTGACTCGTTGCGCACCCTGTTTTATCAGATAATCCACCGTCAGTTCGTTCGTGGCGTTCAATGAATAGTCGGCGACAAACGGAATTTCGCGTTCTGAGCAAAAACGCATCCCTGCCAGGTTTCGGACCAGGATTCCGTCCGCTCCGTGTTTCAGCAGCGACAAAAACAGCCCCGCCTCGTCCGGCTTCTGAATCCGGGGAGGCGCCAGATAAATCGGAAAGCTCGCCGCATGAGCGATCGCCACCGCCTCTCGATATTCGCGAAGATCTTGAAAGTCGGCATAGATCAGTCGACCATCATTCTCGGTTGACGAGCCATCATTTGTGACCGCCTGGATTTGCGATAACGTTCGACACAGCAAATGAAGTCGAGGCTGACGAGGCCTTTCTTTATCAGCAACAAGCGGGGATCGAATCTTCGCTTTGAGTTCTTGAAGAGCTGACCCCGGATGCATCCTGCGTGGCGCGCACTGTTTGGTCGCTTGATCGAGCCGTGCGACAAGTTCCTGACGCAGCTTTGACAAGACACTCAGCGGAATCATCGGCCCGTCAACGATTTCGGCATCGAGTTGGTCCAATTCGTAAGGGGTGTTACCCAATCGACCAAGTTGTTCCACAAGAAAATCTCGGGTCACTGCATGCTTTGTTGCCTTCACAAGCGGTGCTGCCGACACAACGTTCACGTGAATTGATTTGCCCAAGTTCGGTTGCGTCAGGGGCGTTAAGACCCCATCAATTTCGAGAGGTTTATCAACAATTGCGCGAACGCGTACGGTGAGTGGCCGCTTGCGAATTGGATCGGGTCCGGTGAATGTCCTCTTTAACCGGGCCGTCAATTGCGGGTCGTCTGTCGTCCAAACGGTCTGGCCGATTGTTAGTTGCTCGAAATCGATTGATCCATGTTGAAATTGCAATTCGACCGTTCCGTGGTTCACCGGTTCATCGAGCAGGTGGCCTTCCTGGAACACGCCGTAAATTCGCCCCCCCTGTTCGGCGTCCGCTTCGCGATTTCCCTCGAATACAACTCCATCACCACGTTTGACCGGCCCTTCAAGCCGGATCTCAACGGAATCAAGGAAGACTTTTGTAATCGTTCCCAGCAACACGCCTCGCTTAGCTGACGAGGTGGCCGGAACGAGCATCTTGTGATCGTCACCCAATAGCCAACCGGGTGAGAAACCCCGTGAAAATGACAGCTCCATCTCGCGGACATCATCGCGTGAAAACTCGATCGACTCGCCCCGCATGGCACTGTCGATCGCCTCGCGATAATGACGAGTGATATTGGCGACGTATTCAGCCGTTTTCAGTCGTCCTTCAATTTTGAACGACGAAATTCCCGCTGCGATCAGTTCAGGGGTCAAATCATAAGCAGCAAGGTCTTGTGGACTGAGCAGGTATTTCTGAGGACCCAGATCGACATCCTCACCATCACAGATCAGGTCATACGGCAACCGGCATGCCTGGGCACATTGACCTCGGTTGGCACTTCGACCCCCAAGGGACTCGCTTGTCAAACACTGCCCCGAATAGGCGACACAAAGTGCTCCGTGGACGAAGCATTCCAACGCGACGGATGTCGACTTTCGCAGGCGAACGATATCCTCGATCGATAATTCGCGGGGAAGGACCACACGTTCGACCCCCAGTTCCTCGGCCACTTGGATACATTCGGCACTTGTCAGCGTCATCTGAGTCGACGCATGAATACTTAAGTCAGGGCATGTTTCGCGGATCAGCTGCAACAACCCCAAGTCCTGAACCAGAACCGCATCGACGTTGGATTGAGAAATTGTGCGGATCAGCGATTCAATCTCAGCCAGTTCATCAGTAAACGCCAAGGTATTCAGCGTGACATAGCCCTTCACGCCTCGATGATGCAGGAATTGCATAACATCCGTTAACTCGCTGGCGGCAACATTGGTGGCACGTGCCCGTGCGTTAAAACCGCAGTTCAATCCGAAGTAAACGGCATCAGCTCCATTCTCGACGGCGGCACGCAGGCAGTCCCGGTCTCCGGCAGGAGCGAGCAGTTCAGGTCGAAGTGATGGGGATAAAATCATGAATCAGCCGATACAGTCAAATGGCACCTGCAAAACGATCAAAATGAAATCATCGGGTAACAATGTCAGCACGTCAATTCGCCGTGTCGATTCTCATCGCTTGACGTGTATAATGCTGGTGAACCGAATCTTCGGGTGAAGAGCATCGGTCTTCGCTTCCAGACGAATCAAATTATAGACACCGTTGGTATCTGACGGCTTCTGAACCGAGAAGGCCCACTGATGACTGCGACTGCTTTGGCATCCGAAGGGGATCAATTTTCTGTTGGTACTCTGGCGTTTGAACGTGATGAGTGGGGACGGCTCGTCCTGAAAACCGGCGATGGCAAAACGTATGTCGGAGTCGAACCGGTTCGATGCTTCCCACTGTCCGACCCGGAGAAAGCGATTGCGCTGCTTGATCCCGAAGGGAAAGAGATCCTGACGTTGCCCGACCTGGATTCACTGAATCCAGCAGCAAAAGAAGCTCTTCGACTGGAGCTTGCGTCACGAGATTTTGTCCCCGTGATCCAAAAAGTCGTTTCCGCGAGCAATCCCATTCCCCCTTGCCAATGGTCGGTGGAAACCGATCGAGGTTCGACGAGTTTCCTCCTGGAAAGTGAAGACGACGTGCGAAAACTGGGGCCGAACCGAGTCTTGATCGCCGATTCGAATGGAATCCGGTACACGATCCCGGATATACGAAAGCTGGACTCCCATTCCCAGCGAATTGTTCAACGCCTGGTATGACCTGCTGTGGGGATTCCCGACCGAGTCAATGTGATGGCCTAGCGGTGATCATCACGCGTTTCTGATTAAGCAAGCAAAAGAGCATCAATGATTGACGTGCAACAGGTCTCCAAAGTTCACATGCGTGGTCGCCTGGAAGTCCCCGCCCTGAAAGAGATCACCTGTCAGATACCGACAGGATCATTCACGTTTATTCTCGGGCCATCCGGCAGCGGGAAGAGTACGTTACTGTATCTCCTGGGTGCCCTCGACGAGCCAACAACGGGGACCATCACAGTTCACGGAAAATCGCTTCAGGCGATGACCGCGCGCGAACGAGACCACTTTCGCCGGGAAGACGCAGGCTTTATCTTCCAGAACTTTAACCTGCTTGCCAATCTGACCGCCCTCGAAAACGTGCTTGTTCCATTCCTGCCAACCGGAGTATCTCGCGAACAGCGGGACAAAGCATCGCATCTGCTCGAACGACTTGGCCTGGGAAGCCGCAGTGAACATCGGCCCAATCAATTGTCGGGTGGAGAACAGCAACGGGTGGCGATCGCACGAGCGTTGCTCAAACGACCCAAATTGGTGCTGGCCGATGAGCCAACCGGAGAACTCGATACGGCCAATTCCCTGGCAATCCTTGGCGACTTGAGAATGCTTTGTCTGGAACAGCAGTCCACGGTCGTTGTGGTAACTCACGAACACGAATACATTCAACCGGGCGATCACGTGATTCGCATCCGGGATGGACGAATCGCAGAATAAGACGGACAAAAGTCCGTATCACGATTTTCAAAACACCAGTCGTCATATCTCAGAGAGACCTCAACCATGCTGACATCATTGCTGTTTGTGCTTCTCGGTGCTCCGCCCGTTGTGACAGATGATGCAGCCGAGGCGAAATATCTGGCGAACCAGAGACAGGTCACGTTTGGACTTCCACGAGCCGGCGAAGGCTATTTTTCTCCGAAGGGTGACTGGATCGTATACCAGGCCTACCCGATCGGCTATCCGTTCTATCAGATCTATGTCCAGAAACTCGACGAGAAAACCCCGCGGCTCTTAAGTACGGGACGAGGCAGAACGACCTGTGCCTATTTCTCGCCGGACGGGACAAAGATCCTGTTTGCGTCGAGTCACACCGACCCAAAGATCGATGAAACAGAACTCAAAGCCAGAGAAGAAGCGGCCAAAGGGGGGCGGCGACGATACCTGTGGGACTTCGACCCCAACCTGGACATTTACGTCGTCAATTTTGACGGAACAGGGATGAAACGCCTGACGGACAATCCGGGATATGATGCAGAAGGAAGTTATTCGTCGGACGGCAAGCAGATCGTCTTCACCTCGTCACGTGACGGTGATCCAGACCTCTACATTATGGACGCGGATGGTTCGAACGTCCGACAGCTTACCAATACACCAGGATATGACGGCGGACCATTCTTTTCTCCCGACAACAAATGGGTCATCTTCCGTTCGGACCGCCAGAAGGAACATATGCTGCAACTTTTCGCCATCTCGGTGGATGGCAAAACGGAAGTACAACTGACGAATAACCTTGATCAGGTGAACTGGTGCCCTTACTTCCATCCCAGCGGCAAATATCTCGTCTGGGCAGGCGCGGACTATAGCAATGGACCGGCCAACGCCCCGTTCCATCTGTTTACAATGGAACTCGAATGGACTGAAAAATCACTCAAGGGAGGGGCGATCACACAAATCACTCACAGCACGGCCCAGGATGTTCTGCCAGTCTTCAGTCCTGATGGAAAAAGTCTGATGTGGTCATCAACGCGCACCCCCGATGGATCCAGCCAGTTGTGGATCGCCGATTGGTTGCGGGGAAAGGCCGCGAACTAATGGTCATCCGATTCTTAGCGGCATACGACGCCTGGTAGGGTGGGACAAGTCTGCGCAGTCCCACCAAACTCGTATTGAACAGAAGCCGATGTCTTTGGCTTTTTGAGGAGCAGGAATGCAGAGAGGGCGGGCAAAGGGACGACGACGGACCAATAGGGGACGGAACACCACCAAGACTCAATGGTTAGATTGATCTTCGCATAGGAAATTTCAAAGCCAAGCCAAGTCGCTTTCCATTCAATTTGCCCTCGTTGCAGAGAGTCAAACGTTTGAACACCATGTTCATCCATCGAAACCCCGCCGGCTTGATTCGTTGGAAAAGAAGGTCAGCTCAACAATTGAATTCGTCTGAATGACGAAAGTGCGGTATCGGCGGCTAAGTTCACCTTCGCCCCTGGCTGCGAAGCAGTTCATCTGCCCACGCATCGTCCTCTCGGTCGAGCGGCGGGTCGGGTTGGCTGCGGTAATCGATGTCGTCGTCGTAGCCGCCGTTGCGGTAACAGAGTTCGATCAAGACCTGCAGGTCCAGCGGCACAGGGGAATCAGTCTGTCGCAAAGGGACTTGGATAACGGGCAACCGCAAATGAAGTGGCACCGGATAAATCTGGACGGCTGATGGCTCCCATCCTCGGCGGACGCACACCTGGTAAGTTGTGCGGTGCGACACGGGGACGCGGTCGCGAGGGACGCCGAACTGACGCTGGCCAGCCTGCAACAAGTCGATTTCTACCAGGCTCACAGCGCCGGACCTCAACTCGTCCCGCTTCCGCCGGTATTTCTCCTGAATGTCCCCCGGCAGCTTGTTGGTCAGACTAACCACCTCGATCACTGAAACCACCTGTTTTCCTGTGCCAATGTCGATGATCTCGATGAAAGTCTCCGTCATGGGTTCGTCGTCGAGTCGCAGCGTAATCGGTTCCAGCGTTGCGGTATTGGTCTCGGCAGTCGCGGCATGCGACGGACCGACTCGGGGTCCACACATCTGTCGATTGTCCAAAGTATACCGCAAAACGTTTGCTCTTGTGGAGTGGATGCACTTGCAGATGTTTCATCCGGGCAGCAGCCTGCCGAGATTACGAGCGTGTGCTATCTGTCACACAACTCATGGCGCATGGCAACGCATGGAAGCATTTCCGAATAACCACGACTTCGGAAATCATTGATGTCATCTCTGCCGAATTACCCGTCATCAGTTGGTCACGCCCAACACACGAAGCCGCAGCAATTGAAGATTAGCCGAACGAGGCGGTCAACTTGCCCCGCAGTCGCTGGTAGCTCAAAATGTCGGTGTGTTGATTGAAAGCCCGTTGTTCATCGCGGGCAAGTTAATTTGAACATTACCTTGAAGACGCGGTTTGGATGAGTCAATACCGCGACGATGTTGATCCGCCGCCCGAGGAAGTCAGGAACAATTTGTCTTTGGGTACTTACGTAAAGCTACTCTTTCGGTTCGCGGCTGAAGATGCGGAACGTGCGGACAATCAAACCGAACGGATATGGGTGCTCGTTACCGAAATTGACGAGGACGGGTATTACATCGGTACGCTCGAAAACGATCCTCATCATGCCAACACGCTCGCCTGCGGCGATCCAATCCGGTTTCATCCGTTACACGTCATGTCGATTCTCGACGAAGACGGAGCGTAACCAATGCTTCCACCGGTGCTGCCGATCCAGTCGGTTTCAAATGTAAAAAACGCGAAATGTTCAGGCTTATCCATCGTTCGGAGACCCAACGATCACGTTTAGCCGGAGTCAAATATTCCAGCGACTCTCAACCGCCCTGTCGGAAAGCGACGACTTGTTCGAATCGCCCTTTCTTTAAAGCTTTGTTGTCTACATAAAGGGCAAATTCACCGCCATCGCCTCCCCATTCGATCTGGCACCAGCTGAAATCGGTTCCTAGTTGAAGCAGCAGTGATGAATCAACGCCATTTAACTCTTCAGGAAACATTTGCTGAAAGTCCGCATATCCGCCAAGCTGATGATGACTGGAACTCGAATCTCGAAACGCCCGATACATTTGGACAGAACGAAATTTGCCCTCCATGGTGTCAAAACGCTCATAAACCTCTTTCGACCAACCAAGATTTGCCATTGCAGGTTCAGCACGATGTTTTGGCAAAGAAATCAGACCTTGGAAATCAATGCTTGCATCGTCGATGGGCCGGAACAGGCGTAGCGATTCTGGAAGTTGTCGTCGAGTGAGGCTTCGTCCCGATTTCGTCAGTAGAATGACGTGGGGAATGTCGTCGGTACGGTAGCTTATCGGCTCGGATTGATCCTCCTCAAAACACCCGTCGGAGGAGAATACGGACAGTAATCCCTCTTTAGGAAATCCGTCCAGGACGGTGCCCAACTGAGCAACCTCTGCCAGGTTGATTTGGCAGAGAAATGCCAGGGCCGTACCTTGATTTAAAATTGGCCATTTCGCATCGTCCGGCAAATCGGGGCTTCCCCCAAATTTCGTGGCACCAATCGGGATGTCAGCCGCTTCTGCTTTCTTCGTCTTCAGCAGGATCGCGTTCCGAGCGAGTTTGTTGAGGATCGTGTCTCGATGGCCGGTCAAGTTGTATCGATCGATGAAGAGATCAAGTAACTCTTTTTCATTGTAAGATCCAGTGGCGCAATCTATCCAAAATACGCCATCATCATCAAGTTTTTGCCAGACGATTTCGTAGGCGTCGTCGATCAACGTTTTGAGAACCGGGATTGAAATACTGCCATCCAGTGGCACCAACATGTAGACGTGCCCATCACGCTCCTGATATTTCGAATTTTTAATTCCAGGGAACTGCTTTCGAAGCTCGTTCAGTCGTGAGCGCATAACCGGCAGGTGTGCGTATTCGCCGTCGTCATCGCCATGCACATCAAAGAAGTCTCCCCAGGAAAGTCGCGAGAGCCTGGCAGTCCGATACCCCAGCTCCGTACCCTTTTTTAAGCCTGCATAGTCGAGTAATTCTTCAATCAATTTGGTAGTAGTCATGGTGCCGTTCCACGGTCGGGTTTCATGCGTCCGCTGATCCAAACAACTTCAACTATAGGAAAGCGCCAGGAATACTTCAGCATTGGATTAAGGAACGACGTCGAATGGTCGGCCCTTCAGGCCTTTTGTGATTTTAACGGCCGATTCCTAGCCCGATAGTCGTGCAACGGAAACGTCAAGCCCGATTCAAAATTTCCGTAACGACTCGTGTTTCTTCGACGCCTGTCAGGCGCGCGTCCAGGCCCTGGAATTTGTAGGACAATCTTTCGTGGTCGATGCCGAGTAGATGTAACAATGTTGCATGAAAATCTCGGACGCGGACTTCGTCTTTGATGATGTTGTAGCCGAAGGGACAGGTCTCACCGTAGACGGTGCCTCCTTTGATTCCGCCTCCTGCCATCCACATGCTGAAACAACGGGGGTGATGATCGCGACCGTAGTCAGTTGCGGTCAGTTTTCCCTGTGAGTAATTCGTTCGGCCAAACTCACCACCCCACACGACCAGCGTGTCATTCAGTAACCCTCTTTGTTTGAGGTCTGTCAGTAACGCGGCGGCGGGTTGATCGGTCTCGCGGCATTGGGTCCGAATCCCATTCGGCAGACCGCCGTGCTGATCCCAGCCCTGATGATAGAGTTGGATGAATTTCACGCCTCGTTCGGCGAGCCGACGTGCCAGCAGGCAGTTCGCCGCAAATGTTCCCGGCTGTTTCGCATCGGGCCCGTAAAGGTCGAAAATATGTGCGGGTTCGGACGAGAGGTCGGTGACTTCGGGAACGCTCGACTGCATGCGGAATGCCATTTCGTACTGAGCAATCCGCGTGTTGATCTCGGCGTCGCCCGTTGATTCCAGTTCCAATTGATGCAACTCTTGTAAGCGGTCCAGCATGTTGCGACGGCTGTTTCGATCGATGCCAGCGGGGTTATTGAGGTAAAGCACCGGTTCCTTGCCGGACCGGAACTGGACCCCCTGGTAATTGGATGGCAGGAAACCAGTCCCCCACAATCGCGAATACAGAGGTTGATCTCCTTTTCCTTTCGTAATCAATACGACGAACGCGGGAAGATTTTCGTTGTCGGTACCAAGGCCATACGACAGCCAGGCGCCGATGCTGGGTCGACCGGATAGCTGGTTCCCAGTTTGTAAGAATGTGATCGCCGGATCGTGGTTGATCGCTTCCGTGGTCATCGAACGGATGATCGCGATGTCATCGACGCACTTCGCCGTATGCGGCAATAGTTCGCTGAGCCATGCTCCTGATTGACCATGCTGAGCAAACTTGAAGATTGAACCAGCCAACGGGAGCGACGATTGATTACCCGACATCCCCGTCAAACGCTGTCCCTGTCGGACAGAATCGGGCAATGGTTGCCCCTGTCGTTCGTTAAGGACCGGTTTGTAGTCGAAGGTTTCTAGCTGTGACGGACCACCGCTTTGGAAAAGATAGATCACCCGTTTTGCGGTCGCGGGATGATGCGTTGACGGAAGTGCTCCTCCAATCGCCATGGCCGCCTGCTGCGGACCAATCAGATCAGCGAGTGCGATGCCGCCTAAACCCATTCCGACGCGAGACAACAACGCCCGTCGCGAAAGTGGGGGGATCTGTCCGTGACACTCATGTTCGCGATCTGTGTTCACCGGCAAGAGATTCATTTCTGGGTTCCACAAATGTTTTCAGCGATTTCTGATCGTTCCATTATGCAATTGATTGTGAGCAGCGTCGATACTCGCACGCAGAAACCTTAATGCGGGTGTCACGATTATGGAGTCTTCGACATGGTCGTGCAAAATGGAATACGCTGCACTCGATCAGACGGCGTTGTGATCACTCCAGAGAGGCTTTGCCTCTGCCAAAAGTAGCCATCATCGCTCCGCGTGATGAGCATCGTTCGAGAACCAGGCAACTGCCAATCAGCACGTTTTCAAATCGGGGATTCAAACAATGTATCTGTTCCGAGGCTGAGGCAATATTTGAATCGTTTCCGACGCATGCTCATCACGCGGAGCGATGATGGCTACTTTGGAAGAAGTCCGATGCAGTGGCAGCTCCTGTAGTTGCCGCTTTCGTAAGATCTTTCACGGCGTTGCCCTTGCGGATTGCCCTCAGTCAGTGGTTCAATAGCATTTGGGAACGCCGATTGCTGTCAATCGGTTACGTTTTCGATACTTTGATTTGAATTCCCGCCTTCGAATGCCCGCCTCGTTCGAACATCTGACCGGAACATTCCGATGCTTGCCGAAACCACACCTTCCCTGGAAATCGCTCCTGCAACGACGGAAGTCGGCAGTTATTTCATTTCGAATTATCCGCCGTTTTCGTTGTGGACTCGCAATGCCGTCCCCGAAATTCGAGCGGCGTTCGAGGCTGAGCCTGACCGTTCCGTGCCGATGGGGCTCTATTTGCACATCCCGTTTTGCCGGAAACGATGCAAGTTCTGCTACTTCCGCGTCTATACAAATCAGAACGCGAACGCGATTTCCCGATACGTCGAGGCTCTGGCGAAAGAAGTCGAACTGCTGAGCCACGAGCCGGCCGTTCCTGGTCGCGAGTTGAAGTTTGTCTATTTCGGTGGCGGAACCCCATCGTATCTCAGTTCGAGACAGCTTCAGTTTCTCAGGGATGAGCTCAGCCGATCCGTTTCGTGGGATCATGCCGAGGAAGTGACGTTTGAATGCGAACCGGGAACACTCAGCCTGGAAAAGTTGCAAACACTGAAAGAGATCGGAATCACACGGATTTCGCTGGGGGTCGAGAATTTCAATGACGCGATCCTGGAAGAGAACGGTCGTGCTCATCTTTCACCGGAAATTTTCAGAGCCTATGACTGGATTCAGCAGGTTGGATTTCCACAGGTCAATATCGATCTGATCGCAGGAATGATTGGTGAAACCGATCAGAACTGGGCCAACTGTATCGAACAGGCCAAAAAGCTGAAGCCGGACAACTTGACGGTCTATCAGATGGAGTTGCCGTTCAATACCTTGATTTCGAAAGAGATGAAAGAGTTAGGGATCGCTTCCCCGATCGCCGACTGGGCGACGAAACGTCGCTGGGTTGATGAGGCAATGATCGCTTTCGAGGCTGAGGGATACCACGTGTCCAGCGGTAACGAAATGGTCAAGAATCCTGACACTGATCATTTCATTTATCGCGACAACGTCTGGAGGGGTGCTGATCTGCTTGCCGCCGGGGTTTCTTCATTCGGGCACTTCCAGGGAGTTCACTACCAGAATCTGGATCAGCTTGAAGATTACCTGACCACCGTGGAATCAGGGTCATTACCGATCAACCGTGCACTACGTCCCACGCCGCATCAACGACTGATTCGCGAGATGATTCTGCAGATGAAAGAGGGGCATATTTCGGCAGTTCCGTTCCGGCAAAAATTCGGCGTCGACATTTTGGAAGAATTTTCAAAGCCACTCGCAGCCCAGCAAGCCAAAGGTTATTTGACGGTCGAGGCTGATGAGATCACGTTGACCCGCAAAGGAATCCTGCAAGCTGATACGCTGTTGCCCGAGTACTTTGAAGAACAGCATCGTGAAGTTCGCTATACGTGAGATCAGTTTGTGTTTTGAGGGTCACGTCGTCGACTTGATTCTGTCGCCGCATTGTTTTCGTGACTTCGACTCGACAAACGGGACTGCCGTAGACACACTGTCGTATGCGGTTGTCAGTCTCTCCTTTATCCTTCGGGCGAATTTTTGATGCGTCAAGTCGGCTTTCTTTCGAACCTGGACCAGGCCGAACGTTTTGCGGACTACTTGCGCTCTTTAGGAACCGAGTGCTCAGTCGATACCGTCACTGATGGTTTTCGGGTTTGGGTCCAGGATGACGATCTTGTCGCGTCAGCAAAGCAAGAACTGCCAAATTTTCTGGCTGAACCGAATCACCAGCGATATCGTGACGCCGCAGAGCTTGTGAAGGCAAAACGGAAAGAGAAACAGAGTCGCCAGGACGCGGCTCGTTCAAATATCGTCAATGTTTCAGATTCGTGGAATCCGTCAGTAGCACAAAAGTGTCCGGTGACCCTTGGACTGATTGTGATCTCGATCTATGTGGCTTATATGACCGGGCTCAAGCCGGTTCGTAGCGACCCATTTGCGTTTCGACTCTTTTTTTCGACCGATGCCACATTCAAGCAAATTCTTGCCGGTGAGATTTGGCGAACCATTACGCCGATTTTTCTCCACTTTAGTCCCATGCACATCGCCTTCAATTTGCTGATGACCTACCAGTTGGGATTACAAATTGAACCTCGCCGAGGGACTTTCAAGTTTTTAGGCATGGTGCTTGTGATCGCGGTGTTGTCGAACCTTGGACAATTCCTGTTCCAAAATGGGGAACTTCACGGCGGGCATCTGGTTTATCCCTTATTTGGTGGCATGTCAGGCGTCGTCTACGGCTTGTTCGGCTATACTTGGATTAAGGGGAGACTCGACCCGCGAAGTGGTTTAGGGCTACCCCCGGAGTCCGTGTTTATGATGCTGGGCTGGTTTATCGTGTGTACCGTCGAATTGGTTCCGCATGTGGCCAATTGGGCACACGGAATTGGGCTAGCAACAGGAATGATCCTCGCTGCCGGCGAAACACTGGTACGGTCAAGCCTGCGTCGAAGATGAAATGGCTTCTCCATTTTTCATCCTGTATGAGCAACGCCGTGAAGGATTTTTCTTCGAGAAAACATGGGTGCCACTGAAAACCGTGCCACTGCTTGACGGCCTTCTGTCAAGCAGTGCCGAGCGGCAAAACGAATGCTGCTACCAAAACACTGCTTCTCAAAGGACTCCGGAGCAGTGGCACATGAATATGACGTCCGAAGAAAAATCCTGGCATTGCTGTACGGGGCGAAATGCACTTTTTTTGTAACCTTCCCATTACAGTTTTCTCTTGAAAACACTCAACCGATTGATGCCTGATTTATCAAACATGACCGTCTCCATCGAACGTGCGGCAGCGATCTTGCGGGAAGGGGGACTCGTCGCCTTGCCGACGGAAACCGTTTATGGGCTCGGTGCCAACGCGCTCGACCCGATCGCTGTGGCAAAGATTTTCGCGGCAAAAGAGCGTCCGTTCTTTGACCCGCTGATCGTCCACGTGCCGGACATCGATTGGATGCCGCGAGTGGTTGGTCAGTTCCCTGAAATCGCCCGTCAATTGGCACAGCGGTTTTGGCCAGGACCACTTACACTTGTCTTACCCAAAGTGGACGCAATTCCAGACCTTGTCACGTCGGGTTTACCAAGTGTCGGAGTGAGAATTCCGGATCATGACTTGACCCGTGATGTCTTGAGACTTGCCAATGTCCCAGTCGCGGCTCCGAGCGCGAACCCGTTTGGAAGACTGAGTCCCACAACTGCCATCCATGTTCACGCACAACTCGGTCATCGGATTGATGCGATCGTTGACGGTGGGCCGTGCCGCGTCGGTATCGAATCAACAATCTTGCAGATCGATGACAGCGGAGTAACACTGCTACGGCCTGGCGGAATCTCGTTGGAGGATATCCAGTCCCTGGTCGGAAACGTGAAGTTGCCTGTCTCAACGGTTTCTGAATCGCCGATTGCTCCGGGAATGCTTGCAAGCCATTATGCACCGCGAACTCCACTGCGAATCGTCAGTGAAGCCCCTTCATCCGTCGCGTCAACTCGTACGGGGCTGCTTGTGCTTTGCAATAGCGCAGCCTTTACGCAATTCGCCCAGATTGAAGAGTTATCACCGACCGGTGACCTTGTCACTGCTGCAGCCAATTTCTTTCAAGCGCTGCATCGTCTGGATTCCGCCGGACTTGAGGAAATCATCGCTGTTCGATTTCCAGAAAATGGATTGGGCCGGGCATTGAACGATCGACTTCGGCGAGCCGAACATCACAGTTCTGACCGAAGTTCAACCTGATCTCAGCTCGTTTTCGATCCCGGAAAGTTCTTCATCCCGGTCGAAAACGAGCCCTATTGGCGGCGACCGCCGATGTCGCGGCAATTATGCAAACATGAATTCGGAATTTTCCGTTCAGACTCCTTGTCGCATGAGGTAGTCGACTCTATTGTGTCGCAAGAGTTTCAATCCAGTTTGCTTGGCAATTCGGCGCGGGCGTAACGAGATGAAGAGTGGTTTCAAGCCGGGCGACCCGGTGATCTTTCGTGTCACAAAACAAAGCACCGATCCCGGTCCGCGCGCCGTCGACGTGAGTCCCGCTCCGGCTGGCGAAATGTATTCGTATCAAGTTGACAAATTCTGGACCGTGATTGAGGTCGTTTCCGATGGGAAGGTGAAACTGGTTACCCGTCGCGGCAAGCAGCGTTCCGTGGCGAGCGACGATTTTCGTTTAAGGCATGCACGGTGGTGGGAACGATGGCTTTATCGAGACCGCTTCCCGAAGTTATCCGAACTTAAGGACCTGCCATTACGCCCGGATTCGTCGGCGGAATGACGACCTTGTTCGGTATTCGTATAATTGAGGCTCAAGCCCAAACTGCATGAGCTTTGGAGTTACTACAATGAACTTAAGCGATCTCACCTGGCCCGAAGTCGAGGCCCTTTCCCGTGATCTGCCAGTCGTCATTCCTGTCGCGGCACTTGAGCAGCACGGTCATCATCTGCCAGTTTTTACCGACAGTATGCTGCTTGGCGAAGTCGTTCGCCGCGTCAGCGAATCGATGAAGGAACGGGTTTTATTCACGCCGCTGATGTGGTTGGGAAACTCACATCATCACATGGATTTTCCTGGAACGATGTCGGCCAGCCCCCGAGTTTATCTCGATCTCTTGAACGACCTGATCGAAAACATGCTGGCACATGGGTTTCGAAGGATCGTGTTATTGAACGGGCATGGCGGAAATTCGACACCTGGCAAACAGGCGGTTTTTGAGGTCCGCCAGCGGCACCGCACTCGACAAGACTTGTTGCTGCTGTTCGCCACGTATTGGGATCATGGTAAACCGAACCAGGCTCGCTCGGATCTTGTCCAGACTCAAATGGGACATGCCTGCGAGTGGGAAACGTCAATGATCATGAGGCTGGCACCGCAACTGGTTAAGAACATCAGTCAGGTTAAGCCGGTTGAATTTGGCTTTGCGTTTGAGCCTGCTTACCGGGGGTGGATCACCAAAGATCGTACGGCACCCGGCCATATTGGTCAGCCGAACGTCGCCACCCCGGAAAAAGGGGAGGCGTTGTTTCAGACGTTTTCCGCTGGAGTCAGCCAGTTTCTTGAGCAGGTCATCGCGTGGGATGGCCATAGTTGGGAGATGTCAACGTGAGCAGTTTTGGTGAGAAATGCCGTATTTCTGGTTCTCGGTAATCTGTTTGATCTGGGGCAGCAGCTTCATTTTGATGAAGCGCGCCATGGAATGCCTGTCGCCGATCGGCGTCGGCGCGGGTCGTGCCATTGGCGGAACCCTTGTGCTCGCACTGATCTTTCTGGTTTTGAAGCAACCCCGAACGATTCGGCGAACTGATCTGTTGCCATTGATGGGAGTTGTCTTTCTGGGGTTTGTCTGGCCACACTCGATCCAACCCGAGCTGGTGGCCAGGCACGGCGGTGCGTTTGTCGGCCTGACCGTCGGGCTTACGCCATTGCTGACAATTCTTGTCTCAATTCCAATTCTTGGCATCTGGCCAACGCTAAGGCAAACGATCGGTGTGATCGGAGCACTGGCGTGTCTGATGGCCTTGATGTTTGATTACGGACGTCAGTCGGTTCCCATTGCCGATATCATTCTGGCAATCAGCGTGCCGCTGACGTACTCAACGGCCAACAGTATTATCCGGCGCTATCTTCGGCACCTTCCACCGCTTGAGTTAACGCTGATCTGTCTGGCGACCGCAGGAAGCATCCTGTTGCCACTCTCTATGGTGGTTCGTAACCATCGAACGGCGAATCTGGATCAGCTCGGTTCCGCCTTGCTGGCTGTGGGAATCCTCGGAGTCGTCGGGACAGGAATCGCAACGTTTCTTTTTAACCGCCTTGTCCAGGACCAGGGCCCGCTCTTTGCCGGGATGACAACGAATCTCGTCCCGATCGGTGCGGTCTTGTGGGGCAGAGCGGACGGCGAGCATATCACGATGATCCAGGTGTTAGCTTTGGTAGGTATCCTGATCATGGTGACCTACGTGCAGACCGCACCTCGGAAGTTGCCGGAAGTAACAGTCGAGGCCAGCCCGACGGCGTAAGACCGGGTAATTCTGGGTGTGCAGGGTTGGATACCTCCGCCATGTTAAGCGAAGCACAATCTCTATCGAGACCATTTGTGTCGCCCTTTTCGCCGGAATCGTCTTTGGAAATCTGCGATTCGTTCACGCAACGACAGCCTCTACTTCGGAATGCTGCTTAATGAGCAAATTGGCGGCAGCCAACGCTTCATCGTCCTCAAGATCCCATACACCACTGGCTTCCAATTTTCCGGCCATCATTGCGATATTCGCAAATGTCTGGCCCAACCGCCATTCCGGACACAGGTGGCTCAATTGTGGAAAAAAAGGTGTCAGGAACCGTAAAAGTTTAGTTAACCCCGGGCGGATGGCGGCTGAAGTTTTGGCTTTCAAGTTAAA
>CAILLA010000200.1 GCA_903834925.1 uncultured Schlesneria sp.
CGGGAAATGCTGCACGAAGAATTCCTCAAACCTCTGCCAGCAGACCCAGATCCAGTACAATTCTTCAGCAAATTGAAATCACTCTTCAACCTCTGCTTCTGAAATCCGATCCCCCAACCGAGGATCGCCTAAAGTGCAGCAGGATACGAAGGAGATGATATTCCATCTCGGCGGAATTGCAAGCAAATTATGCAGAATAAATTTAACAATCAGCCGTGATGCGTGGTCACACACACACACACACATTGAAGATTGTCAGGAAGTCCGTGACGCCAATGAGATTCATTGACCGTCATGACCACAATCATTCCAAAGACGCATCACCGGATCACGTCGCCCATGGTCGTAACCGAGGATGCTCAAGGCTGCTGTACCCAGTAGCAGGCGCTGGCCTGCAGTTGGTTGCAGTTCCAACCAGCCAACGGCGAGGACGCGAAGAAAATGACTGCTGGAAAAGAGCAGCACATTGCCATCGATGGCGCGAAGACGTTCAATGACTCGTTTCGCACGGACAGCCACATCATCGACCGACTCACCGTCCGGACAACCGTCGCGGAATAGCTCCCAACCGGGCCGCTGCTGATGAATCTGCTCGGTCGTCTTTCCGTCGTAAAGTCCGTAGTTCCATTCCACGAGGTCCTCATCGACAACCGCGACTGAGGCGAATCCAGCCAATTCACACGTGCGCGAGGCCCGTTTTAACGGACTGGTGAAAACATGAGAAAATGTCAAATCTTTCAGTCGATCACCAAGCCTGCGGGCATTCCGTTCGCCTCGCTCGGTCAGAGGGAGATCTGTCACACCAGTGTGCTGGCCCGATACGGTCCAAGCGGTCTCACCATGTCGGGCAAGGTAAACCAGCGGAAGTGTCTGATCGTTTTGGCTCAATTACGTGTTCTCCTCAATCAACCTACTCCCCAGACGAAAGAGTCGCCCGCTCGGCATCGCACTGTTCACGGTAAGTCGGAACCTTTCCTCTCAACGTAACGATGCCATCACGGGCAGCAACATGGATGTCGATTGAAGTCACGCTGGGTTCCCTCCGTAGTTGTTCCGTGACGTTATTTTGTAATTGTACGTCTGTCTTCATTTCAAAAAACCTCTTCGTAAAAAGCAAAACAAACCGGTGCATCGAACGCTGAGAGGTCGTCAGACTCGTCGACCTCCTCCACAAACGGGAACATGTCGCTCAAGACATTCGTAATTTCGTAATCATGAGCCCTTCGTTAGTACGGATGACTCGAATGTTGGATTGTGCCAGCATCCATCAACGGAAAACAGATTGTCTGCCTCTTTCGGCCCCCAACTGCCACGTGGGTAAATGTGGGCTTGAGGGTGATTCTCAAGGACAGGTTCGACGACTTCCCAAGCAGCCTCAACCGCATCCTCGCGAGTAAATAGCGCCCCGTCACCGATCATGGCGTCGCCCAGCAGCCGTTCGTAGGGAGATTCGCGGGCCGTTTGTTCTTTGCCCAGATAAAGTTCTCGTTGGTCGCCGACAAACTCTTTGCCCGTTCGTTTGATGCGAGCCGCCAGCGCAATGGCAGAGCCCGGGGAGAGTCGAAATCGAAGATAGTTACCACAACCTGTCTGCGTCGCTGAGTCGGCGAAAAGTTCCTGCGGTGGCGGTTTCATTTCAACGAGGACTTCATGCACGGTTTCCGGTAAATATTTGCCGGATCGCAAGTACCAGGGCACACCTCTCCAACGCCACGAGTCAATCAAAAGCCGAACCGCACAGAACGTCTCAACTTCGGAGTCTTTCGCCACGTTCTGCTCGTTCCGATACCCATCGTATTGACCACGAACCAGATCGTCAGCACTCAAAGGGCGCATCGCCTGAAAGACCTTGGCTTTCTCGTTATGCACGGCGCCAAAGTCCCTGCTGGCTGGCGGCTCCATGGCAAGTAATGCAATAACCTGAAACATGTGGTTCTGTATCACATCGCGCAGACAACCGGCAGTTTCGTAAAACGAGCCCCGGTTTTCGACTCCAAAGTTCTCGGAGAGTGTGATTTGGACGCTCGCGACGTAGTTGCGATTCCAGATCGGTTCCAGAAATGAATTGGCAAAACGAAAATAGAGGATATTCATGATCGCTTCCTTCCCAAGGAAGTGGTCAATCCGGAAAATGGAATCTTGCGGAAACACCGCCTCGGCAACGCGATTGAGTTCCCGCGCCGAAGCCAGATCGCGTCCGAAGGGCTTTTCGACGATCACCCGCGCATCTTTGGCGAGATCCGCCGCACCGAGACCTTTAACGACAGTTGCGAAGAGCGAAGGTGGAATAGCAAGGTAGTGTGCCGGACGTTGGGCATCACCCAGCGATGTTTTGATTTTCGTGAATGTACTCTCGTCGTTATAGTCGCCTCCAACATAACTGAGCCGAGACAAAAGTTCGCTGAAGGCTGGTTCGTCATCGATCACACCCAACTGCTGGATGCTGTTCGTCACGCGATTCTGCAAGTCTGTCAGACGCCAGTTCGGTGCCGCGACGCCGACAACCGGCATTTTTAGGGCACCTCGTTTTGCCAGAGCGTAGAGTGCTGGAAAGATCTTTTTATGGGCGAGATCTCCCGTCACACCAAACAAAACCAGCGCATCCGAGTGCTCGACGTTCTTCACAATTCCTCCTTATCCGCAGGTGCGTATTTTGCATTTCTTAAACGGGCAGCGGAATCCACTCCTGAATCTAGTTTAAGGCTTTTTCGAATTCGGTGCGTTCGAAATGCTGAATCTTGGCAGTCATGAACGGCCGACAGAACACTGACATTCCATGTTCCCACGCCTTCGCGCCCACGACGGCCAGGCGCTCGATTTGATTGAAGTGTTTCAGATCGAATTTCGTGTTCTCCCACACGGCCCCCATTTCCCATCCATGGAAGTCCTGCATTTCGAAAAGGACGCGAATTTTCCCAAACTGCTGGATCTGTCGCTCCGTTTCCGGGACGAAATGCTCATAGTTCTCTTTGGAAAGCATACCGCTTGCTTGAACGATCACAATTTGTCCGTTTGCCGTTTCGTGAAAATCCAAAGCCATGTCGAATCCCCATTTTTTGTGAAAGATTTAAAACAGGGCCGTGTCCAATTCAGGAGGATGGAAGCCTTTGAAGTTCCCAACCGGCCTCGGGAACCTCCACAGGGCGATACCTGACGTCACCCTCTTGCACAATTAGCGTGCCATTCTTTGCCCGTTCTTCGATCGCATCCTTTTCTGCGACATTCGTAGAATCCGGCAGATTATCCCAATCGGTTCTATCAACGACCAGATCTTCTTCTTGAGCCATTTGTTATTCCTCAGCACTTGTACTTCAGGCGATAGCAGCCGCCTGATCAGTCTTCATTTTATTTCTTCCTTGGAGACTATAAAAAAAGCCGCAGTGGCGAGACGCTTGCCCGTGTCGGCGAGCACG
>CAILLA010000201.1 GCA_903834925.1 uncultured Schlesneria sp.
CCGTTAGATCCATTGTGTCGAACGGGCGCAACATATCAAGAATGACGCAGTCATTCCGTGAGAAAACAGTGAGTGACTTCCGGCCATTATTTCTTTAGCCCGACGCGCAAGCGAGGGACGGGCGTAAACCGACGCGGATAACAATTTCAATCGGATTAAAATCAAACTGGCCACTTGCCTGATCGGTTGCCGTGTTGTTCAACGGTGAAGATCACTCGCTTGCGCGTCGGGCTAACGTTTCATCGTCGTCTGGTCATTCTTCCATCTGCTGACGGAGCAGGTCTCGTTCCTGTCGCGTGGCTTCGAGGTCAAACATCAGGTATTTGACGTCCAGGCGAAGCTGTGAAAGTGCTTCCTGAACGACCTCTAACGTTCGTCGACGGCGATGAACGGAATCAACGACGCGCTGAAAAGCAACTTCCAATTCCTGTTTTCTGGCGTTCGGTAACGTCACGATCAACTGGCCAAGCTCCGCCAGCTCTCGGGGAATCTCATTTCCTTGTCGATTTTTGGACGAGTCGGGAAATCGATTATTCTGGCTCACAAGTTCACCCTTTCGACCGCAGTTTGACGTCACGACGAGTCAGATTGTGACCTGCAAACGGACTGTTCACAACGAAAAACGGGAGATTCGAAGGGAAATTCAGTGACGGAGGATTATGTACATAAGTTCATAAACGTTTAACTTTTGGATTTTGTGCCACTGCATCGGAGTCTTCGGAGACGCAGTGTCTTCGCAATTTTTCACCGCAATCAAAGAGCACTGCGTGACCGAAGACGGTCATGCAGTGGCACCTCACTTTTGCTTTTGACATCGCTCTAGTCGAATTTTGCGAAGTCCTGTAGATTTCGCGACTTAAATCGACCGTACAAGGATTTTCCGGTCATGAGAGACGAGAATGCAACCGCTGTCCGCTTTCTTCGCAATCATCGTATTTCTCTTCATTTCGGTGACAACCGTTATGGGAGAGGACTATCTCGCAGAATTTGATGGTCCCGAGATTTCTTGGCAGATTGGATTACGGTCACAGGATGCACAAGTTGCAATCCAACAGCGTCGACGAGGCATGGGCCGTGTCGGTGGCGCTGAGTTTATCCGGATCAACACCACTCGTGAAAATACGTCAGTACGACTCGAGCATGACCTTCCTGCCGCAACTGTTCTTGATGAGCTTGAAGCATCGCTGTGGGTCAAGTCAAACCACGGAGGCTTTTCACTTGCGCTTAAGATCAATCTGCCGGAAGTGCTCGACCCTGAAACGAAAACTCCACGAACCTTGTTGATCGTTGGCGATCAATACCGAACTCCAGGTCAATGGCAGCAATTGAAATGTCGAACAACCGACCGAATGATCCGCGATCAATTGCGACTACAGCGGGCGTTAAACCAGATCTCAGGCCAGCCGAATAAAATGTATGTGGATCGGGTGATCCTCGACGGACAACTTCCTCCAGGAGCGACCGACCTGCAACTCGACGATCTGGCTCTCAGCCCTGTTGTTCGCTTTCAAAAAAATAGTCGAACCGCAGACGCAACGCCGATTCAACAGGTCAATCAGACAACGGACGACGGAACTGGTTTTGATCCACGTACGCAAATCCCCGTCAAATTCAATCTGCACCGGCTTGAGGTGAGCAAACAACCCTTTTTTCCACGGATTATTACCTACCATCAAGAATACAAAGAGCGTCCCGAAGTCCTGTCGTCAGCGGGAATCAACGTGGCCTGGGTCTCCGATTACGAGGACAAAAGTGTCACCGGGCCGCTCCGTCGACAAGGATTGTGGGTGACGGCCGCACCGCCGTTTGCAAAAGGGACTGATGGCGAACCGCTGGATTCCGATGACGCCAGTCTTTATCCCTTCGGGGCCAGTACATCTCCCGTTTTGTTCTGGATGCTGGGTGCTCGAATGACGCTCGATGGACGCCCTCGAATCAGTAGTTGGACGAATCAGATTCGAGATGCCGATCGTGCAGCCAAACGCCCAATCGCGGCAGACGTCATCGAAAACGAACGATTGGCGTCACGACATGTCGATTTGTTGGGAATCAGTCGTCATGCCATTAACAGCACATTTACGTTGTCGGACTATCGTGATTGGATGATCCAGCGACGTGATCAGGCATGGCCCGACTCCTTTTGCTGGACCTGGATTCAAACGGAAGTGGTCCCAACATTGTCAGACTTATCCAGGGGACTTCAGTCGCGACCGATGCTCGAACCGGAACAGATCCGGTTGCAGGTTTATGCGGCACTCGCAGCAGGATGTCGCGGTCTGGGATTCTGGACAACAACGCCCCTTGATGACGACTCACCGGCCGCCCGTGAACGATTGCTGACGATCACTCAATTGAATCTGGAATTGGAATTGTATAAGCCGTGGATCGCATCCGGTGGAAAACCGGAATTGGTCTCTTTCACGCTGGAAACACCGAGAAATGACTCCGGTGGGTCAACGGGCAAGAATAAGGTTCCCGAAACATCAACTAAGTTCCGCGACGTTAAAGCCGCGCTCGCAAAACGGCCTCGTGAAATGCAAGCTGCGATGTTCGGGTCTGGTCGAGGAGCACTTCTGCTGCCGATGTGGCTGGAAGAGAATTCTCAGTTCGTACCAGGGCCGCTTGCCGCTCGCAACATCTCGATCATTGTTCCGGGTGGAGGTGCGACCGCCGCCGCATGGGAAATCACGACGACCGGCAGACTTCGGCATCTGGACCGAGAACCAGCGGCGGGAGGAGTGAAAATCAGGCTCCCTCGGCTCGATCAGACGACGGCGATTTTGATTACGTCAGATCAATCGCTGGTTGAAGAACTCAACCAGAAGATCGCTGGAATTCAGGAACAAAGTGCGCATCTTCTCGTCGAATTGGCGAAATTGAAACTCGATCGAATCCGGCAGGTTGACCAGTTGCTGCAAAATCTGGAAGTCGGCAGTTCGGACGCATGGCGATTACTCGGCGAAGCCAGACAACACATGGAAAAAGCAGAATCCGCGTTGCAGGCGAAGCAGATGGACGACGCCCGCCAGCATGCGAGCGAAGCACTTCAATATGGTCGCTTGCTGCAGCGAAACCATTGGGAACACGCGACTCGCACGTTAACGAACCCCACAACCAGTCCCTGGGCCGTCGCATTCCAGTCATTGCCAGAGCATTGGAGTCTCATGCGACGTCTTGAAAAGCTTGGCTCACTCGACGCCATGGAAAACCTGCTTCCGTCCGGCGAATTTGAGGATCTTGGGACGCTGGTCGCTGAACACTGGAAACATCAGCAAACGATGCTGGAAACAATTCAGTCGAGTGCTGAGCTTTATCAAGTGGCGAAACAGGGAAAATACAGCCTCAGACTTTCAGCCAATCCCATCGCCGGTGAACCGACACCGACTTCGATTTCGAATCCCCCTGTGACGGTTGTTTCACCAGGAATCAGCGTTCATGCAGGTCAGTATGTCCGAGTAACCGGCTGGGCAAAAATCCCGGCACCGATCAACGGCAGCTTTGACGGTGCGTTGATTTACGACAGCCTGCTCGGAAAATCGGGAGCCGTTCGTCTGAAGGCGGTTCAAGACTGGCAGCGATTCGAGCTGCTGCGTCCCGTCCCTGAAACCCAGGAATTGACAATCACGATTTCGCTTCAGGGACTGGGCGAGCTTCTCGTTGACGATTTGCGAATCACCGCGTTTGAGCTCGGGCCAAACCTGCCGACGCCATCGACGAACAAGTCGACGGTGGAACCCGCCAAGTACTCTCCGCTCGACCTGCGTCGACTCAATCCCTTGCAAAAACGTCGCCAATAAGACGACCCGTTAAACGGGATTATTCGTTAGCCCGACGCGCAAGCGAGGGATCTTGTCTCCAGTTCAATGAAGATCCCTCGCTTGCGCGTCGGGCTAACGTTCCACGATTATTGGGCGAGACCAGCTCAACACTCAATTGAAACAGATTTTCTGTCGAATGATAGAAAACACCAGAGTAATCCGCGTTAAACGCCGCTTCGGGTCTTGATGGCGGGCAAAGTCGCGAAATGGGGTGCCTTCACTGGGCGACGTACGTCCGTCGCCGCAATATTCTTAGGTGGATTAACTCGCCGACAACGTCCGTCTAAAAACCGTCCGAGCCATTTTTCTCGCACGAATACCTCGTATGTCATCAGTGAGATCCCTAACGGGATCATCCCCGCTAACAGGAATTTAGCAATCGTCGGAACGGGCATCTGTGCGATCGCTAGGTGCGTTAAACCCACAAACGGCAAATGGACGATATAGATCCAAAACGACGCTTCCGCCAGATAACGTGTGATTGGATTCTCACCATATTTCGTTCGCAGTGATACGGCGAGCAAACCAAATGTTGCACACCAGGCGAACAGAGCCAGCACTCCCGACATCAGGATCAATCGGCCACCGGTCAGTGCCGATGCCTGATGTTCGTGAATCATCGGAAGCACGGTAGCGAAAAGCAAACTTGCGATAGCCAGATAAGTCTTTCCGAAGCGAGCATGCAGATTCAGCACCGCACGATGTCGATAAAGTCCGACACCCACGAAGAAATAGATCGCGTAATAAACGAGCTTCGAAAGCACTGGTACGAATGTCTGATAGAAGCCAAGCACAATTCTCGGGTCGTAAAACAATACCAACGCACAGGGAATCGCAGGCAATAACGGCTTCCAGACGGAAACCATCAGATGGTCGATCGCCAGAAATCCCGGCGACGGACAATCGGCCTCGACTGGATTCGTCCCGAAAACTCGCTTTGTCAGCCAACTGGCACCACACAGGATCAGACAATAAGTGTAGAGATAATTGAGAAACCAGAAATGTCCGAACCCATAGAGTTCCGATTCGAGTTCTCGCGGCATTCTCCAATTCATGAAATCTTTCGGGACAAATAGTCCGTCGGCAATCCAGCCGAGCGACCAGATTCCCAGACATGGGAGCATCACCAGAGGTCCGGCAAAGAACTGAGTCACCATCAGGCGATGAGTTCGACCTTCAATGAATTTCCGTTCTCCGCGTGAAATCAAAATCCCTTGGGAAAAGAAACCTGTCAGTACGAAGAACAGGGGCATCAGAAAGCATTCGGTACACCACGTCATTCCGTCCACGACAGGGCAGGGGTGGGCATCCCGAGCAGGCCAGACAAGATATGACAACGGAGATGTCATATAGGGAATTCCCGCATGCAAAAGCACAACAAGCACTGCGGCGATTCCGCGCAAGGCATCTAATCCATGCAGTCGCGTCGGTGTCGCAGCCATCTTCCAGGATGGCATGGCTGGTATGGCAAATTGCATGGCAATCCCCGCTTTCGACTCATGACGGTTTCGGGCGAAATGCCCTTGAAGTGTCCGCCTTGAATCTCACGGAGGTCGTTACGGCATCAAGGTGGCGTCCGTGATACGCCACCAGAATGAAAGAAGCCGACGACGTGAATTGTCAGAAGTTACCGTGTCAACCATCGGTCGAGATCGTCGGTTGGTGCCAACGTCATTGAATCTTTTCGATATTAAAATCGATTTCCCCGCATTAATCATAATGCTGTCGTAACTCGCGGTATTATCGAAACTTTATGTGAATCTGGGCTGACCAGTGCGTTGTCAATCCCTGAAAGCGAAGACACTGCGTCGGAGAAGACTCCAGAGACGCAATGACTCAGACCAAAGTAGCCATCATCGCTCCGCGTGATGAGCATCGTTCGAGAACCTTTCAAATTCCAATTCGCATGTTCTCAAATAAGAAGTATTCAAACGAAGTCTGTGTGACGATGTGTCGGCAACGCTTGAATCGTTTGCGACACATGCTCATCACGCGGAGCGATGATGGCTACTTTGGCAGAAATCCGGATATTTGACTCCATGAGTCAAGTTTCAAACCTGAAGAAGTCCGATGCGGTGGCAAAGATTCCCAAGTTCGACGTATCACAATGCACTGGCCAGCGAGTGCGCATCTAAAATTTCGCATGTTTCCCGCAGGGTCGTCGTGACAAACGTGGCTCCGGCTCGTTGCAGTCGATCGCGTTCGATCTTGCTTCGATGGTTCGGTCCCCAACGTCCTACGAGGATCGGCATCATCGGGAATGCTTCCCGCAATCGTTTGCACGTATATGTTGCATGTGTCAGTCCGCCCGGTGGAAAAGATGCAATACAGACAAAATCGGGCGGATTTCGTTCGATTTGAACCAGCAGTTCTGACATCGATAATTCGATTGCCAGGGCGTGGAAGTTCCAGTGGACGGGATTGATCGATTGTCGAAGCATCTCAAGTCCAACAACATCCGTGTCGTCCATTGAAGGACAACCAATAATCAGCATGGGCTTAACCGGATGGCGTTCGATCCCGTCTGGCGGGTCAAGAATTTCTGCTTCCGAATTCACTGAATTGACAACGGTTGAGAGTCGCTGTTGATCGACCTCAGCTAACGTTTCACGGACACCTTTCAAGATCGTTTTCTGATCCTCGTCAGTTAAATTGTCTCGTTGAAGATCCCGTTTCATATAGTTGAGTGCCGGAATCAAAAGTTCATCACACATCGCGCCGGAGGACGAATCTTTCTGCCTCTGGAGCGCGAGTCGTACGGCTTCATGCTCGTCCCCCAGCATTAACCGCTGATAAATCCCAACATCTGCCTTCAACGCCGGGATATCCCCGAGCAGTAGATTCAGAAATCTCAATTGCGGGATGTTCTTCCCCATGACCACTAAACAAACCGCAAACGGCGGAGACAACACTAACCCGATCGGTCCCCACAGAAACAGCCAGAACGCGGCTGAAATCAACAAAGCGGTTGGCGAAACGCCAATGTTGCGGCCGAAAAGAAATGGCTCGATCAGATTGTTACTGGTTAATTCCAGAATCAGGACGTAACCGATGACCGCCAATGGTTGCCACCAGCCTTCGAATGTCGCCATGCTCATCAGGATCGGGAACACCGCGCCGATCCAAGTGCCAATATAGGGAACGAATCGCAATCCCGCCGCCAGAAACCCCCATAGCAAGGCATAGGGGACGTGAAGTACGAATAAACCAGCGCTGAGCAGGACTCCAAAACCGCCGTTGACCATAGCCACGAGTGCAACATATCGGCTGATTCGATCGGTGACGTCTTCCACGGCTTTGCTCGTCAGGGCAAGCCTCGTCTTGCCCGCCAGTAAGACGACGCGATCTCGAAAGTCTTCGCGTCCGAGAAGAAAAAACACCAGCAGCACAAGCGAGAAGGCCAACGTGGCAAAGACTTCAAAGGCGGAACCGAGATATCCTGTCAGATGCAGCCAGAATGTCGATTCGGCACGAAACCGAACGACTTCCGCAGGAGATTTTGGCTCGCGATCCGACTCGAGATCCAGATCGGGAAGTCTTCGATGCGATGGCTGTTGAAGTTCTTGACTGATCTCGTCAATCATCCGCGTGAACTGGTCCTCAATCGGTCCCGAAACGAGTTCACGTAATGTCTTGACCTTGGCTTTAATATTTGCAGTGTTTTGCGGGAGTTCTGCCAACAGTGTCGCCACCTGTCGGGTCATGATCCACCCCAGACCCATCAGCAGAAAACCCGCCATCGAAACGGCCAGCAGCACCGAGAAAAGCCGACCGAACCCCCGTTGTTCCAACACTCGAACAATCGGGTTCAACAGAAAGGTCAAAAGAATCGCCAGGGAAATCGGAATCAGAACTGGCCGCCCCCACTGCAAACCAAGGACAACGACCAGTCCCACGAATGTCCCCGACAGGACAATCAGGGCGCGCTGCCAGATCGGATTTCGGGCAATTCTCATTACGGCCTGCTGGTCTTGGTTATCGAGTTAAGCGTTCGTCAGTCAATTCTCCGAAATAACTGAAACCATGCCCGCCATGGTTTGCGCAAGCATCCGCGATCGCCAAAGCTTCGTCGCGATCTCGCGCTTCAACCGTCAGTGCAAAATGTCCATGAGTCAGTTCGATGACTCCCTGCTTCATCAGGTCCTCTGCAGCTTCACCCCACAAAGAACCTGCCATCATGCGTGTCAGAAGTCGAATTCCGTTATCGCCGTTCAATACGGCAATCATACCGTCGGAAAAGCCCGCCGAATTCAGTGCCTGAATGACGGCATCGCAGTCGGCTTGCGTGTCGACAAAACCAATCGCATGCCCCTGAAGTTCGGGCATCTCCTGGTCGTGATCGAGCAGTGGTGCTAATGTCATGGATGAACTTCCTTCATTGGAAAACACTCGGTAATCGGAATCCCAATCAATCGATTTAGATCACTCTCCGACCTTGAATGATGCCGATCAATAACGACACAACCGCGATCACAAGCAGAATATGGATGAACCCTCCCATCGTGTACGAGGTGACCACACCCAGCAGCCACAGAATCAACAGCACCATAAAAATTGTCCAAAGCATTTTCATTCTCACTTTCTTACTGCACTTTAGGCGATCCTCGGTTGGGGGATCGGATTTCCGAAGCAGTGGTTGAAGAGTGATTTCAATTTGCTGAAGAATTGTACTGGATCTGGGTCTGCTGGCAGAGGTTTGAGGTATTCTTCGTGCAGCATTTCCCGGTCAATTGCGCGTCGTTTGTCTGCATGCGAAGGTCGTCGGTGGGGGTTGTCCCTAGGAC
>CAILLA010000202.1 GCA_903834925.1 uncultured Schlesneria sp.
CAGGCGGCGGAATCGACACGCTCGATTTCCAGACGACGACCACCCGCTCGGTGGCTGTCGATTCGTCGAATGCGGCGGCGCAGGTCGTTAATGCGGGACTGACACTGATCCTGTCGTCTGGCAACACGCTGGAAAACGTGATCGGCGGGGCGCTCAATGACACATTGACCGGGAACTCGCTGGCCAACAGCCTGACCGGTATGGGCGGAAATGATCGACTGACCGGCGGAGCGGGGAACGATACCTACGTATTCGACACGGATCTCGCACTGGGGACCGATACGATCAACGAATCGGGTGGCGGAATTGATACGCTGGATTTCCAGACAACGACCACCCGCTCGGTGTCTGTCAATTTATCGAACGCAATGGCGCAGGTCGTGAATGCGGGGCTGACGCTGATTCTGTCGTCGGGTAGCACACTGGAGAACGTGATTGGCGGGGCGCTCAATGACGCATTGACTGGCAACGCACTGGGCAACGTCCTAACCGGCGGGACGGGGAATGATACGCTGGTGGGCGGGGACGGAAATAACATCCTAATCGGTGGAAATGATACGGACATTTTGACGGGTGGAACAGGCGAAGATCTACTGCTCGGAGCCCGCTACACGAACGAGACAAATTCCCCCGCCCTATCGGCGCTCCTCAACGAATGGATATCGACCACCAGCTATAGCGACCGTATGGCTCATCTGCTGGGAAATCTGTCAGAAGGCTTAAATGGCACTACGGTCCTAACTTCGACGACGGTTAAGGAGGATGCGACCAATGATAGCCTCACGGGCGGCGCCAGCAAAGACTGGTATCTGCGAAACAGCCAAGGTTTGACCGTGGCGAAGCGCGATACGATCGCCGATCTGGACATCGACAGCGAATTCACCGAAATCAGTGCTTGGCTCTAAGACCAATGGGTTTGTAACAATCCGGTCGTGAAAATCAAATGAGAATTCGACGCAACTGTGGTTCCGACTGTGTGCCGATTTCATGCGGTTAATTGGATGTTCCCAACGTTATGGACGGGGTGAGTCCCCGCAGGACCTCGTCATCCTATGGACATGATGGCCTCGTGCGACGCCACCACTGCACCGTTGACGCTGAGCGGCACTGATACGGTCTCGAACTACCGTGCCGCTCTGCGAAATGTGACCTATCACAATACGAGCGTCACGCCGAACACGACTGTCCTGCGGACGGTTGACTTCCAGGCGACGGATGGCCTGCTGGCAAGCAACGTCATTTCACGCAACGTCGCGGTGTTGTCAACCAGCATCCCTGCAGTCCTGTCGGGAGTGTGTGGGACGGGAACGTACTTCGAAGGCGATCCGGCAATTACACTTTTCGCCAATCTGGTGATCACCGATCCGTACACGGTCAATCTGGCGACCGCTGCCGTTTCGTTTACAGGCTGGCAGGGGGAAGATCGTCTGGAATTCAATAACATTTTTGCCTTGCAGCACACCTTCTCTCAAGATCTGACGAAGCATACGGCGACATTCACGATTACCGGTATCGAGACTGTTGATCACTATCAGACGCTGCTTCGTTCGGTGATTTACTGGAATGTGAGTGCCAATCCCGTAACGACCGCTCGCGTTGCCAGCATTTCCGTCACTGACGGTCTTTCGACCAGTAACGTTGTCACTCGTAACACGGCGATTGTGTCGATTAACAGTCCTCCGACGTTAGTGGAGATCGAGTCCGGTTCGCTGGCATATCGCGCGAACGACCCGGCTTTTCCTCCCCAGCCGATTTCGGCCACGCTGCTGGTTGGCGATCCTGACAGTAACAACCTGACAAAGGCGACCGTGCAGATTACCGCTGGGTATCAAAACGATGCCAATGGCAATGACGTGCTGTCGTTTACGAATCAGCTGGGAATCACTGGTTCATTCAATGCTGCCACAGGGACACTGACGCTGACAGGCACAAGTTCCGTCAGCAATTACCGGTCGGCACTGCGGTCAGTGACATTCAGTTCCTCGGGATCGGCCGTCAGCACGGCGAACAGAACGTTAACGATCACCGCCACCGACGATGCTTCACCCACACCGGCAACGAGCCTTTCGACAACGCGGACGGTAACGCTATCAACGAGCAACCTGCCGCCCGCGCTGGCTGGAATTCCAAACTCGAATCTGAGCTACGTTCGAGGCTCCGCCGCGACGGGGGTGGTTCCCGGTGTGCTTGTCTACGATCCCGACAGCATCAATTTGACAGGCGCGACGATTCAAATCACGGGCAACTATCAAAATGGTCAGGATGTGCTGGCAGCGACGACCGTCTCAGGGATCACTCAAAGCTTTAATGCGGTGACCGGGATGTTAACTCTTTCGGGGATCTCATCCCTGGCGAACTACCAGACAGTGCTTCGGTCGGTCACGTTCCAAACCTCGCTGAGCGCGGGGACGTTGTCGCGTACGCTCTCGTTCATTGTCAACGATGGCTTGGCGACAAGCTCGATCGTGACCCGTGGTATTACGATTACTTAAAGGAATGGATTTCCGAGAAAACACGGCAGGCAGCAAGCGGGTCGTGGAAAGAAATCCCGTTCAAAAAATTCTGTCACGTTTTGCCTCTTACTTAAGGAGAGAACGCGGGGGACGGCGTTTTTGTGGATTCGGGAGATGTCCCCAGGTCCAAATGCTCCTGCGTTACACCACCTTGTGCCTTCGAATCGATTGAAGCTGGGCACCTTGCCATGCTGCATGCACAGGCAAGTTACCATTATCCTTTATGCGAAGGATTGGTCGTTACAAAATAGGCGCGCTATGGGGCGTTTTTTATCGAAATTCATCGAATGCCGAGCAAGGCATTCAACTCAGAACGAACAGTAGTTCCGACAACACAAAAAGGAAGGAAATCGCTCATGACGAAACGCGACATTACGGCATTTGTGCTAACTCTATTCTTGTTCTACCCCGCAGCTTTCGCAGGCGATCTTTTGCCGATCGTATTTGAAAATTCCGAACATGTAATCGACGGCAAGAAGCAGAAGTACGATCTTTACTACATCTTCATTGGGGACGACGGTGACCTGCGCACGGGAAAATTGATTCAGGTCGCGACCGTTCCGGGCAATTCCGACAAGTACACGTTAAGCAAGGCACAATTTGCTGCCGACAAGGAATTTCAGGAGGTCTCTGTTTTTTGGCCGGCGGAAAAGGGACAGAAGGTCGGCAATTTGGAAAAGGCTCGGTTCCTCGAACAAAACGAGAACGACGTGTATTTGTACTCTATTTTCGAACACAGCGACCGCAGCCAAATCGGTACGAACGAAAAGATTCGCGTTACGGACTTTCGAAGGCTTCCACAATGGGTAAGGAACGCCGTCTTCCCACATATCCTGGAGTCGCTTCCTAAAGAGCAACAAGTGTTGTATCACCGAATGCAAGCTGAGCAACTCAAGGCAACAAGTGAGATAATCGATCTCTATTTCAAAGCTATACCTTGATTCTTGAGGTAACCCCGCAACCCAGGGCACAGCATTTTCGCAAAAAACCATCGGCAGTACAAACTCAAACCAAAAATACGCTCGCTTGAATATCTGCGGCGTTTCCCTTTCTCGACCGACCTGGAACACATTGGAACAATCATGCCAACATTTGACTGCACTGAATGTGGTAACGTGATCGAATGCTCCACGAACTTCAGTTACATTATGTGTAATGCATGTCGCAAGACGGTCCAGTGCCCGCATTTTGAATTGCCCTCTCTGCCGGAATCCCTGGATCATCATACGGACCTCGATCTGCATCAAGATCCTGTGTCGTCGCAGATCTTCCGGGCCATGTTCCTCGCAGGCGGAATCATCGTTGCATTCTTGTGTAGCCTTTTCCTGTCATCGCCAGCATTTGTGGGAAACAAGAATGCGAGCAACGCGGCGGCACTTTTCGTCATCGCGATGACCATTCCTATCTACCGCTCGTTGTCGCCAAAGTCGAAACCCTGGTCCGAGCGAAGCAAAATGGGGGTGTGATCAACTCAGTCCTTGTGTCAGGTCGGTCAGGTCCTGCGGAATGAAGTCGTGTCTGGTGAGGATTGCTCGCTGATCGGTGTTCAAGTCAGGTGCGATTGCTACGTACTGTTTGGCCCATCCCTGATACTTGGGCATCCGTTGAAGAAATCGCTCGATGTGTTGTTTGAAATTGTTGATGTCGGACAGCAACTTTTTGGGTGACCGTTTGCATGTACCGAACCGAATCGTTTCGGTGGCTTCATTCACGGCCACCAGATCGATCTCGGTGTTCGCTTTGTCCCAGAATCCCTGGACTCGATGAGTGATCGGAAAATCGCCAATTCCCTTACGGCTGCGTTCCTCGTACAGCTGTGCAACCAGTTTCTCAAGTGCCCCACCTTCAACATCGGCAAGGCGTTGATCGGCTTCGTTAATCAGTTCGTCGAGTGGACGAAACGCAATCGCAGAAACGGGGTTTGCCAGAGCTGCCAGCCAGGAGCGAAGAAAATTGTCCGTGACATAGTAGCGGCTTCGTTTCGCTTCAGGTTTTGCAAAAACTGGTAACTTGCGTTCAATCAGCCCGAATCGCTCGATCAGAATCTTGAGATAGCCACCAACTTGCGTATCAGGGTTTCCGCTGGACTCGCGAATCGCTTGCACGAGTTCATTGTGCGTTCGACCAGGATGACGAGCCACAGACTTCAGGATCACGTCGTATCGGCCGCGCAGTTCGCGAAGAAACCCGTTCTCGGCTTCTGAACGAAGCGGCGATGAACTTTCAAAGAACATCCGACGGAGCATCGTCTTACGGTCGGCGGCAAGCACACCTTGCTCGTAACAGTCACGATAAAACTTCGGCACGCCTTCAAACAGGTTCCAGAGAAACAGCAAACGATCGGGGGTTGGGTCTGCATGGTCATGGATGAGGGACAACAGGGAACTGATGTCGAGATGCGTCAACGTAATGGTATCGGTCACGCGGTTGTAAAGCGGTGCCGTGCGATCTTCGAGCAGTGCAACCATTTCCGTGTGAATGGAACCGAGTACGATCAGGCCGCCCCGCACCTGTTCGGCCTTTGAGGCCAGTCGATCAACACCAGCCTGCAAATAGGAACAGAATTCCTCGTAGCCCTTTCGGTTGAAGTATTGGAACTCATCAAGAATCAGGACATATCCCGCTTCAGCCATCCCCTCGAGTAATTTCGCAAGTTGCAGCAGATCATGCGGGAGAGGGTGACGGTCGGTCGGAACTTGAAAAGTTTCTAAGGCATCGTTGAACGCAGAAAGAAGACCGGCGGGTTCGGAATCGGGGATCTGAACATAGAACACAGGCTGTTCGTTGCCAAGTTCCTTCATTGACTGCTGGATCAGTGTTGTCTTGCCGATCCTGCGACGCCCCGTCACTTTCGCGAAAAACCAGCGTTTGCGATCGAGCATCCGCCGTAAATCCGCAAGTTGCTCAGTGCGACCGTAGAACTTCCAATCGACCATGATTCCTCAGCGAGATAAAACAGCTTTACCTTAATTAGATAAAGTCAGATTATCTCAACTGGTCAGGCTTTGCAACAATCGAGGAATTTAAGTTCAAGACGGTACCGATTCGCCTACCACCGTGCGTGGATAGGATTCCCCAAGGGCGTTTGATTCGTGCGAACAACCGTTCAACGATTCAATCCAATCCAAATCCAAAATCACCGCTCGTTCAACCACGAGGACACAGCTTTTTCGGGGATTCAAGCGAAGGGTCCGCGGGAAAAAGCATTGAATCAATCAAAGTGTCTTGTTTGTTACTACCTCAATGTGCGCGCAGGCGAACCCGGATCGAACTTAGATGGTTGGCCACGGGTTCGGGGATAAGTTCAATTAATGCTCGAAGTTAATGTCGGGGAACGCAATTCCATTTTCGAAAGTTAACCCAGCTTCCCCAGAAGTATGAAAAATTTGACGTTTCAAAAAAATAATCGCCTTGTTTTTGCATTGCGACTTCAAAAAACGCCTATGTTTTTTCTTCAGATGCGATGTAGTGAGAACAA
>CAILLA010000203.1 GCA_903834925.1 uncultured Schlesneria sp.
TCGAAAGAAGGCGAACTGACCCGTGACCCAAACCTCGCGAAGATTTTTGCCGCCTGAGGCCGTTGCCCGGATCTCACGGCTCGAAATTCTGGCTCGTAACGTGGTTGAAGGCTTTTTGTCCGGCCTGCACCGAAGTCCGTACTTTGGTCAGTCGGTCGAGTTTGCCCAGCACCGCGAATATGCGCCCGGCGATGACATTCGTCGTATCGACTGGAAGGTCTGGTCCAAAACCGACAAGTACTATATCAAGCAGTACGAAGAAGAAACCAATCTTCGCACGACGCTCTTAGTTGATTTGTCGGAATCGATGCAGTTTGGTTCGGGCAAACTGACAAAGTACGAATATGCCTGCCAGCTTGCCGCAGCGCTTTCCTACATGCTGCTGCGGCAGCAGGACAGCGTGGGGATTACCACGTTTGATTCGGAAATCCGATCGCGGGTTCCGGCGAGCAGCAAACAGAATCATCTGCATGCCATTCTTGCGACGCTTGAACACGATCAACCGGCGAAGAAGACTGATCTGCAGCAGATGCTGGCTCAGGTGGCGGACGAACAGACTCGACGCGGACTGATTGTTGTCATTTCGGATTTATTTGTGGACCGAGACGGCCTGTTCAAAGGGCTGAAGCTGTTGCGAACGCGCGGTCACGACGTGATGGTGATGCATGTCATGGACGATCAGGAACTCGATTTTAATTATGCGGGAACGACAAAGTTCGAGGGAATGGAAGAGGCCGGAGATCTGATCTGCGATCCCCGCTCGTTGCGCGACGGATACGTTGAGGCGGTCACGAAGTTTGTCGAAGAACTGAATCGCAACTGTGCCCGACAGATGATCGACTTTCAGACGATCCGAACCAGCCAGCACCTTGACGCGGCCCTTGCATATTATGTGACTCACCGCGTCGGAATGCGGAAATCGGTCAGGAATTGATTGACGTAAACACAGGCGTCTTATGAACCACAAAAAGCTTGCGGGCCTTCACAGTCAACTGGCCATGTTTGGCATTCTGGTGATTCAGTTCGCCGGACTTCAAACGACTCGCGGAGCCGATCCGCCAGCTAAAGCTGCGAAGGTTTATGAGGCTTGGAAGCATTCGGGCTCGCTCTTCATTCTGACAATGCCTGAGGGTGCAGACTTACCCGCGTCGGCCTCGGTCGAAAATTTCCCGCTGCTCATTCGGCTCAATCAGGATAGTTTCGATTTTCGCCAGGCTCGACCGAACGGCGAGGATCTTCGGTTTTCGTCGCCCAATGGAGAACCGCTTGCATTTCAAATCGAGGAATGGGATTCGGCCAAAAGCGTGGCAAGCATCTGGGTTCGAGTTCCGCGAATCCAGGGAAATTCACGGCAAGAGTTAAAAATCTATTGGGGTCAGCCCACAGCCAAAGGCGAATCCAGCGGAAAAGCCGTGTTCAATGAATCGAATGGATACGTCAGCGTCTGGCACATGAACGATGTCATTCGGGATGAAGTGGGAACGCTTCCCAGTGTCGACAATGGTACGACGATGGTTGCTGGGATGGTCGGAAAGGCCAGACACCTGCCCGGTCAAAAAGGGATTTTTGGTGGTGACAAAATCCCGAATTACCCGTCGGGATCAAGTTCCCATAGCTCTGAGGCGTGGTTTCGCGCGGCTCGGCCAAACACCACAATTCTCGGCTGGGGGAATGAAGGTGGTGGACGCGGCAGCAAGGTGCGAATGCAATTGCGTAGCCCTCCGCATGTTCACATTGACAGCGACTTTTCCGACGTGAATGGCGAGGGCGATCTGCCACTTGGAGAATGGATTCACGTCATCCATACGTACGACCGAGACGATGGAAAGATCTATATCAATGGCAAGCTGGATGGCGCCGCCAAGCCGCGACTGGATATCAAAAGCCCGTCTCGACTTTGGATTGGTGGTTGGTACGACAACTATGATTTCGTCGGTGATCTTGATGAGGTCCGAATTTCGCGAGTCGCAAGGTCAGCCGACTGGATCAAGCTCCAATACGAAAATCAAAAGCAATATCAGACGGTGGTTGGGACCGTGGTCCAGCCAGGTACCGAATTCTCAGTCAACCCTGCTGAAACCTCCGTCGCTGAGGGGCAGAGCGTGACTTTTTCCGCCCAAGCGGGTGGTGCGCAAAAGGTTTTCTGGATCATGAATCACGGTGGCCAGGAAACTGTCGTCGCCACAAATCAGTTTTCGTACAAGCTGGATGCGGGACGCGTGTCAGGCGACTCGTCATTGGCACTGCAATTCAAGGCGATTTATGCGGATGAAGTGAAATCAAAAGTGATTTCGGTCACGATCAAGGAAGCCATCCCCGAGCCACAGTTTGCGTTGAAAGCCCCCGCATCCTGGGACGGACGTCAGACAATTGAAATCGTTCCCGAAATCACAAACCCTGCTGAAATGAAGGCGAAGCAAGCGGCCGATCTGAAATCGGAATGGTTGGTCGATGGTGTCGCGGTCATTAAACAAGTGGCATCAAACAAACTGATTCTCAAGCGTGCCCAGAACAGTGGTTCAATGACAGTCTCCGTTGCCATCGACAATGGAGGAAAGAAAGTCAGTGGTTCCACCGTCATCTCAGTGAAAGAGCCACCGAATGACCTCTGGGTTGAACGAGTGCCCGCAAAAACTGAACAGCCGGAAGACAACCAGTTTTTCGCTCGCAATGACAAGAACGAAGGGACCGTTTACTACTCGGGAACGCTTGCCTCTGCAGCGGATTCAGTCTTTTTACGAGTTTACGCAGACGGAAAACTTATTCAGACGGTAACGGGTGATGTTTCGTCCGAAAAAGAGTATTCGATATCGGTAAAGTTGAAGCCGGGTCTGGTCCACTATCAGACGAAATTCGGTTCGAAATCTGGAGATCGCGAGACCGAACTTCACACGGCGAAAAACCTGATTTGTGGCGACGCTTATCTGATCGATGGTCAATCGAATGCCGAAGCGACGGATGTCGGACCAAAAGATCCTGGGTTCACCAGCGATTGGATTCGCAGTTACGGCAGCATGGGAGGAGACCCGTCGGGTGGTCGACCGAATCGTTGGGGTAACGCCGTCGTCCGTGATCAGCAAGGCGGGAAAGCTCAGATTGGTTACTGGGGATTCAAGTTGGCTGAGCAACTTGTCGAAAGCGAAAAAATTCCGATCTGCATCATCAATGGTGCCGTCGGTGGCTCACGCATCGATCAGCATCAGCGAAACGACAATGATCCAACAGATGCTTCAACCATCTACGGTCGATCTTTATGGAGAATTCAGCAGGCCAAATTGACCCATGGCATTCGCGCAGTGTTGTGGCATCAGGGTGAAAATGACCAGGGAGCGGATGGCCCTAGTGGTGGTTTCGGCTGGCAGACGTACAGGCAGCACTTCATCGACATGGCCGCCGACTGGAAAGAAGATTTTCCCAATATTCAGCATTATTATGTTTTTCAGATCTGGCCGAAGTCCTGTGCGATGGGGATCAAGGGATCTGACAACCAGTTGCGCGAGATCCAACGAACGCTTCCAAATTACTTCTCGAATCTGAGTGTCATGTCCACTCTTGGCATCAAGCCTCCCGGCGGTTGCCATTTTCCGGTGGAGGGCTATGCCGAATTCGCACGGTTGATCGGCCCGCTCGTTGAACGCGATCTTTATGGAAAGAAATATGATCAACCCATTACTGCACCTGATCTGAAGCGAGCATCGTTCAAGACTTCGAAACATGATGAACTGTTGCTGGAGTTTGATAGCGAAATCGTCTGGTCAGAAAAGTTAACCAGTCAATTCTCGCTCGATGGCGTTGCCGGACAGATTCTTACGGGGTCCGTGGAAAACAATCGCCTGACGTTAAAGCTAAATGGGGCCACGAAGGCCAGCAATGTCACCTATCTCGACAGCGCGAATTGGAACCCGGATAATCTGCTTTATGGAAAGAACGGGATCGCGGCGTTGACCTTCTGTGACGTCGCGATCGAGTGAAGTCGAGACAAGCCATGATTGATCCAAGCGAAAACCAACATGCTTCAGAAGTCAGAACAACTCGCTCATTAGGTGACCTTGTCGATTCGGGATGGTGGCGAGAATTGCCACGATCGGAATTCGAGGAGATTCTTGTTTGTATCAACTCGTGGCGGCAGCGAAAACGTGATGCAGATCGTCTTGATGACCTCAGCAACGCGATGACAAAAATCCAAAGCACCCTAGATCAACATCAGCAACCACGAGCGGGACATGAAGCATCTCGCATCAAAAATGTGTCAAACCTTGCTGCGATTGAAACAGAGATCGCGTCGACGGACCCCGAACTTTTTTTCGATGCGGTTTTTGATCAGCCATCACAGCGACTCGCCGTTTATGGAAGTTTGAAACCCGGTGGTTCGAATGCCGGTCAAATGACGGGCATCGAAGGTGACTGGCGCGATGGGACGGTTCACGGCGTTATCGAACAGCCTGGGGAATATCTGGAATTCACCTGGGACGTTTCAGCACCGCCGGTTTCAGTCCTGGTATTCTCGGCTCCGCGACTGCCCGAGCACTTTGATCGACTCGACGACTTTGAGGGTCCTGATTACGTAAGAACACTGGTTCCCGTCGCCATCGACGGCGTGATCCATGTCTGTAACATCTATGAAGGCAAACGACGAAAGAAGACTCATTAGAAGAGTTCCTCAATGACCTGCCCCGTGCTGGCGGGCCTCGTAAATCCGTCGGGACTGATGCGTGTTTCAGGAGGAATATTCATCGCGTGAAATAACGTGGCGGCAAAGTCTTCGGGCGTCACCTTGTGGTCTTTGACGTAAGCAGCCTGACTGTCACTCGATCCATAAATGGTACCCCCACGAACACCTGCACCCGCAAGCATGGCCGAATAACAATGTGGCCAGTGATCTCGCCCAATCGCTGCACTGCCGCGACTGATGGCGGGCGTTCGACCGAATTCACCGACCAGAACGACCAGAGTGCTTTCTAACAGGCCACTTGACGACAGGTCTTCAAGTAACGCACTGACGGCTTCATCACATTTGGGCAATGCCCAACCAAGTCCGTTCCATCCATTCGCGAAAATGTCGATACCCGCATTTCCGTGCATGTCCCAGGTTTCCACGCTGACAAATTTCTCGCTGGGAGCCAGCCCCGTCCAGGCGACGACATTCACCAATCGCACACCCGCTTCAACCAGCCGTCTGGCAATTGACAAACCGATGCCCACGACAAAATTTCGCGGTCCATTCTGGATGTTACGGTGTTTGCTTTATAGTGATATCACAAGGTCGAAGGCGGCTTTGATCATCAATTCATTTTCGCCAATTATCTCTGTTTTCAACCGGGTAGATTTTCAATGACGCATTTTTCAGAAATCAAGGCGGACGCAATTGCACAACGACGGAACAAGTCCGTTTGCCAGTTGATTGCCCCAACTTTGACCATCCTCCTGGTTCTTTCGGAAGTTTTCTCTACACGGTCCAATGCGGCTGACAACGCCCGTGATGATTCGGGCCTCACGGATCTCACCAAAGCAGTCGTAATTGCTCCCGAGAACCTTTCGAGTCGCGAGAAAAAAGCGGTTTCGATGTTGGTTGACGAAGTCCGTAAACGGACGATGGTGACATGGAGGCAGCGAAGTGATCTCCCGAAACCCCTCGAAACGCCGATGATACTTGTCGGTCCGCGAGCGAAAATTCGACCGTTGTTGGAGTCTATTGAGAAGTTCGCTGCGCCGACTGTCGAATCTGAACGTTCCGAGGGCTACCAAATTGTTTCGGTCCCGAAGCGACAGTTAATTGCCGTCATTGGGAACGATGAACGAGGAGTCCTGTTCGGTGTCGGTCGATTGCTGCGTGAGTTGCGAATGAATCGGGGACGGATCGAAATGCCAACCGGCTTCCAGGAAACGTCTGCCCCCGAAACCGCGCTGCGCGGTCATCAACTTGGTTATCGACAGAAGACGAATTCCTACGACGCATGGGACATTCACCAATGGGAACAGTATTACCGCGATCTGGCGGTCTTCGGCACGAACGCCATCGAATTGATCCCACCTCGATCCGATGACGAAGATGACAGCCCGCACTTTCCCGCTCCGCCGATGGAGATGATGGTCGACATGTCTCGCGTAGCGGATGAGTACGGCCTTGATGTCTGGATCTGGTATCCGGCGATGGATAAGGATTACGCCGACCCGACGACTGTTGAATTTGCTCTTCGCGAGTGGGAAGAAGTCTACAAGCGGTTACCTCGAATCGACGTGGTTTTTGTGCCGGGCGGTGATCCTGGCCATACGCATCCCCTGCCCCTGATGGCCCTGTTAGAAAAGCAGGCGGCTCTCCTTCGAAAGTACCACCCCAAGGCGCAGATGTGGATGTCGCCTCAGAGCTTTAACAAAGACTGGGATGACGAGTACTACAAATTCATGCAGACTGAACCGAAGTGGCTCGACGGAATTGTGTTCGGCCCGCAAGTTCGCATGGGACTTTACGACGTGCGCAAAGCGATTCCGGCACGGTATCCGATTCGTGGGTACCCCGATATCACGCACAGTATCAACTGTCAGCATGCGGTCCCCGAATGGGACGTGGCCTATGGAATCACTCAAGCTCGAGAGGTCATTAATCCTCGTCCCCTGGGGCAGGCCACGATTTTCAAGTACTACCAACCTGCCACGATTGGGTTCATCACTTATTCTGAAGGTTGTAACGACGACGTCAACAAGTTTGTCTGGAGCGGTTTGGGCTGGAACAGTAAGACCCCTGTCATCGACATTCTGAAGCAATTTAGTCGGTACTTCATCGCTGATCAGTTTACGGACGAGTTCGCGAAGGGACTGCTTGGGCTCGAACGGAACTGGGTCGGTCCTTTGCTGACAAACGTCGGAGTCGAAACAACTCTTCAACAGTTTCAGACAATGGAACGAACTGGCGGGCCGAAGCTGCTGTTGAATTGGCGTTTCCAGCAAGCTCTTTATCGAGCCTATTACGATGCGGATTTGCGAGATCGACTGATTGCGGAAACAGCACAGCGGGCTGAAGCGACGGACGTGCTTCGAAGGGCGACTCGAATGGGTTCGCTTGTCGCAATGACGCAGGCAGAATCTGTGCTGGATCAGGCAGATTTGCTTCAGGCATCTCCAGAACGACGTAATCGAGTGAACGAACTTGCCGAGGCGCTGTTTCAAAGCATTCGAATGCAATTGAACAGCAAACTGCACGCAGGGGAATATGGGCGGGGAACATCTCAAGATACGATCGATCGTCCGTTGAACGATCGGCATTGGTTGAAAGGGGAATTTGCCAAAATCAGGCTGCAAGGAAAAGAAGACGAGCGGCTGAAGTCAATTAACGCTTTGCTCAATCGGACTGACCCAGGTCCTGGTAGCTATTACGACGATCTCGGCGATCCGAACCGGCAACCGCATCTGGTGCCGAATGTGGTTCCATTCGCTGAGAACCCGGATTTTCGCAAGTCGGTCTTTACGAGTTTCGATTACCGGGCGGATCGCCCTCGCGAATGGTGGACCAACGTCTTGTGTCTGTATAGCGGGTCACTGAAGATGCATTACGAAGGACTCGATCCAAAGGCTCACTATCGGCTCAAATTTGTCTATTCCTCAGAACCGTTACGTAAAGTCAAAATCAAGCTGGAGGCAGAAGGGGAGATGATCCACGATTGGATGGTGAAGCCTGATGAGATGACGCCGCTTGAATTTGATATTCCGCAAGCAGTCACAGCAGATGGTCTCCTCGACATCCAGTGGACGCGGGAAGTGGGACTCGGTGGAAATGGACGTGGTTGTCAGGTCGCCGAAGTCTGGTTGCTGAGGCAACCGTAACATTCGCCCGGGGTCGTATCATCGTCCCTTGGCGAGCTTGAATTGGCAAAAACTGAATGTCTAAGAGGAACGCCGCAACACTTGGTTTCGATGGTCCTGAAGACGTGATATGCTAAACCTCTTATCGTCGTCTTTCTTCAGAACACTCTTAAAATTGATTGAGCTCCTGTTTGCGATAGCTAATCTCTGACGGCATCGTTTGATTATTGCGATGATTGGTGCGTTGAGAGAGGTTGGAATGAAAAAGATCCGTATCACTTCGAAGAAGATGGAATGATATAACGATGGCTTCTCTCAAACTTCTCCGGTTGGACGGATCAACCGAACTGCGAGAATTGTCTCGGTCGCAGCCTGTGACGATCGGACGCCAGTCATTCAATGACATTTGTGTTGCCGAAGCCGAAGTGGCACCAATGCACTGTCGGATCAGTTGGAACAAAACAGGATTCGAGGTCACGGCCGCCACACCCAATGGCGTTGAAGTCAATGCATCGACCGTGGCTCACATGATGCTGAATTCGGGTGATACGATTCGAATCGGCAGCTTAGATTTGATCTTTCAGGATGAGCCGCCCATCGCGAAGGAGGATTCTCTCGACTCACAAAGTTCTCGCAAATCGTCGGCCAGGTCGGTTAAACCCGAACCTGCCGACAAGAATGTCGAAGATCTGCCGTTATTCGAAGGGAAGGTTGTAACCGAGTCGCAGGCCGTGATGGAGGCATTGCAATCGCTGGACGAAGACTTTGAAGACGATTTCACTCCGCTTACACGTAAAACGCCGAAACAAAAACCGACCGACGGCGGCCTCTTTGGGAGACCGGTCAGACCCGGCGAAGAAGAGGTTATAAAATCTCCGCTCGTTCTCGGTCTGACAGGTGGGGGACTGGTTCTATTGCTGGTCACCGGAATTTTCTGGCTCCTGATGTCACGCGAGCAATCAAACCGGCTGTATGACCGAGCAGTAGCCGAGTTGAATGACGGGCAATTCTCGCAGTCGATCACGACATTCGAACAGTTCATTGCGCAATATCCCAAACATGGGTCTCGTCGGCAGGCAGACCGGGGATTGGAAAGGGCTCGAATACAGAAAGAGATCTCGGGTACCTCGCCCACGTGGAAACGGGGGTTGGAACGGATGAATGAGCTCATTAAAGCTCATCGAAACGAGTCTGATTTTTCGAGCCTGCACTCGGCTCTCTTTCAATATGCCGAGCAGATTTCGATGGGTGCCGCAAAGTCGGCAGAAACCAATCGTGACGCAGAACTGCTTGTTGTTTCGAAGGAAGCTCAAGATTTGCTTGAACGGTATGCCGACCCTTCGGCACCTCCCACCGGGACGATTGGACGAATCAACGAGCAGCGTCGGAAAGCAAACAATGCGATCGAGAAACAAACAACTTTCGACGTTGCAATGAAGACCGTTGACTCGGCAATTGCCGAAAAGAAGCCGATGGTGGCTTTGTCTGAGCGTGAACGACTGGTGAAAAGTTTTCCCGAATTTGTCACGTCGAAACGAGTCAAAGACGCCTTACAGAAATCGCTCGCTCTGGAGCGATCGGTCGTAGCGACCGACGAAACGGAGTCTCCCGCCGAAGTGAACGACGAACCGCCTCGGTCGAGCGAGCCGATTCTCGGCATCTTGTATTCGCGGTCGCGAACTGAGGATAACTCGCAAGGGCAGGTGGTATTCGTGACGGCCAAAGATTCGTGTTATGCAATCGACCCGGCCACGGGTGAACTTCTGTGGAAACGCGTGATCGGCGTCCGTCCCCCATTTTTTCCGATGACAACGACTGGCTCACAACCTTCAGTGCTCATGTTTGACACGCGAGATAATTCACTTCTGGCATGTCAATTGTCGAAAGGGAAACTGATCTGGCGACAGCGTCTGAATGCACGAGCCATCGGCAAGCCATTGGTCCACGAAGGGCAAATCTATCTTTCTCTTGAAGGAAACTCGCTGGTCCGTGTCGATTTGGATACGGGCCGAAAGTCTGCCACGGTCAAGTTTTCGCAGAATCTCGCAACAAACCCGGTCCTTTCTCGAGACGGAAACTACATTCTGGTTCCAGGTGAGATGGCCATGATTTATGCTCTCACGTTGCGAACAACGGCAACTCAGCCTGCTCTATCTGCCGTGGCGACGACTTTTACGGACCATGCAGCAGGCTCGATTACCGCTTCGCCGTTAATGATGGGCGACTTGTTGCTGCTTTGCGAAAACGACCTTGCCGACAGTGCCCGGTTGCGATTGTGGAATGCAAAAGCCCCGGCCGTGTCATTGGTTGAATTGCCTTCGACTCGAATCGTTGGAATCGGGCAGGTTCATGACACGCCGGTACTCCGAGGCAATCAACTGGTGGTCCCATCGTCGGGCGAACAATTTGCGGCGTTTGTTGTCACCGACGAGCCAGGACACGAAGGGATTGCTCCCACTGGCCAGTACAAGGCAAACCTGTCCGCGAAACCAAACAAGATTGCCGGACCGTTATTTGTTGCGATTGGACCTGATAACCAGTTCTGGTCTGCTGGTTCGGCCTTTCGACGGTTCGAGATCAACAGTAACACGATCCGAATGGACTCGGTTTCAACCGCACCCGGTATTGCGTCACAACCGTTACAGATTGCGGGAGAACAATTCTGCGTCGGTCGCAAATCGATCTACAGTGACGCAGTCACGTTTTCAGCGATCGAACGGGAAAAACTGATAAGTCCCTGGCGGTGTATTGTCGGTGACGCACCACTCGAGATGATTTCGTCGCGCGACGGTGGAGTCGTCTGGATTGGAGAAAGTGGTACCGTTTACACCTTAGGCAAGAATCGATTGGCTCAAGGGGGCTTCGATTCGAAATCTGGAACGGACCTTGAACTCCCTGCAAATGTGACAAGTCGGATTCGTGCCAGCACACTCCCTGATCAACGACTCGTCGTGGTCGCTGCCGGTGAGACGATCATGGCTTACCTGATCAATCAAGTGGGCCAGGTTGTCGACAAATACAAATTGAACGAAATCCCTGAGGCCGATCCGGTCCTGTTGGATGAAGGTCTGGTTTTTCCTTTGCCATCACGCCTCAAGATGGTGCCGCTTGCTACGGGAAAGAAGGCGGTTCAGGATCTGATGCTTCCCGTTGGAGAAAAGCAAGAACATCGGTGGGCACATTTGATCCGCGTCGACGGACGTGAATTGATTGCCTGTGATGGTAGTGGCCGACTGACTCGCATCCAGTACCGTTCAGGCGAAGTCCCCCATCTTGCGGAAGTTGCCGAACTGCCGCTCGGCCAGCCAGTCGATGTGAAACCGCTTTTACAGGGTGAATCGCTCTATGTTGCCGATGCAAGTGGTGTGATCCGTCAATTGAATATTCGCTCATTTGACACCGACGGCCAGACGAACGTGGCGGCGCCGATCAGGAACATCTGGCCGCTTGGTACGAATCTGCTTGTACATGCTGCGGATGGCAAACTACATTGCCTCGCCGAAGGAAAAATGTTGAAGGAACTTTGGTCATTCGACTTGTTGAAACTGATTCCAATTGGGCCTGCGATTCTTAAGGATGATCAACTCTGGCTGGCCTGTCAAAATGGAACCGTCATCATTTTGAATCGTGATTCGGGGACGGAAGTCCGTCGCATCGAACTGCCACAGATGCTGTCGATCGGGCTGAGGCAGATTCAGGAAACGTTGTTTGCCGTGGCGTCCGACGGAACGTTGTTTCGGCTTGAGTAAACCGTTAGAAAAAATTGGCGATTGAGGACGCACTGTTCTGTTAAACTGGGCTTATACAAAACGGCCAAACTGGGGTCGGGTAATTAGATAAGTCGGCTCGCGGTGGAAACTCGGGGGTGGCACGGTTTTGGATTTCGTCCAAAGTCGCCATCAGCGCTCTGCGTGATGAGCATGCATCGGAAACGATTCAAGCGTTGCCTCAGCATCAAGACAAAAATCGCGATTTGAATTCCTTTTTATAAAACATGCGGATTGAAATTTGGTAGGTTCTCGAACAAGGCTCATCACGCGGAGCGATGATGGCTACTTTGTTTGAGGCAAACCCTCGCTGAAGTCAAGGACAACACCGTATCTTCATAGTTCTATTACACGTCCGAAGAGAATGGCTTAACCAAAGATATTTAAGCTGTGGCATCCTTTTCATGGGTTTCTGTTCCAAGAACACTTCGTCCCCAGCATCGCAATCACCCCATCTTAAAGGTGGCGTCATGGGGTCAGTTAAGCAGAGATCTTAGAGCCGAATCCAAGCTCTTTGAAAAAACTTTTTGGCGGGATCGGGAACTTTTTCAATTTTGACGCGTCGAATGTTTGTGTGATTCTCTTTGGCAAGGTTTGTTGCTTTTCTCGCAATCCATCATCGTAACGCACATCTAACTGACACATTGTTTCAAGGGAATGCCATGAAACGCTCGCTCGCTCTCGTGTTGGGTTTTCTCGTTGGACTGACAAACTCCCTGGGCTTTGCTCAAGGAGTGCTCGTTTTCACCAGCCATCCTGCTCCATTGCCTCGGCCCACTTGGCATTCGCACGTCGCCCCGACAACCCCATTGCCCAGTTCTTCCTACAAGATCAAAGAACTGAGTGTTCAGGCGCGGATCGTTGATCAAGTCGCTCGCGTGCAGGTGTCTCAGTCATTCGTCAACACGGGAAGTGCCCCGATCGAAGTTCAATTCCTGTTCCCTCTTCCCTACGACGGAGCCATCGACAAGCTAACGCTTCTGGTCGACGGAAAAGAGTTTCCCGGTAAATTGATGCCCGCGAAAGAGGCTCGGTCGGTCTACGAGGCGATTGTCCGATCGAATAAAGATCCGGCGCTGCTGGAATGGATGGGGATGGGCCTGTTTCAAACGAACGTCTTTCCTGTCCCGCCAGGTGCCGAGCGGAAGGTGACACTGCACTACAATCAACTGCTTCGAAAAGATCGTGGGCTGACGGATTTCCTGTTTCCTCTCAGTACAGCCAAATACACATCTCACGCGGTCGAAAAGATCGAATTTCAGATTGCGATCGAATCGGGGATCGATATCAAGAATGTCTACTCACCGACCCACACGGTCGACATCAAACGACCGGACGCCAAACACGCTGTTGTCACCTATTCACGCGCAAACGAAGTTCCCACGACCGATTTCCGATTGCTGTTCGACGTCGATAAAGGCCAGGTTGGGGCGAGCGTCATCAGTTACCGTCCTTCGGCAAGTGAAGATGGCTTCTTTCTCATGCTGGCAAGTCCACAAGTCAAACCAGCAGACGTCGAACGACCGAAGAAGACCGTGATTTTTGTTGTCGACCGATCAGGAAGCATGAGCGGCAAAAAGTTCGAGCAGGCTCGCGCCGCCCTCAAGTTTGTTCTCAACAATTTACGTGAGGGGGATCTATTCAATATTGTCGCTTATGACGGAAACGTCGAGTCGTTTCGGCCAGAGCTTGAAAGGTACAACGACGATACTCGCAAAGCAGCCATCGGGTTTGTCGAAGGGATCTATCCTGGCGGTGGGACGAATATTCATGGTTCGCTGACTGCGGCGCTGGGACAACTGAAAGACAACAGCCGTCCGAACTTCATCCTGTTTCTGACGGATGGCCTGCCGACAATCGGCGTGACGAATGAAGGACAAATCTGCCAGGCCGCAAAAGATTCGAACAAGGTTCATGCTCGTATCCTTTCGTTCGGGGTGGGATACGACGTGAATTCGCGACTTCTCGACCGGATCTCGCGGGATGGAAATGGTTTATCCGAATATGTTCGACCCGATGAAGACATCGAAGCTCATGTCAGCGCCGTCTACAACAACATCAGTTCTCCAGTGCTGACCGATGTCGCCGTGAACTTCGAACTCGACGGGATCAAAATCGAGGACGGATCACCGGTGAATCGAGTCTATCCCAAGACGAACTTCGACTTGTTTGAAGGGCAACAACTGGTTGTTGTCGGTCGTTACAAGAAACCCGGTGCAGCCAAAGTCGTCATCAAAGGTCGCGTCGGCGATCAGGAACAGAAATTCGACTTCCCGGCGAACCTCGTCGAAAAGAGCGGCGACGAAAGCTATGCGTTCGTCGAAAAGTTATGGGCCTTGCGCCGGATCGGGGAAATCATTGATCAGATCGATCTGGTGGGAAAAAACGATGAGCTCGTGAAAGAGTTGGTCGAACTGTCGACAAAACACGGAATCCTGACCCCCTATACATCGTTCCTGGCGGACGAAACCATGCGACCGCTTTTGTCGAATACCGAAGGAATCCGTCGAGCAAACGTCAGTCTCAAGAAGCTTGACGAATCGTCAGGCGTGAGCGGAGTCGCTCAGCGTGCGGCGAAGGGCAACTTCCTGGGTGCTAACAACACTGCGGGACCAGTTGAAAATACTCCTTCAACTGCTCCCAGCACTGCTGGCGGAGGTCGGCCACAAGTCGCCGGAGGAAGAGTTCCCGGAATGATGGGAGGATCGCGAAGGATATCTGGTCTCGCGGCACCGACTTCAACGCCGTCGCCGCTTGGGACCAATGCCTACCACGACGTCGAAACGGATTCCAGTGTCGCAACGGACTCCGTCCGCCAATACGGTAATCAAGCGGTTTACGCTCGTAGCCAACCGGGAAAGAAGGAGCAAATACTTGTCACGCCGGAGACCGCCGAACTCGATTTGGAAATGGACAAAGCCAAGATTGAAACAGTCGATCGCTATAGTGACGCCTATTTCGCACTCGTTAAAGCCAATTCAGCCACAGAAAATCAGATCCTCAGCCAGCAGAGGGACGGCGAGCAATTGCTGATCAAGCTTCGTGGCAAGAATTACCTGGTGAAGTAAGTCTTAAGTTGTTCTTTTTTCAACCGATGAAATATCCAAACTTAAGGAAAGCCGCTCATGATTGAGTGGCTTTTTTCGTTGGCGAACGTGGCGTTGGCTCAATGGGTGGGGATCGATGCCAATGCCTGAGGTGCTCAAGTTGACTGGAACGGGCTGAAGCCCATTCTACGGCTTGCCTGGATGAAGGAATGGTCGAAGTTGGTCAACTTTTTTGGATGTTTTGGTGGGACTTCGAAGACTTGTCCGCACCCTAGTTGAAGAGATGAAAAATGGTTGCGGGATGTCTTTGAATTTGTCGGCATTCCAGGATCATTCCTCTTGTGGCGTTTTGGCGAAACGAACTAAAATCACGTGACCTTGTTCCATCAGTCCATTCTCGCGGGAAAACGGATGTTCCGGCGGTTAAACGCTTCTGATTTCAGTCAGCTTCAGCCACGGCGAATTTGCCTCATCAAACCGAGTGCCCTCGGGGATGTGGTCCAGACGTTGCCGCTGTTGAACGTCCTGAAACAGCGATTTCCCGATGCGGAAATCTCGTGGGTCGTTAACCGCGAATTGCGAGATCTGGTTGATGGGCATCCGGCATTGTTCGAATCGATTCCGTTTGAACGTCGTGGTGGCTGGTCTGCCTGGGTGTCGCTGCTCAATGTTCTTCGGCAACGCCGCTTTGATCTGGTGATCGATCTGCAGGGGTTGCTCAGGACGGGTGTGATGACCCTGGCAACCGGTGCAACCGTGCGAGTCGGATTACAGACTGCCCGCGAAGGATCGCGGTACACACTGAATTGTGTCATCCCGGATACGGTGCGAGACATGCCGGCCCATGCACGGTACTGGCGGCTGGCAGAGTTTCTCGGGTTGGGTGATTCGCCAAAAGAAACATTTATTTCGACATCGGAAGCGGATCGAAACTGGGCGGCGACTCAGTTGAATCAGCTTCCTCGTCCGATCTTTGCGGTCCATCCCGGTGCCCGTTGGGAAACCAAGCGCTGGCCAGTTGCCAAGTTTGCGGAACTCATGACGCGAGCTCACCAATCCTTTTCGGGAAGTGTCTTGATCTTGGGCAGCAAAGCGGAGCGGCCTGATGCCGAACTGCTGGAAGGGGATTTGACAAAGCGCAACGGGTCAGCCGAATTGCCCTGGGTTGTGAACCTGGCCGGGCAATCGACCCTCAAGCAACTGACCGCGCTTCTGAGTGGAGTGGATTTCGCGATCAGCAATGATTCTGGCCCGATGCATCTCGCAGCCGGACTTGGTGTACCGACACTGGGGCTTTTCACTTGTACTTCGGCGTTGCGATCCGGCCCTCCAGGTGATCAGCACGAAATGGTTTCGACCACCGTTTCCTGTGCCGCAAGTTATCACAAGACGTGTCCTCATCGAGGAGACGGCCATCTTGCCTGTTTCAATGAACTTGATGTAGAACGAGTCTGGGCGTCATTACGACGGCTTGTTGACAAAAGCGGTCTCATCCGCCGGGTGGCGTAGATGATCACTCGGCCCTCGACTTGGCCGAGTTCTGAATCACCTCGAAAAATATGGGCGCCACTGGCGGTAGGTTTGTGCTACCAGTGTCTTTGACTCAAATTGCCTGTAAAATCGAAGAGCACTGGCGAGCGAAGACGCACGCCAGTGGAACACACCCCCACGTGGAAGAGTTGACGTAGCACTCGGGCGGGTTGCGCCGTATCTTTGAGGGGCAGGCTTCTTCGTAATTTTGTCAGGGGACCGGTTTCTTCCGTATTCTATGACTCATGCGAAGACACTGCGTCGGAGAAGACTCCGATGCAGCGGCACACAACCCGAATTTGTTTCAATCCGACATTGAGTCGATAATTGTGGCATTAAACGATCCCGGCAAGTTACCGCAGGATCTTAGTTCGAATCGAGAATTCCGCGATGAATGAAATCCTTAACCAATTGACTCGCCGAAGTTTTTTCGGACGTTCTGCAACAGGACTCGGCGCTGCTGCGCTGGCGTCGTTGCTTGGCCGCGATGTGATGGCAAATCCAGCCTCCGCGATCAGTCACTTTGCTCCGAAGGCGAAACGGGTTATCTGGATGTTTCAGTCGGGTGCCCCGTCGCAGATCGACCTGTTCGACTATAAGCCTCGACTGGCAGAATTCCATAAACAGGAATTACCCGCTTCCATTCGAATGGGACAACGGTTGACGGGAATGACGTCCGGTCAGGCGAGCTTTCCTGTCGCTGCGTCCAAGTTCAAGTTCGCGCAACATGGGCAATCGGGAATGTGGCTCAGCGAAATGCTACCACATACCGCCAAAATCGCAGACGACATCTGCATGATTCGATCGATGTATACCGAAGCAATCAATCACGATCCGGCGATCACGTTTATTCAGACCGGAAGCCAATTGCCGGGACGACCCAGTTTCGGATCGTGGGTCGATTACGGTCTCGGGACAATGAACGAGAATCTTCCCGCGTTCGTTGTCATGATTTCGAAATCCAACACGAAAGGACAGGGGTTGTTGGCCCGGCTGTGGGGGAGTGGCTTCCTGCCATCACAGTACCAGGGTGTCAAACTGCGAGGCGTCGGAGATCCCGTGCTGTATCTCTCGGACCCTCAAGGAATGGATCGGGAAGGTCGGCGGCAGATGCTCGACGGGCTCGCTGAATTGAACGAAATTCAGTACGCCGATGTTGGCGATCCTGAGATTACGGCTCGTATTGCGCAATACGAACTCGCGTTTCGCATGCAGACGTCGGTCCCGGAATTGATGGATTTATCGAACGAGTCGGCTCATACATTTGAGATGTACGGCGAAGAATCGAAAAAACCGGGCACGTATTCGGCAAACTGTCTGCTCGCCCGGCGACTGGTTGAGCGGGGTGTCCGATTCATCCAGCTTTATCATCGCGACTGGGATCATCACGGCGGCCTGCCAGACCGGATGGTCCAGCAATGTAAGGAAACCGATCAGGCTTCGTCGGCGCTGATTCAAGATTTGAAACAGCGCGGGTTGCTGGATGAAACGCTGGTCATCTGGGGCGGGGAGTTTGGACGAACCGTTTACTGCCAGGGCGCCATTACCGAAACGACGTATGGTCGTGATCATCATCCGCGATGTTTTTCATTGTGGATGGCAGGTGGTGGAATGAAGCCCGGCATGGTGTTCGGTGAGACCGACGATTACTCGTATAACATTACTCGTGACCCGATGCACGTTCACGATTTGCAAGCGACGATCCTGAATCAGCTGGGATTGGATCACACGCGTCTGACATATCGCTTTCAAGGGCGTGATTTCCGCGTCACCGACATCCACGGGAAAGTCGTCCCCGAAATCCTGGCGTAAGCGCCTTGTGCCACTGCTTGACCGCTCTGGGTCAAGCAGTGTTTTTCAGGCAAAGAAGACACTGCTTCTCCGAAGACTGAAACCATTTGACAACGGAAATTGACCCGTGCCACTGCTTGACCGCTCTGGGTCAAGCAGTGCTCTTCAGGCAAAGAAGACACTGCTTCTCCGAAGACTCCGAAGCAGTGGCACAAAGTCCGATTGAGAAATTAGACCCGGACAGCTTCACCGGTACTCGCCGATCGTTCGAGGGCTTCAATCACGCATACGACATCTGCGGCATCGGCCAGAGTCGGCAGTGTCATTGGCGATCCGCTCCACGTCGAAATCAAATCACCGATGAATGAATCTGTCGAAGAATTCGAATGCATTAACGGCTCATCAACGATCTCACCATCATCGGTTTCGGTGAAGAGTCGATCATTACGAAAACTGCCTGAAGAACCTTCTATCATCCAGCCGGTTCGAAAACCGAGTCGTGATCGCATGTCGATATCGATTTGAGCCGTACATCCATTGGTGAAATCGATGACGGCGAGAAAACCATGTTCTTGTTTCGGCCGGCCGTCGCTCAACAATTTTGCGTAAACACGCTCGGGCTTTGAGTCGACGAGAGTCAGTAGCTGATCAATCCAGCGATATCCGAATTCTCTAAGGACACCAGCTGGCGACGTTTCACCCGGGACTCGCTTTTCGCAGCTTGACTGTCGCACGGAATGCAGGCTTCCTAATCGACCGGTTTGAAGCGCAGACATGGCAGAAAGAAAATTCGCCGACCATCGTCCAGGGCTCGCGATCGTCACGGTGCGATTCGAAGTGACAGCGAATTTACCGAGTGATTGCAACGCTTCGGATGAGACCGACCAGGGCCGATCGATGACAAGATGCTGGCCACCTCGCAACGCTGATATGGCTATGTCTTCGGAAAAGTCATCAACCAGAAACAAGACGTCTGCGAATGTTGGCGAAAGCAACGAATCACGTTGACTCAACAAGGGACAACCCGAGCCGGTTGCCAGAGCCAGTCGCTGCGGGTCTGAATCAAAAGCCCCCACGAGACGGATGTCGGCGGAAAGACTCAGACTTTCGAGATAGAACAAGCCTGATTGACCGACGCCCAGCACGCCCACTCGCCAGGGCGTGGCAAGCGATGAAGAGGGAGGATCAATGGACGATTCCAACCCAGGTGGAATCGAAGCATTCTGATTATTCATCCCTCATCCTTCCGCCTTCATCCTTTCATCACAGAGATTGCCCCTGGATTATTGCTCAACCTTCTCGCTCTTTTCACCTTTTGTTGCTCTCGAAATTCCGCTGACCTTGATTCTGAAGTCACCAATACATTTCGCACCAGGCGGAGCGTTCACCTTTAAGTACAGAATGCCATCCTTTTTGGGAGTGAATTCGTGTTTGGATTTGATTGCGAATGGCTCAGGCGGCTGTTTTCCTGACTGATTTTCTTCGGACACAATCATCCCCATCAAGGCCCCGGTGGGAACTCGACCGACTAGGTCCCGCATGACGTTTTCGGTCGGGAACCCATCGGCATTCAGATTGGATGCGGTGAGGATCAATTTGTAATCGCCGGTCGCTTCGACTCGAGCCAGTTTATCTTTATGAACGTTGCCGACAGGTGTCCATTCACTGCCTGTCCCAAATTTGAAATCGACTTCGGATGATTTCAGAACATGGTCGTCAAGGTCCGCGATCTTCTTTTTGAGCTCTTCGTTTTTTGGGTCGAGTTTCAGCAGCACTTCCAGCAGGAATTTTGCCCGGTCATATTGGCCCGATTGTTCGTAACCGTCGATAATCGCTTTGGATTCCGTTTCAAACGTGTCTTGCAACTTCTGCAGCCGGGCATCGATTTGCTTGACTTCGCTCGATGAAATCGGTTTCGACGTTTTCGATTTGTTCTTACTCGACTGAGCCATTACTGTTGAAACGGAAACCATCACGACGCTGGTTAATGTGATTGCCAATGCCGCCGAGATCGTGCCGAAACGCTGGTGACGAGCCACGTGACATCCTTTTTGAACGAGCGGAAAATGTCGATGTCTGCCGGACGGACTTCGTCACGGACAACCAGATATTAGACGCAATTCATCAAGTCTTCGCAATCGGCCACCTGGCTTCGGTGTTCACATGATGGGCTTCATCGGTCATCCAAGAAGAAAAGAAAGGTTGGAACACTAATCAGCACTAATCTTCGCTAATCAGAAAATTTAAAAGTCTTTTGATTCCACCCGACTTTGTTCGTCGCATTAACGTTTCGTCAGATTCGTGAATCAATCGCCTTTTTCGACTTCAATGAATCTTTGTGGCGTACGGTGCCCGATTCGTTTATGAAATGGGTCTCAATTTGTTTGTTTACAAGGCGAAGGCCCATGCTCGAAAAACTGATCGATATCTCGCTTGGCAACCGGATGCTTGTCATCTCGATGGTTTTTATCATGGGGGCGTTGGGGGTTTATTCGGCGGTTAACCTCCCGATCGATGCCGTACCGGACATGACGAATGTTCAGGTTCAGATTGTGACCGAAGCGGGAGCATTATCTCCACTCGAAGTTGAGCAATACGTGACGTCGCCCGTCGAATTGACGATGTGTGGCCTGCCAAACGTAGAAGAAATTCGCAGTATTTCGAAATTCGGGTTGTCACTGGTCACCGTTGTGTTTCACGAAGGGACGGATGTCTTTCGAGGGCGACAATTGATCGCCGAACGATTGATTGACGCGGCTGAACGAGTTCCCAAAGGATACGGAACACCGCGACTGAATCCTTTGACGACGGCATTGGGAGAAATCCTTCAGTTCGAAGTCAGGGGTGACGGATATTCGCCGATGGATCTGCGAACGATTCTCGAATGGCAGATTGCCCCTCGACTGCGACAGGTGCCGGGCGTCACCGAGATCAACTCGCACGGGGGTTATTACCAATCATTTGAAGTCAGGCCTGATCCCGATCGCCTGGCCAGCTTCGGAGTCTCGTTACCAGATCTCTTTCGAGCGATCTCATCGAACAATGGAACCTCGGGGGGCGGATACGTTGTACATCATGGCGAGCAACGGTTTATCCGTGGATCGGCTTTACTCACGAACGAAGAAGATATTGAAAACGTTGTCGTTCGTGGTGACCACGATGGAGCGCCGGTGTTGGTCCGCGATGTGGCTGAGGTTGCGATCGCACCACTCACTCGCCAAGGGGCCGTCACTCGTGACGGTCGAGGCGAAGCGGTGATGGGAATGGTCATGATGTTGTGGGGTGCGAACTCGCGGACGGTTGTGCTGGCAGCGAAGGAACGACTGGAAGAGATCAATCAGACATTGCCAAAAGGGGTGTATGTCGAGGTCACGTATGACCGAGCCGACCTCATTAATCGAACGTTGCATACCGTTCAGCGAAACCTGCTGGAAGGTGGTGCCTTGGTCATCATCGTTCTGCTGGTGATGCTCGGAAGTTTGCGGGCAGGGATTGTGGTTGCCATGGCGATCCCACTGTCGATGCTGTTCGCTGCAAATATGATGTCTCTTACGGGGATCACAGCCAGTCTGATGAGTCTTGGGGCAATCGATTTTGGTCTGATCGTCGACAGTTCGGTGATCATGGTCGAGAACTGCATGCGGCGGATCTCACACAATCATGATTCGCGACCACACATTGAAGTGGTGAGAGATGCCGCGATCGAAGTCCGAAAGCCGACCATGTTCGGTGAATTGATTATCTCGATCGTCTACCTGCCGCTTTTGACCCTGCAGGGGACGGAAGGAAAATTGTTTCGCCCGATGGCGCTGACCGTGCTGTTTGCACTCGCGGGTTCGCTGGTTCTTTCGCTGACGCTGATGCCCGTTCTGGCGTCACTCGCTCTTCCTCGCAAAATGGAAGAGAAAGAAATTTTCATTATTCGGATGTTAAATAAAATCTATCATCCGATCGTTCATCAAACGGTGCTGCACCCGGTGATGACCGTGGCCGCGGCACTGCTGTTGTTTGCTGTCAGTATTCCCATAGCGATGAATCTGGGCGGCGAGTTCATGCCGAAGCTGGATGAAGGGGATCTGCTGATCGAAATCAATCGCCTGCCCAGCGCCACACTGGAAGGTTCGATCCCCATGGGCGAGCAGGTTGAATCGTTGCTTTTGAAATTTCCCGAAGTTCGTACCGTTTTTTGTAAGACCGGTCGACCTGAGATCGCCAACGATGTCATGGGTGTGCAACAGACCGACGTCTGGGTCCTGCTGAAACCCGAAGAACAATGGCCGAAACACAAGTCGCGAGAAGATCTGTTTAACGAGATGCGTGTCGTGCTGAACGACAACGTTCCCGGTGCGCTGTTCGCCTTCACACAACCCATTGAAATGCGAGTTGATGAGCTTGTGGCGGGCGTCAAAGCGAATGTTGCGGTACTGATCTATGCTCCAAGCGGTTCATTGCAGGGGAGCGGCGATGTATCGCATTTGAAGGAGTTGGAAACGCTTGCCAAGTTGGGTAAGAAGGTCGAGAAAGTCCTGCATGGGATCAAAGGAGCGGTTGATGTGAAGGCTGAACATCAGGCAAATCTGCCAACCGTCCGAATTCAGGTCAAACCCGAAGTCCTTGCCCGTTACGGAATCGATGCCGATGAAGTCATGAAGACCGTCGCGACGATGGGGGGGCATAAAGTTGGCGAAGTCTTTCGTGGCCGCATGCGGTTCCCAATCATGGTACGGATTCCCATGGAATGGCGAACCAATCTGTATCAACTGGAACAGATTCCGGTTTTCGCCCCCAATGGACGCCAGATTCCCCTGGGGGAACTGGCCGACCTGGTGATCGAAGAGACCCCACCCGGCATCGACCATGAAAAAACTCAGCGCCGTACGTTCGTGCAGTGCAACGTTCGTGGGCGAGATGTCGAAAGCTTTGTGCATGAGGCTCAGCGGGAGATCGCTGCACAAGTCAAACGGCCAACGGGCTATGAAATCGAATGGGGAGGTGACTTTAAAAACCTGCAATCCGCGAAGCAGCGATTGATGCTCGTCACACCGGTTGTCCTGGTTCTGATCTTCCTGTTACTGCATACGACGTTTCATTCGGCCAGGCTTGCCGGACTGATTTTTCTCGCAATTCCGATCGCCGCGTCAGGCGGAATTTTTGCATTGGCCCTGCGAGGAATGCCGTTCAGCATTTCTGCGGGCGTCGGTTTTATTGCACTATTTGGAGTTGCGGTTCTGAACGGCCTGGTCTGGGTCAGTGCAGCGGAACATCTGCGTCAGGCCGGCCACACGGTAAAGGCAGCTGCGGAAGAAACAGCGTTAAACCGATTACGCCCTGTGCTGATGACGGCTCTTGTCGCGAGCCTGGGTTTTCTGCCGATGGCACTCTCGCATACTGCCGGAGCCGAGATTCAACGCCCCCTCGCGACGGTGGTGATTGGCGGGTTGATCACATCGACGCTGCTCACGGCGCTGGTGGTCCCGGCGATCTATCCCTGGTTCGTTGGAAGTCCGAAGCCCTCAAGCGACATTTCTTAAAAGAATCAATGAGTCTTTGAAGGATTTCCGGTGATTTTCAAGCCCGATTTTTTTAACGAGATGTCGGTCTTGTCGTCGATTGAGATCGCTTCTATAACCCCGTCGTTCGGCAGACATCATACGATTCCGTCGGAGGTGCCAAAACTATTGCGAGGGTTTGGATCGATTCAACAGTGAGTGCTAGACACTACTGGATCCCACCCTATTCGCTTGCGACTCCACCGTCGCAATCCCGATGTCCCGCCGAACATTTGAAACCGCGATGCCCTATCAAGAGTATCGCGGTTTCTTGCATTATTGGATTGCGTTGCGGAGGTGGGGCAAACAATGGCTGCCGTGAAGAGATGCGAGTCCGTCTATCAACAAATCTCTTTCGCCGTTGATTCGTGGAAATTAACAAGGTTCTGACCGGAACTCTGCTTGACGTCTCCTGTTCAAGTGGCTGTTTCAATTTCAACGGCGGGCAATTATCGCGTGTCGAAACGGGACAGAAAATCAAAGGGTGGTTGCAAATCAGTTTTGTTGATCGTTCGACGCTTGATCTTTTGAAGTAACCGGAGCACAATCCCCCAGCCCTTCGAGTATTGCCGCTCAGTCTCAATTCGCTACACGCCAAACGGTATTCAAAACAAGGCAATTGACCATGCGCGTTGTTGTCAAAAATAAAGAGATTTCGGTTCGGGCGATCGCTGGAACGCAAGTCGTTCTTCTGGGACTCAACGCCGAAGAAAAAGCCGCGAAAGGGCTTTTGGGGTTTTCGATTTCACGTCGGAAAGGAAATACCGGTACTTTTCAGGCGATCGGCGGCAATCATGGGTTTGAAGGGGTCGCTAGTGAAGCACCCGTCATTCAGGCGTTTCAATGGGGCGACTATACCGTCGAACCGAAAACGACCTATACCTATCGAGTGACTCCCCTTTACGGCACTCCAAAAGCTCCCGTACAGCGCGACACTGTGGAGTTGACGATTACGACGGAAGACCCGGAAGGAGATGTTCACGGGATCTATTTCAATCGAGGAGTTGCAGGTAGCCAGGCGTATGCCCGGAAGTTTGGCAGCTACCGCCGTTGGTATAAGGATGATGCTCAAGAGCAAGATCCTGAAAAGATGACGTATACCGAATTCCTCAAACCCCAGGATGTCCCGAACCGTGAGGCCTTCAATTGGCTGTCGCGCGGGTTAGAAAAAGCCCTTCTTGATTATATCGCCCAAGCAGATGGCCCAAGCTACTCGTTACGAGCCGCGATCTATGAACTTACCTCAATTCCTGTCATCCAGGCTTTTGTCGATGCATTGGAGCGTGGGGTCGATGTTCAAATTGTGCATCACGCGAAACGCGAATCCGTATCCCAACTCAAACAGAATTCGTCAGCTGTCACAACGGTGACCTTTTCGGACTCTGAGGAAGGTCCGGTCGAATATAAGAAACGAGCGATTGTTGAAATTGATTCGGGAGACGCCGTTTGTCGAGCCGCCAACGATTCTGTCGCGCGGGTTGGTGTACGGGAAAAAGCGAACCTTCCCGCATTCTCTAGAATGTTGATTCCTCGAACAATCACTCAAATCTCGCACAACAAGTTCATCGTCCTTTTAAAGGACGGAGAGCCCGTGCAGGTCTGGACGGGGTCAACGAATTTGACCGACGGCGGTATCTTCGGTCAATCCAATGTCGGACACATCGTTCGCGATCCCAAGGTCGCCAAAAAGTACTATGAATACTGGCAGAAAGTCTCTAAAGACCCGAAAAAGAAATCGGCGAAAACCGATCAGCAGGACGAAGGAATGAAGAATTGGACGGTCAGCCAGCAACCGGATCTGGTCGGACCCCCTCCCCGGGCGTCAATCACCCCCGTCTTCTCGCCGCGACTGACAAAAGGGATGTTGGACTGGTATGCAGAACGATTGGACTCCGCGACAAGTTCCGTCTTTTTCACGGCCGCGTTTTCTGTTGCAGATGAAATCTACGACAAGGTTGTGAAGTCGAAGAAGGCTAAGCCTGGTAATCCGTATCTGCGTTATTTGTTGTTGGAGGGCAAAGGGGGACTACTCAAAGACAAATATCCAGAGATGGCGAAGTGTAAGCAAAATCGTATTGCCTGGGGGGAAACGTTGCGAAGGCCGGGAGAAAATGAGGAACTCGAAACGCTCTCGGGACTTAACGAGAATGTGAATTACTTACACACGAAATATATGCTCGTCGATCCACTTTCTGACGATCCGATTGTGATCACTGGTTCCGCCAATTTCAGTACGGCCTCCACCATGGATAATGATGAGAACATGCTGATTATTCGAGGTAACACTCGCGTGGCGGACGTATTTCTCACCGAATTTATGCGGCTGTTCAATCATTTCCGTGCACGAAATGAACTGAATAAGCTCAGGGGGGAAGCTGAAACGCAGGCCCGTTTCCTGACATCAGATGATTCCTGGGCCACGAAATATTTTACGGCAGGAACGCCGGAAGAATCTGAGAGATTACTTTTTAGCTAGTATTGTTTTGTCGCGCAAACAACCGTTTTACAATAGGTTCACTGAGGGAGCATCTGAAATGGCAGATAGCGATGCTGGAAAGAAGGGGACTGGCGAAGTGATGATTGGCGGACCCTTCTCCCACCAGGAGATCGGCGCGAGCCTTCTGCCTCGCGAAGGTCAGAACTTAACACAAATCGAGCGTGACAAGCTTTGGCGAATTTTTCAGCAGATCGGATATTTCTGGGACGATTTGCACTCATCGGCAAAAGATTCGGCCAACCTCAAAAGCACCTGGCTGGAATTTATCGAAGCCAAGACGACGTGCGAACCGACCTACGTTGCAGAATACTCAAATGCAGCGTCTGTCGTCGACGAATTGATCGAATTGTATGGTGAGAAGAAGGCATTTGCACTGTTGTTTCAGAACAATGGTATTCCCAAAAATCCTCCCCGTCCGCCACTCACGCGTCTGGAACATGCCAAGAAGTATGTTGTCGACGAATTCATCCGCGTGAATGTTGTTGCGAGTGGTTTTAAGAGTTTTGGCGGTAAAAACTATTCAGGATACCTGGGTGGTTCCCGGTACAACCTGAAGCCGCGTGTTCGTGTTGAATAATAACGGATTAAGCTTCGCAGGAGATCCAACATGAAGCAGGAATATGAATACGTCATCGTCGGCTCTGGCGTGGCAGGTTCTACTGTCGCCAAGCGACTGCTAGAGCATAATCGAAGTGCCTCGATACTGATTCTTGAGGCCGGTCCCCAGGTGGAAGCAAAGATTCGGCGCTTCTGGTGGGACTACGTTGTTCATGCCAACGGCGTTGAACACAAGGCCTACGATTTTACCTGTGATCAACCGGGAGAATCGACGTCATCGGGCAATACCAGATTTCTGGTTGAAGGCTCACGAGTGATGATGTACGGAGGTTCGACGGTCCACTGGGGCGGATGGTGTCTGCGATTTAAGCCGGAAGATTTCAAACTTCTTTCCAATACGGGTGACGGTGGCGACTGGCCAATCTCGTACGAAGACCTTGACCCCTATTATTACCAGGCCGAAGACCATTTATCCGTCTGTGGAGACATTGACGAGTCCTGGAATAAATTGATGCGAAAGCCAAATACTCCGTATCCGCGACCACCCTTCTGGTGGACGGCTCCTGATGAAGAAATGATCAAGGCTTTCAAAAAGAATAACATCGAGCCTGGTAAGATGCCCGTCGCTCGCTATCGGAAATGCATGACCACAGGGACGTGCAAATATTGTCCGTTGGGATCACGTTTTTCAGGGCAATTAGTTCTCGATGAACTTCTGGCTGACCGCCGAAATTTGAACTTCAAGGTGATTGGAAGTGCCCCAGCCACGCAGGTCCTGGTTGATTCGAAAAAACGAATTACCGGTGTGGAATACCTTGATCTGACGACAGGCGAAACGAAGCAGGTCTTTGGTGGGACTGTCGTCGTTTGTTCGGGTACGTATGAGTCGCCCAAACTGTTGATGCTCTCCCGAAATCAGTACTGGGACAACGGTATCGGAAACGATCACGATTTGTTGGGTCGATATCTCGTTTCCCATTCGATGCTCAAAGTCCGAGGTCAGTTGGACCAGAATAAAGAACGATGGTTTGCTGAGTACGATTTTCCATCTTTGATGTCTCGGACATACGACACGGAAGAGTATCAGAAGAAGAACAAGATCTTCCTTTTCAAGAACCGCGCACTACCGGATATCGACCTGGCGGGATTGATGATTGCCGGACTTTCTCGCAAAGAGATCGACAAGCAACTGACGGCGAGTCGGCAGCAAGAGTTGCAGGCCTTTATGGAAGAAAAGGGAGACAAAGACAATCGGATCACTTTGGCGAATGGCAAAAACCGATTTGGTCTGCCGAAAATGAAGGCACACTTTGATCGAACTCCCGATGCTCAAAAAAATGGCGACAATTGGCTGAAACTGATGGAAAAGGTCGTTGCCGATATGGGTTATAAGGTGATTAAGTCCGAAATACAGGACCCGGGAGGCCATCACTCGACGGGAACTTGCCGAATGGGTCGTAACCCTGAGGAAGGGGTTACCGATGCGGACCTGCGGGTTTTTGGCACTGACAACTTGTATGTTTGTTCGAATGCCGTTTTCCCGTCAGGAGCGGCTGTCAATCCGACGTTGACCTTGACGGCACTTGCGTTTCGCCTGGGTGATCATCTGGCAAAAAATCGGCCTTAATCGATCATAATTTCCATACGACACCGCAAACGATTACTTCCGTCTTGGATTTTCTGGTTAAAGACGCAATCGGTTCAATAGAAGCGAGTATCGGCATGACCTCTCATCCGAATGAAATTGCAGCCATTCTGGGGCTCGAATCCCCCTCGTTAAAGCAGTTACTTGAGTGTAAGGCTCAAATTTCAGAACAGTCGTTTGGTCGACTGTCGAAAGAAGACGCGGGCAAGGCACGTGAGCAACAGAACCTTGATTGGTTAAAGAAATCGTTGCAAGCGGCCATTACACTGGAATTCGCCACAATTCCACCGTACCTCTCTGCTTTGTGGTCGATCAAAGACGAGCTTCATCCGGTTGCGAAATCGATCCGAGAAGTCGCCCAGGAAGAAATGTTGCATATGGCATTAGCCTGCAACATGCTTGCATCGCTGGGGGTTACTCCTCAAATCAACACGGCCGTTCCGACATATCCTGGTTCGTTACCTGGTGGCGTACACGAAGGCTTGATCGTGGGACTGCAGGGGCTGACAAAGTCCGTGTTGAAAACGTTCCTCTGGATCGAACGACCAGTCGAAGGCGTTCCGATCGAGCAGCCGTATGCCGAGCCAGGCAACAACACCAATTTTCGCAGCGGAAAGCTGAAGGAAGCATTCAAGTATGACGCCACGATTGGCGAATTCTACGATAAGATCAAAGAAGCATTTCACATCTACGACACTGATCCAAAGAATTCCAAGTTGATTCCCGATCGCCAGATTGCCGGCCCCTTGGCTTGGGCTGTTATCCGCAATCTTGATAACGTGGAATACGCGATTGAATTAATCAAACATCAGGGTGAAGGTGCGGACAATAATCCCGAAGAAGCGAAGGGGTTCTTGTCACATTTTTACCGCTTTCTCGAGGTTTATAACGAGCAACAATACCAATGGAACCCGAAAAAGAAGGTGCTGGAGGTCGTTGGAAAACTTGAATTCCCGGAAGTCTGGCCAATGGCCGAAGTCCCGGCCGGTGGTTACAAGAAAGAAGATGTCTCGGAAGAGGTGTGGTACTACCTTGATGAGTTTGACAACACCTACACCAGGCTGGTCAATCAGCTTCAAGGAGCCTGGACGCTCGGTGGGCAAGCATCACTTATCCGAGCTTATGAAACGATGTTCGAACTCGAAAAATACGCAAAACCCCTGATGCGCATTCGTACGCCGTTTGGTGGCGGGGAAACTTACGGGCCGTGCTTCCGCTACAAGCCGGATCAATCGACGACGTAATCGAGACGAGACGCATGCTCTTTTAACAGTGCCTACACAGCCTAAGGAACATTTGTGATGTCCAATAATTCCATGCAATCGCGGCGAGTTGTGCAAACGGTAGAACTGGGAGCACCTGCAGCACAAGTCTGGGATCTGGTAGGCGGTTTTTTCACTCTTCATCAATGGCACCCGGATATCGTAAAAACCGAAGTCCCTGCGAACCAGACCGAAGTCCACGCGATTCGGCGGATCCTTACCTTTCCCGGTCAACCGACGACCACCGAAGAACTTCTGACGATGGACAACATTGGTTTTCAATACCGATACAAATGGCACGCAGGGGAATGGGGCGAACGGATCAAAGACTATTTTGCAGAGATTCGTGTGTTCGAAACGGAAATGGGGCGACATTGTGTCATGCAATGGTCGTCAACGTTTACATATACAGAAGATGCCTTAAGTGAATTCTACTGGAATGGGTTTCGCGCTTTGCAATCGCGATTTCCACTGACTGATAAAGTCTAACGCGCTGTCACAAGTCTTTTTTCCGAAACTGTCGCACGTGGAGAGATCTAATGGGAAGCTATGTTGAAATCAATGATACGCTTCAACTGACAACGGAACAGGGTTTCCCAGTTGATATTCTCGACCTGGAAAAACACCGCAAATCGGCGGTGAAACTGAGCGATGTTGCCGATCGTATTTTCGAATTCAATGACAAGCCGAGCGCAAGAATCTTTCAGCTTGATCCCGTACGCGTCTACTACGTCCACAATATCAATGGAAAATGGCTGTTCTGGGGACGAGTCTTCATTCAATCCCAACACATCCACAAGAAGCTGGGACCCGATGGAAGCTGGAAAGAAGGAGATTGGGTGACCTCGGGAACGTACAAAATTATCGATATTTATGACCCGGCTTACCAGGAAGCATTCACACGTCACGAAGCCCCGTTGGATCGGAACTATTTTATTTCATGAGGAGCCGGTCTATCAATCGAATGAAATGGACAATTCATTGAATCCCGTTCCGTTCAATCTACGTCTCAACCCATATGATCATCGATCAATGAACTTGATCAACGTTTAGGCCATTTAAGGTGCCGATGCAGAAAGTCGTAAGTGGCCTGGCCGTTGATCGTGTGGGGTCCGTTAAAGAATTCGATTTCGGTTTTGTCACCGATACCGAGCTTTGCATAATGGCGTCGGACCTTGGCGTATTCCCAGGCGACCCATTCGTCGATCCCAACGCCGTCATCGTGGCCTCGTTCGACCATGAACGGTCGTGGCGTCATCAGCATCGATAGCTCTGCATAATTGGCCACGTGACCCATGTTCCATTCGAAGATTTCGTATTCGGGCGTAAAAACATAGGTAAATGGGTATTCGGTGCTGGCGTTTTTCGCGACCCATTCATTGAAGTCGGCGGAGCAGATCGACAGACAGTAACCTGGGTGACCCTCACGCGGAGGCAACATTGGGGGAACTCGAACTGCTGTCTTGCCACCGTAAGAGAGTCCATAAAAACCAATGCGGTCAGCATCGACGTTCGGCAGCGACGCGAGCCATTTTAGCGTGACTTGATGTTGAGGGATGATGTAGCTGAACAATGACCGGCCTAGCGGATTGGATTTGCGTTGCAGCGTGCGGAACCGGTCTTGACCGCGATAGGGGTTTTGGGGCGCGTAGGTGATGAAACCTCGTCGGGCCAGTTCTGCAGCAAAGCTTTTGTAATACTTGTAGCCATCGGCCTCAGGTCCGCTGATGGTGTCCATCGGAACTCCTTCGAGGCCATGCTGGCAGACGACGACCGGTCGCTTTTCGCCCGGTTTCATTCCGGTGGGAAGCAAGAGGATTCCGGCTGCAATCACGTCCGGGTACGTATCGAGAACGACTTCGTAGGCGGTGAAATCTTTATCGTCGATGACCTTTCGCGTGCGCGGATTCAAGGGGATGCTGGGGTCAGGCAGTTTCCCGATCAGTTCCTGATAAACGTAATCGCGTAACTTTTCAGCCGACGCGACCCACTTTTCGACGGACGAACGATCGGCTTGGGCAAACAATTTATCGCGAGTCTTATGCGAGTTGCGCAAGAGCTTTTGAGTGAATTCAACAGCCTCTTCAACCTGCCGCTTCTGTACTTGCTTCTGATCGACTTTGGGAATCGATGACTCTGGCAAATTCAGTCCTTTATTCTCCGCCGGAAAATTCTCCCAACCCGATTGCTGAGCGAACAAGGCGATTGCGCGAAAGCCGATGGCATCACCACGTCCCTCGGGACCGCTCACAAATAGGTTTAAGCGGTTTCCTTCGTTGAGTTTCTGGTAGATGGACTTTGCTCGTTCGAATTCGGATTTGACGGCGGCCAGGTCAGCGGTTTTGATCTGGCCAGGTGCAGCACCACCGCGTCGACCGGGCTTCACTGGCAACGGACCTTCTGTTTCGGGAACGGCACAGGCTTCGATCACCAGCGGCCGCGGCGCAATCATCCCCGCGATTTCGGCGTCACCAAATTCCGTCAGCAACCGCCAGATGTTGCGATCGATCGGTTCCTGCCAGACCCCTTCCCGTGGCTGGAAATAGCCACTGACCATTACGGAAGTGAGTCGTGTATCCAGTGCCGCGCTGTACAGGGCAATCTGACCACCGTCACCAACTCCGATAATCGAAATGGGTCGGTTGGCCTTGTCAGCAGAATTGATTTCCGTGAACAAATCGACGGCGGCAAGAACTTTTTGAACTTCATATCCAATGACGTGTCGACCCATTTCGAATGCAGAGCGGTAGACCCATTCCCGATTCGATTGATTGGTCAGGACGACTTCCGGGTTTCCAGCGAAATCATCATTGCGACTGATTAGTGTGGGAATGAGAACCAGGTTTCCATACTCAACCAGCTGCACGATCCCGTTCTTTCCGTCGTCGGCGGCTTGTAACAGATCAAGTGGAGACCAGCGGGAATCAGGGACGACAATGACGATCCCATTGTACTTCTCCGGTGCAATCACTAACCCTTCGGCAGTGATGCCAGGCAACACCGGCCAACGGTTGAACTGCAATTCAGCTTTCGAATCATTCTTCGACAAGGGAATTTCAAATTGAATATTTTCAACTCGCTTATCGACCGCCCCGATGATCGTCCGGAATTTCTCTCGATAAGGTGCAAGACTTTTTTGATACGCTTCAGGGCTGCTGATATCGCGATTCCATTTCGACTCGCGTTGTTCGCGGGCTGAGGCGATCTCTTTCAGGCAGAACCGATCGATCCCCTCGACCATCAAAACGTCGAGCGGTTTGTCTGCAACCAGCGGCTGCGTCCCCGGCAACGTTTTTGGAGTTTCCTGCGCCAGCGCAGCCAATGCGAAAACGAAAATTGTCACGATCACAGCCAGAACGCGCATATCAGGCTCCAGAGTTTCTTCGGTATCCAAGCAGTATCCGGCATCGAAGTTCGACGCCATGCTTCGCATCAGCCAACTATGATGTTTGATGAGCCGATTTGGCAAGCGATTGGGTTGAGAGTTGAGAACTTTCCAAATTCGAGGACTCACTTGCGGAAGTCCTCTTTCGACATTCTAATGATATTACGAACGTCGTATTGATTTCGTTTCGCACCGTCGTCCAGGATTTTCCAATGAAGCGCAGGGCTTTTACTTTGATTGAACTTTTAGTGGTCATTGCCATTATTGCCGTTTTGATCGCATTGCTTCTGCCCGCCGTGCAGCAAGCCCGAGAAGCCGCAAGAAGAACTCAGTGTCGCAACAATCTCAAGCAGTTGGGCCTGGCGCTGCACAATTACGAAAGTTCGCTCCAAACGTTCCCGCCGAACCTTGTTCCCGGTGGCAACTACAACTATAGCGGAGGAAACTGGGGAGTATTGGCCTATCTGAGTCCGTATCTGGATCAGACGCCGATTTACAATCTGATGAATCTGAATGCTCCTACGTACGCAGCAACGTCACCTTACAATATCGCGGACCCAAATAACGCACTGGCGGCGAGTTACGTCATCCCAATGTTTCTCTGCCCGAGTGACAAATCGGCCTCGCTTGGCGGCGCTTATGGCGTTGCATCGTTGGGCCCTGCCAACTATTGCGCCAACCAGGGTTCGGGGACAAACGTCCTGACTGGAGGAACGATCAATGGTTCTCCCTACAACGCAGATGGTGTGATGTTTGCGAACTCGAAAATTCGAATCGGCGACATCACCGATGGAACCAGTAACACCGCCTGCATGTCCGAAAGCGTACTTGGTGACGGTGCTCGAAATGCCACGGGCATTACACCTCCTGCTTCACCCCAAAAGGTTTACGCCTACAACACGTCGTATTCGAATGTGGATGACGCTTCGTGTGCGTCACCTACCTCGTGGAATGTTCAAACTCCACGACAATTCCTGTGGTATTCCGGAGAGATTCGCAATACTTCTTACAACCATTACTACAACCCCAACGATTCACGATGGGACTGCATCACAAACGCATTCTCATTGGGATACACGGCTGTCGGATGGAAGGCCGCCCGCAGTCTGCACGTTGGCGGTGTTCATTTGCTGATGTGCGATGGGTCGGTCCGGTTTGTCAGCAACAACATCGATAACTCACTTTGGCGGCAATTGGCCACACGAGCGGGCGGCGAAGTGATTAGCAACTTCTGATCGGTGGAATTCTTACTTGTTTGAACCGGTGAAGGGTGCTTGATGACCGCTCTAGTCGACAGTGACGAACAGATGTTGACCGACTTTCGGGATGCGTATCATTCGGACGGCTTCATCATTCTACGGAATGTTTTCGACGCCGATGAGATGAAGAGTCTACTGAACGAGTCGGATCGGCTGCTGACGGAATGCCATGATTTAATCAGTCCGGGCAATCTGCGCTGTCGATACATGCCTCATCATGAAACGGGCGAGCCACTGTTCGAAGTGCTCGATCCGGTTAACGACATTTCACCGGTTTGCCATCGATTCTGTAACGACCCTCGCATCATTTCCGTGATTGAAACACTGTACGGCGAACCGGCCTGCCTATTCAAAGAGAAGCTGATTTTTAAGCCGCCGGGTGCCCTCGGTTACAAATTACATCAAGATATTCCGCTCGCCTGGAAAGGGTTTCCAAGAACGTTCCTCACGGTCCTGATTCCGATTGATCCGAGTTCTGAAGAGAACGGCTGCACGGAAGTCTTTTCGGGTTACCACGACGACTTCCTTTCGGAAGATGGAGCCGTCTATATGCTACCCGATGACATCGTTGATTCGACACGACGTACTCCGCTGGTGTTGAAACCAGGGGATATCGCCGTCTTTCATGGCCTGACGCCGCATCGTTCCGCTCCGAACCGTTCGAACCAGATGCGTCGCGTTTTTTATGTCAGCTACAACGCTCTCTCTGATGGGGGCGACCAACGCGATGCTCACTATGCCGAGTTTCGCGAACGGATGCGTGAACATCGTAAGACGACAACGTCTGAACCGGTCTTTTTCAAGTAATTTTCCATCTTCTGATTCTTCTTATTTTGAGTTTTGACGTGTCACAAGATTCTTCCGTATTCCGCTCGCCCGCTTACGGATGGGTGATCGTCGTACTCGCCGCATTGGCGATGGTCGCGACGTTGCCAGGTCGGACACATGGCCTGGGAATGATCACTGAACGATTATTGATAGATTCGAGTCTTCAGATCGACCGGAAGACGTTTGGGGACATCAATTTCTGGGCCACGCTGTGCGGGGCGATATTCTGTATTCCTGCCGGTTGGTTGTTGGACCGGTGGGGAATTCGTGCCACCGTGTCACTCGTCGTTGCACTGCTGGGGCTTGTCGTAATTGGCATGACGAGTGCTGTTGGTGCAACCGCGTTTGCGGTCTTGATTACATTGACACGAGGGCTGGGTCAAAGTGCCCTTTCTGTTGTCAGTATATCGATGACTGGCAAATGGTTTCGAACCCGATTACCGCTCGCCACCGGGCTCTATTCGATTCTGGTCTCCATAGGGTTTATGGCGGCTTTTTTCTGGGGAAAAAGCCAGCAGGAACTGCCTTGGCGAACCCAGTGGCGGGGCCTGGGAATGCTTCTGCTTTTCGGGCTGACACCGCTGTTTTTATTACTGGTTCGATCGGCACCGGATTCACCAAATGAACAGTTCGAAGTAACGTCGGGTGAACTGAATTCAGGCCAATCGGATTTTTCAGTAAACGAAGCTCTCGCGACACCGGCCTTCTGGCTGTTTGGGATCGCGGCTTCATTGTACGGACTGGTTTCTGCAGGGGTTTCGCTGTTCAATGAATCGCTGTTGATCGAACGAGGTTTTGAGAAGTCGGCGTTTTATGACTTGGGAATGATGACGACGGCGATTGGACTGGGAAGCAATCTTTTGACTGGTTTTATGGCAACACGGATTAGGATCACGGTCCTGGCGTCCCTAGCAATGAGCCTGCTTGCGGCCGCACTATTGGGATTGCAGTTTGTCAGCACATATTCCGCACTGGTAACCTATGCGATCGCGATGGGTTGTGCCGGGGGAATGGTGACAGTGTTATTTTTTTTGGTCTGGGCTCAACTTTTTGGACGGACTCATCTTGGTCGAATCCAGGGGATCGCTCAGATGATGACGGTATTTGCTTCTGCTTTGGGACCACGAATTTTAGCCGATGTGAAGACACGGACCGGTTCGTATTTGCCCGCGATTGTTTGCCTGGGCCTGGTCGCGTTGGTCGTCGCCGTGGCGATTGTATTTGTGCCGATACCGAAAAGAGAGAATACATTGTTGAACAATTCCGCGATGGAACCGGCGGTCAGTTCCTGAGATTCCCAATAAAAATGCGAACGTTAATCCATTAGAAAACGTCACCGGAAAGAATCTTCCATGCTTAAGTTTCATCTCTCACTGAACGTCTCAAACCTACCCAAGGCGGTCGCGTTTTTGGAACAAGTCCTTGGTGTCCCTGCCGCCAAGCAGCGTGCGGATTATGCGAAATTCGAATTGGATTCACCGCCGCTCGTTCTATCGCTTGAGCCTCGATCACCCTCAACCTACGGATCGCTCAACCACGTCGGTTTTCGCTTTCCCGATTCAGAGGCTCTGGTCGAAGCACAAGGCCGACTCGAAAAGGCAGGAGTTACGACTCAGCGAGAAGAAGGAGTCGAATGTTGTTACTCCAAACAAACCAAGTTCTGGGTTCACGACCTGGATCAGCGATTGTGGGAGTTCTACACGCTGGACGAGGACATTGATCATCGGGGAGATGGACAATCACTGGAAACGATGGTTGGGCTTGATGCTGCGGCGCTGATCACTCTCCAGCATCAGCCCGTGGTTTGGGAACATCGGATGTACGATGCATTCAGCCCATCCGTCTCTGAGTGCGACGAAGTCCGTTTGCGCGGCTCGTTTAATGTCCCCGTTTCAAATGAAGAGGTTCGATCTCAACTCACCCAGGCATTCGAAATTCTGCGACCGGGTGGTCAAATCATGGTCCACGTTTTGACGTCAGAAGAACCGATCTCGGGGGAGCTGCAACTGACAGGTCCTGCCGCACACGTCAAACATGTTCCAGTACGAACCGAACTACTAGCCGCTCTGGAAGCAGCCGGGTTTGTGGACCTGCAACTGACAACGTTCCGATCAGGTGCCTGCTTTCAGCATGAAGGGATACCGTTGCGTGAAACTCAAATCATTGGCAAACGTCCGGTCGAAGCGACTTCAGAAGCCTGTACCGTGGTCTTCAAAGGTCCGTTTCTGACGGTCACCGACGATGAAGGGAACGAATGGCGGCGAGGGGAACCGGTTAGCGTGCCACGCAGCAGATGGGACGCTTTGCAACAGACCGCCGCTGCCGATTTGTTTGTGATGTTGCCGGAAACGGCGAGCGTCAGTCATTGCGGAGTTTAAAGAGTTTGCTGATCAAAACGTTGGTGTTATCATAGATCCTCGTCGGTTCTGGAAAACCGAATAGCCCGGATTAACCAATGGATCGGTTCGTTCCTTGGAAAACGATAACTTCCAATCGAAAACCTGTGCAGATCAACTGAAGGCCCTCAGCGAGCCAATTCGACTGAGGATCGTGGATGTGTTGCGCCATGGCGAAATGACGGTCGGTGACATTTCTGAGTTTTTGGAAACGGAACTGGTCACCGTTTCGCACCACCTGAAGATCCTGCGGCATGCTGGATTGATCGAAGTGGAGCGAGATGGACGGTTTATGGTCTACCGTTTACGAAAAGATCTGCTGCAAAAAGTGGCTCGGACCAGTCAGGAATTTCTGAATCTTGGCTGCTGCCGGATTGAAGTTCCGAAGACTGAGTCCGAGTGATTGCGATACTCAATTGCACGGGCTAAAGCCCATGCTACGGCTTACTTAGTCATCTCGCGAACCGTTGAGCAAACCGGCTCGAAACAGATAGTAGAGCAGTACCGACAACGAACTGATCGCCGCTGCGACATATGTCAGTGCGGCTGCATTGAGAACCCGATCGATCCCAACGCGTTCTTCTTCCTGAATGATTCCTGCTTCGACGACAAGCCGTTTTGCTCGGGCCGAGGCGTCAAATTCGACGGGCAGGGTCACGATTTGAAAAAGGAGAACCAGCGAGAAGATGGCCGCGCCCAGCACCACCACCAACGGGTGCAGAAACAGTCCCACCCCCATCACGATGTAACCGATCGAAGACCCAATTCCTGCAGCCGGTACCAACGCCGAACGAAGCCAAAGTGGTGCATAACCATGTGCATGCTGAAGTGCATGTCCCGCCTCGTGAGTGGCAACACCGACTGACGCCACGGATCGACCAAAAAAGACGTCGCGAGAGAGGGCCAAATGTCGAGATACGGGATCATAGTGATCGGACAAGTAACCGTCCGTCTCGACAATCTCCACATCGGTCAAACCCGCATCATCCAGTAGATGTCGAGCCGCTTCCGCGCCGGACATGCCGCGCATCGTTCCCACCTTAGAATAGTGGTCGAACGCGGTACGAACCCGGTAACTGGCCCACAGCGAAAGAAGCAGCCCAGGTGCGGCAAACAACAGGTACAGAGGGTCAAACATCATCGTAGTAAACCTGAAAAATCCTTTGAATTCGTGAAAACGAGCCTCAAGGAAGGGAAACGAAGTTGCGAGGCTTTCGGATCACTAAGATTCGGAGGAATCGACCTTGTTTATTTCAAATGCCGATCGAACCAATCGGCAAAAGCGGTGATATCTTCGCTGGATTTCCAGAAATCGCCCCAGCCATGACCCTTTCCTGCACGAACGATCAGATCAACGTTCGCGGCACCCGCAGCACGGGCTTTGGCGACAAAACTTTCTGACTGTTGAAGTGGTACGACTTCATCGCGGTCACCATGGATAATCAGGGTTGGAGGTAATTGTCCGGTCACATAGTTGATCGGCGAGATTTCGCGACCGAGTTGTTCGCGGCCTTCGGGCGTGAGAGCCAGTGGACCGAACGCATGCTGCAGCGGTGCCAGCGGACCGGCACCCGCTCCATTGATTCCCGGTGCGCCGTAGTTCAGAAAATCGGTGGGAGGAAAGAAACAGACAGCGGCCTGAACGGCACTGCTTTCTTTTTCAACGGGGTCGGGCGAGTCACTGTTTCCTGGACCGCCACGCGTGGCAATCGACAGAGTCAAGTGGCCACCGGAACTAGCGCCCAACACACCCAGACGATCGGGTTTGACTCCATACTGAGCGGCATTCCGCCGGACGAAACGAACAGCTCGCAGCACATCTTCGATTTCTTCCGAAACAGTGAACTTGGGCTGTGAGCTCGTCACGATCGCGAACATCGTGTATCCCCGTTCGAGGAAGACTCGATAGTCTTCCGGTCGAATGGTCACCATCATCGGCGTTGACTTACTCGACAGCCATCCGCCGTTGACGAGAAACAGCAACCCCGATCCGTTCGGTTTAGACGGCTGAAACACATCCAGCGTCAGTGCCATGCCGGATTTCCGTCCGTAAATCACGTCTTCCGTCCGCCGCACGGGTTCGTCACAACGAGCGGATTTATTGAGACAAATCACGAATACCAGGATCGTTGCGAGACGCAGTAACATTCGCATGAAAATCGGCCCTTTTTCCAAAGGAATGTCGTGAGCACGAATCTTGATCAAGACGCGAATCGAAGGCAATGCCTGATGCGTCCGGTGCGGATTGTAAGACAAAAAGCGCAGGATATGCGATGACGAGCAGCATGCGAACCGTCATCGTGACAGCGCACGAATCCGATGACGATAGAGGATTAACGCATCGAGAGATTGAAACAACGCTGCACAATCGATTTTATGGTCTCTGTGTTCGATCAATTCCTTTGACAACATGGAAACCGCGTTCCGCACCCATGCCTCATCGAGTTGTTCATCAGGCAGAGCGATTGCCAGGAATTCCATGGTATGTCCTGTTGTGTTGAATCGACGGTTCACATCGGTCGTGTGGCCGGGCCCTCGATACCAGTCGCTTGAGAATGATCCGTCAGCATTCTGAAGTGATCGAGCGACCTGAATATGTTTTTTGATTTTGCTATCTGCCTGATACCAGACACCGCGTAATGTTCCGCCAATTCGAAGGTATTTATCGCGAGCTCGGGTCAACGCAAAAAGTCCTTCGCTGCCACCGCAAGGAGCGCCTGATGTCGGGGCATTCGACTCGATTTGCACGAGCCGTTCGATGCTCCACGCTTCATCGAATCGGTTGATCCACGTGGCATCCGGCTTAAGGTAATGTTGCAAGGCCCAAAGAACCCAGGTCACTTCTTCTTTCGAATTGACTTCTTTCATCGTGTTATTCACGAGATCATTGAGCGTTACGATCTTTCCCTGCACATGAAATTCGTGATCCAACGGGAGGTTGGAATGGGTCAACAGCGCCAGGAACTGCGCGGGATGACCTTCGAAAGCATAGACCCGTGTGTAGGAATGAAATTTCGCTCCGTCCGGTGTCAGCAACAGCCACGGTTGATGATCAAACTGCGGTTCCGTCGTCGAAAGCCAATGAATGGCGTTGACCTTCTCGTTGCCAAGCTTCAAAACGGCGTTCTGTCTCATCGCCAGGATGCAATGAAGAATTTGCCAGGGCGAATGTGCGTTTGCGTTCAGCGTCCGTCTGCTCGTAATGTCGATCGCTCTTTCAAACAGGGCTACGAACGGGTCAGATCTGGTCATCGGAATCTCGTCATTGACAGGACGAGTCTCATCGCTTGATTTTGCTGTGCCCGCAGGATCGATCACCGTGTTTTTGAAATGGTCTTCTTCAAAAGTAACAGCCTTTTCGATTTGTTCATCACGAACCTGTTCACTCGCGTCCAGAGTGAATACGTGCTCGATAGTGACGGGTGGCTTGGACTCGCTAATGGATGGCGAGACGACAACGATCGTAAAGACGATCGCTGCCATACCAATGACAGCACATGACGCACGCCAACGATTCAACGGATGTCGTGCTATTGTTGGGTTGAGAATCGAACGGACACGTTTTTCCACGGAGCCGTTGCCAACGATGGCAACCGATTGCAGCAACGACGGCATCGAACGATGTTGGCACCATGTCGCGAGTTCGACGAGATGATTTGCATAGTCCGTCGGTGATTCACCATTTAACAGAACGGCGTCATCGCAGGCATGTTCACACTCGATTCGAAGTCGCTTGTAAGCCAGCCAGCCCAGGGGATGAAACCACATCGGCACCAGACACATCCGAGCGACCAACTGCCACAGCAAGTCGGACCGTTTTACGTGCATCAACTCGTGGGCCAGGACAACATCCACTCGTTCTTGAGACCATTGACCGAACCCGGTCGGCAACAAAATGACCGGTCGCCTCACTCCCGTCACCGACGGGACGATCACTTCGGGTGAGACTACGATTTGAATCGGACGCGTTATCGAGAGCTGCCTGCAGATCGTTGCACATCGATCAACGTATGATCGAAATACCATGGGCAACCCGTGCCGTATCAAGATCGAAGAACGGCGAAATGACGTTAAGATTAACAGCCCGCTCAGTGTCGCGCCTGCAAGCCAGGTCCAAACGACAAAATTCAAAATCGGATTGACGCTCGTGATTGTGAACTTCGATTTTTCCGGCGTCGAGGAAACGCCAGGATCCGCAAATTTGGCTTCCGTCGGCATTTCCTGAGAGACAACGAACGAATCAGATGCTTCCGACGCATTGATGTTTTCATTCGTCAGCAAATCTTGCGAACTAGTCGTTGGTATTTGCGATTCGGAAAGGGGTTTCCAATTCATCACTCTTGGAACGGGCAATTCCAGAACCAGGATTGGGCAACAGAGAACCGCCAGCATTGACAGCCCCCATAATCGATGTCGCATGGCAGCGGACGAACGTGGCCAGACAACCGTCGCGACGGCGGTCGCCAACCAGATACCTGTCGCCGATTGAACTAGAATGACAAGGACCATGAGAAACAGATCCCGTGTCGCTTGCGCTTCGATCCACATCAGCGATTCTCCTGTCGAGACTGTTCGATGAGCTGTTTCATGCGTTCAAAATCGTCGTCCGTTAATTGTCCGGCGGAAAGGTCGAGTAGAGTTGCCAGAGCGGCAGTGGGCTCGCCGCTGAAGAAAGTCCTCAGTAATGAATGGAAGGCGGATTTGCGGGCTGTTTCCCGGGATGTGGCGGGTCGGTAGAGATATCGTTTCCCCTCCTGCCTTTGCCGCAAAATCTTTTTGTCCACCAATAGCGATAACATCGCACGGACGGACGAATAACTGGGGGGATCGGGAAGTTCGGCGAGCACCTGTGCGACACTGGCCTCGCCCAATCGGTAGACAGTTTCAACAAGTTGTCGCTCGCGCTTTCCCAAGTCGAGCGGTGATGGCGCTGCCATGAGATATGTGATCCTTTTGGCCAAACTCATTCACGAACGGCAAGAATAACATGCTAATTCATCAGCACATGCTAATAGATTAGCAGTATTTTGGTTTGTGTCAATTACGGAATCAGGCTCATAATTCGTGCGAGTGGCCGGACTCAATTTCCAAACAATTCGGCTGCGATCGCCACGGTTTGGAAATGGCAATCGACGATCTGATGGATGTCGGGGCAATAGCCTCCTGCCATCGACACCGCCACGGGAACAGACTTTTCGCGGCAGGTTTGCAGCACCAGTCGGTCACGGTCAGCCAGTCCCTCAAGCGTTAGCGATAGCCGGCCCAGACGATCGCCGTGATACGGATCAGCTCCCGCCAGAAAGATTGCCAGGTCGGGAGCCGACTCGCGAAACGCAGTTGATAATCCGTGCTTCAGTGCGGCAAGATAATCCGCGTCGCCGGTTTCATCTGGTAAACCGATATCGAGATCACTGACTTCTTTAGGCTGCGGATAATTTCGTTCGCTGTGGATTGAAAAGGCATAAATCGACGGATCATTTCGAACAATAGACGCAGTTCCGTTTCCCTGATGGACGTCACAATCGATGATCAAAACGTTTGATGCTAATCCAGCCGACTGGAGATCACGTGCGGCGACAACGCTATCATTGAACAGGCAAAATCCTTCCGCTCGATCCCGATAGGCGTGATGCGTGCCGCCTGCCAGGTTGACCGAGCAGCCCTCTTCGCGAGCCGAGCTGCAGGCCGAGATTGTGGCACCGGCCGATCGACGCGAACGTTCGACCAGTTGTGGCGACCAGGGAAAGCCGAGCCGCCGGATTTCGATGTCGCTCAGTTGACCCGTGACAACCCGCTCGATGTATTCGGCGGAATGCGCTCGAAGTAGTTGCTCGTCGGTCGCTGCTGGCGGCCGAAACAGTTCATGTTGCGCGGCCAGCCCACTACTCAGGATTCGTTCCCGCAGCAGCGCGTATTTCTGCATGGGAAACCGATGAGTCGGTGGCAACGGAAGTACGAATTCGTCGGTGTAATAAAGTCGCATCTTTTGAAAATCGCCTGACGAATCACGTCATAAATTGTGACAAACGTGGCGAGAAGATATATTCTTCGATTGTGCCCGCTGCAGAATGTTAGTTGTAGAATTGCCAGGTCCAAACAGATGGAACAATTGATCGGGTCGCAACTTCATCGATTCCTGTTTGATGTATTCCGTCTCGCAGTCTGGCTGGCAATTCTGGCGTCGATCTTCGTTCCGCTTGAGCGACTTTTCTCCGCTCATCCGCAAAAGATATTTCGGAAGCAGATTGTCACCGATTTGTGCTATTATTTCCTCAGTAGTCTCTTACCGGCGGTATTGCTGAGTTATCCCGTAGCCTTGCTGGCCTCGTTGGTGCGTTATGCTGTTCCCTCAGACTTTCTGCAGACGATGTCTGTGCAACCAGATTTGACCAAAGCCGTCCTCGGATTCGTCGCAGGAGAAGTGGGCTATTATTGGGGCCATCGCCTCAGTCACGAAATTCCGTTTCTCTGGAAATTCCATTCGATCCATCACAGTGCGGAACAGATCGATTTTCTTGTGAATACACGCGCCCATCCGATCGATATGGTCTTCGGTCGTTTTTGTGGTTTGATTCCGATCTATTTATTGGGATTGGGTGGACCGGGGAGTGCCAAAGAGAGTCTCGTTCCAATCATCGCTACGCTCGTCGGAACAATGTGGGGGTTCTTCATTCACGCCAATCTGAAGTGGCGATTCGGGCCTTTGGAATGGCTGATTTCCACTCCCGCTTTTCACCACTGGCACCATACGAAGACACCGGTCAACCGAAACTATGCCTCGACACTTCCGTGGCTGGACCGAATCTTCGGGACGTATTATCTGCCGCTCGGTGAGTTTCCAACGACGTACGGCATCAAGGCAAAGATGCCGGAATTGCTGGTCGATCAATTATTTTATCCGCTGGAACGCACGCCGTCAGTTCCCACGTCATCTCAACCTGCGGTACCGGACACACCGAATTTGCCGGATAATAACGAGGAAGCCGTCATAGAAATGACCGCCAAGGCACAAACCCCGTCGGTGTCCGAGTGACCTTCATTAGAATTCCGCGCTTTTTGGTGTTCGCGGGAATGGGATGCAATCTCGAATGTTCATCATTCCGGTGACAAGCTGTACGGTCCGCTCCAGTCCCAATCCGAAGCCGCTGTGTGGGACGGTGCCGTATTGACGGAGTTCCAGATACCACCAGTAGTCTTCGGGAACGAGACCGCATTCTTTCATCCGGTCGACGAGTACGTCGTGTCGTTCTTCGCGCTGGCTACCGCCAATGATTTCGCCGATGCGAGGGACCAGCACATCCATCGCTCGCACGGTTTTGCCATCTTCGTTACAGCGCATGTAGAACGACTTAATCGCCCGAGGATAATCCGTCAGGATGACCGGCTGTTTGAAATGTTGTTCGGTCAGATAGCGTTCATGTTCCGACTGCAAGTCGTGGCCCCAGGCAACCGGGTATTCGAACTTGTGTCCTGATGTCTCAAGGATACTGACGGCGTCTGTATAGCTGAGGCGGATGAAATCGTGTTCTACGATGTTTTGCAGCGAGGCCAATAGCGTCGGCTCGATTCGTTCATTGAAGAATTCGAGATCTTCAGAACAACGATTCAAAACATCCTTTACGATCGTGCGAACAAATGATTCGGCCAGATTCATGTTGTCTTCGAGTTCATAGAATGGCATCTCAGGTTCGACCATCCAGAACTCGGCCAGGTGCCTGGTGGTGTTCGAGTTTTCGGCTCGAAACGTCGGACCAAAGGTGTAAACATCGCCCACAGCGGTCGCGAAGATTTCACCTTCCAGCTGGCCGCTGACTGTCAGCCCGGCCTTTTTTCCGAAGAAATCGTGACTGTAATCGAGAGCTCCTTTGCTCTGTTGCAGTTTGGCCAGATCGAGCGTCGTGACCTGAAAGACCTGTCCCGCCCCTTCGCAGTCGCTGGTGGTGATAATCGGGGTTTGGACATAAAGAAATTCGCGGGCCTGAAAGAAATTATGGATCGCCGCGCAAAGAGCGTTTCGGACTCGTGCGATGGCCCCAAAGGTATTCGTTCGTGGCCTGAGATGTGCCTTCTCGCGCAGAAATTCGAAACTGTGTCCCTTTTTCTGCAGGGGATACGTCAACGGATCGGCGGTGCCAAGGACTTTCAACGACTGTGCATGAACCTCAACCCGCTGACCCTTACCGAGCGATTCTTTGATTTCGCCGACGACGGCCACGCTGGCTCCCGTCGAGATCTGCTTGATGAGTGAGGCGTAATCAGGAAGATTGGCATCGACGACGATCTGCACGTTCTTCATGCAACTGCCGTCGTTGATTTCAAGAAATGCGAAATCCTGTTTTGATTCTCGCTTGGTACGGACCCAGCCGCGCACGTCGACTGTCGTCCCTGGCTGACCGGCCTTGAGAATTTGAGAAACGTGAGTTCGAGACATAATTCCAATCCATGGACGTTTGCTGATTGTTCAACGGACGCCGGATGGACAAAGAGAAAAGACAAAGCAGGCAAATCGAGGGACGTTCACCAACGACTGACCTGAATGTTCCCCCCTTGTTGGCATCCAAGCGTATTGATGTAGATATATCCGAATCGTCTGCGATCGAAAAGAAACGTTTGAATTCAGGAACACAAAGGGTCGGCCGAATACACAATCCGACACACACCAGCATGCAGGTATGTGTCGGATTGTCAAAGAATGAAGACGGCCTCCGAAAGAATTCGGAGGCCGCCGTTTCGCTGTAGTATCTCATCTCAGGGTGTCTGAAATGTTTCTCTTTCATTCATTCGTCGTATTATCGCATTCCCAACAGGGTGGACAGGTGACCCTTGCGGATCGATCCGGTCTTTTCCATTGGAGGAACTGGAGCTGGTGAAGCTGGTTCGATTACAGGAGCAACCGAAGGAGCACAGCTAGAGCTGTTGCATCCACCGCTGGTGCAGCCGGTTGCAACGCAAGTGTTGCAGTTACCATCGACGATATCATATCCGCACAAGCGAAGAGCTTGTTCGGCTTGGCGTCGGACGCCACGATCGCAGTCACCAAGAGCACAGGTCAAGGCAGCTACGACTTCTGGGCAGCAGCAGCAGTTCGCACGAATCTGATCACCAATCTTGTCGGCAGCAGTGCTGCGAACTCGTTCATCAGCATCGTTCAATCCGTAGATGAACGCTGACATGATTTCGGGGTTGCAGATGCAGTCATATCGGTTACCGAGTTTGCGAAGAGCAGCAGCTCGTTGACGAGCATAGCAAGCGGTTTGCGAGGTATAGATCAACTTGGCAATATCGCAAGCGTTTGCATTGCAGCACTTGGTTTCAACTGGTGGAACGCAGGTCGTCGCTGCAGGAGCACCGCAGCTTGGATCACTAGGAGCACCACAAGTTGGAGCACAAGCCGAAGCACAGTTGTGCTTCGCGAACAGTCCCTTCAAAAATCCACCACCCAACAAGCTACCACAGTGCTTTGGAGCACAGGTAGAAGCTGGAGCACAGCTCGTAGCAGGAGCACAGTTGGCAGCAGGAGCGGCACAGGCTGGACCAGCTGGAGCACAAGCAGCAGCAGGAGCGGCACAGGCAGGACCGGCAGGAGCACAACCGTTTCCACCACCGTTACCACAAGCGGCAGCAGGTGCAGCACAAGCTGGACCAGCTGGAGCACAAGCAGCAGCAGGAGCGGCACAAGCAGGAGCACAGCTACCAGCACCGGCACCAGCACCAACACAGTTGGCAGCAGGAGCAGCACAGCCAGGAGCTACACCGTTACCGGAACCGCAGAGTCCCGCAGGAGCGGCACAAGCGGGACCAGCTGGAGCACAAGCAGCAGCAGGAGCGGCACAAGCAGGACCATTGTTCCCGCAAGCACTGCCGGTCTGACCACAGGCACCAGGACCGCATGAGTCACAGCATGGTGGCTTGATGTCCGAACATTTTCGTTGATACGTGTGAATCGTTGGACCACAAGGTCGGACGATTACGGGTTTACAACAGGCTGGCTGCGTCGTCGCTGCACAACCACAACTCTTCGCGGCACCGCA
>CAILLA010000204.1 GCA_903834925.1 uncultured Schlesneria sp.
AATAAAAATGGAAACGCCGGAAGCGAAAGCGATCTCGAAAAAACGTGGCCAAGTCATCGAACGCTGCTTTGCAGATGCGAAAGAACACCGCGGCCTGAGACGTCACACGGGCCGAGGGCTGCCTCGAGCCAAAATCGATACGGGACTGACAGTCCTGATTCATAACCTCGTTGTTATCCAAAAGGCTCTAGCATCTCAGAATCCAAAACTCCTCACGAACCCTTAAGTTCACGAATGGAAAGCAGGACAGTCTCTAAAGCCTGGGGCAGCTTCGGCCCCAGGTTCTGCCATATCAAAACCAACAAAAAGCCCCCTCGGGGCGACCGAGATTGGACGTTCATGCCAATTGTTGCCATGGATTCCGGTCCATTCTCTAACAGGACGCGACGAAAAAACTGAGACCGATTCGACTCGGTCGCCCCGCTGGGCAACGCCGTGAAGATTGAGCGGACCAAATTGGAGCTGCAGAAAAACGAAAAATAGAAACGAGGCTGGCGATAAATTCCCAGGTTTTCGTTCTGGTGACGGGTGTTCAAATCTCTATTACACATGGGAGCGGGTGGCGTCATGCATATGTATGTACGGATCGCCAGACGCACTTTTTATCGCGCCCGAAGGAACGTCAGGAAAACTTTAACTGTTAACGGACAACCCAGAAACAAAGCAACGATCTATGAAGCAACGCCATTGGCGACGTCTTTTGTTGTCGACGGGAAGTTGACCTTGAACAACGTCAATGTGACGACGCTAAAAGCAAATTTAGCCCTCCCAACAGTGGCTGATCCGAATTCCTTGCGTCGAACAACTCACTTCTGGTCAACGTACATGAATCACAAGACGTGACATTCGTTGCATTTTGATGTAAATTCAGTTGAATAATCGACTGAAATAGTTCATAATTAATCCTGCTTTGATATTCCTACGCACATGCTGTTGATTTCGTGTTCAATATTCCTTGTGACCAAGTGGTGATTTATGCGCGACACACGTTTTAGGGCCGTTTTTTTGGATTCGTGCAAAAAGGTGATTTTTGCGGTTTATTTCGCCACCACATTTTCGATTGCCTCGCAAACGGTATTGGCGCAGCCGCAGCAGCCAACCTGCATTTCTCAACCCGACCCAACCCAAAAAGAACACGCGGAAGGGGCGTATCAGATCTTAAAAAAGTTAATCGACAGTTCTCGATTGAACGCACAGACAATTGCATTCGATGAAGGGACTTACCTCGGTCTCGACGAAGCTGCCAAAGAATATGCTACGATGACGGACGAGGATAAGGATCGATTGAACTTACCAGATAAAATCGAAGCTTTTCGTGCGGGCGATTTCGGAACGTTTGCAGTCGGTGGCCGACATTTTGAGATGACGATTGACGAGACGCGCCCCGATGTCACATCACTCACCTTCGTAAAGCCCATCAATGTCGACGCGAACAATCCATTGATTTACACGTCCGCAGGACAAACAAGTCCAGTGCGCTTAATGAAGTATTACGGCGCATCCAATGTGAAAAAGCCATGCGGAGATGTCCTCCTCGTTGACACGTCACGCCAACGATTCAACATTAAAATCAAGAACAATATGGTTGCCACACGTGTGCCGACGTTAGAGTGGATCAATGGCAAGCCTGCCGACGACGCCTACTGGCAGCAAGACGCACCTGCGAGCGAATTTCCACCAGGGAATACCGACGGGCTTTTCACTGCGAATTTACACACACATGGTTTGCATGTCTCGCCGGAAGCTCATCACGATAATGTCTTTTTAAAGTTACAACCACGACCTACTGTCAACGACATTGGCAGGTCGATCCACCTGTCGTATCGAATTAAGCCTGACCATGTCGCAGGGACATTCTGGTACCATCCGCACTTGCATCACAGCGCTGCCTATCAGGTCGCAAGCGGGCTCGTCGGCCCATTACTTACGATCACGACGACGGGTAGCCGCGCAACGGACTTGGATGACATTCCTGAAGTTGCGGCAGCGAATGTGAAGGCGAAGACGATTCAAGGAAATGACATCGCAATCGGACGTGTGCTGCTGCTGCAACAATTCCTCTTAAGTGAGTACAAGGAAACTGCGAAGATCGACGGGAACACCACCAACGTATTGCAAGTCAACCCGACAAATGTGAATGACCGCAGGCAGCTTAAGGATACGTCGGTGTTGGCTGCGGGTACGGACAATAGTACCTCCCCCTATGATTTTATCGCCGTGAATGGAGGCGAGCCTGCGAATATTTCCATGCAGCCTGGGCAAATCGAGCGGTGGCGACTGGTTTGTGCGACAAAAGAAGCCTCCGTGCCTCTACTCTGGTTTAAGGTAACAAGCAGCAATAATGTTGACTGGGTGGCAAGTCCGGTGACCGAATCAGACCTCAAGGTTTTTCGAATTGCTGAGGATGGTATCCCCTACGCTGACACGGTGACCACAAATGGCGTCGAGGACTTCGTAAATCACGCGGTAGCATCTCAAGTTATTGAAATGTATCCAGGGTATCGTAGCGACCTGCTCATACAACCAACCACGCCGGGCACGTACATTCTTGTCAATGGGCCGGGAAGTAGCCAAGAAACGACACAAGTTCTTGCCAGAATTCAGGTGAGCGGTGTGGCGGCTTCGATGAAAATGCCAACAGTAGTGTCAATAAAACGATGTGTGCCAAAAGACATTTTCCCGCCGAATGCCAATCCAACCAAGATCAATCAAGCGATTTCCTTTGAGTTTTTAGATACGATTGAGTTTGGTGTGGACGGCGCTCCGTACGTACTGCAAAACCAAAACTCACTCACTCAAGGACCACCGTATGTCGAACCGATTGTTCAGTACCTGAATAAGCCTGAACGATGGAAATTGAGCGTTAACGTCCCGGCAGTGGCGAACTCCGGCACGAATCCCCCAATGCCTCCACCACCGGACGATGCTGGTGTTGTGTTCTCAAAAGGCGTCTGTCATCCGTTCCATATCCACGTTAACCCGTTCCAGGTGGAACTCCCTGGAGGTAAATTGATGTGGAAAGATACCTATGTCATTAGCCAACAAGTTCCGGCTGTTATTCGAATCGAAGCTCTCGACTACGTTGGAAAGGCCGTATTGCATTGCCATACGATGGACCACGAAGATCAAGGAATGATGCGAAATATTGAGATCCGAGCCGTGCAGCCGGAGAAAAGACTGCGAGCAAATCGTAACGAGCGAACCGCTCCGGTGGCGAACTTTGAAAAGGGAACAGCACACGTCGCGGTGGTTTTTTCCGGTCCGGCATGCGTGGCTTGTAATGAATGGCTGAAAAAGATTGACGCCGTATCAGACGTCATCCATCAATCCAATGCGAAGATTACTGCCATCAGCAGGGAAAAACTGGATACGCCAGTGACGATCGCCGGTCTTGACGTTATTGATGCAAATACGATGGGCGAGGAAATACAGACACTCGTCGGTTCCCGAAACGTTCCCTCGCACGCTGTTTATTTAATTGATAAACGAGGGGCAATTCGTTACGAGTTCACCGGGGAACACCCATTCGAGGGATTGCCGGATATTGTGTCAAAGATCGGTCGGCTGGCTTCAGAGTGATAAGTCGGTCGTATGGCTGCGGACACGCAGCCATACGACGCTTCGCATTTTCATTTGAATTCCAATCTTAACGTTATTTGCGAATTGGAGCTGTAGCAGGCTTTTTCGGCGACGTGGGCAGGACTTTCAGAGTCTTTGCGGGTTCGTCTCCAGGTATTGGTGGCTGTGGGTCGGGTGCATTGTCAGACAATTCACCCGGCGCCACGGGATTTGGCTGACTGGTCAAGTTGGCGTCTTCTGACAGGTATTTCAACGCGACATCGACGGCTGCGAATTCCCGTTCAAGACTTCGTTTGCTACCCCGTGAATTTGGATGTAACCGCCTGCGTTCAATTTGCGGTGGCCCGTCTTCTGTGATGACGACTTCTCGATCACCACCGCCGACTCGTACACCGATGAAGGGGATATCGACGGCAACACCGGGGGTAACAACCGTACGGAGTACCGGCGGTCCATTGACGGGAATCAATGATCGATCACCATTTTCCCATTTCGACAACGTTGCCTCGACCTGCGAAAACAATTCGTTCATCGCAACAATCTGTTCCAAAAGGACGTCCGTCTCGACGGGACCCGCTCGTAGTGCCTCCTGCAATTGTCCGGCCTGCGACCAGATTTCCTTGGCGGCTCGATACGATTCGCGATAGCCCGGTTGCTGCTGGTGGAAACGATGCATTTCCCAGCAAAGCGAGTTCGTTGTCTGGATGAGCTGTGTTGCCCGCTCATCAATTTGTGTCGGATCATCAATCACCTCGACCGCAAGCACGGGCATTGCTGCCATCAAGCCGATAGCCACCAGCATCGCTTGAGTGAGATTTCGTCGCATGTTCATTGAGATTCTCCTGGATCGGGTCAAAAAAAAAGCCGACGTGACAAAGAACCCGCAGGTTTTTCGTCACGTCGGCTTACTGGTCACTGCGCCCACCAGCACTCGCTGGCTTGCGTCGTGTTCTGTCATCCAACAATATCGGAATGCTTTGAAACTGACAAAGCGTTTCCAACAAGGTTGAGTCTACCACTGATTTGCGAGAACGCAATGACGGATTCTTCATTCTTTGAAGAGGGGTCGGGCGTTCAGAATTTCAAATTTCAACACCCGACCCCGAAGCTAGGAAGGTCTCCGCGATCGGCTACTCCGTTGAAAGAACTGCGGCCACACGGAAGCCGGAAGTGCGGCTCCGGTTTCCGGGCGAGAGTCCCCAACGGTTTGCGGATACGCAATTGGAGGCGACTTTAATCCAACTGCCGCCCCGGGTCACTCGGGTCCCGTAGAATTGACCAAGCTCGATGGGGTCGCGACCACCAGGAAGGTTCGGCATTTCCCAATCCAAGCACCATTCTGAAATATTCCCGTGCATGTCTTTCAACCCCCACACATTTGGCTTTTTTTGTCCAACACGGTGGGCATACTTTTCGCCGGCGTTCAAAGAGTTGTCGTTGAACCATGCATATTCCCCAAGCAACGATTCGTCGTCCCCGAATGAATAGTCCGTCTTCGTACCCGCACGACATGCGTACTCCCACTGCGCCGATGTCGGCAACCCGAAGGTCCATCCCTTGGGCAATCGTCCGGCAGCCAGTTCCGCTTTCGTCAGCTTTTGACAGAACGCCACCGCGTCGTCGTGACTGATGAAACTTGCCGGAAAGTCATCCCCTTCCTTCACATCCTCCTGGCCCTTCCACGGAACGGTCCTCATAACTTTCCGCCACTGAGCTTGAGTCAATTCCGTCTCTGCCAACCAAAAGCCCTGTGTTAAGGTGACCTCAACTGCGAACTCGTTGCCCAATTCAATGGTTGTTCCCATCGTGAAACTTCCGGCAGGACACCATCGAAAACTCATCCCAGGAACTAATGTCTTCGCTTCCCCAGCAGTTGTGGCTGCAAAGATTTCACGAATTGACATTTCCGACGGCTTGGTTTGGCCACACGACGTTAAGAAGACGGGTATCGACGCCAATGCGAGTACGCAGAAGCTCAATCGGCAGGTGCCAGTCCAACGTACCGCGATGGCCTGCAAATTCCGCCTTGCGATCCATTGCTGGAGCGTACCCAAAAGCGAGCTTTTTGCGATGTGGAATGCGCCGAACCTTGAGTCATGCGCGCGACGCCTGGTTGATTCGCCCATTTTATTGGTCTCAATTGGGAGGAATTGGGTAACGGCTTGATATTCTTTAAAGGTGAATTTGCATCCTATTTGAACCGGATAAAACGGGGAAAGGGTTCTCGAAATTTGCAGGAGGACGATCCGATGACTTCCGACACTGGCAGCGTCGGCCACGTGTGGCCGATGCTGCCAGCGTCGGAAGTGTCAGTTTTAGTCGGTTTAATCGATTTACTTGTACTTGAACGTAAAAACGGACGACAAACCCGCTTCTTTCGAGACATTTCAGTTTGGAAATGTGGGCGAATTGACACTCACGAGTAACCATCCCTAGAATTCAGGTTTTTCCGTTTTGTCGTGCACCCAGCAGCCCAGATTAAAATGACGCAAAACTTTGATGAAGCCGTTCGCAAGGCTGATGTCCTTTTGGAAGCATTGGCCTGGATTCGCCAGTTTCGTGGTCGCCATGTTGTGATCAAGCTTGGCGGCAGTGCGATGGAAGAGACCGAAGCGGTCAAGCATTTCCTGTCGGATGTGATTTTCATGTCCTCCGTCGGAATGCGGCCGATTCTGGTGCATGGTGGCGGCAAAGCCATTAATGCCGCGATGGCGAAGGCGGGGATTGCGCCTCGGTTTGTACAGGGGCGTCGGTACACCGACGATGAGACGCTGGAAATTGTGGCCAATGTCCTTGCCGGAGAAATCTGCCAGAATCTGGTGGATGAAATCATCCGTCAGGGTGGTGATGCACGGGGACTCAGTTTTCAGACCCTGAATTGCCTGATCGGTCAGCGATTGACGCTTCCAGGGGAAAACGGCGAACCGATCGATCTTGGCCGTGTCGGAGAGGTAACTGATATCGATCGTGATTTATTGTTAATGACTTGCCGAAACGAACAAATTCCCGTTCTACCTTCCGTCGCGCTGGACGCTGAAGGTGGAAAGTTGAACGTCAATGCGGACACGGCAGCGGCAGCGGTGGCTCGATTGATTCAAGCAGAAAAGCTGGTCTTTTTGAGCGACGTTCCGGGGATTTTTCTGGACAGAAAAGATCCATCAACATTGCAATCGCATCTGAATGCAGCTCGCTGTCGCGAGCTGATTCGAGAAGGGATTATCGATGCCGGAATGGTGCCGAAAGTGGAAGCCGCCTTGGAAGCGCTGGAAGCCGGCGTCAAAAAGGTTCACATTATTGACGCGAGAATCCCTCATTCGGTTTTGCTTGAGATCTACTCGAACGAGGGGATCGGAACCGAGATTGTCCTTTAGTTAAACAGGCCCAGGAGAGACCATGCACCCCGCCGCGACTCGTTCCAGCCAAAAAACCATTGATCAGTTCGCGAAGTACGTCATTCCCAACTACAAACGTTATCCCGTGAGCCTGGTTCACGGTGAAGGAAGCTATGTCTGGGATGCGGAAGGCAAGAAATATCTGGACCTTTTTCCCGGTTGGGGCTGCGATATTCTGGGACATAGCCCGCCAAAAGTGGTGAAGGCAATCCAGAAGCAGGTTGAGCACCTGATTCATATTCCCAATACGTGGTACACCGAGGCACAAGGGGATTTTGCCGAGGCGATTGTGACGCGAAGTTTCGGCAAGGTTTTCTTTGCGAACAGTGGCACGGAGGCCAACGAAGGTGCGATCAAGCTGGCCCGCCTGCATTACGCAAACAAATCGGGTGGACCCCAGAAGTACCGAATTATCACGTTCGAAAACGGCTTTCACGGACGGACCTATGGGTCGGTGACCGCGACCGCGCAACCAAAGTATCATGAAGGCTTGGGTCCATTGCTACCTGGTTTTCGATACGCTCCCTTCAATGATCTGGAGGCCGTCAAAGCACTGATCGATAACGAAACGTGCGCGATTCTGCTGGAACCAGTCCAAGGTGAAGGGGGAGTCAATATCGCCACTGATGACTTCCTGAAAGGGCTTCGACAGCTGTGTGATCAACACAATCTGTTGTTGATTTTCGACGAGGTTCAAACCGGTATGGGCCGGACTGGACATTGGTTTGGCTATCAGCATTCAGGCGTTCTGCCGGATATCATGACGCTTGCCAAAGGGGTCGCTGCGGGAGTTGCCTGCGGTGCCTTCGTCTGCCAGGACCACATCGCACCGAGCCTCAGGCCGGGCATGCATGCGAGTACCTTCGGCGGTAATCCACTCGCGATGGCAGCTGGGATTGCCACCATGAAGATGATTGAAGAAGAGGGTTTACTGGCACATTGCCGCGAGATGTCGGCTCGATTCCATCAGCACTTTGCTCAATTAAAAGAATCACTTCCGATCATTAAGGAAGTGAGGTCACGGGGAATGATGATTGGTGTTGAACTGAATATTCCAGCGACGCCAGCGGTCGGCCAGTGTATGGAACGAGGCGTTTTGATCAACGCGACGCATGATACGGTCGTCAGACTGTTGCCTGCGTTGAACATCTCGAAAACCCAGGTCGACGAAGGTTGCCAGGTGATCGCCGACGTCCTGAAAAAGATGAGTCACGAGGCATAAAGGGCCTCGAAAAAGGTGGTACCTCTTGAATTCGAAGAGGGTGTCCAAAATTACGTGAATGTGTTGTCGTCTCATCAGGCGATCACAACAGAAAATTAAAAACGCCAATCAGGCTTGGAACTGACTTTGTCATGCGTCATTTGAATTCGCTTCTGGAACTGAAACGATCCGATGTTGAATCGATCTTTGAATTAGCTCGAACGTTGAAGGACCGCCTCAAACGGGGTGAACGGCCTCAGATTTTATCTGGTTACGTGATGGCTCAGGTCTTCGAGAAGCCGTCTTTACGGACACGACTGAGCTTTGATGCGGCGATGATGCAACTTGGCGGCGGAAGCATTTTTCTCAATGCCAAGGACGCGGGCCTTGGAGGTCGTGAAGCGGTTCCCGACGTGGCGAGGGTGATCGGCGGTTATAGCGATATCATCACCCTGCGGACGTTCTCGCAAAAATTGATCGATGCATTTATTGAACATTCCGGGGTCGCGGTCATCAACGGACTGTCGGACGAGCGGCATCCGTGTCAGGCTTTGACCGACGTATTCACGATGCAGGAAGTGATTGGCGACCTGCGCGGAAAAAAATGTGTGTTCGTGGGTGACGGCAACAACGTTGCCAATTCTCTGGCGATCGCGGCTTCTTTGTGTGGAATGCCGTTCACAGTTTGCGCACCGGAAGATTATCGGTTGGATGAAAAGTATCTCAAATCATTGACGAAGCGGATTCCATCAGCGGAAGTCGTCCAGACAGATAATTTTAAATCTGCGTTAAAGGATGCGGCGATCGTCTACACCGACGTCTGGACGAGCATGGGCCAGGAAGCGGAAGCCGAAGAACGCAAGAAAATCTTCGGTCGTTATCAGGTGAACGAAAAGCTGATGAAAATGGCTCCGAAGAGCTGCCGATTCATGCATTGTCTGCCCGCCAAACGGGGCCAGGAAGTGACAGACGACGTCATTGATGGAACTCAAAGCATCGTCTTTGAGCAGGCCCAGAACCGCATGCATCTTGCCAAAGGTCTGCTGTTGTGGGTGCTGGAAAAAAAGATCTGATCCAATGAATCAGACTCGGTGTTAGAATAAAACCCAGGCCATGATTCGCGTCGGTTTCTCGCGATTGGAGCTGGTTTGCATGGATGCTGTTTTTTTGTCCGAACAAATTGACGTTCGCGATCGCTCGCGCGGTTTGAGTCACTGGATTCTGCCATTTGCATTTGCAGTGGCCAGTATTTTGGCGATTTCGATCGATATTCGTATCGCTTCCGTTTTCAAAAACGGACTACCGAAGTCACTTCGTTCATTAGGCGAGCTTCTGGAGAATTGCGAAACATTCGGACACGGCTACGGAGTCACGTTGATCCTGATCGCGGTTGTTGTCCTCGATCCTCTGAAATGGAAATGTCTTCCCTGGTTGATCTCGGGATCATTGGGGTCGGGGATGATGGCCAACCTGCTGAAATTGTCGGTTCATCGAATTCGACCTCGTGATTTCGATCTGACGAATGCAACCGTCTGGGACACGTTCAGCCGGGGAAGCGTCGGAGTTAAAGAGATGCAAAGCATGCCTTCAGCGCACACGGCTACGGCGGTGGGCCTAGCGGTGATGTTAAGCGCAATCTACCCTCGTGGGCGATGGTATTTCGTTGTATTGGCGATCCTGGTCGGTCTGCAACGAATCACGACATCGGCCCACTTTCCTAGCGATGTTTGTGCTGGAGCTGCCGTTGGTTGCCTGTTTGGAATGATTTCGTGCATGTCGATGAAACCAAAACCCCACCTCCCCTGTGGAGGTGGTGGGGTTTCGGTCTCATCTGTGACAGGAAGGCGACCACCATCAATTGTTTCACGGGCGAAATCTCAATGATTGCCGTGGGTTTCTTCTTCTTCAATCACTGGACGACTGGTCGACAGTGCGCTTCGTTCCCGTAAAATTCTGACCGCAGCTCGGTGACGCGAACTGACATTGTATTGGGGGATGAGTCCTCCGATAAAAATCAGGGCCGTGAGTGAAACGACGGCAAACTTTTCTCGCTTACCAATTCCAAGGGAGACGAGCGAAGAATGCCGGGTTCCCGTGAAGAGCCGAAAATAGGCATGAACCACGGCAATCCCATTCAAGGCCGAAGCAGCGACGATAGCGACCCCGACATATGGAAACGCTTCAACGGCTCCATCGACGAGCATTTCAGTTCCGACAAAACCGAACGTTCCGGGGAAACCGACACTAGCCAGGCCAGTGATCATGAACAGGACCGCGAGTGCGGGTGTGTGATCATATAAGCCTTGAAAATTCTGCAATGACAATCGACCGCGTCTTGCTTCTAAAGCTCGAAGTGTCAGACCGAATCCTCCGAGTGAAACACTCACCGCCATCCAGACACAGAGCGCACCGGTGAGACTGATCGGAGTCACCGCTTCCAGGCCGGCCAGAACGATGGCCGAGTAACTAAGGAACAAATAACAAAAGAACCGACGCGCATCTGTCTGAACGAGTGCAATTCCTGCCGCATAGACGGCAGAAATGAGCGACAATAATCCGATTGTCCTCAAGACCCAGTCAGGCGCGATGGGAAGTACCAGCCGAATCGTTGCGTAAGCGCCAACAAGTGGCATGGCAACGAGCAAGGCCGTTCCAAATGTTGCCCGATCGAATAAATCGCTCATCCAGCAATGGAAAGGGGCAATCCCCGTTCGAATGAAGACGGCGATCAGCAGCGGTATGATCGCCCATAAGGAATGAACCTGCCCTTCGCTCCCTTCGTAGTCTACAAAAGACTGACCGATGACCAGCATGGCAATAAACAGAGCCATGTGTTTCACATAAACGCCCGTGTTCTGACCGCGAGCACGCAATTCGAGATACGGTTGCACGGTCCCGGCAGCCAGTAATCCGATGATCAGCCAGGGAGATTCGCAGCAGAAAGTGGCTAGCACGATCGCCTCCGACGCCAAAGTCCAGGCAAAGCTGAATCGACGGACCTTCGTTCTCAAGGTCGTTAGCGCAACCAGTAAATACAACAATGCCACGAGTGACAAAAGTGGAGCACTCAATGGATCAATGACGAATATGGGTCGCCCCATCAGTTTTGTCAGCGGATTCCAAAAGTCTTGTGCTTCGCTCGGCGGTCGTCCGGGCGGATTGATAAACTCATAATCGATCCAGGCTCCTACCGTCGTAATCAGCACAAGCGTATTAAAGAACAGCGAATGACGGCTGGCAACAAACTGATCGCGCAACCGTCCTACCCAGATCGCCCCGATCAAGGCAAGCAGAACCGACATTTCAAGCCAGGGAAAATGCAATTCACTCATAATAGCTCCTCAAGAGTCGGTGAGGCCTCTGAGGTCGGGGCTTTCGAAGATTCTTTCCCAGCCAACATTTTTGTCCACGTTTGTTCGAGAGCATCGCATCTTCGCAGAATGCCAAGAAACGGATAAACGATGTAGTTTTTCAAGTAAGAATCCAGATAACCTCGTTCCATTGCGAGACGGTAATACCACGTCCGTACCGATTCTTCGGCGCGGTTGAGCCAGGCGCCGGAAAACTTGGGTAGACGGTCTCCGATTGCATCTTCCATCGTCCGATAGTCGTAGAGCAGAGTTGGTGCTCTGAGGAATTGTAGAGTTCGCAGGCAGCCGTGACCCAGTATGTGAACCAGAGCAATGTACCGAAACCCTAACCCAATCTCGGCGAAAATCAGGCCGACTTGCGATAGTGATGCGAAAGATAACGCGCTCTTGATGTCCGTCTGAACGGTCCCGGCAAAGGTCGCAAACAATGCCGTCGACAATCCTACAACGACGATTAACACTCGTAGTGCGAGCGATTGTTCCAAGAGCGGGCTGAAACGAAGCAAAAGAAACGCTCCCAAATGGACCGAAAGAGCGCCATAGAAAATGGCACTCGACGGAGTTGGACCTTCCATCGCACGCGGTAGCCAACCTGAAAATGGAACCATCGCCGATTTTCCCATCGCGGCAACAAGAAGCAGCACGCCGACAAAAAAAGCCTGATTAGGTTCTAGCGGCGTCCCCACCATTGGCCATTCGCCGGTCAGAAGCTTGTCGAAATCGCCCCCACCCTTCATGTGGTGTAAGGCGATTGACGCCAGGAGCAGCGCTGCATCAGAAACACGATAAACGATCCAGACATGTAACCCGTTGGTGGCCGGTGCCGGACGTTCGTGAAAAAATGCAACCAATAATGCGGAAGAGAGACCGACGAGTTCCCAACCCGTGAAGAGTGTTTCGACGGTCCCTGCAAGAGACGTCGTCACCATACCCACGACGAACAGCGATAACAGCACAAAAAAACGATTGAATCCCCGTTCGCGATGCAAATAGCGGTTTGCAAAGGCACCAATCGTACCGCACAAGATGAAGGTTAGGATCACAAATGGAACCGACAGTTTGTCGAATTCGAATTTGAAAACGAAATGGTAGTCTTTGACATGCACCCAACTGCCGAATTCGATGGGAACCTGGGTATCGTTCCAGAAAAGCATCAATCCCAGCATGGTAATTGATGCGATCAGACCGGTGATGATCCCCGTTTGAACACACCGCGCAATGACTCGTTCGCTCAAAGGCCGATCGCGTAAAAGTGACGCGATACCGAGCGTTGCGAACATGATGACGGGTGCTCCAACGACGAGCAGCCCAAGCACTTTAAAAAGCAATGAAACATCTTCGAATTCGGTGGTCGGCTGCGCGGATCCTGATGCAAGCAATCCGAGCATATGAAAAGCATCAAACATGGTTCTGGTTTATTCTCCGTATACAGTCTGCATCTGATGCAATTTCACGACTCAATTTGAGCGAATCCCAGATGTTCACGCCATCCGCGATACCAATCTGCCGACGTCGGGGCTTTGGGCAAGTCCGTGATGGAGGGTTCATAAACATGGAACTCGTCGTCACGATACACAAGGATTCGATTCGAGTCGGCGTCCAAGAGCGCCAGCTGCACCCATCCATTTTTAATGATATTGCTGACGACTTGACTGCGAGACATGATGCGACGAATCCCGTCTGGAGTAGTTTCAATGATCATGAGCAATCGAACCGGTTCATGGATCTCAACACCTTGCCACGGCAAACCAGGACGCAGGTCGCTGGCCGCACCATCCATGACTCCCAGAAGCGACGTAATGTTATGCGGTAATTTGGTCCCACATCCCCAACCGGGCGAGTCGATATACGAGAAAAAGTACTGCAAATTGATGCCAGAACAAACGGGAACGACAGCTCCCAGGATTCGGCCGAGGATCGTGCAATCAGCGTCGTCCGCGAGGGGTTCGTACGAGTGCATGAAGCATCGGCGGTCCAGATACAACCCGCGTAGTCTCGCTCGGCGGCCGACGAAGCAGATCGCATTCGAAGCATTGCCGAATTCCGGTCGAGTTTGTGCCAAGTCTTCTGACCGGCCTTCCACGTGGCGACGTGCCGCCGCGAAAGAAAGATCAAGAGGTGCCGATTGAAACCGTCGACACCGTTCGTGTGCGTTTCTTTCACAAGCGTCTTCCAACGCTGACCTCGCGTACTCAAGATCCGCGAGATGAGATTCTGGCAGCCGATCGACGTCGTGAAACGTTACCGAATCGCTACAGGTATTGTGCAGGCCACCCAGGAAATGAACGTCATCCGGGATCAGCAGACCGCGACTCTTGAGTATCTCACGGACTCGCGGATCGTTCAGAATTGCCGCCAATGCACGGGCATTCGGCGATCCAGCACTTCCCGAGCAGGCGCCACAGTCGTAACACGATTTGTGCGGGTTGTTCAGACAAAATGAGCCGTGACCGAAGAAACAAACGATTCTCGCAAATCCTGACGTCAGTCCAATGTCGCGCAACAGGCGTTCGCCCATCGTTGCCATTTCGTTGACACTGAAGCCGATTCCATCACCCTTGGGTCCTGGAGTTTCCGACTTCCGTTCCAGATGAAGCCGTGTCATGGGGGGCGGTTCGACGAATCGGCCCGCGTGCCGCCGAATATTTGCCGTCATTCGTGGAAACAAAACACGAAAGACCAGTGGAATCGAAGCCAGGACTCCGAAGCTTGCGGTTAATACGGCTCCGCCTGCAACGCTACGCGTCCCCTGATGAACGTTATGAGATGCTGTCCCGAGTACTCGACGAGTCTTCGCACGTCGTCGATTTTGCGCTTCCAGCGTTGAGTCGACCTCTTCGGTAATCCAGTGTTGGGGTTTGATAACGATTGGACAAAGCGCTGCGTAGTGGGCATCAGCGACCCCTTTATAGTACATCGGTACGCTGAAAAAACCGGCGGCACCGAATGTTTCAGCATCGGGAGCGACTTCTTCGAGGTGTCGGCGAAAGGATTCTTCACGAGTATCAATGCAGAAAACGGCCTGAAAACGGGGAGAGCTGACTCGTTGTGGCGTTCGCACGCCATGGACGGAGATTGCGTCCAGAGTTTGAACACGAAAATGTCGCTCGAACGCCTGATGGAAAATCCGTCGACGTTCCATGCTGTCAAAGGACTCGATTTCATGAATCAACTCGGCCCAATCCTGGGAGTTGATATGACACAGCGTCGCGGGGGACCAGCCAAGTACCTGAGCGAGTTGGAAAATCAAGAACGCACGCTGTTCGACACTTGAATGAGAAAGCTTTTCAAGACCCGATCCGGTGACTTGACGCAACTCGTTAAGCGGGCCTGAATAGTGAAAAGTTTCTTTGGCAGCATACTCAAGCGCAAGTCTTTCGAGGATCAGGCGAATTGCGAGGAACTCCATCAGGCAACCAGGTGTTGCCGAGATGGCCTGCCGATCCGGGCGAACTTCCAACTGCCAGATTAAGCCGGCCCATCCTCTGAGCGCAAGCAGGCTTGCCGTAATGAAGTCTTCCCATTCCGCCGACGGAACACCAAGGATCGATAGCGATTCGATCAACGAATCCATTGGTGTCATTTTCGCTTTTGCGATTCGCGTCAGTTCGGCAGGAAGTGCGTCCATCCATCGCTCCGGTGGTCCACCTTCTTGTGAATAGACAGCGAGAAATGATTTGAAAAACCCGTCGTCTCGATGCGGTAACGACCAGTTCGAAAAACCCTGGTCAGCAAAGGCCGCGCAAAAGCGAATCAGAACGGGATGGACCAGACTGTCAGTATCGAAGTTCGATGCTTGCCGCAAAACGTCACGGTGGCGGATGATTTGAGGCTTTTCTTCAACATGAGGTGTGACACCAAACATCCCATTCCGGCAAGTGCGCCAAAGTGCCTGCAATGTAAAGGCTTCCCACGTGGCGGCACTCCATCGTTCGATCGACGCCTTACCGAATCGATCGATTAATTCAACGATCGGCAACGGGTGATCGCTTCGCAGTCCATGGTCAACTTGACCGTGGCTGTGTACGACAGTTGTCCGCAGGTCACGCATGACCCAGTGCTTTGTCTCCGTTAAAAAACGGTCACGGACGGAGGAAGGAGCATCAGGACGAAGTCGAGTGAGAGCATCCGTTTCTGCAACGAACCATTGCAATTCTTCCGTTGGACCGGTTCGAAGAGGATATTGCAGCATTGCCAGACGAAGCTGACGTCGCGTTGTGACCGAGGCAATGGTGACATCTGCCTGTTCTTTCAGATCCCGCTTCAAGGCGAGCTCCAGATCGCTCAGATAGATTCGATCCTGAGTCAGTTTATCGCGGTAGTTGTCTTCAGTCAGGTACGGCTGGCAGCCGAACAGTCTGGCACCCTTTTGTACGCCCTCGTCAAACGGCAAATCTTCGAGTGCTTGCAGGGTGTTCAAAAAGACAAATGCCGTAATCGGGCCTTGTGATGGAAGCAGTGAAGCTGCTTTTTCAATCAGGTGTTTCAGTTCCGCTGCAACGACAGGATCACTGCCAGTTGAAGTCGGTAAATCGGTCTGGTTGAGGGAATCATGCACGTGAACCGCTTCGCTCCTTCGTTCCACCCGGAATGACGAACAAAAACTCAATCATAGGCCACCATGAAACTTGCGAGAAGGAACGATAGACTTACAACCTTGACAGGTGCAATCATTACGATGTTCGAAATGTGCAATTTCTGTTCAGATATTTCAATGCGGTACTTCAGTCGGCTTTCGACCTTGTCCGTCGAGGAATTGAAAAATGCGAGTTCTCGTAATTGAAGACGATTTGGCCATCGGAAAAGCCTTGTTGAAAGGTTTTACCGAAGCGGGGTATCAATGCGACTGGATGCAGGATGGCGAAGCCGGCGTGGTCGCGGCCCGCTCACAGCAGGCGGACGCAATTGTGCTGGACCAGATGCTTCCCAAATTAAGCGGCCTGGAATTACTTCGTGAAATTCGAACGGCAGGTGTCATGACCCCCGTGATTCTGCTGACCGCAATGGGTTCGGTGCAGGATCGGATCGTCGGATTGAATACAGGTGCCGACGATTACATACCAAAACCATTCGAGTTCGCCGAGCTTTTGGCGAGATTGAATGCTGTTGTCCGACGATCCAGCGTCAGGCCGATACCTGTCCTGACCGTCAACGACCTGACGCTCGATCTGACAACTCGACGAGTTGCGCGTGCGGAAGGTGACGTCGATTTGACGCCAATCGAATTCAGCCTGCTGGAACTCTTGATGCGATACTCGGGCCAAGTCGTCACACGGAAAATGCTTTGTGAACATGTCTGGGGATTCAATTGGGACGGCACCACAAACGTCATCGAGGTCCATGTCAATCGGCTGCGTGGCAAGCTTGATCAAGATCGGCAGGATTCGATTATCAAGACAATTCGGGGTCGCGGATATTCCATCGCGGCCGATGAAAACCCAATTCCAGAAAAGACAACGCCATGAAAGATTATTGGTACGAAAAACGGAGACTCCCGACGCTAACCTGTGCCACTAATTGACCGTACTTGGCCAGGCGGCGCTCTTCATTCGTATGATCGAATGCTTTCAAGTTTTTAGAGTCTAACCTTTGTAGAGCGATATGGTGAATCGAATCTGGCCTCGCTTTGTCGATTTTACTCGTTCTCTTCGCTTCCGTCTCACGCTTTGGAATACCATCGTCGTTCTCGTCACTGTGATTGTAGCCTTGCTCGCCGTGCGCGAGGGCTTACGCTATTACCTTTTGATTGAGACAGACGCGGTGCTCGATGACGAAGTCAAAGAGATTGTGTTAATGGTCGAAAAGTTCCACCCCGAACGTGAGCAGGTCATCGCTGCGCTAAAACGGAAGGATGTCGCCCACCTGGACGTTGGCTGGCATATCCGCTGGCTGGACGAAGACGGCGAGACAGCCATTTGGTCCAGTACGCTTGCTCCGGACAAACCGCTGTCGAAACTCCCTTTTTCGACCAAAGAACGTAACGTCTACAGTTCGGAACGCCATCGCGAAATCGAACGTGAAATCGAAAACCCTAAAGTCCCCAACTACAAAATCCGCGTCGGTACGTTGATGAAGTTTATCGACGAAGACGTTGATCGTCTGACACGCATTCTTGCTCCTGTTGGGCTGTTGATCTTGTTGCTCGCACCACTCGGTGGACTTCTCCTTGCAAAACAAGCCATCGAGCCATTGCAGCGATTGATTAAAACGACCGAACGTCTGCGACCAAGCCATCTTGATGAGCGATTGGAATTGCGAGGCGTCGGCGATGAACTCGACCAACTGGCTGGAAAAATTAATACCTTCCTCGACCAGATTGCCGATCATTTACGCAAGAATCGCGAGTTCGTTGCCAACGCGGCGCATGACCTGCGATCGCCACTGGCCGCAATTCAAAGTTCCGTCGAGGTGACGCTAGAGAAGTCTCGTTCGGTCCCGGAATACGAAGAACTTCTTTATCAGATTACGGACGAAGTCCACCACCTGGGTCAGCTTGTCAACCAGTTGTTGCAACTTGCAGAGACCGAAGCGACCGAAGCGGATATTCCCGTGGAACCCGTTGCACTGGCAGAAATTGTCACGAAGACCATCGAGATGTTCGAACCCGTTGCGGAAGAATCTGGTCTCCGACTGCTGTTTGAACCTGCAAAAGAAATCGTTGTGTTGGGCCAGTCAAGACAGTTGCGCCAAGTCCTGACAAACCTCGTCGACAATGCGATCAAATTTACCGAAAAAGGCGGAACTGTCACTATCGGCCTCGATTTCGATTCGAAACGCGAGAATGGACTCTTGACGGTCAGCGATACGGGAATCGGTATCCCGCCTGACGCGGTTGATCGCGTGTTTGATCGCTTTTACCAGGTGGAAAAGTCTCGACAGCGTTTTGGTGCAAAGCGAGGCAATGGATTGGGACTTAGCATTTGCCAGTCGATCGTTCAATCCATTGGAGGGACAATCGCCGTTGCGAGTCAACTTGGCAAAGGAACCACCTTCTCGGTTTCACTTCCGCTTTCAAGTGGTTAATGATTGGGGGCGAACTGATGGGACTTATAGGACCTATGTGACCAATAGGACTTATGGAAATTGTCGTTCGTTAGGGAACGTACTTTCTTTTTTTGGGATCGCTTTCGAAATGATCCCTGGTAAACAATTTTGTTGCCTCACATGAACGCGAACGAAGTCCCCAATCCATTGATCGTTACACCAGCCGATAACGGCTTTGCGATTGGCAATCGCAAAGTTCCCTCGCGATACTTTCTCGCGCCGCTGGCGGGGTACACGCATCTGGCCTTTCGCCGTGCCATTCGCGAGTTGGGAGGCCTCGGGCTTGCCACGACGGATCTCGTCCATGCCACACAACTTTGCTCTGGTCACCGGCATTCTCTGGAACTGATTACCACACACGCGGAAGATCTCCCGCTGAGTGTTCAAATCTTCGGTGGCGATCTCGAACAGCTCGCCGCTGCGGCTCGGTGGCTTGAGAATCACGGCTATACAGGCATCGACATCAACATGGGCTGTCCCATGGCGAAGGTCAACGGACAGGGGGGGGGAGCGAGGCTTTTGTGTGATGCCGATCAAGCGTGTCGCCTTGTCGAAAAAGTTGTTGCCGCAGTATCAGTTCCTGTGACCGTAAAAATGCGTCTTGGCTGGGATCGCGATTCGATCACGTCGCCGTATCTTGCCCGCAGATTTGAAGCAGCAGGAATCCAGGCAATTACCGTTCACGGCAGGACACGGCAACAGGGTTTTCAGGGGGGCGTTGATCTGAATGGTATCACGGCAACTGTCGATGCCGTCGAACGAATTCCTGTGATCGGCAACGGAGACGTCCGGTCGGTCGACGACGCCATCCACATGCAGCGGACAACCGGTTGCGCAGCGGTCGCGATTGGACGTGGAGCGATGCTCGATCCCTGGATCTTCCGCAAGCTGGCGGACTTCAACGAAGGGCGACCACCGCGAGAACCAACCCGGGACGAACAGATTGATTTTCTCGTCCGGCATTTCACACTCATGCGGGAACAACACGCAGAACGAAGTTGCATTCTGATTCGGAAGTTCGCAGCCTGGTACGGGGCCAGGCTGGGAATCCCGGAAGACCTGGAAAACAGGCTTCGTCGATTTTCAGACCGTGCGGAATTCGAAGCAATCGTATCAGAAATCCGCCGCCGTCACGGCGAGCGTCAAACAAACATGGCAACGGCACTTGTAAAAGTCCCGAACGGGCCGGTCGAGCGCTGGTGAGGCCGGGAAACTGAGTTGTTTTCTCGTTACCAAGCTCCAGCTTGGTAACGCCGCTCTTCGAAGCTCCGCTTCGCGAACAGCAAGTCACCCCGAAATGAAATGAAGCACACGCCGACCTCATCCAGCCAAATCTCCCAACCCGACCAGGCGAACCCAGGATGTTAATCCTGGGATTCTTCACTTCGTTACCTTATGTTCAAAACCTCGATCCCTCTTCAATCCATCGTCACACCAAAGTTGAAAAGAACGTTGAACAAGTTGGCAAAGTTCAACCCGGCAACTTCGTAGGGTGCGGACAAGTCTTCGAAGTCCCACCGATCCGCAGGTGTTGTTTACGGGAGGGCGGGCCGAAGCGGCAGAGAGTTGATGGGTAGAAAGTGGACCAGGCAAAGAAAAGACATCTACGCCCTGAATTGTCTACTCACTACTTTCTCAGAACTACTCTCTCGCCGCTTCGGCGCCCCGAGATCCCCAGACAATTCCGATCTCATCCTTTTGAATTCGTTTTTCTTCACTTCGTTACCTTCGTTAACTTCTGTTCAAAATCTTCTTTTCCGATCTGCCGAAATCACGCCGCCGTGAAATCTGATCAAAAAGTTCGCGCGACTTCGCACGACTTCGACCATTCCTCGTAATTCATAGGCTTTCTGCGGTCATTTGGAGTTTTTTCGTCATGAAAAAGTTCACCCGAGTTCGCGCCACTTCGCGCGACTTCGATTGAGTTCAAACGTTCGTCATGTCGCGATCAGTTTTCATTTTCGTTTCCCAAACCGCAAAATCACCAAGTGGATCGCGAAAGTTCGAAACCGCGACAAATCCCGCCGTCGTTTCGTTCACTTCGTGTTGTGCTCAAGATTTTTAACTTCTCAAAACGACTTCCCCGCCGCATGGGCGTGCCGCTTCAACAGGAATGGTACTCACATAAATATTACGTGTCAAGCGGTTTTTTATTGAATTGTTATCGCAATCAAGTCGCGGGGGAAGTCCGGTCAGGAATGCATCAGAATGCCTTGGTGGCAAGGCTCTTGCGAATACCCATCGTCGCGAGCCAATTGATTTAACGCAATCAAAAATTCTCGTTGATACCTCGTGAATGAATGTGAAACCCGCCACCAGTGCAAGCCGCACGATAGCCTGTTAAACTTTTGTTATCCGTATGTACAGCCAGCGATTGGCTGCGGCATCAAAAACATTTGTGGACGAATTGGAGGAAAAAATGGTGGAAACCGACAGTCAAATCCTGACACTGCATCAGCTTGAATATCTTCAGCGGTGTTACCTGAGAGCACAATTTAACGGCAACGAATCAACGATCACCGATAAATCTCTCGAATCCGATGGTCGCAGGAGAAACCGAATCCTAAAGGATGCCGTCAACGCCGGGCTATTGGTACCGACAAATGAAACGTCGAGTTATGGCGTCGTATTTCGGATCTCCGCCGAAGTGATCTCGTCTGTTGTGCCCGTCGATTTCACGCTGTTGTTCTCTGGTCCGATCTTCGGGAAAAGAATCCGCATCGTGAAGCGTATGAACGACCCTGGATCGGCGTCGAAGGTCTATCCGTCGAACACCAATGCTCACTTTTGAAGAGGGACGATGTTGATTGGTTCGTCGTGTCACGGGTTCCGTACGAATATCACGGGAGTTTTGCCGATGCTCCCGAAACAATTCTCACTGACGGAAGGCCGTCGGAGACACATAACCGATACTGGGTCGGTCCATTTGCCGCATTCGATGAGGCCATCCAAAAACGAAAGCCAATCCTCGTTGCAACGATTGCGGTGTCATCGAAGGAGTTACGTCAGAAAGTCACGGATTTCTTCGCTGAACGCAAAATTCAGTGGGCTTTCGCAAACAATCTCCTTTGGGGGTTAGTCGATATAGCGCTCGTCCCCAAAGATCTGGTTTATGATGCCGATGGAAAACCAACAGTTAACGCGCAATTGGACGAAGGACAGTCCCTCATATTCGCATCGAATCCCAACCCCCCTTCGGATCGAAAAGCGGTAACTTGGGAGGAAAATCTCGCGAAGTCTGTCGAGCGGTTGAAGTCGCGAATTGCCAAGGCTGAGCAGCAACTCGACAAACTTCGTCAGATCGAGACCCGCGTGCATTCTTTCGGCGGTTGGGCCGCGTTTATGGACGCGATGGAGAATCGGTTACGCATCGAGTTGGCTTCAGCAGAGAAATAGTGGAATATCCCATTTCTTATTTGACGAATTATTTCGCTGCTGACTTATGGCCGTTCGAAAACGATTTCGTCTTGAAGATTCCCATACGATGAAGTACCGCAAATGACGTCCCCATTCCTTGAAGTGGATGAATCTGAGTGGATCGCATCAAATTCTGAAGCATTCGCGATTTATGACCGTTTTCCCGTCAACCCGGGACACACGCTCATCGTCACAAGACGCATCGTCGCCACTTGGTTCGATGCGACGCCCGGCGAACAATCGGCGTTAATGGACCTTGTCAATGTTGTAAAAGCTAAACTCGACGAATTACGAAATCCTAAACCTGACGGCTATAACGTTGGATTCAACACGGGCGATGCTGCGGGGCAAACGGTTCCACACCTGCACATTCACGTGATCCCAAGGTATTTCGGAGATGTGATAGACCCGAGAGGTGGTATTCGCCACGTGATTCCAAATAAGGGTAATTACCTTATCGGTTGCGAGGCGCCACCCGACTCAAAACGAGCGTCGGCCGGCACAAAACTAAGTTGCGGACATCCGGGGTCGCCCCTTTGGGACCATCTTTCCTGGCGTATCACCGGTGCGCGTGTTGTTGACGTTCTCGTCTCGTTCGTACAGGTGTCGGGGCTCGACGTTATCGAAAAAAGCCTGTTTAACGCATTAAGCAATGACGCAAGCATTCGTATTTTAGTCAGCGATTATCTTTTCATTTCAGACCCCCGCGCCCTTCGAAAACTGCTTGGCTGGTGTGATCTTGCAATCGAAGAATTTAAGGCCGGTCGGTTGCTGGTAAAAATGATTGAGTGGAAATCGATTCCAACTGGGCCGAAATCGTTTCATCCGAAAGCGTGGCGTATTGCCGACGACAACGGCGGAGTCATCTCAGTCGGAAGCAGTAACCTGTCAAGAACTGCGCTTGAGAGCGGAATCGAATGGAACCTCCTTTCGACAACTGATGACTCCCCGGAAGCATATTCTCAGTTCATCACTGAGTTCGAATGGCTATGGAAGATATCCCCCACACTAACGACGAACCTCGTTGAGACGTACTCTCATTTCGCCTCTGAATATCGGAGGACTCATTTCGAACCTGAGTCCGAAGACGAGAGAGAACCTTCTTTTGCTCCTCGCCCGTGGCAACTTGACGCGTTGTCATCGCTTCAATCTATTAGAGCCGCGGGGTTTAATCGCGCTCTTGTCGCGGTTGCGACCGGAATGGGAAAGACGTGGTTAGCTGCATTCGACGCCCGGCAGGTTGGACTGGCACTTCGAAAACGCCCGCGCACTCTAGTCATTGCGCACCGAGCCCACATTCTTGCACAAGCCGAGGCAGCAATATCAAAAGTCCTTGACACTGCTTTCGGTATGGGAATGACGGCATGGTACATTGGTGACCGAAGCTCATTAAAAGGCGATTTAGTCATCGCATCCGTGCAAAAACTCTCCAGGCCCGACGGTCTAAACAGGATTGCTGAGGAGCATTTCGATTACATCATCGTTGATGAGGTTCACCATGCACATGCACCAAGTTATCGAAGGGTCCTTGCCAAATGTCGGGGCGACTTTGTACTGGGATTAACCGCAACACCCGAACGGGCAGACGGATTCGACGTTGCCGCAATTTTTGACGACAATCTTGCCTACCAAGCAACTATTGGTGACGGAATCGCCGAAGCGTCACTCGTTCCATTCCACTATATCGGTGTCAAAGATACGGTGGACTTTCGACAAGTCCCATGGCGAAACGGACGATTTGATCTCGATGAGCTTGAAAAGCGAGTGGTTCGTAGCGAGCGCATGGAAAGACTTTGGTCTGCGCTTGCTGAGCATCGGGCCACTCGAACCCTGATCTTCTGTTGTTCGCGACGACACGCGTTATTTACACGCGATTGGTTGCGAAATAAGGGACTGACTTCCGCAGCGGTGTTTTCCGGGAACGGGGGCGATAGTTACAGCCAATCGCTTAAGAGTTTTCGTTCAGGGGAACTGGAGACTCTTTGTGTTGTAGATATGTTTAACGAAGGCCTCGATATCCCTGCGGTTGATCGTGTCGTGATGCTTCGGCCAACGGAATCGAAAGTAATTTTTCTCCAGCAGCTTGGCCGTGGACTGCGTGCGACTGATGGGAAGAGTCGCCTACTTGTCATCGATTTCGTAGGCAATCATAGAATGTTTGCGCAACGGCTAATCCATTTGCTCTCGCTGCAGAACGCAGCCGATAGCTGGAGTACGCTAAGAAATTGGCTGAACGGCTCGCCACCTGCCCTGCCTGATGGTTGCCTGATCGATGTGGAACTCGAAGCCAAAGATCTTTTACGTCAGTTTCTTCCCCAAGGCCGAAATGCTGGTATCGAAGGATACCGAGCAATTCGCGACGAACTAGGGCGTCGGCCAACGATGTTAGAGGTCTTCTGCCAAGGATTGTTACCGCGCGCGATTAGCACCGAACAGGGAAGCTGGTTCGCCTATGCCGATTCGGAGGGAGACCTTTCTGACCAAGAACGTGGCGTCGTTAAATCGTACCTCGACTGGCTGAAGATGCTTGAGACAACGACCCTCAACAAGTCGTACAAGATGGTTGTTCTTCGCGTGTTATTAGATGAAGGTGCTCTGTTTCACGGAATCGAAATTCCCGCGTTGTGCGCCGCATGTCGGCGGTACATGTTAAATCACAAAATACTGCGAAAGGACCTCGAAGGCGATCGACATGCCATTGACCATAAAAACGCGGACAGCAACGAATGGGCGAAATGGTGGATCAAGTGGCCGATTAGTCGTTGGCTAGATGTCCAAAACAGCAAAACGTGGTTCCATCGGGAAGGCGAAAGATTTCGATTGAGCATCGATTGCCAAGATGAGCTGAAATCGTGCCTTGAACGATTAACAGAAGAAATTGTTGACTGGCGATTGGCCGCGTATACGAAAACTCATCGTCTTGACGAACCGGCGATCGGTGAACTCGCATTTGAAGCGAAAGTATCACACGCACAAGGTCGCCCAATTCTGTTTTTGCCTGATAATTCGAAAGTACCAAATCGCCCGGTTGGCTTAACAAAGGTCCAACTTCCGGACGGTAAACTTTGGGATTTCAAGTTTGTGAAAGTCGCCTGCAACGTAGCGATGCCAACAGGAGAAAAGTCTAATCAGCTCGGCGAATTACTTAAAAAATGGTTCGGTAAAAATGCGGGACTGCCTGGTACTAATTTCGTCGTTCGATTCGCAACGAAAAGCGGCATCTGGAACGCAAGCCCATGTGAGTTCGGTCTCGACGAAACTCAGACTCCGATTGAAGCGCTGCCGGAAACCGTTGTCAAAATCGAACCAAACGTAAGTTCAACTTCCAGATTCACTACCCATGTTCCCGTTTACGATGTGTCTGCGGCGGCGGGTGACTGGGGCGTCGAAGGCAGCGCAAATGAAATAGGATGGATTTACGTTACAAATCAAAGCCTGAAAAGAGGTATGTTCGCTGCGCGGGTCGTCGGGCATTCCATGGAACCGCGAATTCCATCAGGCTCATTCTGCCTATTTCGTCCGTGCCCGGCTGGTTCACGCGAAGGGAAGCTGCTTCTGGTTCAAGTAAACACTCACGAATCGCCTGAAGATGGCGGTCGGTACACGGTAAAACGGTATCATTCGAAAAAGGAATCGATGCAAGACGGTTGGCAACACACGTCGATTGAGCTTCAGCCTCTAAATCCCCGTTACAAACCAATTGTGATAACTGCTGACGACGCCGACGCCGTACGGGTAATCGGCGAGTTTGTCTGCGTAATCGACAGTAAGTTGTAATCGGAAATAAAGTTGGTGCGACCGCCCCAAATCGCAGTCACACGTTGAAATCTTTCTTGCAAAACCACGCGGGGATTAATCGATGTTCGTCATGCCAAAGCCGCAATTCCATCGACGTTCAAATATACGGTCGTCAAATATGTCGTTGCTGACGAAACCGTGTCGTTCATTCAGTCTGATGATTTCGACGAATCGGATGAGCCGACCGTGGGTGATGTCTACACCGTGAAAGCAAATGGTTCGGTCGTGTATCGTCGTGCGTCGGTTGATCCGTGGATTTATGATCACAAATGGCTGTTCGTCGCCGATGCTTATACCGGGTTTGATGTAGAAGCCTCCAAGGAACGATCAGGGCGTTGGCTTGCGCTTGATGACATTGACTATCGCCGGATTGGAAAGCGGAGTTTCTGGCAGACGCATGTTTTGCCCCGATTGAATTGCCACCAGGAAAATATTGTGAATGATTCAGGTCATCGTCAGAAAATAGCCAGAACATCGAACGCAGAAGTCAGAAGAGGAGACCTTCGGTCGGTCACTTGTGCGAGGTCAGGAGACCTGCGCACAACGAGCACGAAGGAAAATATCGTGAATGAGTCGCAGATTTCCAATTCGGATTCCGGCGAAACAGAGTGGCTGCGGAGTGATGCGGCACGCAAGGTCTTGCAGGTGTCGACGTGCGACCTGGCTCATCTTCGGCAAGGGGGCAAAATTGCCTTCCGAAAAGAGGGGAACGCCTATTTGTACTCCGCCCGTGATTGCGAGCAATTCGCTCGGGGAACGGATGAAGACAAGGCTCATTAACGCAAAGACGCAAGGGGCCATTTGCGATGGTCTGCTTGATCAACGATGTTCGCATATGCGACTGAGACGAGTTTTTTTGGTTTGCCTGATGCAGCAAAAGAAATACGGCGGTCACGTTCATTCCAAAGATTCAAAACTTTCCGCTAGAACTAACGCTCGGAACTGGCTACGTTGGTATCACGAGAATCACGGGTAAGAAAAGTAGGGCGATACCATGTCTCAGACTGTTACGATTGAAATGGAGCTTCCAGATGACTTGGCTCGTTTCCATCTGCCCGAAGGAGTTCAAAGCCGTTTGCAAGAATTGTTGGATCGGCAGGACCATGGCCAGCAACTGACGGATGCAGAACGCCTTGAAGCGGAAGGTCTGGTGAATCTCGCCGAGACGTTGACATTGTTCCGATTGCGTACAGAACGAGCCGGTCGGTTTGGAGCCGCTGGCTGATGTCTGCGATTCCGGTCGGCTTGCGTCGTTTCGTAGCTGAACGCGCACAGCATCGGTGTGAATACTGCGGTCTCGCTCAAGAAGGCCAGGAGGCAACGTTTCATATCGACCATATTGTTCCGCGCAAAACAGGGGGACAAACGATCGAGGAGAATCTTGCTCTCGCGTGCGTCTCTTGTTCGCTATTGAACGCGGACGTCATCCGCCACCGTGATGCGGCACGCAAGGTCTTGCATGTGTCGACATGCGACCTGGCTCATCTTCGGCAGGGGGGCAAGATTGCCTTCCGCAAAGCGGGGAACGCCTATTTGTTCTCCGCCCGCGATTGCGAGCAGTTCCCTCGAGAAATCATGCACGATTCTCGGACCGCGTCGGTGATTGAAAGCAAGCGAACGGCCGGCCTTTCAGGTCTCTATTCATTTCTGTTGGCCGATCACCAGGGCCTCCGGAGGACCTACGACCCTGGCTATTGGAATCACCGGCCACGTTGGGCCTGAAGGAATGCGGTCACTTTTGGGCGTGGCATCCGGCACTTCACAAGAGATGTATCCGCTCATTTCCAAAACGGCGGCAGCCGCTGGCTGGGCCGACCCAACAAGGGATGATTACGACCGTTATGACGAACTCCGCCCGGCCCGTTAAACAATCCAATAATTAACCTCGTTGTTGATCCTGCTCGCTGGTACAATTTTCGCCAGTTCATTCGAAGGAGGATTTTGCACAATGACAACCATTGGTTTTGAACCTCTCTCCGTTGCTGTGCCGCTTTGGGAAGACCCGCCGGGAGTCTTTCGCGTTGGGCGAAGTCGCGTTCTGCTCGAAATCGTCATTCGGTAAGAGTTTAGTTCACCCTCGGTCAGACTGATGTTGCGGATGATTGGACTTTCGTTTAAATCGGCGTTCGTCCCTGCACGGAATGGATGCCGATGTCATTTGTGTTCTACCCAAAGCTCGAACAGAGTTGCCCGAATGT
>CAILLA010000205.1 GCA_903834925.1 uncultured Schlesneria sp.
AACACCGCACGACGCGCCGCCGATCTTCGCCCGATTATCGATCGACCCAAACGTCTGGTGTCAACTCGTCGGCGGGTTTGGTCGCCTGTTCTGGAACGTCGCTGGACGCCCTCAAACGATCGACGCGACCCGAAGCAGGATCGGCCAACATCGCTATCACATCCCGAAACAAACACGGGATCTCTTACCGAACGGATAATTCCCGCAGTTCGCCGATTGGCTTTGCTTGCATGTCGGAATTCGCGGAGAAAAACGGGGACCGTCGCGCAAGGTCGCGCACTGACAGCGATCTCAACGAAGGCGATCGGACGTCTTCCTTGGCGATCACTCGCCAAAACGCCAATTTGAAGGCGTTGGGCATGAAGCGGCACCGGTTTTAACGGCCTGAAAAAAGCCGCTTGCATTGATCATTTCGCATTCGAAGCGTTTTCTCTTTTAATTCATCGTCGCAGTCTGTCGCTCAACCCACAGAAAAGCTGTGTCCCTTTGGTCAAAATGCTGACACTGCCAAGATCATTCCCAAGCAGGGTGGACTAAACTCTTACAACCCCCAAAACGCGGGGCAAATATCTCGATTTGCGGTAGTCGAAGAAAATGGAATGACCGTCAAGAGAATAGGGACTGGCGGTGGTGCCGCAAACGTCGAGAAAGGTAATCTTGCACGAGACGAACTAGCCATAAGAATCTCAAAAAACAAAAACGTGGCAGCGGTACGAACGGAAGTCACAATTCCAACACCTGGGGGCAACCGAAAGTATGACATCGAAGTCAGTTTAAAAGATGGGAGGAAAGTTTACCTGGAAGTTAAGGCGGGGACAGGGAGAACCAGCGTGATGCAAGCTGCAAAAGATGCATATCTTAAGACGAACGGATTCATCGTCACAACCGTAAGGATGCCATGGCTATGACATTAAGTTTGGTTAATCGAGATTTGTATGACTTGCTCGGGCCAATCGGGTTCGTGCAGGGAAACGACGATGTCTTCCGTCAGTGGAACTCGATGGGGGACATATGCTGTGCTGTTGCTGTAAAGCAGTTCGATAGCACCAGATTGGTCACGGTTGAAATCGGGTTCGTCAGCCCACGAATTCTGCACTGGTCTACGATTGCAACAACGTCTCCTCCGATGCCTAACGAGGGGAACGGCTTTGGCATTTTTTTTCGCCTCGATGACTTTGGCATTAAAGAAGGCTTCGTATTTCCACCAGGCGGCTGGTCGGTATCGAGTGCTCAAGAAGCGGCACAATTTCGTTTGCTGCTTGAACGCCATTTCCTTCCAAAGCTTACTTCGCTCTTGCAAGTGGAGGGACTGCTTACTTGGAGTGGCTGGGTACGTCACTTTCAGGAAGACGTTCGCAAATCACCACGCGGACGTGGCAGGGCTTGGGCGTTGCTCGGGTACTCATTACTGGCAAGCCCAGATCGAACTGCAACGGAGATCGAGGCCGTGATTGAGGAGCACGCTCGGCAAGATGGCTCAATAAAATATGGAAATCGCGTAGATGCGGACATCGCTCGACAACGCGAACTTCTCCTCAGTCGTCGGAAGAGTTGACAAAGTGCGCCAGCACAACCACGTCAATAGGGGCATCTACAAAGAATGGCTTGTCAGGCCGGTCGGCGAAGAAAAGCTGCCTCGTGGGTTTGTTGATTTTAGCGAGAATCGACGAGCGCGCGTACCTGTATTGTCAGCCCCCAATAGAAATGTCCACGGGGGCGATAGCAGCTCATGAGGTTTGCGAAATCCGTTGTAGTGTTCTCTCTGCACTTTTTCCCAACACTGGAATCTGCAATAATCAGCTGAGCGTCTCTCGGCAGTTTTGCGACGATGCGTTGGCTTCAATCGCACTAAGTGCGTTGTGACGTACGTCAATGTCATCCGACTCATTGCGAATGATCCGCTCCAGCAGTTCGATCGCTCCGTCACATGCGATGAAACATCGCATTGTTTTAGCGGCGTATTGACGAACAAGGTCGTCGTCACCTTGGAGGATTTGCATCGTTGCTTCTCCAAAGCGAACTCGATTTATTGGACTGTCTTTTCTGAAAGGCAGCGACTTCAAGACTTCGACACGAACGAGGTCTTTTTCCGTCTTATCGAGCAAGGTCTTCAAGAAGAGTGCGACAACTCGTTCGTCCAAAGAATCAGCTAGCAATTCAACTAAAGAGCTTTTGTCGGTCTCACTCGAATCGAACGCCATGAGCGCAGTTTCAACTTCATCCATTGCATCCCCTATCTGACATCCAAGTTGAAGTCAAGCCTTGTAACATCGTCAGGCATGTCGAGAATCTCCCTACGAAGCCGATCAGCCTGTCCACCGATGATGGGTTGAGCCGTCGATCAGCAGGACTTCCCACAGCAGATTTGGGCCTTCCACCGGTTGCCATATCTGGAGAGTGACCCCGAGTGACCCCGGCGACACTGCACTTCGGTCAAAATGACCTTGGCCTACTAAAATTGTACGGTCATGCCGATGTTAATACCCTGAGCCCAGAAACCGGAGTCATGGAAATGAAACAACGGGTTACCTGGACCGAAAGGTAAAGGTGAGCGACCCGGTTGTTGTCCGATCTCAACCGGTCCAGAACCGACCCCGACGGTTGATCGTGAAAGATCCGCAAGTGCGGTTCTCGTGATGTTGACCTGCCTGTCAATCTGGTCTCCCGGTCGGGCCACACTGCTGTCGTATAAGAAGGTGTAACAAAGTGTGAGGCAAATGTGAGACGTCAGTCGATAACTTAGCTCAAGCTTGCCTTCCGGGACCACTGCGAAGACGTCTTGATTGTAATGACCAATGTTTGTTGGTTGCACAAAAATACCACCGGGCATCACTTGATTCGAAGTTCCGGATGTCGATAAGAACAAGTTTCCAGAACTGGTCTGGCCGGCTCCATTCAATTGCGCACTCTGATGACTGTCGCCCAGGGCAACGCGTGCCCCTGCGACGATCAAAAACCGATCGAATTGGCAGCGGGCTCGAAATCCCAGTTGCCCGCCGAAGAAATTGTTCTGAGTATCAAAGCGATCAAAAAAATTGTAAAACCCGGGGCTAGCGCCTTGAATTGTTGATGTCTGACCGGTCAGAGTGAGATTCTCGGCAACTTCGAGCCAACGGAATCCGCACACCCCGTCGAACTGCAAATTGCGACTCCGTCCGATCGCCCAAATGCTATTCAGTTCACCGGAATTCATTTGGATCTCATTATCTAACTTGAAGAGACCCTGGAAACTGGGGATCGGAGATGGTAACGGACCTGGCAGAATAAAGATCGTTTCACCTGGAATCCCCTTCAAGCCTGCAATGCCTGAAGGGTCGAAAAATGGAACGGCGACATTCGGTGATCCAGGTTGGCCTGACGTCGCGACAGAGGCTCGCGTGAACTGACTGGCCATAAACAAATAGCTGGCTTCGACTCCAATGGATGAGTTCGAATCCAACCATGTTCCCACCGAGAAGCGACCGCCAGAATCGGGTTGGCCCCCTACCGAATGGTCCCCGATCGAGACACTCGTATGAGGCTGGCCAATCGCGCCGGGGAGTGGATCCAAAAGAGACGCTGAAGTGACGAGCGGGACAGGAACAGGAGCTTGCTTAAACCACCAAAGCAAATATTCGCTGCTGAACCAGACGTGCGAGTTGGGCGCATCTTGAAACAGCCGTACCTCATCGTCAGCCCTGGTCGAATTCAGAAGTAGCAGCAGGGCAACCAGAGAACCCAGGTGGTGAGTGCGCATGAGAACATCCTTGTTCCAGTTTCATGTGCAAACACGAACAGTAATCGGCAGCACAAGATCGTGTCCACAAATGTTTCTGGCCAAAATGGGCGTTTTTGCAAGTGATTGGCGAGGGAAAAGTGTGATCGCCTCAGTTGCGATCGGTGTCGGCGCCCGACCCCGCTCAACGGTCCCAGTCCGTCACCGCTGATTTCAAGATTCAAGCAAAGCCAATCGGCGAATTGCTTGAATTCTCCGATTGGTAAAAGATCCCGTGTTTGAATCGGGATGTGATACCGGTGTTGACCAATCCGGGTGCGAGTCGCGTCAATCGCTTGAGTCCGTCCGGCGACGTTCCAGAACAGTCGACCAAATCCGTCTACGAGTTTGCACCAGACGCGTGGGGCGATCGATAATCTGCCGAAGATCGGCGGCTCGTTTTGTGGTGAATCATTACAAACATCTATTTGCCACAAAACGGATAACTGTACGTCTTTCAGATTTCCGCCGGGCTTGCCCCAGCGGGATCACAACTGGTCGGCTACAACGGGCGCAGCGAGTTAACCCGCTCTCCTTCGGGCTTGCCCCGATGGAAGCAACGACTGTTTCGCTATGCTGCCGACGCTCGCCTGCGTCAAAGGTCAATCGGCGCATAGCATGCTCGTCATTTCGCTGACGTCGATAGCAGCAGCGACTTGCTGGCGTTCAGGCACACTTCCGTTGTAATCGTCGTGGCAGAATCACGTTTAAGTACAATTCTTCTGCAACCCGAAACGCTCGCTGCACGGAACGTACTCAGTCCCCTCGGTTACTCCAATTCGCCGCGACATCCGGTCAAGTTCGAAGAATCAAATGAGGGTGATTCGAAAAAATCGCGAAACAAAGCAGATCGATCCTGAAACACCCCGAGTGTGATTCCTCCGTTGAGTTGCCCCCTGACCAAAACCACCAAATGCAATCAATTGTCTGAGGATCGAAATTAATCCCGACAGTGTCGTTCAACCGCCAAAATCCGCTTGCGTTCTGGCACCGGTTCGCTGAAGATATCAATACCTGCCGATGAATCCCCCTTGGTTTCCGCTGCATGACAGCCTTTGCACGTCAGTGAAAAAGGTTGTTGCAGCCCTGCCGTTGGTCCTCGCTGAGCTTCGAATGAATATGAATCAACCGATTTCAAAGTTTCTGACTTTATTTGTATCCAGCATCGTCCTGTCAGCGGTCATCAACGACAACCGCGTGATGGCCGACCCGACTTCAGCGACAGGGGCTTCGGCACCCGCTCCTTCGTTTGAAGCAGACATACGCCCGATCTTGAAAGCGTATTGCCTCGACTGTCATGGAGGAGCCGAAAAACTGTCGGGAGGCTTGGATCTTCGTTTACGACGGTTTCTGGTCGCGGGTGGCGAGAGCGGCACGGCAATCCAGCCCGGTGTTCCTGCAGACAGTCTTCTGTTGCGCCGCATGGCGACTGGCGAAATGCCGCCGGGTGAAAAGAAGGTTCCTGCTGACAAAGTTCAAATGATTGAGCGATGGATCGCCGCCGGAGCACCAACCGCAAAAGACGAACCTCTGAAACTGGACCCCGGAATCGGTATCACGAGCGAAGAGCGTGCATATTGGGCCTTTCAGCCAATCCGGCGACCAGACGTCCCAAACGTCAACGCTGTGAACCGAGTCAGAACGCCAATTGATTCGTTTGTGCTGGCCAAACTCGAATCGATCGGCCTCGGCCTGAACCCGGAAGCCGACCGATTCACTTTGTTAAAGCGGGCTTATTTTGACCTGATCGGGCTCCCCCCTTCCCTGGAAGAGACAAACGCGTATCTGAATGATGAATCACCAAGTGCCTACGATGCGATGATCGATCGACTGCTCGAATCGAAACACTACGGCGAACGTTGGGGAAGGCATTGGCTGGATGTCGCGGGATACGCGGACTCAGAAGGGGACGGCAACACCGACACAACCAGACCCTATATTTACAAGTATCGCGATTATGTCATCAAGTCGCTGAACGCCGACAAGCCGCTGAATCAGTTCGTGATTGAACAGCTCGCTGGAGACGAATTGATTGCCCCGCCCTACAAAAACATGCCCAGCGAAACCATTGAAACTTTGATCGCCACGGGCTTTCTGCGGATGGCAGCAGATCCGACAGCCAGCGGCCAGGGTGACCCGGAAACGTCACGCAACCTGGTCGTGGCCGATACCATCAAGATTGTTTCATCGTCATTTTTGGGGCTGAGTGTTGGATGTGCCCAGTGTCATGACCATCGTTATGACCCGATCCCCCAGTCGGATTACTACCAGTTGCGAGCGGTCTTTGATCCGGCCTTGAACTGGAAGAGCTGGATCATTCCTCGTGATCGGGTGATATCGCTTTACACCGATGCCGACCGGGCGAAAGCAGCAGAAGTTGAAGCCGACGCGGGAAAATTGCAGGCTGCGTTCAATGAGAAACAGGCAAAACTGGTTGCGGAAGCATTCGATAAAGCACTCGAAAAATTTCCGGAGGACCAGCGGGAAGTTCTGCGAGCGGCATTCAAAACGCCGGACGACAAGCGGACAGACGAACAGAAAAAGCTGGTCGCCACAAATCCCGGGCTGAACGTCAACCCGGGCGTCCTGTACCAGTTCAATGCGGCGGCGGCTGAGGAACTGAAAAAGGATATGGCGGTCATACAGGCTAAACGAGCTGAAAAGCCGATCGAAGATTTTATCAGCGTGTTGACCGAACCCGCTGGGGCTCCGCCCGTCACGAACATCTTTCATCGGGGCGATCACCGCCAGCCGACGAGCATCGTGAAACCGGCGGATCTGACGATTGCGTCCCCTGTTGGTGAACGTTTCGAAATCCCGGAACATGACGCGGCACTCCCCTCATCCGGGCGTCGACTTGCATGGGCCAAGCATCTGGTCAACGGTCAGCACCCACTGGTGGGACGAGTTCTGATGAACCGCATCTGGCTGCATCACTTTGGTAAAGGGATCGTTGATACACCGAGCGAATTCGGTGTGTTGGGGAGTCGACCGACCCACCCTGAATTGCTCGACTGGCTGGCCGACGAGCTGGTGCGACAGGGCTGGAGCCTGAAGCGGATGCACAAGCTGATTATGACTTCGTCGGTCTATCGTCAATCCTCGCGTCGAATCGATGCCACCGCATCCAACATCGATTCCGATGGGGCACTTTATTCCCGATTCAGCATCAGACGACTGGAAGCCGAAATCGTACGAGATCGCATGCTCGCCACGAACGGCCGACTCGACAAAAATCAGTTCGGACCACCGATCGAAGTCGTCGAAGACTTTGCTGGCCAGGTTCATGTTAAAGACGATTCGGCGCGGCGCAGCGTCTATATTCAAAGCCGACGCAGCAAACCGGTTTCACTGTTAACGGCATTCGATTCACCCGTCATGTCGGTCAATTGTGACCGCCGCATCAGCAGTACAGTCGCCCTTCAATCGCTGATGTTGATGAATGGTGACTTCACGATGAAACAAGCTGATCAACTGGCGAAACGATTGCGTCTGGAAACCCCTAATGATCTTGACCGGGACTTGACTCGTCCGATTGAAGCTCGATTCCCCAGCCGTCAAGCGGCTTGGCAGTATGGATTGGGATCAGTCGTCGAAGCCCCTGCAGCGGGTCCAGGGCAGCATCCTGTCGTCCAGTTTCAACCGTTCGCTCATTGGACAGGTTCGCAATGGCAGGCCACGAGCTCGTTCCCTGATGGCATTGTTGGTCACGCATTTCTTCATGCTTCAGCCGGACATCCTGGCAACAACCAGCAGCGTTCTGTGATCCGTCGTTGGACTGCACCTGAAAGCGGAATCATTTCGATGACCGGATCGTTAAAACATCATTCCGAATCGGGGGATGGTGTTCGAGCAAGAGTCATTTCCAACCGCAACGGTCTTGCCGGTACATGGACATCGAAGACAAACACTGTTGAGACGAACGTGGCGCGGATCGAAGTCCAGCAAGGTGAGATACTCGATTTCGTCATCGATTGTCTTGAGGCCGATACCAGCGACTCCTTCGATTGGGCCTTTGGCCTTCAATTGGCTGACAACGCCGGTCAACCAAGAGGCCGTTGGGATTCTGCCGCTGATTTCCATGGGCCATTGACCACCTCGGCCCCGCAGCAGATCGCGTACGCGTGGCGGCTTGCGTACTGCCGTCCGATCACTGCGGAAGAATTGGAGATTGCCTGTCAGTTTGTTGAACAACAATTGCAAACATTACGAGCGAGCGGAGCCAAGGGTGATCACGATTTGATTGCACTCTCCAGCCTGTGCCAGCAAGTTCTGAGCAGCAACGAGTTTTTGTATATCGATTGAACCAGCCGGCTCACAAGATCCAACGACGAATACAAGCGTGAGGCATTCATGACAACAGATTTTCCTATGAACACGACAAACAATAGTGGCGGATCACGTCGCCAATTCCTGGCGACAAACGCCTTTGGAATCGGAAGTTTTGCGCTCGCCTCACTGCTTCGTGATGAGGGGTTGCTGGCGTCTCCTCCCGGGAAGCCCAAAGAATCCCAGGCGAATGACCTGAAGCGGCGAACGCCTCCGTCGACGCCGCAAGCGACTGCCATGATTTCGATGTTCATGCATGGCGGGCCTGCTCACATGGACCTGCTTGATCCCAAGCCTGAACTGACCAAACATCACGGCCAGGACTACAGTGGAGAAGTCGCGTTCAGTTTCGTGAATCGCGCCAGTAAAAAGTTGTTTGGCAGCCCGTGGAAATTCGCCGCTCATGGACAATGCGGGACCGAGGTCTCCGAGCTGCTACCTCACACGGCAGGGATTGTTGACGACATTTGCGTTGTACGGTCGATGCACACTGGCCACAACGGGCACGAAGTGTCGATCAGATATTTCCACGGTGGCATTCCGGCAGTAACCGGTCGACCCACGCTGGGAAGCTGGATCGTTTATGGATTGGGGAATGAGAACCAGAATCTCCCGGCGTACCTCGTTCTGGCTGACCCCGGAGGTCATCCTGTGGACGGAACGTTGAACTGGTCCAGCGGATTCATGCCTCCGTTATTCCAGGGAACGGTCCTGCGGGCTGAAGAACCGCGAATCTTTAATCTTGACCCGCCGCCGCAGTTGCGAGGCCCGTTGCAACGACAGAATCTTGATTTGCTGGCTCGTTTGAATCAGCGGCATCTGGAACAGCATCCTGGCGAATCGGATCTCGAAGCTCGAATCGCCAGCTATGAACTGGCTGCGGCAATGCAGACTGAAGCAAAGGAGGCCTTGGATATTTCGCAAGAACCCGAACACATTCATAAGCTCTACGGTCTGGATCAGCCTCATTCTCGCGAATACGGAACGCGATGTCTGATCGCTCGGCGACTGGTCGAACGGGGCGTTCGCTTTGTGCAGATGTTTCTCGGTGGCCAGCCCTGGGATACTCATACCGATATCCGCAAAAACCTCCCTGCGATTTGTCAGCGTACGGATCAACCTGCTGCGGCTCTTGTCACGGACTTGAAGCAGCGAGGGATGCTCGATTCGACGATCGTCCATTGGGGCGGTGAGATTGGACGACTGCCGGTCAGCGAAGGGGATCTTACCGACGGAAATGGCCGCGATCACAACGGTCAGGGATTTTCGATCTGGCTTGCCGGCGGAGGTTTCAAACCGGGAATGACGTATGGTGAGACGGACGAAGTCGGCCACCGGGCTGCCGTGAATATCGTCACCCCGAATGACTTTCAGGCGACGATCCTCCGTCAACTGGGGATCGATCATTCGAAGTTGCTGTATCAATTCAACGGTCGAGAACAACAGATTACGGACGGAAGAGCAGCCCGTGTCGTTTCCGAAATCCTGAAGGGTTAGCACTCAAAGTGAATTTGTATGCGAGCGGGTGCCACGGTCTTGGAGTCTTCGACAAGGCCGTGCGATCCAATGCGGAGTTGTGCGTTTTGCTTGACCATTTCGAAAACTTCAGTGAGGCTTTGCGTCAGACCAAAGTCGCCCTCTCGCTCCGCGAGAGGACAGCCGATTTGCAAAAAAAACTCGATCGGCACTTCTAAGCCTCGACTGATTACAAGGTTCATGGCAATTTGGCTTTCTTCTCGCGGAGCGAGAAGGCTACTTTGGAGGAAATCCTCGAACTTGACTCGATGCGTCAAGTTTCAGGCCCGCAGAAGTCCGTAATCGTGGCTCCCTTCTAGTTTTTGGTTGTCATAACCTACGAGAATCGCTCCAATCTGCATTTGATCTCGCGCAACTTGCGAAGATTTGGTATGCTATTTTGTTTGGTGGACGCTTCTGTTCGCAAAGTGGTTTTCTCTCCCTGCAGGAGATTTTCTGATGACGTTATCTCGACTGTTAAATTGGACTGCCGTTTTGGTAATGGTCTCGGCAGCGATCATCGCGCCGTTTTCCGTTGGCGCGTGTCCCTTTTGTTCGGCACCTTCCCTGACACTCTCAGAACAGGTCGCTCAATCGGATGCGGTTGTTCTGGTGAAGTGGGTGGGTGGCCAACCAGCGAAAATCTCTGACGCGGGTTCCACCGACTTTGAAGTTGTCGACATTGTTCATCAGCCCGATGGTGGAAAGCTGGCCAAAGGTGGTAAGATTTCGCTCGTTCGCTATCGATCGGCCAAACCGGGTGACCAGTTCATGCTGTTCGGCACCAAGGTCGAATCGGTGATCGAATGGGGTAGCCCGCTGGAAGTCAGCAAGGTCGCTTACGACTACATGCGGAACTCGCCCAAACCAAGCCTACCTGCTGGCGAACGCTTGGCATTCTTCCTGAAATATCTTGAAACCGATGACAAAATGATTTCCGACGATGCGTTTGGCGAATTTGCCAACGCCGCGTACGCCGATGTTGCCAAGCTCAACAAGCAATTGCCTCGTGAAAAGCTGCGGAAGTGGTTGACTTCAAAAGACGTGTCGCCCGGCCGAACAGGCTTGTACGGGATGATGCTCGGACTTTGTGGTAACGCAGACGATGCCAAATTGATGGAAGAAAAGATTGTCGAACAGACCGATGAGTTTCGATTGGGCGTCGACGGAATCATGGGTGGCTATCTGCTGATCACGGGCGAAAAGGGTTTGGAGCTGATCGAAAAGCAAAAGCTGACAAACTCAAAAGCCCCGTTCAGTGAGACCTATGCCGCCATGCAGGCTCTGCGGTTTATGTGGCAATATGGCGATGGTCGCATCTCGATCGATCGATTACGTCAGTCGATGCGACTGCTACTTGATCGACCGGAACTTGCCGATCTCGTCATCGCTGACCTGTCACGAATGAAGGACTGGTCCGTGCAAGATAAGTTAATGAGTCTGTACGACGCAGAGGAAAACATCCCCTCGGTGAAACGAGCCATTGTCCGTTACATGCTGTCGAGCACCAAAGACACAGGCGAAAAAAAGCCGGAATCGACGGACTCAACGGGCGCATCGTCCGGTCCTGCAGCGACATCAAAAGAAGTCGTTGAACTACCCGCCCATGTCCTGAAAGGCCAGAAGTGCCTGGAAGAACTGGAACGCAAGGACCCGAAGACCGTCAATGAAGCCAAGCGATTTTTCCTGCTGAAGTGAATTCGTCTTGGCGAGCCGGGCGGTGTAAACCCCCGGATTTTTCGCGTTTGTTAGAGGGGATCGGGCGTTCAAATTTCAAAATTGGTCTGTTGATCAACTTTTTGATGGAAGTCGCTTTACCGGCCAATTTTGAAATTTGAACACCCGACCCCAGAACAACCACGCCTCCCATTACACTGGGGATCAGAATGCCAGGGAATCGGCGTTTTTCATTGATCGGATTCGTTGCCTCGATTGCGGTCGCAACCGCGTTCATTGTTCACGCGTGCCCGTTTTGCCCACCGACGGATGCAACACTCAGCGAAAAACTCGCTCAAGCCGACGCCGCATGCGTCGTCAAGTTCCTGAGTTCTGTCGACGGTGAAGAATTGTCGATGCAGAAGACGACGTTTCAGGTCCTGAAGCAAATGAGGCCCTCGGATTCGTACAAGCCCTCGGCAAAAATCGAAATCCCAATCGGCGTCACCGGCAAACCAGGCGACTTGTTCATGCTGATGGGCCAACTGAAAAATGGCGAAATGGAGTGGAGCCTGCCGATCGAAATGGACGAACTTGGCCGTGAAGAAAAATACCTTCGAAATGCACCCGCTCTGGAAAGTCCACCTGTCGAACGGCTTGCCTATTTCCTGAAGTTTCTAGACGACAACAACAACACGATTTCAACCGATGCGTTCAGTGAATTTGCCCGAGCGAAATTCGAGGATGTTGAACAACTCGCTCCACAGGTTTCACGAGCCAAAGTCAGAGGCTGGCTGGAAGATCCAAATCGCCAACTGGTTGTTCGTCGAGCGTTTTACGGGATGCTGCTGGGACTTTGTGGAAACGACGACGACGCGGAATATCTCAAGCGTCGAATCCAGACGATCGACCCCGACGACAACCGGATCGGCATTGATGGTTTGATGGGAGGTTATTTATTGCTGCGCGGCGATGCCGGGTTGCAGTCGATGATCGTGCAAAAGATCGACTCGCTTCCTGCGAAATTGTCGAATGACCAACTGTCAGACCTAAATGGTATGCGAATGACCCTCATCTTTTTGTGGGATTATCGGCGAAGCCAGTTTGGTGAAGAGTCCCTTCGAGCAGCGATGCGACGATTCTTGAACCGTCCCGAACTTGCCGACCTGGCCGTGGTCGATCTGGCTCGGTGGAAGGACTGGAAACCGCTCGATCAACTGATTGCTGCCTACGGCCGTGCACCCTGGGATTCCCGATCGGCAAAAGAAAAGATCGTCGCGTATGCTCTCAGTTGCCGAAAAGACGTCCGCTCCGGGGCAGGTGCGAAATTGCCAGATCACGCGGCAAAAGCCCAGTCGTTCCTTGACAGCCTTGACCCGGAATTCGTCCAATCGGTGAAACAAGCGGGAGGCGGTTTGGCGCCTGCAAGCAAAACGCCGCCAAAAGCCAAACAGCCCGATGCGACTTCCAATTGAAACTGCCAATCGGCCCCTGATTCAGGGTGACGAAAAGAAAAATCCATGTTCGATCTCCCAGCAATTCAAGCCGCGATCCGTGACAGCCAGCTCGATGGATGGCTCCTTTACGATTTTCGAGCCAGCAATATTCTCGCTCGGCGCATCCTGCAGTTTGCTGACGGACCAGCCGGGTCACGTCGATGGATGTATTTTATTCCAAGTGAAGGCTCTCCGAAGAAACTGGTTCATCGCATTGAGTCTGGTGCACTCGATCATTTGCCCGGTGACAAACAGGTTTTTCTGAAGTGGCAAGAGTTCGAAGCGGGAGTCGCAAGTCTTGTCGCTGGCCGCAAACGAGTGGCGATGGAATATTCTCCACGTAACGGAAACCCCTACATTTCTCGCGTTGACGCCGGAACCGTCGAACTGGTTAAGGCCAGTGGAGTCGATGTCATTCCCTCGGGCGACCTGATTCAGTTGTTCGAAGCGGTCTGGGATGACGCCCAATGGGCGATGCATCTTGAAGCAAGTCGTCACACCGATTCAGCCTATGTGGCGGCGTGGAGCTTCATCGCCAATGAGATCCGATCACGCGGCGAGACAACCGAAGCCGCCGTCCGCGATGTGATCATGGCTCATTTCGCAAAAAACGGCTTAACCACGTATCACCCGCCGATTGTCGGAGTGAATGCCAACAGTGGCGATCCACACTATGAAACAGGAACGACTCCGATCCACAAAGGTGACTTTGTCCTTGTCGACCTGTGGGCCAAACTCGACAAACCACGAGCCGTCTACAGCGATTTGACACGCACCGGCTTCGTGGGCGATACGGTCCCTGCGAAATACGAAACGATTTTTCAGATCGTCGCGGCAGCACGGGATGCGGCGATACAACTTGTTCGCGACCGTTTCGCAGCGAAACAGGTTTTGCAAGGCTTCGAAGTCGACGACGCAGCACGGCACGTCATCGAAAAGGCAGGCTACGGCGAATACTTCGTTCACCGGACGGGCCACAGCATCGGCCAGGAAACCCACGGCAACGGAGCGAACATAGACAACCTGGAAACCCACGAAACTCGCCGAATCCTCCCCGGCTGCTGTTTTTCAATTGAGCCAGGAATCTACCTCCCTGAATTCGGCGTCCGCAGTGAAGTCGACGTATTCGTCGACCGAACATGCCAGGTCCACGTCACAGCCGGCGAACTTCAAAAGTCAGTCATCCCAATCCTGAAAGATTTTTGATGAGTCGAAGCCGAGATCTTACTTCTTGAAATCCAGTCCCGGATCGTCCGGAGCACCGCCATACAACTTGAAGTTGAAGCCGTTGTCCGACAGCGCCACGAGTCCGGGCATTTGTGCGCCGTCCGCTCTCTCGAGGACGAGGATCGCGCCGTCGACTTTGTATTTCCCTCCGAATTCCTGCTTCTTTCCTCCTTGCTCATACGACCATGTGAACTTGGAATCGGCCGTCAAGTCGAGGGAAAACGTTGGTCCGTCAGGGCGTTTGGCCGTCCATTTGCCGACGATCTTGGCTGCGTCGATCGGTTGAGGTGCGACCGGTTGATTGCCTGACGATTGAGCGTCGGGGGGTTGGGGAGTCGGTTGATCTGTTCCTTTTGCTGCGGGATCGTCCTGCACGAGTTTGAGAAGTTGTGCCGAGAGTTGATCGTTCGGCAGAAGTTTCACGACTTCTTCGTACTGTTTGCGGGCCGCATCGGGGTGTCCGCACGCGATATAGTGGTAAGCCAGAACGAATCGCGCGTCGGCGGCGGATGGATTGACTTTGACATAACTCTCCAGCGCTCTTAACTGTTCGGTATAGGTCGTTACGCTGGTATACATGCTGCCGAGGGTCGTCCAGTCCCATCCGGGTCCAGCCGACAGCACGGCATAAAGTGTTGCCGCGGCCTGCTTGTAGTCTTTCGTCGCAAAGAAAATGAGAGCACGAAACTCGTGCAAGGCGGCGTCTTTTGGCAGAGCCTTAATCGCCGCGTCGATTTCACGCGACGCAGTCGCATAGTCTCCCTGTTGAAAGGCGGAACGGGCCGAATTCATGTGTGCCGTCCCCTCCTGCACTTCGGGCGAGGACGATTGATCATTTGCGGCAGGAATGGCAGCGTCAGTGGTTTCCACGGTCGCTGTGGCAGTGTCGGCTGGCTGCTGGTTGATTACCGTGATGGGCTGAGAATAGTCGTAATACGTCGAAGTATTGCCGCCACTGACATAGTAGGGATTGCTGTAACTTGCATAACCCGAATCGAACATGATCGAGCCGAGTGCCCAGGTACCGAGGCCCCAGGCGACGGGTGCGGCATACCAGGGACGTCCCCAATATCCCCCCCAGCCGCCGTGCCAGTAGCCACCCCATCCGCCATTCCAGTAGCCGTGGTTGTACCCATTCGCGTAACCGTGTGCCCAACCATTCCAGTACCCCCCACCACCGGGATGGTTCCAATTACCATTCCAATTGCCATGCTGCCAGTTGTTGTAATACGGACGATTGGTGGAAATGTTAATGTTATTGTGGATATTGTTGAAATTGTTATTTCCGATCTGGCCGATGTTCGTGCGGTTTCCGATATTCGTGCGATTGCCGATGTCGGTACGGTTCCCGATGTCGGTACGGTTACCGATGCCTCCACCGATATTCGTGCGGTCGCCAATTCCACCGTTGATGTTGGGACGCAGCCCACCCTGATTCCCTCCTGCGAATGGATTGCGTTCGCCGTTTAATCCGCCGCCGAAGCGATTTCCACCGCCATCGAATTGGGGCCGATTTCCACCACCAAAATTCGGCTGGTATGATCCGCCGCCGATTGGATGACTGAACGAAGGACTGTGATTTGAGATATTGCCGAAGTCCGGTCGTGCACCACCTCCGAAGTTCGAACCTCCGCCCATCCCGCCACCAAAGTTCGGCCGCTCGCCTCCGCCCATCCCGCCGCTGAAGCCCCCGCCGCCACCGAAGTTGGGACGTGCTCCTCCTCCACTAAATCCGCCACCGCCAAATCCACCACCACCTCCACCAAAGCTCGGTCGAGCTCCTCCGCCGAAACCTCCACCGCCCCCACCGAAGCCGCCGCCGCCGCCGCGACCGCCGAAACCACGCGCGAAGACCGCTTCGGACGGTATCAACATCGCCGCAGACAATAAGACGGCGCACACTGAATTGATTCTCATGGCTTGATTCTCTTGATGAGCCTGATGCTGTTGAATTCGTAAAGTTGCAATGTGTTTATTCTGCCGGACGCGGAGGCCGTCGTTTGACAATAATCTCGCCAATATCGGCTATTGGCTCGCCATCAATGATGCGATTGATTGATCCCCAAGCGATCGTGTCGGCGTCGACGGGGCGGTAATAATTGGTCGACGAGCCGGTTTCGCCGTTTGCCGTCGCCCCCTGCATTTTGACGATCCAGCGATCACCTTCACGCACCCAGAATCCTGTGGAATGGCCTCCGTGCGAGTCAAAGATCCATGATTGAAATTGTTTCGTCACCGCGCTCCAGCCAATGCGGACCGTTCCGGACATCGCAATCCGACCGGCAACGTTGACCTCGAACTTCTGGACCAGAAAATTGCCGTTGTCGTGCCATTGGCAGACCGTATGCACAACGGATTCAGGACTTTCATCAATCCAATCGCCGATTAGCCACGACAGATCTCGTTCAAGATGGTCATGCGGCGACAACGCTGTGGGCGGCGCGCTCCAGTCGCGAACGCAGGCAAGTTGCCAAGCCCCGTCGAGCCTTACATGGATGGCGACGTATTCGGTGGCGTCTTCAGGATCATCCTTGGAATTTTTGGACCGTGTGGTCCCTTCTTCAATTGCCAGCATCGGAGTCAGGACGCGGATCGATTTGACATCCACCTCCATCGAGGCGTCAGGAAAACTCTTGAACACGTTCGCAAACGTTTCTTCGATCTTCTCGCGTCCCTTCACGGTTCTGTCGTTCTCATCGATCATCTCCGCCTTCGGTGAAAACAGCGCCGCCAGCCCCTTGGAGTCATGTGCGTTGTACAACTTCGTGAACGCTGCCGCACTGGCGCGGATCGCTTTTTCCTCCGAGTCTTCCGGGGTCGCTGCGCCGCGCGGCGCTGCGGCCTCGGCAGGCTTGTTCACTGCGTCAGCTGGCTTGCTGCCGGCGTCAAGCTTGGGAACGGCTTTGGGTGTTGCGTCACCAGCTGCCACTCCTTTTTTGATCGAGTCGACCTGTTTGTCACGAATCTGCCCTTGGGCCAAGTAACCACCACAAGCAACAAAGACGATCGAAGTGACGATAATTCCGCGATTGATACCCATGGTGCCTGCTGCAAAAAGGGAACTCGAAACGACCGGGAAAGTGCGGATGTGGCACCGTCCCGACACCGGCTAATTATAGTCTGGAAGTCAATGCCACGCGAGGATCGGCTTCTCGGTGAAACTTGCGTACCGCGATCCCAGATTGGTTTTGAAGAATATCTCGGATCGAACCGGTTTCACGCTTTCGAAGGATCTTGGCGTCGTTCGCTGCCAACTCCTCGTACCGCTGGAGAAACCTGAGACGCGGCCATCACTATGCCTTATTTTTCTTGTGGAATTTCTTTCTTGGCGGTCTAGAACCTCGTGCGTCTGAAAACACTCCAACACCCGATCAATGTAATAGAAAATTGGCTATGAACGTCAACTCATTGTACAAACTGATCAATCGTCATCGTCTTGGCTGGCTCTGCGGTATTTCTGCTGGCTTGCTGGCTTGCTCGTCCGCCTCTGCCGGGTTGATCTTAACGTCGGGCACAGACTCTACTGCCACCGGTGCCAGTGGTTACGCCGCTGTCCGAGATCGAAATTTCTCTAACGCGAGTGGTGCCAACGGAACCGTTTACGTCGGAAACCAGAGCGCCTTAGGGAGCAGCGGTGCACGCGGAAACAACACGAGTGTTGCCTGGTCTCAACAAACATACAATTTCACCTACACTTACGATCCGACTCACGGCATCGCTGCAACCACATGGACGGGTCAGACAACGGGGACGACAAACACTTCTTTCCAAAGCATTACAGTTCCGTCCGCCACAGCCAACGAGTTGTCGATTTTTGGGAAAAATTCTGGCGCTGGTGCGCTAACGCTGAAACTCGACTCGATCAATTCCGTGGGTAATGGTGGCGTTTTGTCCGGAACTGGAGGTTCTGTTGCGGTCACCGGAGGACAATCACTTTTCACGGGGATCCAGGATTCAACTGGTGTATTATCGTCAAACATCAGCAGTTGGACCGTTCAAAATAATTCCTCCGTCAACGCCTATTTGTATGGAGAGAATCTCTTTAATTCCGGCTTTGAATTGTTTGGGACATTAACGGTGGGCGCGCCAATCAATTCATTAAATTACGGCAATAATGAAGGGAGCAAGTTTGAAATTGACCTGGCCCATGCTGCGACTCCGCCTGCTGCGGTCCCAGAGCCAAGTACCATCAGTCTCGCAGCTCTTGGGGTCGCCGCTGTGGCTGTACTTCGATGGCGCAAACGAAATCGAACCGTTGCTCAGCCTGCGACATGAGTCCGGAGTGTGGTTTCTCTCGCGACGTCACGAACCAATAAACTTCGTCGCTTGTGTTCACAAGGAGATGGTTCCTGAGTTCGTCACACTGGATACGGGTTTTGATCAACACCTTGCTTACCCTAGAACGACGCAAATTGACGGTTGCTGCAAATCCAAAATATCAACGAAGAAACCCCGGAATCTGCAAATTCTGGGGTTTCTTCGTTTGTGTTGAAGGCTTCCTAACGGGTGCTGAAGGACGGCTTGTGATTGATTTATTGGGGCCGGTCCTTTCGGCCGGTTTTCATGCCCCCCTCTTCGCAATCTAAACGCCGCCGATTACGGTGTTCCACAGCACCGAAAACGTGTTGTGGCAATCGAGGGACTCGGTTGGAGTCCGCGTTTTCCCGAACCGACGCACAGGGAACGTGTTGCGCCGGGCTCGATCCTGGGTGCCCAAGGCTTACCGCAAACTCCCACATTGGCTGACGCCCTAACGGCAACGCCAGGATTTTTCTTCGGGAAAACAATGGTTCGAACGAAATTTTGTGCCACTGAATGACCGTCTTCGGTCACTCAGTGCTCTTTGAAGCCAACGAAAATTGCGAAGAGCACTGCGTCGGAGAAGACTCCGATGCAGTGGCACGTCACTCAGTACCGTTTTGAAAAATCCTGGCGTTGCCTTAACGGGCTTCATTCGCCACTTGAAGCAACATGTGAAACACCTTCGGACCACGAAGGACGTTTGCTAACAGGAGTCGATCTTGAACGGTCGCAAATCATAAAACAGGGTGAATGAATGCGGGATTTGCCGGAACACCTCTAACCAGTTTCGTGCCGACAGTATCCGCAGGAATGAGTCCAACTGTGGAGCAAGTGCAACGCTGCATCCTCGCGCGATTCGGAAAAAGGACCGAACGTCTATTCATGCCATCTTTTCCAGTTCATTGGAACAATTACCCGACTTCTCAGCACTGATGGACACAGCCAGGATTACGCTGACACTCGGTAGGGAAGCCTTCCGAATCAAACGTGAAGCAACTGTTGAACCTGATTCACCGGAAGAGCATCCGGATGATTTATCGGATGAAGTTGTGGGGCAATGAATTCATCGTTGGGGAACGCCGCGAAAATGTGCTTGCCGTGGACGCCGCACGCTCGATCCTACATGGAATTTCGAATGCCGTAAAATCGACGAGCACTGGCATGCGAAGACGCACGCCAGTGGCACACAACCCCACATTGAAGCGTTGACTGACGACTCGTTCGAGATTCGGGCGAGTTCAGGCTTTAGCGACCTTAAATCGCCGGTAGACGCGAATTGCTCCAACCCAGATCATGCCCACTGCCGTCAGAGCGATGGACGAGGGTTCTGGAACGGCGCTCATGGTCACGTTATCCAGGTAGGCCATCGGCGGCAACGAGTTCGGGTTCCCCCCGGCCGCAACCGCTAACCCGACCGCGTAGAAGCTTAACACTTCGCTGCCGGTTCTATCGGCTGTGAATACCATCCGTTGCTCGGTCCATGGGGTCGAGCCTGTACTGGGGTTATGCATCAAGGTCGAAACTTGAAAATTGCTCTTGCTGGCGGCGAGATCGTCTCCGAGACCGACCTGCCATTGATCGGTCGTCGCACCGTGAATGTTGTACTGCTGGCTGGAGGCTTGAAGGAAGGTAACGACGTACTCCTGACCCTTAACAAGACCGTTGATCGACTGGTAGAGAGCCGCACTGTACTTCGGCCCGGAATCCAACATCACGAAGTTTTGGCCATCGAAGCTGCCACTCGGAGAAACGCCGACCTGAAGATAGTTTGTGTTCTGACTGTCATTGTTGCCCGTGACGAGGAACGCTTTAGAGGAGTTATTGAGATCCTGGGCCCAGTTGGGAATCACAGCGCCGGGTGTTAACACGGTCCCATTCGGATTGAAAGTTTGAAGTTCTGCCTTTCCATTCGCCGGAGTGCTATTCTCGAAGCTACCGTTAATCACCATGTTTCCCGCACGAGCAGCTGATCCGCCCACCAGCCCCGTAAGGGTCAGGGCTGCAATCGCAATCGATGCCAATTTCGCTCGTCTCATGACTCTTCTGCCTATACCGAATTCTTTAATACACCCTGGTCGCGTGGGCGTTAGAATCAATAGGATTCCAACCAAACAACTCCATACGCGCAGATCGCGTGGGCTTATGCACGAAAGTTCACCTGCCAATCCAATGAGTCGGCAGGAACTCGGTGCGGTAACTACGTCACACCCGCTTCAAGAAAGCGATCCAGAGCATTCCATGCCGAGCAGATCGGTATGGCCTGAAGAGTTGTGTTCCTCGGTTTCATTCATGTGCCCGAGTCGACAGAGTTTTAGACAGCCACCCGCACTTGGCAATGGCGAAAACGGGGAGAAACAAGAAAAACTTGAAGCGTCACGGCCAACCCAGGCCGCCGACTGCCGAACGATCGGATGTCAGCCCGACAATCCAAGCCTGAAATCGTCGGACGAATTGCAATAGCGATGATGTCGAACCGTTCGTGTACTAGCGCAGTCGTGCCGCCGGTAGAAACATTTTGTTGATGCGACGGATTTCTTGTCGGATGCAGGAACGTGAAAAGGAAATGAATGGCGGATTCATGTGGCGGAACCCGATCAGGTGGTTCGCATTCCGCGAACGTTGGCATTGTCTGTTCGCATTTCACGAACTAAACTAGGCCGAAGTGCAGATGATGGGAGAAAGCGGGGATGCGGGTTATCTCAAAAACAAGACTTCGTGAGTTTTGGGTCACCCCCAAATGCGAGGACTCTGAAGGTCCTTTGCAGGCATGGCACACTCACATCAGCCACAAAAGTGTGGCTTGGCATTCGTGGTCGGATGTGAAAGCGGAATATGGATCGGCAAGCCTTGTCGGGAACTTCGCGGTTTTCAACATCGGCGGCAACAAATACACAGTTCCGCCTGAGGGGGAAGAGTCGAGACTCCTATATGGAGCTTGTGCTCGATTTCCCTTTGGCGTCGATCAAGTCGGACGAGCATCTCGCCGAAGCACAGCGTGTCATGGATCGGCTACTGGCTTGTGACACGTTAGACGAAGGGGCAGAGACCTACCTTGATGCCTTAAGCGATCTCGCGGGATCATACGAGGATGAACATCATGCGATCCCCCCAGCCTCGGACAGCGATATGCTACGTCATCTGATGGATGCCAAGGGTGTGTCCCAGACACAACTAAGCCGTGACATCGCGTTGCCGAAATCCTCGATTTCGGAAGTGCTCTCAGGTAAGAAAAACTTCAGCCGTCAGATGATCCGCAAGTTGGCGGAGTATTTCCATGTCGATATCGGCGTGCTGGCGGCGAACATCTGAGCGATTTGCCGACTCGGAAATGTCCCGAACGTCATCGTTGTTTCGTCTTTACGCCAACGGCGTTTCATGCAACGCCGTTGGCGTAAAGGCACGCGTATGAAATCGTTGACATAACGAATGAACCAAACCCAATCACCGTTCGCCGCGTCGTAGCCTGCATCGTGCTTGATCATTAAGGCGTAAGCATCGAAAGAACCTGATTCGCTGTGGGAACTATGTTTCTCCTTCACGACAACTGACCAGGATGGCAGAGTAGCGCCGCTACGAAATGCCTCCTCCGTATTCGGGCTGATGCGTACGATGATGGAATGACTTGCGTGCGCTCCATTGGCTTCTTCGTCCGCTTTTCGGGCAAGTTTCTGCTCAGGCGTCGGGCCTCGACACAACCTCCAAGGCGTTGGGCCGACTTCGATCGGCTCTTCCGCAACACTCGGCCACAATCCGAACGCTTCCGGCTCGACGAGCGGCACACCTGAGAGAGGTGTGCTCGTGGAAGGATGACTGCGACCGAAGGCGATGATCGCCGCAAGTCCAAATAATGTTCGGTGCATTATCAACCTTCGCTGCGTTTCTTGTCACTATTCTCGGAAGAGTCACGACTTTTCGATGAGTATTTTCCAGACGACGGCAAATGGGAATTCGGCTTGCTTCTCGGCGGAGCGAGAAGGCAACTGACACTGACAACTGTCACTCACAATTGACGCCCTCAAGACATTTTGACACTGTATCCCCTGCGGATCGGGCACGGAAGTTCGTTGGCGTGATCGTCGATTCGTCTTGGGGGGGGATCATGGTCGAGTTCTTTCGGGGCTGGCGACGGAAGATCGGCGTTTTGATGCTGGTGCTTGCGTGCGCATTTATGGCGGGATGGGTCAGAAGCAGCAGTCTTCAAGACGTAGTCACCTTTCAAAGCGGGACGCATGCCGCAGAATACATCATTTCGTTGAATGGCAAGCTCGTATTGGAGAGACTTCAAACGGGTGGCCCGTCAAAAACGGACTTAAAATGGTTTACAAATAAACTTCCGATTCGGTTTGGTTCCCTTGATTCGCCCGAAGTCCGTTGGCAGTACAAATGGAATGGATTCGGCAAGGGTGAGATGCCTGTCGACCTGATTTCAGGAACCCGGACGTCGTTGTGGACTATTCCCTACTGGGCCATCACCACTCCACTGACACTCCTCTCAATTTGGTTTCTTCTTTCCAGGCCCCGCCAACCAAATTTTAAGAGTCCAAATATTGAACGTGATTCCGAGGGTTTGGGGTGAACTGGTCGATGTATTCGATTCGGATTGAAAACGATTTTTACCGTCAGGTTCCGCAATGGTGGAAAAAAAGACCACAAAAAAACCGCTCGGCTGTTTGCTCGGAATCATTGGTTCATTGATCGGGGCTTGGCTGGGACATTTGTCTTTCGAGATTCATGCCCAAAAGATTCTTGCCGCGAATCCGAATCGTTTTATCTGTGGAAATGATGCGTTGCCAGGGATGGTTTTAGGACTGATCGCTGGTGGAATTAGCGGGATGTTATTCGGAAAGTTTGTCGGCCGTTCCCGTCGTCGGTAAAAACCCAACGGAGTCAGATCAACGGAATCAAACAGGCAAAACTGCGGAGCGGCAGGGGATTCGATTTGGAGTAATCGTGGGTGATTTTTTTCACGGATGGCGACGGAAGATTGGCATCGTGACGCTGGTGATCGCGTGCGTGTTCATGGTGGGGTGGGTGAGGAGCCATTCCGTCCAGGATGTGCTTTCGATTCATAGTGGAAGACACACGTCTGAAAGTGTGAGTTCGGTGAAATGCGTTCTCGTCTGGCAGCAATGTCAAATCGATGATGCAGAGTACATGACGGCACTGCCCGAGTGGACCACGTATCCGTTTCATTCCGAAACGAAGTGGTATGACGAAACGGGAATGGTCTGGCGTTGGCAATTGTGTGGATTTGGTTTTGGAGAATTACCGAGTGACCTCGTCGAAGGCGTTCAAGCGAGATATTTCTTCATACCTTACTGGTCTGTCACTGTTCCTTTGACCCTCGTCTCCGTTTGGCTGTTGCTTTCAAGGCCTCGAAAATCGAATCTAAATCATTTCGAAGAAGTCCAAAGAGGCTTTGCCTCAGACCAAAGTAGCCATCATCGCACCGCGTGATGAGCATTGCTCGAAAACCATGCGAATACCAATCAGCATGTTTTCAAATCAGGAATTCACACGAAGTCACTGTTCCACTGCTTAGGCAACGGTTGAATCGTTTCCGACACATGCTCATCACGCGGAGCGATGATGGCTACTTTGGCAGAAATCCTGAAACCTGGCTCAATGAGTCAAGTTTCAAACTCGATGAAGTCTATAAAAGAAAAGAATCCGGGGACTGACGTCGCCCGGCTCGCCTGATTTGTGCTTTTAGGGGTCAGATCACTGAAAAACTCTCGGGAAAACCGGTCTGGTCTTGGTCAAAATCTTCCGCTAGGATTCTCGCTTCACCGGGCCGGACGGATTTCCGTTCGCGGTTCGTGTGCCGATCATGGATGACTGATGCCACCGTTCAGGATGAACGCTCCCATCATGCGACAGAATATTCGAATCCCATTCGTATTGTTGACAGTCTGTTCACTCCTGAGCACGGCCTCGATGCTGTATGCCCAGCAGGCGAAACGGCCGGACCCGTCCGCGAAGGATAACCAGCCGTCGGGCAAGGCAACTCTTTCGAGTCAACCTGCTCCGGGCAAGCCGGCTGCTGACAATTCACAAGCACGTCCAGCCGCTGAGAAACGGCCACGTCCGGCTCCTCAGGATCTGGAGAAAGAACCGGAGATCGATAAGCTCGACCCAAAACTGGAAAAGATTCTGGTCGAATGGGAGGCTCATTCTTCCAGGATCAAGTCGATTCATGGAAAGCATCTTCGCAGGGAATTCATTAAGTCATTTGCTGTGGAAAAGGTTTCCGAAGGTGAATTCTTTCTGGAAACTCCCGACAAAGGCCGGATCGACATGATCGCCAAGCCAGTCAAGGGTGAAGTTGCCACGAGAGAAGGTTATACGCTCGAAAAAGGTTCTTCAGAGCGTTGGATTTGCACGGGGGAAGAAATCCTTTCGTTTAACGACGACGACAAGACTTATACCCGCGACGTCCTTCCCGTTTCCATGCGAGGGAAAAACATTGTCCACAGTCCACTTCCGTTCCTTTTCGGCATGAAGGCCGAAGAGGCAAAGCAGCGATTCAATCTGAAACTGATCGGTTTCAACAAGGACAATACGGCAGTCCATATTCAAGCGATCCCACGCATGGATACTGACCGTCAGAACTACAGCGAAGCCGGGATTATGCTCGATTTAAAGTTGTTCATTCCCAGGGCCGTGCGGTTAGTCGACCCCAATGGAATCGAAACGGTTTACGTCTTTGATCCTAAGCATGTCAAAATTAACGACAGTGGTTTCCTGAAAGATTTAGCGCTCAAATTCAAAGACCCGTATCGCCCCAGTTTGAAGGGCTATACGCTGCAAATCGCCAATGATATTCAGTCCGTGAGCAACAAGGAAGCTGCCCCCAAAAAACCGAGCAGCAAGCCAAACCTGAACGCTCCGGCAGGCAGTTCGACGACGGGACGAGGGACGCCATCAACGACGGGTGGTGATGATTCTCAGGCCGAGAAACCGAAACCGACTCGGACGTCGAATGCAAATCCGTCTTCTATGAAACGTTGATCAGGGCGAGTGCTGATGGGGCTCCTCACGTTTCTTGATGTGATGTTTCAGCTTCATGGCGTTGTCTTTTCGGGCATTGAAACGAAACAGGCGTGTCGGCTGGAAGCCGACACTACGAAAACGGACAACCTCTCCGTGAACCGTTGACGCTTCTGCGTTGGATGTTATCGTGACGTCAGCCTGATCGTCGCGTCCGTTCCCGCCGCGATGATTCGTGTTGGCGGATGCCGGGAAAACATTCCACGATCAAGAATCGTGAGGAGTCAATGGACATGACGTCTGTGGTTGAATCTTTGGTTCGCGTTGGAAAAGTTCCATTTGGTAAAGGCGTTTTCGCGCGTCAAGACATTCCTCAAGGAACCGTTATCGGAGAAGTCAAAGGGAAGGTGATTGACGATCCCGACTACGCCACATCGTACTGCATCGATCTGGGCGGGTCGCTTTCACTGGAACCACGTGCTCCGTTTCGGTACCTCAATCACTGCTGCACGCCGAACAGCACATTGTGTATTTCCGAAGTGACGTTCGAGGACGGTAGCCCGGCTCCGTCGGAAGTCACGATCGAAGCCCTGACCGACATTCCCAAGGGGGCGGAACTGACGATCGACTACCAGTGGGCTGCCCATGGAGCCATCAAATGCCTGTGCGGCAGTCCAAAGTGCCGAGGCTGGGTGGTTGCTGAAGAGGAATTGCCGAAATTGTTGAAGTCAATGAAGCGCAAAGCGAAATAATTGACGCGCCAGTCATCGGGCGATGGGAAGTTTTCGGCCTGATATCGTCTGCCATTAACCAACAGTCCCAAGAAGTTTGGCTCGTGCTCGAAGTCCAACGAGGAAGATGCGTCATGCATTACGTCGCAAGTCGCCTGGTCTGTTTGGCTTTTATTGTCGTTTCGTCATTCAACTGTTTGAACGCAGCACCGTATTCGGTGACCGAAACCGACGATGAGATTCGAGTGGAAACCACGGAACTTGCCGCCAGCATTCGGAAGCGAGGCTACATTTGTCTGATTGAAGAGTTTGGTGGCCGTCCGGTGAAAGCAGGCGAATCCTTCAGTGCGGCGTTTATTGTCGGCTATTTCGACAACATTGAAGAAATGCAGGTCGTTTATGACGCTCATAAAGGCCATACTGGTCTGAAAGTCGACGCCAACGCATGGATGTTGACGAAGTAAGTCCACGGCGGGATTTGCTAAAACTGGACCTGCTTCAGGAGACACGATGCTACTAAAACTGTCTGACGTCATCGAGATGTGTCGGGTCCCCGAAGACAAGAAGATTCGGCTGAAAGATTACCATCCGAATTGGGAAGGGAATAGCCTCGGGACAGCAGCTGACCGGCTGCGCGAGGCTCGTCGATTGCTCGTTGAAGATGTTCAGGAACTCGAGCGATCACAAGAGGTCTTATACGCATCCGATTCCTGGTCGGTATTAGTCGTCATCCAGGCGATGGATGCTGCCGGGAAAGACGGAACGATCAAGCATGTCATGTCAGGTATCAACCCAGAAGGGGTTAAGGTGGTCAGCTTCAAGCAGCCCTCGACCGAGGAACTGGACCATGACTACCTGTGGCGTTGTTCCAGGGAACTTCCGGAAAGGGGACGGATCGGAATCTTCAATCGGTCCTATTATGAGGAAGTTCTCGTGGTGAAAGTTCACCCCGAACTTGTGGCAAAACAGCGAATCCCGGGGGCGAATCCCCGCGAAAAGTCGTTTTGGAAATCACGATACAAGGAAATCAACCAGTTCGAAAAACGGCTAACTCGTAATGGCACGCGTATCGTCAAATTCTTTCTGAATATTTCGAAGGCCGAACAGAAGCGGCGATTTTTGGAGCGGATTGATGATCCCACGAAGAACTGGAAGTTTTCGCCGGGTGATTTGACCGAGCGGGCGTGTTGGGATGAATACATGTCTGCCTACGAAGAGATGTTGAATGCGACGAGCACGAAGTCGGCACCCTGGTTTATCATTCCCGCCGATCAAAAGGTGACAACGCACCTGTTGGTGGCGACAATTCTGTCGAGCGAAATCCGAAAATTAAACTTGGAATTTCCTACACTGACCGCATCACAGCACGAGGCACTGATCGAGTGTAAGGCAAGGCTGGAAGCGGAACCCGACTGAGATTGTCTTAATTCTTGGTCATTTAAAGTGCAAAGCGAAAGTGGACTGATGCGACTGGAATCGCAGATTCTAAAGACGAAGGACGGCATTGATCTGTTCGTTCGAAGTTATTGGCCAGATCAACCCGATCCTGGACGAGTCCTTTATTGGGTGCACGGTTTGGGTGAACATGGTGGTCGACAGGAACATGTTGCCGATGTGCTCACCGAAAACGGCTGGCGAATGATCGTGGCAGATTTACGAGGACATGGTCGGTCAGGTGGTGTTCCAACCTACGTCAAGTCATTCGATGACTATGCGGATGATATTGCTCTCATCTGGGAACAACTCGGTTTGAACGATGCCCCGCCAGTATTGCTGGGCCACAGTATGGGTGGACTGGTAGCGGTCAGGACGGTGCAAGTAGGGCGTGTTCAACCTTCGGCTCTAGTGCTTTCGTCGCCCTTGCTGGGCTTAAAACTTCGAGTGAATCCCCTTAAGGAAATGATCGGCCGGGTGCTCGTACGTGTCTATCCGACAGTACGTTTTTCCAATGGTATCGATCCCGCCAATATGACTCGCGATTCCGAATTCGCGGCGATGCGGCGAGGTGACACTTTGATTAATAAGACGGTAACGGCCGGCTGGTTCTTGGCCATGCAATCGGCTCTTCAAGCCGCGAAACGAGATGCCTCGAAAGTCTCAGTTCCGGTTTTGGCGCTTCAAGGTGAGAATGACCGGACGACCGATCCTGCGGCGCTGGCTGATTGGTGGGACCGAATCCAATCGACCGAAAAGGAGCTGATTGTCTATCCCAACCATGTTCACGAATTGTTTTTTGAACCCGATTGGCGTACGACAACACTTCAAATGTTAAACTGGTTGGAACAACGGAACCGAAGTTTCGCGACAGTCAGTGACAGGTAACAAGACGATGAATGAACACGTTGTGCGACATTTCAACCTCGCTAACATCAACATCAGGGCGGCTCGACTCTGTTTGCTTGGGCTGATGGCGATAATGCCGTCGGCCAGGACAATCGTTGCAGACGAAGGTCCATCGCTTCCGCCAGCCGCCAAGCGAGATGTCACATTCAAAGCCGATATCGAGCCGATCTTTCGTGATCACTGTATCAAGTGTCATGGAAAGGATAAGCAACGTGGCGATCTCCGGCTTGATGAGAAAGCGGCCGCTCTGAAAGGGGGCGAAAGTTTTGCTCCCGCGATTATTCCTGGGAACGGAACGGACAGTCCGCTGGTTCGTTTTACTGCCGGAGTGGTTGAGGGGATGCAGATGCCGCCTGAGGGTGAACGGAAGCTCTCGAACGATGAGATTGGATTACTTCGCGCCTGGATCGATCAAGGGGCCAAATGGCCAGATGCGCCTGCTCCGAAAGGTGAGGTCATTCAACATTGGTCGTTCCAGACACTGAAGCGACCCGCAATCCCTTCTGTTTCCAACACGAATCCAAATTGGTCCCAAAATCCAATCGATTCGTTTGTTGTCGAAAAGTTGGAAGGGACGAATGGGTCACAAAACGGCGTCAAGTCAAATGGACTTGAGCCATCCGCTGAAGCCGATCGTGTCACGTTAATTCGTCGACTGACTTTCGATCTGATCGGACTCCCTGCGACACCTGACGAGGTCGCTGAGTTTTTATCTGACACGCATACCGACGCTTTCGAACGGCTTGTTGATCGCTTGCTGGCATCGCCGCATTTTGGTGAACGCTGGGCACGCCATTGGTTGGATGTAGTGAAGTTCGCGGAAAGTGACGGTTTTGAAACGAATCAACCTCGGCCCAATGCCTGGCCGTATCGGGATTACGTCATTCGAGCGTTTAATGAGGATAAGCCAGTTAATCATTTCTTGTTTGAACAACTGGCGGGTGATACGGTGGGCATCGACGAGGCGACTGGGTTTCTGGTGTCAGGCGCAATGGATCGAGTCAAAAGCCCCGATCCCGGCCTGACTGCACAACAACGTGCGGACGAGTTGCATGAAATGATCAGCACGACATCCAGTGCCTTCATCGGGCTGACCGTCGGATGCGCTCGCTGCCACAATCACAAATTCGACCCGATTACACAGACCGACTATTACGGTTTGAAAGCCGTGTTTTCCGGTGTCCAGCATGGTGATCGACCGATGAAGACTGCCGACTCTGAGCGACGGCAGAGATCAATGGATTCGATTCGCGAGGAATTGATTGTCGTGGATCGGGAAATATCGCGATTTGTCGAATTGAGTGCCGAACGCGAATTGCAGAATCCGAATCCCTCTCGGTTTCGACCGCCTGTTCAACGTCAAGCCAATGTCGAGAAGTTTGCTCCCGTGAACGCGAGGTTTGTCAGATTCAGCATTGAAGCAACAACAGGAGGTGAACCGTGTCTCGACGAGCTCGAAGTCTTCGAGTCAAAAACACAATCGGGGATGAAACCCCGAAATGTGGCATTGGCATCTCATGGGACTGTTGCCACAGCGTCATCGAGTTTGCCGGGATATGAAATCCACCAGCTGAAATTCGTCAACGACGGGCGATACGGAAATTCGGCAAGTTGGATTTCAAACGAGCCGGGACGTGGTTGGGTGATGCTTGAGTTTGTCGAACCATTCGAGATCGACCGTATTTTGTGGAGTCGCGACCGACCCGATGATGGCAAGTTTCAAGATCGAATTCCAACACGATATCGTATTGAAGCGGGACTGACGGTCGAAACTTTGAAAGTTGTGGCCACGTCAGATGATCGGAAGCCCTTTAACGGTCAGGCAACATCCCCACCCACATTTGACGGGTTGAATGCCGAGGAACGAACAGCCGCAAAACAGCTGACAATCCACCGTGAATCGCTTCAGCAGCGGCTGCAATCGCTTTCCAAGATGGATGTCGTTTACGCAGGCCGACTTGTCACGCCAGAGCCGACGTATCGGCTTCATCGTGGAGACCCTCTCCAACCAAAAGAAGCGACGGCACCAGCGGGATTGAGTTCATTCGGTTCACAATGGCAGTTAGGAATCGAAGCGTCCGATACCGAACGACGCCGAGCGTTGGCAGACTGGATCATTTCGGCAAATCACCCGTTAACGGCACGCGTGATGGCCAATCGAATCTGGCAATTTCATTTTGGCCAGGGACTTGTTTCAACGCCGAGCGATCTTGGCCGTAACGGTGTTCTGCCATCACATCCAACGCTTTTGGATTGGTTGGGAAGCGAAATGCGTGCTAACGGTTTCCCCAAACGACTGCATCGGTTGATGGTCACATCCGCTACATACCGTCAGTCGAGCGAAGCACGACCGGATGCCATTCAGTCGGATGCTGCGACGAGGCTTTTGTGGCGATACCCGCCTCGAAGACTTGAGGCAGAAGCGATCCGTGATGCCGTTCTTTCGATCGCCGGAAACATTGACGATCGAATGTATGGCCCAGGGTTTGATTTGTTTGAGTCAAATACGAACTACGTGAAGGTCTATAACTCAAAGCGTGAGTTCGGGCCTGCTGAGTGGCGTCGGATGGTTTATCAGTCGAAGCCACGCATGCAACTCGACGAGATCTTCGGCCAGTTTGATTGCCCAGACGCCGGCCAGATCGCACCGAAAAGAACGTCGTCCATCACGGCGTTGCAAGCACTCAATCTGCTCAACAGCCGGTTCATCTTCCGACAAGCCTCAGAATTCGCAAATCGCTTACGTCGAGATGCAGGAGACGATCCTGCTGCACAAATCCGTCAGGCGTTTCAGCTGACTTTTCATCGTCAACCGACCGCCGTTGAATTAACGGAGGCAATTGATCTGATTCAAACACATGGATTGGAGGCATTCTGTCGAGCAACGTTCAATGCCAATGAATTTCTGTTCGTCTTCTGAAAAGTCAGAATGAATTCTGACCACCTTGGCCACCTTGCCCGCCGCCGCCCTGTCCACCCTTTTTCGGTTTGCTGATCGAAAGCTCGGTGATCTTATACTCGTCGTCCTTATCCTTCTTCACGGTGAAGGTGATCACCTGGTTTTTCTTGTTACGGAGAGACCGTTTGGTAGTCGTTTGGCTTGGATTTGGCTGGAGCTCGTTGATTGGAGAAATCGCGTTTGTAATTTCTTCGAGCTTTTCCTCGGATAACTCCCCATCACGGATCTGGCCGATCAATCCTTTCGCCTTGGGACTGACAAACTCACCCGCCGCCGCGGTGTCTCCATCTGCAATCGCAACGCAGAATCGATAGAGGATATCTTCAACGCTTCCTGGAGTCAGGTTTCCACCGGGGCCACCTGCCCCACCGGGTTGCCCTTGCATTGCGCCATTCGGTCCACGCATTTGAGCCATCCCAGGATTGGGACCGTTTAAACCACCGGGAGCACCCATTCCAGGCGCGTTGCCTTGGCCCCCTGGAGGCGCTGCCATACCTGACCCGCCTGGCGGAGTCGTGTGTGCTCCACCCGGAGCACCTGCCATTCCACCTGGAGGGGCTGCCATACCTCCCGCCCCTGGCGGGGACGTGTGTGCTCCGCCTGGAGGAGCTGTCATTGCACCGGGATTAGCACCACCAGGTGGTGATCCCATACCGCTCGGTGGTGCCGCCATACCTGGGCCGGCATGGGCCATCATTTTTGATGTATCCATGTTCGGAGCGCTATTTGAATTCGCGCCAGGAGGAAGTCCTGGAGACATGTGGGCACCCATATTGGGCGCCGTAGGCGATCCTGGAGGGCTGCCCATGCCTGGAGGGCTACCCATACCTGGGGGGCTGCCCATGCCTTGTGGAGCCGACATCTGCATATTCGCCATGTTCATGTGGCCTGCGCCAGGTGCGCTGCCTTGGCCAGCTGGCATACCAGGTTTTCCCGGTGCCGCCATTCCGACTGGTGCAACGGCGGTCGTCTGCCCTGGAACGGCAGTCGTTGTCCCTTGCGTGTTACTCGATCCACAGCCGACCAGACTTGCGGCCACGATCAACGCCAAAGAATCCTGCCATACCTTGAAACGGTTGCAGATCATTGTGAACACCTTGAATCGAAAACGGGAACGACGTGAACGCTCCGATAGCCTTGCCGATCAAAACAAATGGCAAAACCAACGGGCGTAAGTTCCTTGACTATGCCAATTTTCGAACGGTATTGCAAGTTCTTGGTGAAATTACGGGAATTCCGAAAAATCTCTGTTGCTTACTTGCTTCACATTAATCCGACGTTGAAACCCAGATTTTCGACAAATGATGGCAAGGATCGTTCCCAACCCGTATCGGCGACGTCGAGATGAGGCGATTGTCTGCGACCGAATTTTGAACGTCTGATTGGACTGTTGGCCCGTGAAGCCAGGCGCCGCGATTCCCTGCACCGATCAGTCGCCGCAGGCCAAGGCTCAGTCGCCCCATCGTCCACCGGGCGTTGATATCCTGCAACGGACGAATTCGAAGGGAATTATCCGCGTCTCGGTACAACATGGCATCGATTCCGAGTGGACCGAAATAACCACGTGACTGTACGTACACGGCTGCACTCAATGCCGTTTTCGTCGCCTCCTCCCATAAGTCATGGTTCGCGAGTAATCGTGACTCGTAACCAGCAAACCAGCTTCCCGCATACTGCCCGCGTTCATCCACAATCATCGGTAAAACACCGAGCAATTGAGGCGGTCCGTCTTTCGGGATCTCAATCTGGATTCCCACCTCATCCACTCGTTCGACCCACGGTTCGAAAAACACAGCTCCATGTTGTTTCAGGCGGCGACGAACCCAATTCTTGTCTGCATCTGATGCCGGACCTCGCCCTAATATTCGCTCGCGAGCCGACATGCCAAACTCGGCCTTCACCACCCATCGACGGTCAGAACTTTCCTCATTGGCAATCGCTTCATCGAATTGTTCCACGGCCTCAATTCTTCGCGAATCTTGCAATCCGACGTTCCCGTTTTGTTCCAACTGATGGGACGTGGCCCGCGAATTGGCGAGCCGAACAGCGTCTTCCGATGGTGCGTTAGTTCCCCACCCAAACTGGTTTGCCAATTTCCGAACCTCTGGCGACCAGCCCCACGGAACGAATTCAACTTCGCGAGGAATGTCCGATAGCGATGTGACAGGCACAATCCGAGGCAAACCCATCTGAGCCGCTTCGTCAAAAAAAAACGGATCAATCGAAGAGGGAGTCCAGACCCAGTCGCCGTCGTCAGCCACTGCCAGCCAACTGGTTGCCAATTCCGCATTCAATCGTCTTAATGCCGCAGAAGGCTCGCGAGTTGGATCGGCAAGACGATGTTCGAAGTCGAAATTGCCATAGAAAAATCGAGGCATCCGTTAAACGCTTTCCTAATATGACACGTTTCTGCAATCTCTGTTAGAACTCGTCATTAACCTCATACTTGGATCAGTCGAACAATTCCGGAAACAGCCTGATGTCCGCTCCTTATCTCGATCTTGTGATGTCACTCCGGCAAGGATTTCCTCAACCGGTTTCTGATCGCGTCCATGATGCCTATTTCGTGTTTTCATTTCTGCGGGCACTTGATCAACTCGATGGAATGAAATCGGTGACACCATTGCTGGGTAAGGCCGAGACGCTCGACTATGACGCCGCCAAACGCTCGCAAGTCGCCGATGGCCCCCTGCCACTCGAGCAAGTGACCCAAACCCTGGTCGAACACCTTTCAGGAATGTTCATCTGGGGCCATCCGCGAGCGCAGATTAATGTCATTCCTCCCCCAACGATCGCCAGCATTATCGGTGGTTTGCTCCCTTCAATCTATAACCCCAATCTGGTCAGCGAAGAATCGTCACGACAGGTCGCGGTCGCTGAAGTCGAAGTTTCGTCGATGACGGCAGATCTGGTTGGGTACAACCCCAGTCAGTCAGCCGGTCTGTTTACGTTCGGTGGTACGGGAACGTTGTTGTACGGCGTGAAGCTGGGATTAGAAAAGGCTTGTCCGGGAACGGCACAACATGGTGCCCGTGAGCGTGCGGTGATTTTCTGTTCCGAACGAGCCCATTACGCCTGTCTGACCGTGGCAAACTGGCTCGGGATTGGGCGAGAGAACGTCATTCAGATTCCCTGCTCTCCCGAAAACGAAATGCGAACGTGCCTGCTCGAATCGATGGCTCGCGATGTCTTGAAAGACGGAGGCAAAATCGCTGCGATTGTTGCCACCATGGGAACGACTGACCATTTCGGTCTGGATGATCTGAAGTCGATCCACGAAATCCGCGACCGGCTGGTCGATGAGTTCCATCTGGATTATCACCCACACATTCACGCAGACGCGGTCATCGGTTGGGCCTGGTCGGTCTTTAATGATTACAACTTTGACGCCAATCCGCTTGGTTTTCGGCATCGAACGGTCAGAGCACTCGCTGGAACACGACGCCGCATCCGCCAACTTCCCCTGGCTGATTCCGTTGGGATCGACTTTCACAAGACAGGATTCACCCCCTATGTCTCAAGCCTGTTTCTCGTGAAAAACTCGATCGATCTCGAACTGATCACGCGAAAACAATCTGATACGCCTTACCTGTTTCACGATGGCCACTATCACCCCGGCCGGTACACTCTCGAAACATCGCGAAGCGGCAGTGCCCCCATGTCCGCCTTGGCCAACCTGCGATTGTTCGGTAAGGACGGCCTGCGTGCGTTGCTGGGCCATGTCGTCGCCATGGCTGAAGTCTTGAGGGAACAGCTTGAAGGACATGCGTCGACGACTGTCGTTAACCGAGGTAACTTTGGGCCGGTCACGTTATTTCGTGTCTATCCTGACGGTGTCGATACGTTTGGGGTGACCGAACGCGAACAGAAAGACGCTTCGTATCGGGACCAGCTTCGGATTCACAACGAATACAACCGACGCATTTATCAGGTTGTGCAAGCGGACGCACTGCACGGGGATGGCGTCGTGATTTCATTGACCGATTGCTATCGCGAAACGGATTACGGCGAACCAATGGTCGCTTTGAAGAGTTATCTGCTGAGTCCCTTTGCCGAAGAACAATACATCAATGCCGTACTCGAATCGCTTTGGAAAGCCCGTGCAACCATTGCCGCTGAATCCGTTAAAACAAATTGATCTGAAATTGCAGGGGGTGGATTGCATTTTTTGTGGAAGCATCTCGTCCAGCCTCCATTTAATTTTGTGTTGCACGGGCTGAAGCCCATGCTACGGGTTTTGGATCGCCTTTTTCGACTTACACAATCTGACATCCTCGGCGCGTTGTTGGTTCATCCAGTCCACCATAGAATCTGTGGGTAAGCGCTCGTGACCTGCAAGCTGAGTCGTTTGTGATTCACCCGCCGACCGTATGAAAGACGTTTCATGTTGCCCCGCCGAGAAGTATTTCCCCATGTCATCGAGATGAACTACCAGGCCCGACAAAGGCTCGGCTGTTCTGTGTATCTTGTACACGATGCGGGGGAGTGGATGTTGATCGACATCGGTTTTGAAGAGACGACTGACGAGATCATCAATATGATTCGCCAGATGGACTTTTCGCTGGTCAATTGCAAATACCTCATTGCCACACATGCCGACGTTGACCACATTCAGGGGCTGAAACGAGCCAAGGAACTGCTACCAAACGCATTGATCGTCTCACATCCAGATTGCCAGCAATTGCTCGCCAGCGGGGATCGGATCGTGACCTATGCGGAAATCGCCGCTCAAGGAATCTCAATCGATCTTCCTGAGATTAAGGTCGAACAAACGATCAATGAAGGTGACACGTTAACGGTTGGAAAACTGTCGCTGGATGTCTGGAATACCCCAGGTCATACCCCAAGCCAGCTGGCGTTTCGACTTGGCGACCTGTTGTTCTCGGGTGACAATATTTATCGTGACGGAGGTGTCGGAAACATTGACGCCCATCACGGGTCGGATATCCCGGCGTTTATCAAATCACTTGAACGAATCCGTGATTCCGATGTGAAATGGCTGCTACCCAGTCATGGCCCGATCTTTCGCAAGAATGATGCACAGCTTCAAAAGACGATCGATCGACTGACCGGATACCAGCACATGGCCGATTTCGGAACTTGTGCCGTTGATTGGCCGTTGCTGGATGAATGGGAAGAAGAACTCGTTCGCGGATTCGATCCGGACAACGCGTGAAGCCGCGCCTGCCACTACGGCCAGTCGAATCCGAGATCCAGTGCTGGGGCGGAATGAGTTAAAGCCCCGACGCTGATTCGCTCTACTCCGGTTCCCGCGATCCTGGCGACCGTTTCAAGATTTACTCCGCCAGATGCTTCGAGGAGTACGCCCGATGCCCGTCGGTCTCGCAGCGAAACTGCTTCGATTAAGTTCTCGATGTTCATATTGTCCAGCAGGACGATGTCGGGCGAACCCTGAAGAGCATCGTGCAACTGAGCAATCGTATCGACTTCAACTTCAATCGAGGTTCCCCTTGGAGATTTTGCCCGAGCCGTTTTCACTGCCTCGGAAATACTGGAGGACTCGGTCCAGGCCGCTATATGGTTGTCCTTGATCAGCACGCCATCATAAAGACCCATGCGATGGTTCGTCCCGCCTCCGCAGCGAACCGCATACTTTTCAAGCAAGCGCCATCCGGGAAGAGTCTTGCGAGTATCCAGAATCCTGGCTCGCGTCCCTGCAACGGCATCGACGTAGGCTCGTGTCAATGTAGCGATCCCACTGAGATGCGTCATGAAATTCAGCATCGTCCGTTCGCCGATTAACAGCGACGTCAGTGGTCCCGAAACCTTGGCGATCACGGTTCCTGGAAAAACTCGATCACCATCCTGACGAAACGCATCCCAGCGGACTTTCGCGTCAAGCTTGGCAAAGACCATGCAGCCAATCGGCGAACCTGCCAGGATTCCGTTCTTTCTCGCCACAATCTGAACGGTCGCGCTTTGATCGGAATGAATTAACGCTTTGCAAGTCAGGTCACCAGCCGACGACAAATCTTCCGCCAATGCCATTTCGATCAACTGACTTGCGGCCGATTGTTCACCGTTCGAAAAAGTCTCTTCAATCATGGTTTTATTCAATCACCTTGCGGATGTTTGCACAGTTGAAACGCGAGACAGTTCTGCCAGTCGAGTTTCCGCGAGTTTGGAACCGTATTTCGCCGCAACCTGCCAATGCAGTTTGGCAACTCCCGGCTTACCAGCTTCATCCGCCTTTCGAGCCAGTTGCTCGAACTTCACGGCCTTCTCGGCGGGCGAAACGATCGGATCAACGGCCTGTTCACGTTCCTTCGAACGGACGAATTTTGAGCTGATTGGATTTTTCGACGTATTGGATTCGGAATTTCCCGAGTTCAACAACGCTTCGTCCATCGCCTGGAGGTCGTGGATATAAACGTGAGTAGAAATCGAAGTCGCCTGTCGGGAGATTCCGGTGTTCGTCCCCGATCGCAATGGACCATATTGAGCACGCCCTGACGCGGCAGACGAGATTCCGCCCAACAATGCACTCCCGCGATCAGGAACCGAAACAGTGGTATTTACGGCGGTTGTACCCACGACCGGTTGCTGGATCACTTGCTGAGCAAATGAATTCCGACCAACCAATAACAGGAAGACGATCAAGACAAGTCGTCGCATTCGTTCACCTCACAACTGTACTATTGCCAGTAATGATATCGAGAATCACTGATCTCTTGCAATCCACGTCGCTCTAACGTTCGAGGTGGGTTCAGTGAGTTTCTTTTGATCCAATTTGCTGGGCCTGGAGAGAAGCAAGAAAATGGCGATGAGAGTCAGCGGGATGACGACGGACCAGAACGGGATTATCCACACACGGGCCGACATTCCGGTTATATGTGTTTTGCTCGCACCGTAACCGAAACCTCCCCATTTCCACTGCCAGACGAGAGTATCTTCAATGATTGGGGAACAGGCAAAATAATGTTTGACCTGATAAGAATGTAACGTCACTGGAAAGTCCGCCCCGATTCCACCGAGGCCCGGTTCCATTTCGTATCGGTGCCAACCCAAACTCCCTTGCAGCGAGACAATTTCGCCGTACCAGGGGAGTTGAGGCAAATAGAACGAAGGGCAGAGATCGATCTCGTCACGAATGACATCGCTTCTCAGCCAAATGAGTGTCAATGCGCACGCCATCATTAGTGTGATACTGCCTATCTTCCGTCGCCAACCTCGAAAGAAGTCCCACATGATTCATGCGCCCTCGATTGTTGTGGGTTCAGTGATTCGGTTGTGATTCGATTTTCGGGGCTTAACGAGGAAAAGCCACTCCAACGGTCTCCCTTCATACAATTCAAAGCCCACTCCGACGAATTGATTTGTCGAAAAAACAGAGACTTCGGCATGTGCGCCAACCGGAAATATCAGCTTGTTGTAAAAGTGCATGCTACGGCACCAACCGCCCATGAAGACGCACGCGATCACCAGCGTCACGCAGCCGACCGTCCTTCGCCACGGCTGAAAGAATTCTTTCATGATTCGTACAACGGTTTCGGACGTGGGTTTAATAGGTATTTTGGACTGTGGCTGACGGTCTTGTGTGTCTGATTCGCATAGGAATACAGTGTCAACTTGTCTTAAAAGCGTCAATTGCTGTTTCTTGACGCGTGGTTGAGCGAAGCGACCGATGCGTCGTTATTTCTTGCCAACGGCATTACCGATGCGACTCCCACTTGCCAAATCACATAACCAAATATGAAATCAATTGGATGTGGCAAATGAGCGTTATCATGCAAGTAGACCACCACAGCGAAGGCTGCTCCGCAAACAGCACCGGTGGCCGTTATCACTGCGACGAATCGGAATGATTGGAAACGTTCGCTGGAAATTGCCAAACCAGCCGCTAGAACGCTTGCCCCAGCACTACCAGCTAAGATTCCCGCAATGAAATCGCTTGCAAGATTATTTCCACCTCCAAAGAGACGAATTGAAAACAGTGTAGTTATGCAGGCAACCCAGAATCCGCACGTGGACAGCAAAACGAGAACCGCTCCAATTGCTGGTTTCAACTCTTCGACTGTGTGATGAACTGCGTACGCAAGCGCAATTCCGAAAAACAGTCCTGGAAAGATGATGCCACCTCCCGGCACAATGTAGGAAATCCCCAAAGCGAAGCCGGATACGGCCGCAGCAACGGGAAATGCCAATTGTGCCGACATGGAACGGTCATGACTCATACGACTTAGCCCCGTTGTTGTTGCGTTTCAGGCGACGTTGCCGGAACTGGCTTGCGACGAACTTGGATCGCCAGCCGATTTCGCCATCTCCCGTCGTTTAGAAAAGACCCATCGACAAATCGTGATTCCGCCAAGAACACTGACACTATACGCAGCGAGATGTGCCCAGAGGTCAGCGAGGAACGCCGAATGCTTGGCAGCCGGAACTCGTGACCGAAGCGGTTCCAGCAGCCACACACCACCCTGGCTGGCCACGAAGTAGCCGACCAGTCCCGCGATCAGTGAGACACAAAACATCACCACCAGCAGTTTGCACAGGGGACGAATCAGATCGGCCGCGTCGAACTTCGGCCCCGAACCGAGGCGGGAAACAAGTGCGAGAGGAATGCCCAGAAGAAGTCCGACCCACCAGGTTGCAATGACGCCCCAGCCGAAAGCAAGAAGTGTCGGTGAATCGGTGTAGAAAACAGGTGGATGGCCGATCGTGAAATACTCGACGCAGACCCTGGCCGTCACCTGGTCGTGCAGGATGCCGTAGACGACGGCAGACGCAATACAAAGCAAGACAATTTTTACCGCTTCCATACAAACCTCCAAATTCACTCGTACATCGTTGCCGACTCAGTATGTGTACCACCGATAGAATGCACGCCCAGTCCGCTTGTCAAACACAACATTGGCTCCCCCTTCCTTACTCTCGGGAAGCAAGTTGGCATGATAACCTCCCACGACTTCTTGACGCCCCGTTTCAGATTATATGGGAAAACTGCGATGCAGCGTGTGAAGAAAATCGGTGAAAGACTGATCTACTGGGGACTGTACTTGCCAATCATCATACTCACAGGTGCTTTTGTTTTCCCCATTGTTCACCGATGCGCGATTGCCGGGCCTGGCGTTGATGGTCCCTGTGGTATTGTCAATTCCCGTCGGCCTCAGTCTGGCAGCGGTTGGCGTGGTGATGCGCGCCGTTGCGTTGAAAGGAGCAGGAACGCTGAGGCAAGGGTCAAAAGGATGACGACGGACCAGTACGGGATGACAGTGAGCGTACTTCGGTAGAAATCCCAGTACTGTTTTTCCCAAACGTAGAATCCCAACCAGTGCCGCGCACAGGAACGAGACGAGTCGTCGAGAGAAGTTGGAGCTAGCGGATCAGGCCGTGATAACACTGCGGTCCCGAAAGACGGGACTTTCCAAGTGGCCCCTTCCTTATTAATGTGGTCCTTGCTGTAATCGACCAGGCAATACAAGCGTTGGGAATCAGACCCGAACTGGACCAAATGGTTTCCCGAGTAAAATACGATCCAATCCCGAATAAACGAACTCCTCACCCAACCAACCATTACCACCAACGCCACCAGCAGCATCACACAGCCGACCTTCCGTCGCCACGGCTTAAAGAAGTCGCCCATGATTCACGTTCCAGAGTTTGCAGTTGACTCAGTGATTTTCTGCTGGTTCGATTTGCGCGGCGTTGAAAGCAGAAGCCATAATGAGATGAGGGTCATCGGGATCGTGACGGACCAATAGGGAATGACCGTCAGTGAACTTCCAGTACCAACGCCAAATCCAAAACCGCACCACTTCCATCGCCATTCATAGTACGGCGACTTAAAAATGCGATCATCGACACCGGTAATGCTCCGGCTTTTGAACTGGGGATATGGCCCAGTGACCCCAGCGTTCTCCGTCAACCAAACCAGCGAAGAATCCCACGAGACGAAAAAATGATTCGGCATCCTCTCGACCGGCAACGAAACACCCTCGAAATGGGTGAGGCTTCTGACCCACCCGGCCATCAATACGCACGCCATCAGCAGCGTCGCAACGCCAATCTTTCGTCGCCACGGTTTGAAGAACTCACCCATGATTCATACCACCTCGTTTGCTGTGGGCTCGGTAATGATCTTTTCATTAGATATGCAGGGCTTTGAGAGCAGCAAGAAGGCCGAGATGAGCGCCAAAGGGATTGTGATGAACTAGTTGGGCAGTATCACGTATTTTGCTCTGACTCGACCATCACCTGGCGAATGCACCCTCCCCGCATCGATTGTGCCCCATTGCCAACGCCACTCGTAAATATAATGTGAATGGTCAAATACCACGTCTTCATCAGTTGGGACAATTGCATCCGCTCGCCAGATGATCTTTGGAATGGTCACCTGGGCGTTGTAGACCTTATTCCAACTGAAGCGTCCAGAACGTGAATCCAAACGAATGAACTCGGACATCGTACGTGGAATAAGAATTGCGTCCGAAGTGCTCAGACTCCGCACCCACCCTGCCACAAACAGACATGCCATCAGCAGCGTCAGCACGCCACATTTCCGTCTCCACCCCCGAAAAAACTCGCGCATGATTTACATTCCTTCGTTTGAAGTGGGTACAAGGACTTTCTTTTGAGTCGATGGGCGCGGCTTTGAGATCAAAAACCATGCGGAGATGAGGGTCAATGGAAAGACGATAGACCAGTAAGGGGCAATCCAAAACGTCAACTGATCCGGCGTCGCTTCGTGTCGGAGCTCACCCACTCCGAATCCGTACAATTGCCAGCACCAATTGACACCCGACTCGTGGTTAAAAAAGCTGACATAGCCCGGCCCCCACAAATCACCGCTCCCGAACGCGGGAAGCGTCATCCTCGACTTAAAACGCTCGTCATGGTGCTTCCCCAGCAACAGACTGCGTTCAAATGAAATCACACCGACACAGTCAAAATCGCCGAAGGGAAGAATCAATTGGTCTCTGAACCTGCTACTTCTGATCCAACCAACGGTTAAAAGAACGACCAACATCAGTGTGAACAGGCCGATTTTTCGCCTCCGTCCGCGAAAGAAGCGAATCACAAATTTGAAAAACTCGTTCATGATTCACTCCCCTCATTTGCGGTGGGTTCATCAATTATCTTTTGATTCGATGTTTTTGGCTTTGAGAGAAGCAGGAATGCTGAGACAAGAGTCAAAGGCAAGACGATGGACCAGTATGGGATTAGCCAAAATATGAGTCGGCTGCCGTTCGCTCGAATGTCCGGATATTCGGCACAACCGAATCCCCAGAGACGGTAATGCCACGTAAGCCTGGCATCTGGGAAGAGGTTCTTTGAAATATGATGCTCAGTCGCGTGGCTGACCCAACTGAGACGAGTTGTGCGATGTAAGCCAAGAGGTTCGAATTGATATTGAACGCCAAATAGCTGATCTTCCGAAAACACCGTGACTGCTGAATAAACTCCAAGTGGAATGACGGCAATATCGATCGCCAAGATGCTCTTCACCCACCCTGCCATGAACACGCAGGCGACCAGCAGCGTCACCACACCAACTTTCCTTCGCCATCCACTGAAAAACTCCCTCATGACGAAGCTCCCTTGTTTCGAATGGTTTGGGCCGTTTTTATTTGAGTTGATTTACGCGGCATTGAGAGAAGTAGATAAGCGGAAAATAGCGTTAATGGGACGATGCAACCAAAATAGGGTACCGCTATGAACGTTTCGTTGAAGCCGTCGCAGGCGGGCAAGATTGAGTAAGCGTTACCAACATCAAAACTGAGCAATTGAAATCGCCAATTCAATCGTTCGTCATCACCCATTTCCCGATAGATCGAGCGATCACAAAGCGGATGGAGTTGAACGCTGGCCCAGTTAGGGTTGGGCGTGTTGGATGGAATGTTGAAATAAAAGCTGGAATCGACGAAACCGCGAGATGAGACGATCCTAATGTATTTGGCATCGCCACAAGGTAGTTGAATCTCTTCCCAGTTCGTTTGACTTCTGGCCCAACCCGCCATGGATATGCACGCCATCACCAGCGTCAGCAAGCCCAGCTTCTGCCTCCACGGTTTGAAAAACTCGCCCATGATTCACCTCAGACGAATTCGCGATCACTCCAACTGTCTTGCGTGTCTGATTCGCACGGGAATACAATGTCAGAATGTCTTGAGTGCGTCAATCACGGCTCTTCAAAGGCAGACTTTCGATCCGCAACAAAGAGATCAAATAAGATTCGGGGCATCGCTTTTTCGTAATTTTCCCAACACAAATCGATCGGTGGGGCGGAAACTTGTAGCAGTTCGGAAATGACCATGTACGAGATCAATCGATCTAGATGCACTCCGCTTCAGAACCGGATTAGAATGAAAATGAATCGAATCACCCCTCCCCGCAATGGCAATCATGAACCTTGACGAGGACATTAACGTGAAAATCGAATCAGCGAGGAAACCGCGATCAGGAAAAGCGCTACTTAATATTTGCATGATTCTTGTCGGCATCTTGATCCTGATCGCTCTCCTTTTGCCCGCTCGAAGGGGCGGCCGGGAGGCCGCCCGCCGTACTCTATGCAAAAGCAATCTCAAGCAAATCGAATTGGCGTTATTCAACTATGAATCCACCTATCATGCGTTGCCTCCCGCTTACACGGTCGATGCGGAAGGTAACGCACTCCACAGCTGGCGGACGCTGATTCTTCCTTACCTTGATCAAACACAACTTTACGAAAAAATCGACCTTTCCAAGCCATGGAACGACCCGGTCAACGCGGAGGCATTTAATACTCGGGTGCCGGTCTTTCAATGCCCGTCTACCGCCCATAAGGATAACAATACAACCTACATGGCAGTCGTCGGGTCGAATAACTGCTTTCTCCCCAGCGAACCCAGACAATTGTCCGATATCACCGCCGATCGCGGTGAAACGCTGATGGTGATCGAAGTCGCTCCCGAACAATCGGTCCACTGGATGTCTCCGAGCGATGCCGACGAGCGAATGATTGTGGGATTCGGACCTCAAACCAAATTTGCTCATCCGGGAGGTACGAACGCCTCATTTGTCGATGGCCGTGTTCGCTTTCTTGAAGCCACGATTCCCGCCGCCGAACTTCGAGCGAAAATCGGCATTAAGAAGAGCCAAGAATGAGAGACCATTTGTCATTAGCTATTAGGCGTTATTCTCCGCGAGAGGCCGCCGCTCGTTTTTTTCTATTCGTCGATTCACCGACTCGACGAATTCAAATGCCATTAATGGGGCCAGCCAGCTGACCCAGGCCGACATTGGATAGATCCAATCCCCGTCGATATCGGCGACAATGGTGAGTCCAGCAATCAACCTGAGCACCACTGCGGAAGATAAACAGAGAAAACAACGCCACATCCAGCGACGATGCTTAGGAAATTGCCGCTTCACTGCCGAGCGCCAGCCGAAGGCCACGCATGTTCCCGTCGCGATCGCCAGCATCGCAAAACCTGTCGCCGCGATCAGCCCGGTCTCCGCATAGTAAGACATCCAAAAGCCACTGGGAGTGACAACGCACAAAACGTTGATCACCTGAATCCTTCCCAGATTCCGATGCCATCTCGGAAACCAGAGCCGAAATCGTTCGCTGACGAGAATCATCCCAAGAATCAGCGAGAATGGGCCGGAGGCAATATGAGCGTAGAACGCCCATTGGTAGATGCCTGAGAAATAGCGCTCCCGTCCGCTCAGAAAATCCGATTCAAAATTCGGGGGGAAGTAATCGTGATACTTCAGCACGACACCCACGGTCACTTTGAGGATCAAAACGCCTGAAAGAAATGCCAAAACACGTTGCAATGATCTCGATTGGGGGTTCTGCATAGAGTAAACATTGACAGTCCGCTGACACTCATTGAAATAACCACCCAACGCATCGACACGACAGGCTCCCGGAGGTGCGGCATAGACCGCACATGAAAGGGTCGAGATCGCAGACTCCGCCGCATCCCAGATTTCGTCGTTGGATGTGGAACTCTTGATCTCGTCACTCATATTTTCGTGCTTTCGGAATGCCTACGGCATTCGGCCCGATGGAATCGTGGATGTGATCGATTCGGCCCGAATGGCGTGTTCCAGGGCACCCAAGGCATCCTGACAGGCGAGCATAGCCTTGCGTTTTTCCTTTAACGCGATTCCGACGGATCGCAGATCTGTATTCTGTCGTGACAGTTTGATGATTTCGGATTTCAGATTTTCGAATTCCGCGTAAAGCGATGCCGTCTTCTCAATATTCGTTTTGTCACTCTCCAATAACAGCGAACCGAGCTCTGCAAAATGCTCGCGGACTTTTTTATCTTCAGCGGATAATTGCAGCTCCAACTCGTCCATTTTCTGGTCATTGGCTTCGGCAATATGTGGAAGCAACAGAACCTGGATACGAAGAATCCCAACCCGCACTTCACCTGCCAATTGCACCACTCGCACCCTGGTATCGGCAGGCAAGCTTGAGGAATCCGCGATAATGCGGGACAGCGGTTCATCCACCTCGCTAAGAAGTTTCATCGCCGGGCCAAAGGCCAGGCTGAACGCTTTGCGGTTGGAGTTTTGCGTCGCCAGATCCATGAGTTGTTCGTCAATTTGATGAAACTCACGCAATGATTCGGCAACTCGTTTCATCAATTCCACTTCACGTGGCCCGACATGTGCCTCTTTTGTTCCAGCGTGTTCTTTGAGAAGTTGTTCCAGCTCGACCTGTCCACGTTCCAGGGCCTCGGTCGCCAGACGGGCTTCCTCGGCGAATGTTTTCGAGTCCTGTTCTCCGGTCGACATGACCGCGCTGTTTTGTGCTTCGGAAGCAGCGGCGAGCGATAATCGCATCGCGTTGACGGCAGCGATCCGCTTTTCTTTGAACGCGATTTGTGCCACCGGATCACGCTCCCCCCGCAGCAGGAGAACCGTGAAAAAGGCGATCAGCAACCCGATCGCACCGGTAACAAACCAAATCAATTCCTTCGAATCACTTCTCGTCGACATGACACGGACTTTCGCTACAAAACCAAAGAATCTGCACAAAAGAAGTATACCGCGCCACGGAGAAAATACCCTTCGCCAGAGTGGGAACAAATCCCATCCCCGTGGCTTCACGGAAGAATTTCGTCGGCAAGACGCTGCTTTTCAACCACGAGATCCTTTGCGAGATCTTTTTTTGCTTTCATTCCTGGCGAAAACAAATTTGGTCAACAATAGTGACTTCGCACATTGCTCGCTGTTTTGCTTTCCACATTGGCTCGACCAAATGGAAGCGAATTTGGACCTTGCGACAGACAGTAGCCAAAAGGTTAAATGAGGCGGTTACCGGGACCAGTTCGGCAGCGTACCGCGACGCAACTGGCTAGGCCCGAACGGTTACTGTAACAGGGCTTTTTTCCTCACCTGATGGAAGGCGAGCCACTTCAATTCTTCGGGGATGTTATCTGGCAATCTCGAGATAGCGCATAAGTTTGCACCTCACCCCGGCGATACGATACGCCACCCTTCAAGCCACTCTTTTTCCGGTGAGTTGCACACAATCGCGCAATCAAACACTGTACATCGCACATAAGACTGAGTACAATCCTGCACCACACGTTGTTAAAAACGGGGAAAGTCCATTGCGATAAGCTTGCATCTCATTTTGATTGGATTTCTGAAATGTCGCCCTGAGTTCGCTAGCGACTTTCAGGGAATCCGGCGATCTTTCGCCTAATAATGAGTGGATTTCTGAAACCGCCCAAAAGGTTACCCATTTATGCAGTTCTATACTTGGCTGTTACGCGTAATCCGACGATTGGCAACAGGCCCTTGTCAACGCGCCAACCGCATTGACAACTCGGCTGCGTACGTAATGATAGAATTTCTACAACCACGGTTAATGCTATCGACGTCGCCCGTTGGAGGTGAATTCCGGGTCAACACAACCACTGAGGGGAATCAAGAAACGAACTCGCACTCGCCGTACTTTCCCGGGGGCCCGCAACGTTCCGTCGCGGTTGATTCAGTCGGTGATTTCGTGGTCACTTGGGAAAGCGCTGGCCCAAGCGGCAGCGGAGTCGCAGACCAAGACGGCAGTGGTTACGGTGTTTATGCACAACGATACAATTCGGCTGGAGTTTCGCAAGGAGGTGAATTTCGAGTCAATACGACGACGACAAACGATCAACGCTATTCCTCAATCGCGATGGACGCGACTGGCGACTTCGCCATTACTTGGTCTAGCAAGGGTCAAGTCGGGGATCAGTTTAGCTATGATGTTTACGCCCAACGGTATAACGCGTCGGGTGTCGCGCAAGGGAGCGAGTTCCGAGTTAACACAACCACGACTTACAGTCAGCAACTATCGACAGTGGCGATGGACCCATTTGGTAATTTCATCATCGCTTGGGAGGACAATGGTCAAGACGGAAGCGGATACGGAGTGTATGCACAGCGATATGACTCCGCAGGCGCCGCGATTGGAGGTGAGTTTCGCGTTAACACGTTTACTACTAACAACCAACGATATCCGACTGTCGCAATAAATACGACAGGTGATTTCGTTGTTACTTGGACAAGCTACACGCAAGACGGCAGCAGCGGTGGGGTATATGCGCAACGTTACAATTGGGGAGGAGAAGCCCAGGGAAATGAATTTCGCGTAAACACCGCAACCGCATCAAAGCAAGCTTCGTCCCGAGTCGGGATGGACGCCGCCGGTAACTTTGTCGTTACTTGGTCCAGTAATTCGCAGGACGGCAGCGGTTACGGCGTTTATGCGCAGCGTTACAATACATCTGGAATCGCACAGGGAAGTGAGTTTCGGGTCAGCGGAACCACGGCCGGAAACCAGTGGCGATCCGCAGTGGCGATAAACGCAACTGGTGACTTTGTCATTGCCTGGGAAAGTGATGATCATAGCAGCGATGGCGTGTTTGCGCAATTATACAACGCCGCGGGAGCCACCCAAGGCGGTCAATTTATCGTAAACACGTACATAACGGGAAATCAGGGCTATCCTTCGGTGGCAATGGACAAAGCAGGAAACTTCGTAGTGACTTGGGATAGTGGGCAGCCTTCGATTGTTGGGCCCGGTCAGGATGGTAGCTATTATGGAGTTTATGCTCAGCGATACTTGAAGTCCTCGGATATAGTTTTGGCCGTATCCTCGGGTAGTACTAACTATTCCGAAAATTCTCCTGCGACCGCGATAGATGCTGGAATCACAATATCAGGTGCTGCGGGCGGCTCATTGGCGACAGCTACAGTAACACTAGCGACATTTGTGGTCAGCCAAGATGTTTTGAGCTTTACACCGTTATTAGCGACAATGGGGAATATTGCATTAACTGGCAATGCAAACGGAGTATTAGTACTGACGTCAGCAGGCGCTACAGCCACGATTGCTCAATGGCAGTCCGCTTTACGTGCCATCACTTATTTCAATAGCAGCGACAACCCTGATGTGAACCCTCGATCAGTGACCTTCGTTGTCAACGACGGATCGTCGAATAGCAATTCAGTTATTCGAACAATTAACGTCTTCCCGGTCAATGACGTTCCGGTAGCGTTAGCCAGCAATGTGACAACAAACGAAGATACGGCGAAGGTGTTCTCGGTGTCAGACTTCTTATTTAATGACGTCGAAGGGAATAGCCTTGTATCAATCACAGTTAATAGCCTGGCGCTGGCGAGCGGCGACATGCTGACGGTGGATCAAGGGGTCGGCGCTGTCGCGGTGACAAACGGACTGACGATCACCGCTGCCCAGATTCCATCGCTGAAGTACTCGCCCTTAGCCAACGCGAACGGTACAGCTCGTAG
>CAILLA010000206.1 GCA_903834925.1 uncultured Schlesneria sp.
TCAAACCCGCCGAAGGTTCTCAAACCCGCCGAAGGTTCTCAAACCCGCCGAAGGTTCTCAAACCCGCCGAAGGTTCTCAAACCCGCCGAAGGTTCTCAAACCCGCCGAAGGTTCTCAATGTGTCGACGAGTAATGACTTCAAGTCGCATCGCGCCGACGCCATCCGGCGAATGAATGATTTGTTTTCGCAAATCAGCGGATTTCGAGCCGACGAGTTAGTCGCCCTCGAGCAAATTTATGAACGCTGAGTTCTTTGATGAGACGACTGTTTTTCTCTACTCTCAACTTTCTCCCATCCACTTTCTTTGCGGCGAAGCCGCAATGGGGCTGCTGGGATTCGAACCGAGAACCAAAGGATTATGAGTCAGCCGGACTCGTGCGAATGTATAGGCGAAAACCGCGATTTTCCAGCCACTGGCCCCACCACTGGCCCAAGAGGTCTTAAAGGTGCTGATCCGCCGATCGATGCCGACTTGGCCAAGATCGTCAGCGCTTGGAAAAATCTCGCAGAACCGCTAAAGCGAGCACTTCTGGCGTTGATCGACTCATCGGGCGCGAGAAGTTAAGTTCGGTAACAACGGAACGGTCTCCGAACTTGCCAAAGTTCGGAGACCGTCCGTGAAGGGATTCGTCCGCACGAATCGGAGTTTCATTTACCCACCTGTTGGGCAAACTCGTTCTTTAGTCGCTCCATGCCTTCAAGAACGTCGAAGACGTTACGCGGCGAGATCATGAATGATTCAGTATTAACCCACGTGAGTAGGTTGTAGAGATGTGCGTCGGCGCAATCCAAGTGGTGGTAACGATTCGCAGGCGCATCGAGATCGTCGAATGAAAGTATTCGGGTTGGACTGATTGGGAATAGGATGACAGCGCCTTGTGCCGCAATTTGATAGCGCTCACGCTCTGGTTCCGGGACAAAAATAGGGTAATCTGACGTGACAAAAAGGGGTTCGTCAATAAAAACGATCGACCATCTTTTTTTCATGAGCATTTTCGCGTAACGAACGGCATCGCGTTCAATCGCTTCAAGCCACCGTTCGTTGGACGGTTCATTTGGAGAATCTCGGTTGCTTGCCAATGGCGAACGGTCGAGCGTAGATTCATCCGCAACCATGTGGATTTTGCCGATCGCAGGTTGATCGATATCGCCTTTGGGCGTATGTTCGATCTGCTCCAACAAACGACGACGAGAATTAAGGTCGCTATCCCGCCGCTCTGGGTGCCGTAAGAATTGGACCGAAAGAAATAAAGAAATTGCTTTCCGAACGCTATCTGAGCCTAAGTCGATGAATCCTGATCCAAGCTTTGGCCAGAATTTGGATAGAGTTCCCTCCAATCGAGCGAGCTTTGTTTCAAGTCGGGGGTCCCGGGTTCCATCTGGTCGCTTCGGGGAATAAAGGTGGTTTTCGAGTGCAATATTATTGATACTGGTGAGGCGAGGTTCCCCTTCCTTGCGGTGAAAAATCCAAACCTGTTCTGTTGGAGAAGCACGGTCAGTAACTGTGAAGTGACGCAAGTAGAATCGAGGAACCCAATGTTGCCGTTTTGGTGTGCTCATAAAGATTTATGCTGCCCAAATGCTCGCACGATTTCCGTGTAAATTGTCCAAAATGTCGGTCAAATCCGTGGCGGTACCTGGCACCTTTGTTTTTTTCGCTAATTAAAGCTACTGCGGCGTGCGAATATCAAAGCACCGATTCCGGTCAACAAAAGAATTAGCCCGCCGGGTTCTGGGACCGGGGTGGTTTGATCGGCACCCAGTGCGAAGCCAGTTTCCCAGCCGTTGGCTACTTGGGTGTAGCCAGTACCTGTGGGTGGCGGATAAAGGGCACCATAACCCCACTCGACTATTGAGCCGTCCTTGGCCAGCGCAAGTTGGCCATCGTGTCCTGCCGCTATACCTGTGAAACCTTTACTAGTCGGTGCTGATGAGATTTGACCAAAACTGTCATCACCCCAAGCTACAATCGACCCATCCGCTTTCAATGCTAGGTCGACGAGATATCCGGCGGAAATCGCGATAAAACCAGTACCGGTCGGGGTAGCGGAGAGGAGCGGATTAAAGTCACTTGCGTTTCCGAGACCAGTGCCCCAAGAGGTGATCGACCCATCCGCCCTTAACGCCAAATTGCTGAAGAATCCCGCCGACACCGCCACAAAGTCATTACCGGAAGGCGCTGGAAACGGCTCAGCCCCCCATTGGACAATCGATCCATCAGCCTTAATCGCTACGAAACCATTATTGGCAGCGGATGCGGCGATTCCCTTGTACCCCGTGCCAATTGGGGCTGGAGCATCTTGGACGCCGTACCCCCCCCATTCGACAATTGAGCCGTCAGCTGTCAAGGCCAAATCGCTAAGCCCTCCCGCAGAAATGGCAGTGTAACCAGTGCCTGTCGGCGCCGTTAATCCTATTCCCCCCCATGTCGCAATCGACCCATCTGACCGCAGGGCTAAGACTGAATGGGAACTCGCCGAAATCGCCGTGAAATCGTTTGACGTCGGAGATTTGGAAACGAGCGCGTGCTCATCGTCGCCCCACGCTGTTATTGCACTGGCGAGCGCGTGATTCATTGAAACGGGCAAAATCGCTCCGCTAGTAATTAATACGATGCCAACCAATAAGTTCTGTCGAAAAGTCCGCATGTTTAACTTGCCTTTTGTGATTGTGATGAATAGGCCGAACGTTATTAGATAATGGGAACTTTACTCGGTATCCCTTGACCGCCTTGTTATGACGTAGTTGAGACGGCAAGATAAATTTGCCGACATACTTCATCCTCTCCGAGACTACTCCAATCAATCCCTTTCACGTTCAATAGGCTTGGACTGTACTCGTATACCTCGCGCTCTGTGACGCCGCACCAAATTGGTAAGACAATTTGTGTTTCTTCCAGTATTTCGCGAGTAAAGATGGAGTCGAATTCTTTCTTTCCCCAGCCGTTATTGGCAAAGAAATTTGAACTCAAGATGAGAACGCATTTACCGCATTCTTTTAAGCCAGTTTCAATGCTTTGCCGCAAATTGCTTCCGAGCTTAAGGGAGAACTCGTCGTACCAAACTGGGCACAACTTTCTTTGTAGGTTTAAGGCGATTGGTCGTGCTATTGAGTCTTTGTCCTTTGAGTCGTGACTGATGAAGGCATGTGGTTTTTCAAACTGGCTGCGCCTTATGGCGTAACCATCTGAGCGGAACTGCACGTCGTGACCCAGTGTGCTTGCTTCAGCCTGAAGTCGCTCAATATCGTATGAAGATAAAATGGCCTCGGCGTATAAGAACACGCGGCGACTGGCTTCTATTGAGAGAAGATCTCTCCACGATGGGTCACCAAACAGGCGATATTGAATTGCAAGCGGATTCGAGTTTTCTACTCGCAGTCTCCCAGGGAACTGTTTACCGCTAGGGAGAACAATTCCGCCGTCGAGATTCAGGCCAGTTTCCCCGTAATTGAGAGACCGGAGAAAATTCAGAAAATCATCACACGTGTACCCGCCATCCGAAAAATAGAACGCAACAAAGGCTGACTTGGCGTTAGCGTCGTACAGTAAAGCCCCCTCAAACGAATTGCCTCCAAAGTCGTATTTCGTCTTTACCCGAAGGCAATAGTCGAAGTCAGACTCAAAGTATTGCCTAATTGTTGCCATAAAAATGGTGTCCGTGGCACGACAGTTTATTGTACCGAGCGCCCCTATCCAAGTTTCGTTGTAATGCATTTTGCCTCGGTATGTGTGCAAATATGGCCACGCGAAACCGGAATGTCAAATTGGAACATTTGTTCCGTTAAAGAATTGTTCGTATCTCAAAATTCTCCATGTCGCCCGTAGGTAATCTGGCTGCATTTGAAGAAACGGGGACAGGTCGGACGGGCCCCGTAGTTCCGACTGTGACTTTTTGTTGTCCAATGTCGTAGCGTCTAAACCCGATGGACCTGCCGGATTTGGCCCCGAGCGGAAGGGCTTTAAAAACAAATCTTCAGCGGCGAAGCCATCCGAATTGGGCTGGATGAACGGCAATGTCTGCCGGATTCGATCTGCCGTCTTCGTCCGTCGCGGTTCGGGCTCGTGTGGGGTTCCCTGGCCGCGACGGACGAAGACGGTCAGACTTGCGGCCTCGTGCAAGGTGCATTTGCGTGAGGGATCGCAGCGGAGATGTCTTCATCGTAGCGGAGAGCCCGACCCGTCAGGGGCACGCCCGAAATTGCGGACCGCGCAGCCAAGAAAAGCACGAAATTTGGCCTTGAGCTTCGATTTGAAAATCCCGAGCCTGAAAGCTCTAACGTCGACCTTGAACGGAATTCACGGCAAACGTCGTCGACTTTATGCCGCTTGAAGAATTTTATTACGGACGAGACGCTACGCGACCAAAATCGGCCGTAACTCAATGGTTAGATAAGTGGACTCATAACCGAAACAGACGGCGACAAGACAACCTCTGAAAATACAACAATGACAGAAATTGCGATCGAGCTGGAGTTTCAAGACCCTTGAGGTGGCCGCAAGTATTTTGGGCACCTCAGGCACCGCTCCCCGCCCATTGCGCCAACTCCGCCTCATCGAGTTCATCGCTTTCAATCTCGACCCGATCGACTTCCACGCCCGCTTTGCGAACATCGGACACCGCCGAACGGATCGCTTCTTGGAGTGTCATTGCCTCGCGGTGAAAACTGACCTTTGATCGTCCACGAGAACACGACGGGTTGCTATCGCCACAACCAGCCTCGAACAGTCGGTTGGAAAGATCCATTGTCATTTCCTCAACGTTTTTCAGTAGCAAAGTAAATCGCCAGTTCATTCCTCTTCCTCCTCATTTTCTTCGTCTTTGTACGCACAATCACAACTGTCGATATCGAGAATCAATTTGCGGGCATGCTGGCCGGGATTCGTCGGCGTATGAAACACGGGAATCTGACAACCAGTGCGATCGCTCTGAGGACAACGCAACATCGCATAAGTGTGATTGCGACCCGCAACGATCGTCCAACCAAGTCCAACGGCATACTCGATTGCTTGGCTAACTTCTTTGTTAGGGTGATACTTGGCCATCGAATGAATCCGTCAGTGTGCCATTTTCGTCGCCCTTGATGGCTGAATTATATCATTCACGTCGCGTTTTTTGATTCTTGAGCCGAGCATTTCGGAGTCTCATTGTTTTTCGTCTGCCTGGTGAATCAATATCATGTAACGTTGATAAGCTCGCTGTCATCAACGAAAAAATCGAAAACGATAATTGGCTTTGGCTACCTGGCCGATTGCGGATTGATCGCAGTTCAGTCGTCGGCTTGTCGACCATAAAACGACTGTTTTTCTCTACTCTCAACTTTCTCCCATCTACTTTCTTTGCGGCGAAGCCGCAATGGGGCTGCTGGGATTCGAACCCAGAACCAAAGGATTATGAGTCCTCTGCTCTGACCGTTGAGCTACAGCCCCAAGTGGTCGGGAAGTATCTCCTCCAAAACGAAAACCTGCAAGCGGGAGAACGCGGGGTTTTCCCGCTGCATCGGTTTGAGCGAACCAGTGACAGTGTTCATTGGCTATTTTGACGGGAGTGTCCACACAGGATCGTACTGGTGTTGATCCCTCGACCATGCATCGACGGCTCGTGAAAGAAGAACCATCGTCGGACCGTCGTAGATCTCGCGGGCAACGACTTGACTTAACGTTCCAATCGTCGTTTGAAGTTTGTGTTCTTCCCAGGCGGTCAGCGCGATTTCGTAGTCTTTCGCCAGTTGGCTCCATCCAGGCCCTGGATTTGCAACCAGTTCGAATAATTCCACCGGATTCTCGATATTCTTCAGGCGTACCGAACAGAGTCTTCGAGTACAGAATTTTCCTTCGAGCTGTCGAGCTGTGGCACCCGTGATCAGTGCTGGTGCACGCAGGAAACGTGTGGCTCCCTGAACCCGGCTGGCGATATTGACTTCTGAACCGAGGGGACCATATTTCAATTTCTTGATTGAACCGGTATTTCCGACTCGCACTTTTCCCGAGTTCAGTCCAATGCCAATTTGGGTCAATTCGCCACCAGGAAGCGGATGCTTTTCATTCAGTTTCTGCAGTGATTCTAACATTTGGATCGCCGATTCCGCTGCGGCCGATGCGTGGTCGGCAATGGGTAACGGAGCACCCCACATGGCAATTAATTCGTCGCCGATATAATCGACCAGCGTCCCTTTTGTCGCCGAAACGCATTCCGAAAGAATCTCCATGACAGCGTTGATCCATTGAAACGTCTTTGCGGGACTCAACTGTTCGGAGATGCGGCTGAATCCGACGATGTCACAAAACAGGACGGTGACATCGGCATCGCGTCCAAGCAGTGCATCAGGTTCATCTTCAAGTTGTTGAGCTACCTCTTTCGTGACAAACCGTTCGAGTTGAATCCGGCGAGTCAACGCAGCCTGTTCTTGTTCAAGTCGAGCCCACCCGCCAGCGACGCCACACGCCATGATTTCCACCATCATGGCGTCGAACTTATCGATGGGGGAACGAATCAACCCACCACCAACCCGGCGATCTCCATAAACGGCACCGACAACTTCGCCCGCATCATTCAAAATCGGCGCGGCAACCATGGCGACGACAGAGATGACGCTTTCGAAAATATCTTGACCATCGGCACCGGGAGTTCCCCAAACCGTGCGACGACCCCGAGCAACCTGGCTCAACAGTCCTTGACTTGGTCGCCACGACTCATCGTCGTCGTCGAACTTCATCGATAAGGCAGAGATTTTCCATGTTGACCCAACGCGTTTCAGCACCGCCGCTCGATCGAGCCCAACCATTTCCATCGCGGTGCGGGAAATTGATTCCTCAAAATCCTTTGATGACGCGGCACGTTGCAGAACCGATACTAACTTTCCCAGCCGTTCAAACATCACGTTCGTGTGCGAACGTCGAATGGAATCTGAAAATGATTCAGGTTCGCTAGAAGCAGAATCCTCGGGACGATCTTTACGCGCCGATGCAAAATCAAGATTGGCTGAATTCGGCGCAGGGGGTGCGGCGGGCAACGAAAAAAAGGCGTCTTCTTCCGGTTCGACTGTCGGTGCCAAATTGGCTGAACCTTCCAAAGTCACCCCAACGCTGCCCCGATAAATCGTCGTCGGTAGCAACACATCGATTGTCTTACCTGGCGCTAACACCGCCCCCGACTCGAGCGAGACACCGTTGACTTCGTTGACGTTTGTCAGTCGGACGCGAATTTGGTCAAGAATCTCGATTCGCAACTGACGGCGACCAACTTCCCGATGGTCTTTGGGAACGATCACAAGACGTGTAAATTCCGAAGTCGGGACAATAGCGAGCGGGGGTGGTTCATCTTTTGTCTGACGACCAATTTCCAGAATCCGATCGTCGGCGTCGAGCAGCACCAGAATCCGCGAATCCACTTTCTCCAGCCGAGCCATTCGTAGTTGCCTTTGAGGTCAAAACTGAACCCGGGAGAATCGATTGACGGAACCTCCAAAGAACCAGTTGAACATCAGTCGGAACTCACTATTGAATTGCCGGTGATCAATGGAACTGAGTGGCGTGACATACCCGAGAGTCAATGAACTGTTCTGTTTCAACATGGCCGTCACACCGATTGTACCATTCAACAGGTCCTGATTGATCCCCTGAGCCCCAATAAATTGGGGAGGAGCACTCACAAGATCTGTGCTGGTCAGCGATTTGTTATAATGCAATTCCACGATGGGAGCGATCCGGGTCAAAAAGCGATCCGATCCAGGATTGTTGTATAACCAATATCCCGCCCCGACGCTGTAGTACAGGTAACTCATATCGGTCAGGCGACCAACCGTCGTCGTCCCTCCAGTGAAGTTATTTGTCTGAACCGAGTTGCCATTCGTGTCGAAGTCGAACTGTAAAAACTGCTGCACAAAGATCTTTTCGTTTGGTGAATAGACGCTTCCAATGAATGGAAGCAAGTGGACTGCCTGGTTTTTTACCGTGAACAGTGGCTGACCAGCGAACTCGAAGACGTGTGTATTTGAAGCGGTGGGCAACTCGAACCCTAAACCGACCGAGGCCGCAAAGGTCTCTGATTTGTAAAACAGCTGTTTCAGATAGATTGTCAAATCGCCAAACTGAGTACTGCCACCATTATTGGAGTCAAACACATAGAGGTTATTCGACAGAGTCGATGCAAAGGGTGTTCGAACTTCAATGGACGACATTCCATCGAAGAAGGTCTTTTCAAAACCAGGAGTGTAACGATTCACGGTCACACCGTTTTCAATCAATGGCACACCATTGAAATCGCTGTAATTGAAATAGACACGATCACGAGGAATCGGGCTTGCGTTTTCCACGATCTTCGATGTCCCGACGGTCCCTCCTGCACCGGGAACCGAGATCATCGTTCCACCTTGGCTTCCTGCGATGTCTTTTCCAAACGTCACCTTAAACGGTGCCGGTGCAAATCCATCGCCGATCATACTTGGCGAAAACGCTCGCTGACTGGCCGCAGCCGTGCTTGCGGAAGCTTGAGGCGTAAAAAAAGGCCCAGCAGCTGGCTGAGCTTGTCCCGCTTGATTCGCATTGGGCTGATTCTGCAACGTATTCAGGGGCTGCATTCGCAGCGGAGCCGGCGGATTGGTAATTGGAGTCGGACGCGGCGCGGGAGGTTGCCCTGAAATCAATGGGCTGGCAGAAGTTGAAATTGGTTCTGGCAGCGCATCCTGTGAAAAGCCCTGGCTGACCTGGAGTAGGCTCGCGCACAAGAAAGCGACGACAAACAAACGCCGATCGACAGGAACCGCTCGAATTTTGTGTTCGTACTTTGTCATTTAAGACCCCGTCAGTTGAAACGTCGGCGCAAGACGCAGGCTTCAAACGAGAGCCCTTGATCCTTAAGCTTCGGAAGTTCATTGATCAAACGGGATCTCCGTCTGATTCCTCGTTGCATCTTCTACGAGCGATAAATTCGCGGGAAAACTTCGGCAGATTCTGCCGTACGATTGAATGGATTTCGTCACGGGGGAACAGTTCCGAAGACCTGCGAGAAAAAATTTAAGCACTCACCCGGAATATTCGTTCGCCCGACGTGCAAGAGAGGGAGGGAGAACACCGCAAGACCCTCGCTTGCGCGTCGGGCTAACGTTTCATGGCGTTCTGCGCGAAATCAGAGCATCCAAATCGGCACTCAAGGTCATGACTCAATTTTTGATTCCCGGTGACGTATACTGGGCGTAAGTCGCCTGGAAGCGTCTTTCACTTTTCATTTGGCCTCCCGTGTTTACGTCGAACGTTCATCTCTACGGAACCTCAACATGACCATCTGTCGAATTCAACGGACCCAGGAAACGTCGTTGAACAGTGTGAGAATTCCATCACGACCATTCGGTCCGGTTGCACGCCGGGCCGCCTTGATATTTTCGGCCCTTCTCGGATGCTGTTCCGGAACAATCCTCGCCCAGCAGGGACGCGACGCTCGAATCGTCCTGACAACTGGCGGGCCGACAGCCGCCGTTCGAACGCTCGCCTTTTCATCCGATTCACGGTATCTGTACGCTGCGGGGGCCGACAAGGCCGTCGAAATCTGGAGTTTACCAGAGGGACGCGCAGCCGCACCTGATCTCAAACTGATCGACCATGCTCGATGGCCGATTGCACGTCATGACCGCGGGCAAATCTGGACCTTGAGTGTCAATGAAGCCAAAAGCCTGATTGCATTTGGCGGATACGGAGCTCAGCAAATCAGTGGCGATATCTCAATTGCCGATTCCAGCCACGGACGGCAACTTACCATCCTTCCCCCTCCACTTCCTGACGAAGACCCGATGCAGCGATTTGTCACAGGACATTTACAGACTGTGAATTCCGTCTCCTTTTCACCGAGCGGAGAATGGCTGGCATCGATCAGCCTCGATGGCGACATTCGCCTTTGGTCCGTCGGAAGCTGGACCTCACAACAGATCCTTCCCGCCGGCAGTAATCCAGCCCTTTCCAGCGTCTATGTTCAGTTCATATCGAATAACCAGTTTGTTGCCTCGATCAATCAGGCTTTAGACCCCAAGCAGCCTGTTTCGCAATTGAAAATGTTTACAATCGGTCCTGACCAGAAAGTGATCGCAGAAACGCTCGCGTCTTCTCATCAAGGGTTGATTACCGCTTTAGGGTCGGCACCGAAATCACAACGCTGGTACTCGGGCGATGCAAATGGCGAACTGGTGATCTGGCAGGGAGTGAAAGCCCAAAGGACAAAAGCACCATTCCGAAAAATCCCCGTCCGTGCAATTTCCACAAGCACGAATGGAAATGTCCTGATCCTGCACTCACCGACAACCGCCGCGATTGCAGCCGGAAAAGAGGATTTTGCTTATGCCGAGTTAGAAAACTTTTCTGACACGGGTTCGACGCTGATCGAGCGCCGTGAGTGGAAATTCCAGGGGGAAACCCTCGCGGCAGCCCTCAGTGCGGACGGAAAATACGCTGCGGTGACGCGTCCTGGCGAGGCAGCGATCGAGGTCTTTTCCCTCATTGATCCGAAAATCAACCAACATCGCCCCAAACCATTCGCCGCGCAACGCCCGACCGTGTTGGCAGGTTCTGGTTCGACGGTCCACCGAGTTCAGTTCGTTCGACAGCCTGAGACAATGCTCGCAGTCTCGACCAACGTCAACGGCGAATGGACGCATGGGTTCAATTTGGCAACGGCCGAAGTTGTACGACCAAGCGCTCTCGGCCAGGTCCAGCCGGCTCATGCGCCTCCCGATTGGACAATTGATGTCGGCCCCTCATTCGAAGGGCTCGAGCAAACATTGGTGATTCGAGCACAAGGGGCCGAACGGGCGAAATTGTCGCTATCGCATCAACGTGAAGGCCACTATGCCGCACACGGCTGGATCTTCGAAAAAGGACAAGCCCAGCCTTCTGCGGTCGCGATTGGAACATTGCGTCAGAATGGAATTTTTGTGTTTGATCTGCGTGAACCGGGCCGAGCACCCCTGATTCGATACTATCGAGACCATACAAACGCGGTGAATTCGTTAAGCCAATCCGCAGATGGACGATACCTTGCCTCAGGCTCACAGGATCAGACAATCCGAATCTGGAGCCTGGATGGCTTGCTCACTCAACCGGCCAAATTTTCCCAACGCGCGGCTTGGGGAGGAGATTTCGAGATTCGAGATGGGAAACTGATTGCCACATCGCTGTTGGAATTCGGAATTTTAAAAGGAAGACGGCTACAGGACGCTGACCAGGTCGTCAAAATTGCATTGCCCTACGAGGGACAACGCAGGGAGATTACCGATCCACACCAGATTCTGAATGCCTTGGAGACTTCTCCGCTAACGGAGGCGGTTGAGGTTCATGCTTCCCGAGCCGGTGCCAATCTTCCCCCTTTCATTGTCACACCTGCCTGGGAGCCGATGACTACACTTTTCATTGATCGTCGCAATGAATGGGCCGCATGGTCCCCTGCAGGTTATTATAATTCGAGCGTTGATGGCGACGAGTTATTCGGATTCCAGATCAACCCGTCGCGTCGAGGTGAAGAACCAAAGTTCTCTCGTGCCGAACAATTGCGGGACCAGTACGAGCGACCCGATCTGCTGCAAAAGCTGTTTGCTCTGGGATCACTTTCCGATGCGCTCAAGGCCGTAGCCATCGTTCCTCAAAACCCCGGCGCCATTGTGGCTCAAATCCCCCGAGTTCAAATGAGCAGCCCGGCTTCCATGACAACTTACCCGCTAGGCGCGGACGTCACCATCGCAGCCGATGTCGATTTCAACAGCGTTCCTTCCACAGAATTCCAAATACAGGGATGGCTGAACGGAGCTAAACTTGGTCCGCCCATCGTGTCGGTGGTCTCGGGACTTAGTCGGTTTTCCTGGACGGTTTCTCCACCACCCGGTGATTATCAAGCTCTTGTAAAAATCGAATCCATTGGGCCGACGCTTGCACGTGGAGTGTATTCTGATGCACACATCCCGTTCGTCATGTCGGGTACTCCTGAAATGCGGACCGTTCATGTTCTGGCAATCGGTGCAAACAACTATCAAGGGGGATTAAAACTCAATTTCTGCATTAATGACGCTCAAGATTTTGTAAAATTAATCGGGGAAAGTGCCGGGCCACATTACAAGATCGGTGTCGTCAAAATCCTTGTCGATGAAAACGAAGCGGGTGTCGGTCAATTCGAAAAAGAGACTTTTCAAAAACAACTCAGTCAATTTGCCCGCCAGATCAAACAGACACCGCTAAAATCGAATGATATGGTCATGATCTTCCTGGCGGGGTTAGGCGAGGTGGTCGGGAAAGAATATTTCTTTGTCCCGCCGGTCAGTGAAATCAAAAACCTGTCCCAATTGGCGGTGTTGCAAAGACACTCGATTCCGTGGTCCGCGTTCCGTGGCTTGATTGAAGAGATTCCGAATTGCGGCAAAGTATTTTTTCTGGATACCTGTTACGCAGGGAATATTGCCCGACTGGAATCCGAAAAAGCGCGGTTGCGACCCCTGAAGAACCTCAACACCGTCGTCTTCGCAGCAACTTCTGAGGATCATGCAACGCGCGAAGACGAGCTGAATCGGCACGGGCGATTCACCGCATTCCTGCTGGATGGGCTTGGGGGGAGCGCCGATGGCAGTACGGTTGACCCGAATCTTGCAGGCTTTCCACCAGTCGAACCGGATGGCCGAGTCAGCTTACTCGAAACCGTAGGGTTTGTGTCACGTGGTGTCTATGAAAAATGGCGAAACCAACAACCGAAATACACCCCTGTTTCGCTGATCCGCTTCTTGAACGACCCGATCATCGACGTGACTGTGCCGTCGAAGGTCGGGAACTAGTTCCACTGCCTCGCTAAAAATGTGGATACCACTGACGGCAGCTTGGTTTCGCAGGTGGCTTCAACTCGAATTGCCCGTAAAATCAAAGAGCTTTGGCGAGCGAAAACGCACGCAAGTGGCACACAACCCCACACTTAAGAGTTGACAGACTACGGAGAGGCTGATCATGAGTTCGGGATTGACGAACGTTGAATTACCGGATGACGAAAGCGGGCTCAACACCGTAGGTGAAGCTCATGTGCAGCCGATTGAACCGCCGGATCATGACACCAGCCTCAGAACGCTGGTCGAAGAGAATTCACCGCCACGCGCCAAATCCGACCACGACATCAGCCTGAATACCGTTGTCAGCGATGATCAGCCGTCTCCAAATATGTCTGATCCAAAAACGATCGCGGACGCCTCAATCAGGTCACGGTCGAATTCACGGAAACCCGTCGAACCATTCGGGCGATTCCGAATTTTACGTCCACACGCGAAGGGTGGATTGGGGCAGGTCTCCGTTGCCCTGGACCAGGAGTTGAACCGCGAAGTCGCGTTAAAAGAAATCCTTGAACGGTTTTCGGACGACCCTACAGCCAGAGCACGATTTGTTCTGGAAGCCGAAATCACCGGTGGCCTTGAGCATCCTGGAATCGTCCCTGTTTACGCACTTGGGCAAAGCCGACAGGGAAATCCATTCTATGCAATGAGGTTTATCAAGGGAGAAAGCCTGAAGCAGTCGATTGATAATTTTCACCAGAAGGACAAGCAGAAGGCTCAATCGCCGGGTGAACGTCAATTCGCATTACGCCAGCTACTGGGACGCTTTACGGATGTTTGTAACGCGATGGAGTATGCGCACAGCCGAGGCGTTCTGCACCGTGACTTGAAGCCGGCGAATATCATGCTTGGCAAGTACGGCGAAACCCTTGTCGTCGATTGGGGGTTAGCAAAAGCGGTTGGCGAGGCAGAAATTGGAGCCGATCTGCCACTGCGTCCGACATCCGCATTAAGCGGCTCGGTTCAAACTTTACAGGGCTCGGCGCTCGGAACACCGGCTTACATGAGTCCCGAACAGGCGGCGGGCCAACTGGATAACCTCGGCCCCGCTACCGATATTTATAGTCTCGGCGCAACGCTTTACCATATTCTTTGCGGACGTCCCGCATTTGAACGGGAAGAACTCAACGAGACCCTTCGCAAGGTTCGAACGGGAGAATTCCCTCGGCCAAGGGAATTGCGCAACGAAATCCCACGTGGCCTGGAAGCGATCTGCCTGAAGGGGATGGCGCTGCGTCCTGAGGACAGATATCTTACGGCAAACTCGATGGCCGACGATGTCGAGCACTGGCTGGCCGACGAACCGATCAGCGCTGCCGAAGACACGTTCAGCGAACGTCTTTCACGTTGGGCTCGTAAGAATAAAGGTCTGGTTCAGGCTGGTAGTGTTTCATTGGCAATGATCGCCATGATTTCGTCGATCGCCTACGGCATTGTCAGCTTCGCCAATCATCGACTCAATACCGCCAACTCGACGATTCGTCACCAGAACGAAGAAATCACCAGCAAGAATGAAGAACTCAAGACCACAAACACAGATCTTGATGTTGCCCGGACCGATGCGATTCAAAAACGTGATGAGGCCATCAAGCAACGATCCATCGCTCGTGAACTTGTCCGCGAAGCAAGTCGATCGGACTTTGCAACGGCGCAAGAACGGCTGTCCGAAGGGAAATGGGGTGAAGCCACGGCCTATCTGGGCCGGTCACTCCGATATGATCCGGAAAACACAAATGCTCGCGATGCACTCTGGCTGACACTTCGTTACGGTGTTCGTGATTCTCTTCCGTTACCCGTTCATTCATTCTGGCATTCTCAGGCTGTTCTCGGTGCAAGCTTTAGTAACGATGGAAAACGAATTGTCACTGCGAGTCGTGATCAGACCGCACGAATCTGGGATGCTAACACGGGCGAGCTTGTCGGATCGCCTCTTTTACATCAGGGGTTTGTCGGTAGTGCGAACTTCAGCCCTGACCGATCGAAGATCGTCACCATCAGCGGTGATACGAACGTGCAATTATGGGACTCGGTAACCGGGCAACCGCTCGGTCCAGCCATCGAAGATCCACAAACGATCTATTCCGCAAACTTCAGCCCTGATGGCAGTTCACTGTTAATTGCCAGTGGAGATGGCACGGCACGAGTCTGGGATCTCTCAACGGGAAAGCCATCGGGCTTGCAGTTGAAGCATCAGGACGCGATTTATACCGCAAGTTTCAGTTCTGACGGATCGCGCATCTTAACGGCCAGTGGTGATACGACAGCACAGGTCTGGGATGCGACGACCGGCCAGCCAATCGGTCGGCCCATGCGTCATCAGGGGGCAATCTATTTCGCCAGCTTCAATCAGTCTGGCACATCGGTCATTACAGCGAGCGGCGACACCACCGCAAGAATTTGGGATGCCAACACAGGACAGCCAATCGGCCCGCCACTCACGCATGACCGATCGGTCACCAATTGCCGATTCAGTCCTGATGAAACGCGAGCTGTCACGGCCAGCGACGACAAAACAGCCCGAATTTGGGATGCGAAAACGGGTTTGCCGATTGGCCGCCCTCTGCACCACGACGATGCGGTGATCAGTGCTTGCTTCAGCCACGATGGAACGAGAATTGTCACTGCGAGCGACGATCGAACCGCAAAAATCTGGGACGCTTTAAATGGAAGCTTGATCGGAACCGCGTTGACGCATGATAGCCCCGTCAACAGCGCATGCTTCAGTCCTGACGGTACAATCGTTTTGACTTCAAGCGATGATCTGACTGCTGGTCTCTGGAATGCAATGACAACTCTTCCTGTCGGCCAGACTCTCAAACACAACGATTCGATTTACGACGCGAGCTTCAGTCCGGACGGCAATCGTGTGGTCACGTCGAGCAGTGATAATACAGCCCAAATCTGGGATGTGCGCACAGGTACAACAATCGGTCCTCCATTAAGACATCAACGTACAGTGACACTGGCCCGTTTCAGTCTCAACGGGAAGCGAATTGTAACAGCGAGCGATGACTCGACTGCACAGATCTGGGATGCAGAAAACGGACAACCCGTTGGTCCACCACTCACCCACGATGGTGTCGTTGTGACGGCCAGCTTCAGCTTCGATGGAACTCGCGTCGTGACCGCCAGCCAGGATGGGACCGGTCGAATCTGGGATGCTGCGACATGTCAGCCAATTGGAACGCCATTAAAACACGAAGCCTTTTTGTCGTGTGCAAGCTTCAGCCCCGATGGACAAAATGTAATCACGGCCAGCCGAGACAAGACCGTACGGATTTGGGACGGACATACAGGTGAGCCGGTCGGTCCGAAACTGGTACATGAAGGTTTCGTCGATTCCGCCAGCTTCAGTCCGAATGGCAAGAAAATCATTACGGCCAGTCGCGATGGCCTGGTAAGGATCTGGGATGCACAAACAGGATTGCTGATCGGATCGCCGCTGCCGCATCCGGATGCCGTTTACATTGCCAGCTATCGGCCCGACGGATCGAGTTTTCTGACTGTTTGTAATGACCAGATCGTTCGAATCTGGGATGCGGAAACAAACCAGTTGGTTGGACAGCCTTTACGCCACGAAAGCCGAATCAATAGCGCAAGATTCAGTGATGATGGAAAGCGAATTTTGACGGCGAACGAGGATAAGTCGGCGAGAATCTGGGATGCCGAAACAGGTCAACCAATCGGCCCTCCCCTGCTTCATAACAAATCACTTAATTCAGCAAGCTTCAGCCCAGACGGGGCCCAAATGGTCACGGCCAGTGAAGATCGAACCGCAAAGATCTGGGACATCAGTTCGCTTGAAGTTCTCGATGGGACATTGGCGGAAGCGATCGCATCGACTGAGTCTGGCGAACGGCTTGGTCGACAGCTTGGAATGGTGGAACACGTGGCGACGGAAAAGCGTCACTTGATGGTTCAGGGGTTAGAACCTGTACTGGCGATTCATCCGGATTGGTCAACACTCGTCCAACAGGATCTTTATCCACAGCCAAACTTGCTGATCTCTACAAAATGGTTGATCACTCGCCGCGACGCGGCCACGCGTCTGATCCGCCATGGCACACCAGAACAGATCCGATCGGTTTTATTGATCGATCCCGGCCATCCACTGCTACAGATTGCGTTAGTCCGTCCGAATGAAAACTCAAAACAGGCCGATTTTTTAAGGGAGTTTGGAGTGCAACATCTACCCGATGACGCTGCAGTCTGTCATGAAGCGGCGGAAATGCTGATTCAGCAGAATGACAAACCGCGAGCGATGCGAGCCGTTGAAAAGGCAAATCAACTCGATCCCGACAATCCCGAAACAACCCGCTTCAGGAAAATCCTTGCGAACGAATAACCGGCAAAACATCCTGTTTTTCGCGTTTACTGGAGACGTGAAGTCTCTTCTGTTTCCTGTTTTCAGCAATTTTTCTTATAACGTCCTGTTCTACGGTATTGAATTCACGAGATCACGGTGATCCGTGGTGAGAACCTCTGTTTTCAATCGTTTGATTTCAACTTGGACGAGTCGTTTTTAATGTCGCAGGGAAGCGAGAATTCCGATGGCCGCGTGATTAGTCACAATGATGTCGCGCCTGTCGCCGTTACGGGTTCGTCCGAACTCAATACGTTTGCCGTTCAGATTCATCAGTCACTTGATCCCAGACGAGTTGCCTCCGTTGCCGTTCAGGAGCTTCGTCCCTTCCTACTCTGCGATCGGATTTGCTTTCTCGAACGACGTGGATCCGGGTTTCGGCTTGTTGCGGCGAGTGATCAGGTGGGAAATCTGCGCCGATCAAGACAAGCCGCGTTTTTGGAGCAATTTGTTTCTGCTGCGATTCCCACCGGTGAGCGTTTTCTGTTTCCCGACGGCGATCTCGAATTACCCGATGAACTCGCTAAGTTGCTGGCAAGCTATTGGGAATTGTCGCATGGTCAAATGATTCTGGTTGAGCCTGTCTTCTCTCAATCTCAACAACCGGACAAATTGAATTCTAACCCAACCACGCCGACAATCGTCGGGGCGTTGGTGATCGAGCTGTTCTCAGAATCAAATCTCAATCCTGACGTACTTCCACGACTTAAGCCCGCAATAGAACATCTGACGATTGCGCTGGCGAATTCCCGTCGTTATTCGCGACTGGTCACGATTCCCGGTTTGTACGTACTGGGGTTGGTCTTCGAGACGATTCACCGAACTCGCGCGGCCACGATTTTCGTTACTCTGATGTTAGTTTCATCACTGCTGACCAGTGCGGCGTTCATTCAGCGGCCTTTCGAAATTGAGTGTTCTGGTCGGTTGATGCCTACGATCCGACGTGAAGTTTTTGCGGGGATCGAAGGGGAAGTCGTCGATGTACTGGTTAACGAATCGGATCAGGTGGACGAGGGTCAGGTCATCGCCCGATTGAAGTCGCGGGAACTGGAAAAGGCATTACTTGATCAAACCGGCCAGTTAAATCAAAAAATGAAAGCCCGTGATGCCGCTCGAGCCGACCTGCGAACCAAATCGAGTGCTCCGACTCGTGGCCAGTCGGCTCGCGATCAAGCTCAGCTAGAAATCCTCAATTCCGAAATCGAAACGATTCATAGACAGCTGGAACTCCTGGAACGGCAGCAGGAGCAACTCGTGATTCGGGCCCCCATCTCAGGGACCATTACCACCGATCGATCGCGAGAACGACTGCTCGACCGCCCGGTCCATCGGGGTGAATCGCTGCTGGAAATCATGGACGAAGCAGGAGCATGGCAACTGGAATTAGCCATTTCCGAGCGTAAGTCGGGTCATTTTCTGTCCTATCACCAGAAACACTCAATGGTCCCGGTCAAATTTCGGTTGCTATCGATGACGCCACAAACATTTGACTGTCAGGTGACACGCTTAGCCGACCGAATGGTGACAACCCCCGAATTCGGCACCAGCAGCCTGATCTTTTGCGATGTTTCGAATCTCGAGTTAGCCCCACGCCAGATCGGTTCCGAAGTCAATGCCCGAATCCAGTGCGGAAAAAAGAGTTTCTTGTTTCTCTGGTTCCACGAGTTTTGGGAACTTCTGCAGCGTCACTGGTGGATCTAGTTAATTTCTAGCCGTCGCCTGAAGTCCCGAACGTATGCGAAACCTCACTTTTGAATCTCGATTGTCGTTCGCGTCGCCTAATTGAGACGAATTGCAAATCATGCGAGCCGATCTAAAAACCATATGGACTCGTAATTCATTCGGTTACGAAGATATATTCTGATCGGTGTTAACGCTTCTGGATAAAAGTAGAATAAGACGAGAATTCTTGTCGTTCCTCAGACGTACGCGAATCCTATTTATTCCTGATTGACGTGGCTGAGTTGTGGGTGCTTGTAACCTCTTGCACTCATGATCGTTTCGATTGTGGGGCGGACTCCTGGAAGATGAGTGACGAGTTGCTGGAAGGCTTCGCGGGAGATTGCGACGGCGTGGACATCGGTTTTGGCGCTGGCTTGTGCCGATCGTGGTTGGTCTGAGATCAGGGCGATCTCGCCAAAGATGTCTCCTTCTTTTAAGAGGCTGAGTACCTTGCTTTCCTTGATGATTTCAACTTCCCCTTTCACAACAACCAGTAACTGGTCGCCGAAATCACCCTCATTGAAAATGGTCTCGCCCTTGTTGAAGAAAAGTTGGTGGACGGAATCGGATTCGTGGATTCGCAACTGGGCGATGTCGCGTGGCAATATGACATCGATGATCCAATCCATTAAGACTCGTACTTTGCGGTCCCAGCCGGGGATTTTCATAAGATAGATGGCTTTCCAGGCCATCCAGGCGGGGATTCCTCGCATCTTGATTCCCATGACTTCGGCGACGGCGGAATATCGCCCAAGCGAAGCGAGTTTGCCAAGGCCGGTGAACAGGAATTTGGAATGCTTCTGTTTCCGGTGTTTTGCCAGAAGATTAGCCGCACATGTCTTGGCTTGGCGAACGGCATGCTGGGCGGTTGGAGGTGACATGATTCCGTCGGGTTGTGGTACAGCAGCACAGTCTCCAACGGCCCACAACATTTCGAAGTTGGGAACGTTCAAGAATTCGTTGACGATGATTCGGCCAGTTCGATCTCGTTCGCAGGGGAGTGCACTAACTAACGGGTCGGGTGCGGAAGGGACTGTTGTAACAACGGTTCGAGTTTGGATTCGCTGGGAATCGGGTGAGACTTTCGACGTGACCACGACGGCGTCTGCAGAGACCGCGTTCAAACGGACGTTGACCTGAATCTCAATACCTCGACGTTCCAGAATCTGATGAGCGTACTGGGCCAGGACCGGATCGACTTCGGGTAGTATTCGTTCGGCGCTTTGGAGCAGCACGCAGCGAAGATCACTCTTCTTCAAATTTCGATAGGCTGAGATTGCATGAGCCAGGAAGTCGTGCAGTTCCGCGATACATTCGACTCCCGAAAATCCGCCCCCCGCTACGACAAACGTCAGCAGTTTGCGTTTTTCGTCGGGATCGGATTCGATGTCCGCCTCTTCCAGCGCACGGACGGCTTCGTAGCGCAGCCGCATCGCGTCACCGAGGTATTTGAAGGGGATGGCGTGTTCTTTCATCCCTTGCACCTTCGAGAAATCGAGTCGACTTCCCAGGCAAACCACCAGTTGATCGAAGCCGAGCGTTTTCGTTTGCGGCTGAAACCCCGGTGCCAGTTCCACGGTTTTTGCGGCAAGGTCGATCGATTGAATCTCACGGATGTAGACGCGAGTCGTTCGCAAAATTCGTCGGATCGGAATCACGCCGTGTTGTGGCGCGATCGTGGCCCCGACCATCTCGGGCAATAGCGGCTGGAAGACCATGTAGTTTTCATTACTGACCAGATCAACCTCGATTTCGTGTTGTTCGCCTGGTGTCAGCAGTCGTTCCAAATGCTGGGCCACGTGGACACCAGCAAAGCCTCCGCCAAGGATCAAAATGCGATGTTTGTGGGCCGTCGGCGAATGGGAACCGTCGTTTGACATGAAATCTAAGGTCCAACAATGGGATGTACAACTTACAGTTTGAAATCGGAGGCGAGATCGTACTGGACAACGCATGGGTAATGCCACTTTGGCGAAAATGGATTCCTATTTACGCGGAATTCCAACTACGGTATACGAATCAGATTATGTGGTCCGCTTCTGCCATTAATCTTGTGAAATGAGTCCTCGCCGATGCTGTTGCCATCGTCGAATCGCCCGATTCCGCTGGTTCGTCGTTCGGATCTGCAAATCAGCACGATGTCGTTTCGCGACGAGACTCATGTTGTTGTTAAAGATCCTTTGGCGCTCCAATATTTTCGACTGCCAATCCTGCAGTACCGCATCCTGGAATCATTGGATGGCCGGAATTCACTATTGGAAATCCAGAATCGAGTTCAGGAGCTTGGTGAATCCTCGGCGTTAACTGCAGCTGAGATTTTTGGATTAATCCTGGATCTCGGCAGGAAACGGTTGATTTGGAGCGAACGACCTGGCACGTCAAAATCGCTTTTGGATCAGGCTGATACGTCTGCACGCAGCAGGTTCTGGAATATCCTCCGCAATCCGCTTTTTATTCGTTTACCGGGCCTTCATCCGGGACAAGTTCTTCATTGGCTGGCACAAAGACTGGCTTGGATCTATTCCCTGCCAGTGGCGAGTGCCGTGTTCGCGTTCTTTGCAGGAACATGGTTATTTCTTCTGCTGCATGTAGAAACGTTTTTTGGCGAGTTGCCAACGATGTCCAGCCTGCTCGCAGGAAACGGCATCGTGACGTTGTGGATTGTCGTGGGGTCGCTCAAGATTCTGCATGAGCTGTCTCACGGGTTGGCCTGCGAGCGATTCGGGGCGGAATGTCAGTCGATCGGCCTTGCGTTTTTGTTTTTCAGCCCCTGCATGTACTGTGATGTCACCGACTCCTGGATGTTGCCTCGCAAATCGCACCGGATCGCGGTCTCTTTGGCCGGGATCTATGTTGAACTGTTTATCTCGTCATTGGGTTTATGGCTCTGGTGGTTTTCGACGCCAGGGCTATTTCATCAAATCTGCCTGCAAGTCTTTTTTGCCGGCTCCGTTTCGACGTTGCTGCTGAACGCCAATCCGCTGCTTCGGTTTGACGGGTATTTTGTGCTCGCGGATTTGCTCGAAATTCCAAACCTTTATCAGCGAAGTCGTCAGACAGTTCGGCGACTGGCAGCACGATACCTGTTGGGGCTGAAGACTTTCGACGATTCGGCTTCGACACAGAATGAACCCCGGTCAATAATTGCAGGGTATGGGCTGGCGTCCATAGCATATCAATTACCGATGATGCTCGGTTTATGTTTTTTCTTTTACAGCTTACTGGAGCCGTTCGGCCTTTCGTCCATCTTCTGGATCTATTGTACGGGGATGGCTATCGTGAGTGGCTGGCGCTTTCTTGTATGGCGTCTTCAAATCGGGCAACAACAGAAATCACCCGTTCGCGCTTGGGTTCATTCGGCGATAACGCTTGGATTCAGCCTCGCTCTGTTAACGGGAATCTGGTTCTGTCCGTTACGAAATTCGGTTACCGCGTCAGTGATCATTGAACCGAGGTCCGCTCAGCCTGTTTACGTAGAGACTGCGGGAACGGTTCGAAATGTGTTGGCCCACGAAGGGGATGTCGTTTCTGCAGGGGCGGTTCTGGTCAAAATGGAAAATCTAGACCTCGATCGGCAACTGGTCGCACTGGAAGGAATGCGGGCCCTTCATGAGACTGACTTTCGACTGGCTCAAGCCATCAGCGATCCCGACTTGATGTCTCAGGTGAGGACCGCTGGGCACGCTTCTGACGAGCAGATCGAGTTTGCAAGGTCCGAAAAGGATCGGCTTCAACTGCAAGCACCGCTGGCAGGGACGATCGTTTCGGCAAAACGTTCGCCCGACAATGCGGCCGTGTCACAAAATAAATCACCAGCAGAATCACCGGGAATCTTAAATTCCCGTTTGGTGGGAATGTATCTACCTCGAAAAACGTATCTTTGTGAGATCGCCCCTTCGGATCGTTGGGAGGCAGGGATGTGGGTTGATCAAAAAAGTCGCCAATATCTATCACCTGGGCAAAAGGTTGCCGTCCGTCTGGATGCATATTCCGGGACGATCATACCCGGAAAAGTGACTTCGATCGGGTCTGCCAACGAGGCAACAATCCCAGCATCGCTTTCGACGAAATCGAATGGGCCGTTCGTGACAAATTCGGTTTCCGGTGGTGAAGCGCCGACTGAACCCGTTTATCGAGCGAAGATCATTCTCGACAAAGTGAGCTTTCCCGCGCAGTGCGGCATGCAGGGGCAGGGGAGTTTTGATCGTCCCACGTTGACGGTTGGTGCCTGGTTGACTGACGAATTCCATCGGCTGTTTGTCATCAGGTGAAACCATGCCGAATCCGTCAACGAAACTGCCGCCGAAACGAGGTCAGTCGATCCTGCCCAAAGTTTGGTGCCGCTGGCAATGGGGACGAATGGCTGAACGGATCGTGGCGGAATCTGAGCGATTGCAAGCGATCACGATTCCGGAACTCCAGAAATTGGCTCGACAATCTCGAAGTCGTGCCCGACTGGCAGCGTTTGACGAACGAACTGTTGTTGGAGTCTGTGCGCTCGTCCGTGAGATCGCAGGCCGCGAACACGGAATCCGGCATTTCCCTGTTCAAATTCAGGGAGCATTGGCAATGCTCAACGGCTGGATCGCCGAAATGAGAACCGGTGAAGGCAAAACACTCACTTCGCTCATGACCGTGACGTTACTTTCGTTGCGGGGGCAAGGATGTCATGTGTTTACTGCGAATGACTATCTGGCTGTTCGCGATTGTGAATTTGCCAAGCCTGTCCTGCATTGGTTCGGACTGACGGCAGATGTGCTCGTCGCCGATCAACTGGAACAGGATCGTCAGAAGTGTTACCAGGCCGATGTAATATATGGCTCGGAAAAAGAGTTTGGATTCGATTTTTTACGCGACCGGATCAAGGGGGTTTCTGTCTACGGAACGGAACGCAGCACGCCGGATCAAATATCCCGATCGATGATCCAGAACGGGCATGCGTACGCGGTAATCGACGAAGCAGACAGCATTCTGCTCGATCAGGCGTGTACGCCGTTGATCATCTCGTGCCCGCAACCTGTCACTGACGAAGATCTGACTCTCTTTCACTGGAGCGAACAATTTGCCGGAGGGTTATCCGTCACCACCGACTACCTGCTTGACCCACGAATTCAGTCGGCCAGGCTGACTCAACGGGGCGTTCGTCGGCTCAGGCTGACGGCAAAACCGATAACGGTCGCTCAGCGATCCGGTGAAGCTCTCTTTTCACAAATTGAGCGGGCTTTGGCGGCTCGTCATTTCTATCATGAAAACCGAGAATATCTGGTCATTGATGGGCGAATCGAAATCATTGATCAAGGGACCGGCAGAATCTTGCCAGGCCGAAAGTGGCGAGATGGCCTGCAGCAAGCCATCGAAATTCGAGCCGGGCTGAAACCAAGTGATTCCACCGGAAGTGCAGCCCGCGTGACGCTTCAGGGCTATCTCACAAATTATCCTTTCTTGTGCGGAATGACAGGGACCGCATTCGAAGCACGTGCGGAATTGAAGCGGACATACGGGCTTCGAGTCATGCCGATCGCGACTCATCACCCTTGTCAGCTTCGGCAGTTCCCAGCACGCATCTTTATCGATGCTGACCACAAATGGACGGCGATCACTGAGGAACTGATAAAGGTCGTCGAAGCTGGCCGTGCGGCGCTCGTTGGTACAACTTCAATCACAAGCAGCGAGCAATGTGCTGAACGGCTGAGAATGCTTGGAATCGAAGTTCAGGTATTGCACGCAAGGCATCATCGAGACGAGGCGGAGATTGTTCGTCAGGCAGGGGAAACCGGCCGAATTACGGTGGCGACGAACATGGCTGGGCGTGGTACTGATATTAAGCTTCATCCGACCGTTCGCGATGCAGGTGGACTGCACGTCGTCCTGACAGAGATGAATCGCTCAACACGAATCGATCGTCAGCTGGCAGGTCGCGCGGCTCGCCAGGGAGACCCTGGTTCGAGTCAGGCATTTGTTTCATTGGACGACGAATTATTGACGATTCTGGGTGCGGCACGCATCAACCGTTTGAAAGAACTCACACGCGGGATCACCAACGGGGAACTTCCGAGTCAGTGGATCAAATATTTCGTGAAAGCACAGCGTTTATTTGAACGCCAGGCTGAACTGGAACGAAGCCAGCTACTGAGTCGAGAACGACGTCGAACAGACTCCATGACCCCACTGGGGCTCGACCCGTTTGTCGAGTTCGCCAGCGATGGTTAAAGTGAAATCAGAAACACCGTTTTGATTTTACATCGGGGATGCCTGTGTCTGCTGAAGAAGAACGTTTGCAACAGTCTCGTGAAAGATCCGAAAACTGGCAGCGCTGGGGGCCTTATCTTTCGGAACGACAGTGGGGAACCGTCCGCGAAGACTATTCACCCAACGGCGACGCCTGGGGATATTTCACTCACGAACAATCGCGTAGCCGCGCTTATCGCTGGGGCGAAGATGGTTTGCTGGGAATCTGTGATCGCCAATGCCGATTATGTTTTTCGTTGGCACTCTGGAATGGCCGCGATCCGATTCTCAAAGAGCGGCTATTTGGTCTGACAGGGCCGGAAGGGAATCACGGCGAGGACGTCAAAGAGACGTACTTCTATCTTGATTCGACTCCGACGCATTCATACATGAAAGCCCTCTACAAATATCCGCAGTCCGAATTTCCCTATGCAAAGTTGACCGAAGAGAATCGCCGTCGAACCCGGTTTGAACCGGAGTATGAACTCGACGATACGGGAGTCTTTCAAAACCAACGATACTTCGACGTCTTTGCAGAATATGCCAAGGCCTCGTCAGACGACCTCTTGATTCGGATTACGATCGCAAATCGGTCAAGCCAGAAGGCACCAATCCATCTGTTGCCGACATTGTTCTTCCGGAACACCTGGTCCTGGGGTTGTACGCACGAAGGGTGTGAGCGAAAGCCATTAATCACACGTCATGCCGACGGTTCGTTGCTCGCCGACCACGTCACTTTGGGACGATACCGGTTGTATTGTGAACAATCTTCCAAAGCACGTCCGGTGTCGTTTTTGTTTACGGAGAATGAAACGAATACCAGTCGCCTGTTTGGGGCGTCGGGCGATCGGCATTATGCGAAAGATGCCTTTCACGATGCGGTTGTTTTTGGCAAGACGGACGCGGTTAACCCTCGGTTTCGCGGAACCAAAGCCGCCCCTCACTATGTATTCGAAATTCCTGCCGGGGAACAGGTGACGGTCAGGCTGAGGCTCACCGCAGAAAATCAGCTTCATGGTTCTCCGCTCGACGCAAGCTTCGACGAGATTTTTGCCAAACGGATCGCGGAAGCCAATGACTTCTACGCGTCAAAAATCTCGAACGCGACAAATGATGCAGAAAGACTTGTGTCACGTCAGGCCTTCGCGGGACTGCTCTGGAGTAAGCAGTTCTACCACTATGCCGTCGAGCCGTGGTTGAACGGCGACCCGGATTTGCCGCCCCCTCCAGCCAGTCGGAAATTGGGCCGTAATCGAGACTGGATGCATCTGTTTAATCGCGACATCATCTCCATGCCTGACAAATGGGAATATCCTTGGTATGCAGCGTGGGATCTGGCGTTTCATATGATTCCGATGGCCAAGGTCGACCCGGAATTTGCCAAGGAACAACTGATCCTGATGCTTCGTGAATGGTATATGCACCCTAACGGGCAGATTCCCGCCTACGAATTCGGGTTTTCGGATGTGAACCCCCCTGTCCACGCCTGGGCCTGTTGGCGTGTCTATAAAATGACGGGACAACGTGGCAGTCGTGATCGACAGTTCCTTGCCCGTGTGTTCCAGAAACTGCTTATCAATTTCACGTGGTGGGTCAACCGCAAAGACGTAAACGGTCAACACCTGTTTGCTGGTGGCTTCCTCGGCCTGGACAATATTGGAGTGTTTGACCGATCCAGACCGTTGCCGACCGGAGGCCATCTTGAACAGGCTGACGGCACTGCCTGGATGGCGTTCTATTGCGTGACGATGCTGGCCATCTCCTTAGAACTGGCACATGAGGACCCCGCCTACGAAGACATTGCTTCCAAGTTCTTCGAACATTTTATCGCGATTACCGATGCCATGAATTGCATGGGTGGAACGGGTCTCTGGGATGAGGAGGACGGTTTTTACTACGACCAGCTGAAGGTCAATGGCCAGATCCATCGTCTTAAGATCCGATCGATCGTGGGGATTATCCCCTTGTTTGCTGTCCTGGTCCTCGAAGGGGACTTTCTGGAGACATTACCCGGCTTTCAAAAACGGATGGATTGGTTTCTGGCGAATCGACAGGATCTCGCCAGGAAGATTTCCTACTGTGAGCTGGAATGTAACGATGGGACGACCCATACCCATCGGCTGCTGGCAATCCCGTCGCATCAGCGACTCGAACGTGTCCTGCGGTATCTGCTTGACGAAAACGAATTTTTATCTCCCTATGGTATTCGAGCCCTCTCGCGAGTCCATGCCGAGCATCCGTTCTCGTTCTGGATGGATGGAGAAGAACATCGAGTTGAATATGTTCCGGCAGAATCGACCTCAGGCATGTTTGGCGGTAATTCGAATTGGCGAGGTCCGATCTGGTTCCCGATCAACTATCTAATTATCGAATCGCTTGAACGTTACTACTACTTCTATGGTGAATCATTCCAGGTGGAATGTCCGACGGGATCAGGCAAGTTTATGTCACTCAAAGACGTTGCCCAGGAAATCAGTCGTCGACTCGCTTCGATTTTTCTTCCGGGAGAGGACGGCCATCGTCCGGTGCATGGTCAAAATGCCGATTTCGCTACCGATCCTCATTGGAAGGATCTCGTGTTGTTTTATGAATATTTTCACGGAGACAACGGCCGTGGCGTCGGAGCCAGCCACCAGACCGGCTGGACCGCTTTGGTGACACGTCTCGTCGGAAAAAGGGAAAATAAAAAATCGCTTCCCGAGGACAAGCTGGAATAGTTTGAAGTTGTGACGTTTAAGTCTGCCACTGTTTGACCGTCTTCGGCCAAGCAGTGCTCTTCGAACAAGTTTCATCGTTGTGCTGAACATCATGGGATTCCTCTCGTCTGGTGAAAACCGAAGAACGTTGCACGGACGCAACGCTTCAATAGTGCTTCCTGTCAGCATTCGATCTGTTAAACTTGGTTTTCGATCGACAACCATTCTTCCAAGGGTCAAGCGACGATGGCTGAATCATTCAATCAAACGAGGATGGATCGATGTGTTCGAATTCAGCAATCGATACTGCAGAACTGGCAACAAACAACCGTGTTCGAATACACCGTTCGAGCGACTGAATCAATTGAAGGCTTGTCGTTGCCGGAACTTCGGTTGCAGTACTTTTCCGTCGGAGTGAGAGACGAATTGACCGATCTGCCGTTCACAGACACACTCGTCGTCTTTTCGATGATCAGTCAGGCGATCGCCGCCTTAAAAGCGAAAATGGCAGCAAATGAAAAGGAAGGGCAAATCCGGTTTTCGATCACAACCGATTTTCCTGACGATATTGCGACCCGAATGCTGTCCAAAATGAAAATCGAAACGCCGTTTGACAATTCCAAGTTCTTGAAGATCGAATCACCAGATTGATGCGAGGCATCAGTCGATCCTGTCGCGGGCTTCGTCCGCAATCCAATTACGAGAAGAATTTGAACCACGAAAAACACGAAACAAAATCATCGGGGTAAGCCGGGCCGCGTCAGCCCTCGGACTGTTTTCTTCAACAGATTCTTCAAGTTTGAAACTTGTCTCACCAAGTCAAGTTTCAGACTTTCTTTCAAAGTTGCCTTCTCGCTCCGCCGAGAAGAAAGCCGAATTGCCATGTGCCGAGTGATCCATCGCGGCTTTCAAGTTCCATTCGAGGTCTGCTGCAATTCGGTTATCGTCTCGGCGGAGCGAGACGGCTACTTGGTCAGAGGCGAAGGCTGACTGGAGTCTTCGACAAGGCTGTGTCTTCATGGTTCGATAACGATTCCGAAGAGCACGGCCTTATCGCAGATGGTAAAACCGTGGCACCCATCACTGCCGTTTTCTGCCCTAAAAACAGATCCTCCAACATTACCCAAACCTCGCTGGGCGTTCGACGATGCCTACCAGTCCCCGCGACGCGCTTTTGAATTTGGCCAGCTGGCGATGCAATCGAAGGCCGACACCGGACAATGATCTGGACTCACACTACGGCATACTCGTCCGATCCGTGTATCGGACGATTCTGGCAAAAAAAAGGCGAACCGTTTTCGTAGAGTGCTGACGGAAACGACACCACTCGAAAACCAGTTTTGAAGCCGCTTAGCGGCGACAGTGCATAGCCTGAAACGGTTTCCGCCCCAGGCTATGCACCCATAACAATTGATGTTCAGCCCCATCGGGCAACGCCGCCAGGATTTTTCATCGGGAAAACAGGGGTTCCACGGAAAACCGTGCCACAGCTTGACGGTCTTACGTCAAGCAGTGCCGAGCGACACAGTGAGCGTCGATTTCAAGCCACTGCTTCTCCGAAGACTCCGAAGCAGTGGCCCATAAAAATAAAGGCGAAAGAAAAATCCTGGCGTTGCCCCAAGGGGCGAAAGACGTTCTTTCAAGGATTGCCATTTTAAGAATATTTGTCGTTTCTGTTGATAATCTGTCGTCCCTATCGGGACTGGACTTATCGACCGGCCACTTACCCACCCCGGAAAGGGTGGGCTATTGTCGGGCGTCCCAAGTGGACGAAGAACCTCGCCCGAATCCGTTAACGATGCCGACCCTTTGTTGACACAAGATTTAATTCGTACCGGTGTTTTCTCGAAGAACACTGCTTCATCAGCCATTTAATGTATTTCGGTCCGATTACCCCCGGCGTTGTTGCGGGTTCGTTATCCACAAAAACCTCGATTTGCGGCAGCATAGGACATTCCTTTCGCAGCAGAGCAACCAGGCCGTCGAAGCCGGTGTGATCTTTCAAGCGTGGAAACAACCACAACTTTGCACATAACCACACTTACAGAGTCGCATTACGAATCCTTTGACATCGCTTTTTACATCTTCGATTTCTTTTACACTGCAGTTTTTTACTTCATAAAAAGCAGCTTTCAGGAATTGTTTGGCAGTTTACACAAACAACGCCCTTTTGCGCAAAATCACTGCTTTTCCGTGATCAATTTCTTGACTATCAAAAACGTTAGAATTACAATCGCGGCGAAGATTTGGCTTACTCCCCTCTTTCATCACACGATTGGGCTTGGTTCAAGAAAAGATTCTTGGCTGCGTAATGAATTTTGCTTCAACCCATCAGTTGATCTCGTTAAACAAGCACTCGTAGTCAACTCATTACAAATTTGCACTGGTTTAACACAACGTTCCCCCAGTACCGTGAACATGTCTATGTATCATTTACATACATTTCGCGTAGTTCCATCTTTTGATTATTGATTTGTTGTCGCTCGGCAACGTAACTGAATTTGTATTTGTGGCATTATTTAGCGTCGTCCCAGATCTGAAGGGGGTGCTTGATAGTGATTTATTGCTTCGCAAACGCGCGATTGAATCGCGTTTGTCGTCGGCATTCTGAATTCAGCGTTTTAAGTCTCTTTCCCGTTGTTTCAATTTGGGAACAAACATCGGCAGCGTATATGTTTTTTGTTTTAACTTATTCTGGAGGCAATATGAGACTTACCGACTTGTCGAAATATCTGATTCTATTGTGTTTCGTCGTATGCTCGTCGCAAGAGATGACCGCATTCGGAAATCCCTTGGGAAGTGCCACGCCAAAGGCTCCTGTTCATGTCTTCTATATCGATCCGGTCAAAGGGAGCATGAACGGTGATGGATCAATAGCAAGGCCATGGAGTACGCTTGAAGCAGTTGTCGCCGCGAATTTGATCAACGGACAAGACAAGGCCAGCGGTGCCGTTCACGCAGGAGATTTGATTTATCTGTACAACGGTAATCATGGTTCGGTTGATTTGAGCACCTATTCGGGCAAGTTCGTCAATACGGATTTTATTACGATTCAAGCTGCCCCCTCGAATACACCCGTACTCAACAAACTGACGCTCGAATCCTGCTCGCATTGGGCGATTCGCGGGCTGACCTTCTTGAATCCAACAACTATCCCTCAGAATTACATCCTTGTGCGATTCAATCAATGCGACAACATCCTTTTTGACAGTAACACGATTTACTCCCAGAGCGACGTCTCAAAGTGGACGCCCACCAACTGGCAAACTTCTTCCGCTTATTACGGCCTGTACTTCACAGGTGTCTCATCGACTTTGACCAATAATACGATCAAGAATATCCAAAACGGTGTTTATATTGGTGGCGATGGCGTGATCCTGAAAAGCAATACGATTGATTACTTTTCAAATGATGGAATCGAGTTCTCTGCTGGCAACTCGGTCATACAGTCTAACCGTGTCACAAACCATTATGGGCATTATGACACGGGCCTTCACGCGGATTTGATTCAAGGTTGGACCGTTGGCGGCCTGGTCACAAGCAACGTCGTGATTGACAGCAATATCGTGATTGCATCGACCGGGACCTATCCGCAAATTCCACCCGTCCCGACTTGCGTTGGCGTCGATATGATCCAGGGTATCTCAATTTTTGACGGGGTGTGGAACAATGTTACCGTGACAAACAATGTCGTAGCGGCAGCCGCCTATCACGGGATGGGTTTTTACGGAGTCTCAAACTCTGTGATTGCCAATAACACTGTCATCAGGCAGGGGGCAGATCAGAATTATGTTGCGTGGATTGGTGTATTTGAAAGCGCCGGACAAACCGTAACGAACACGGTCGTCCGCAATAATATCGCCAACAACTTTCAAATCTCTGTCGCCGGAACGGTCAATGATCACAACATTTCATTGAGCAACAATAATGTGTGGAATAATGTTTCATCCAATACAATCGTCCTCGATCCGACAAAGGTCTTCGTGACCTACCAGCCATCGACGGCTACGTTTAATCTGAATTTAAGTAAAACCAGCCCCGCCGTTGGCACGGGTACATCGCGCTCAGCACCTAAACTGAACATTCTTGGCGGTACTCGTAACACCCTGAAAGAGAATATCGGTGCGTATTAGCATGAAGTCATCACAAGTAAGCCCTGGTACTCCAATTGAGGAGACCAGGCACTTGTGATTTTCTAACGTCGATTGTTTTTTGTCGGATCACCCCACGCTGGGAATACCGACTTCCTTCGATGCGGCGATGTTACAGATTTTTTTCCAGGTGTTTTCATCAATTGGGATTCCTGCCGCTTCGCGTCGGGAACGTTCGCGTGATTCAGGCTCACCAGGCAACAGAATCTCATCGAACCCCATCATCAGACGGCTCGACTTCACGAATTTCCCCAATGCGTCTATCTCGTTTGCGTAAAACTCGGTTCCGCAAAATGCGGCGGGATCGAGGAGAAAGACCATAAAACCATTGGCCACCCGAGACACGCCGGACTTACTGCAACCCGCCCCGGTCAACGCACCCGCAAACACTTCACAAAATATGGAAAGCGCAAATCCCTTATGGCCTGACATCGGCAGCAGTGCACCAGGTGGGTCGGCATAGTACTCTTCAGGACTTGTGGACGGCGCGCCTTGCCCGTTCACGAAAAGTCCCGGAGCCAATTGCTCGCCCTTGTTCCTGGCAACTTTGATCTTTCCCTCCGCGACAGTACATGTCGACAGATCCATCACGAGATCGGACTCATCCGATAACGGTGCGCCTCCCACAAGCGGGTTGGCACTCAATCGCCGCTCGCAACCGCCGTGGGGCGCTACAAGGACTCCTGCACCGTGTGTATTGGTCATCCCAAAACCAACAAGCCCCGCTTCGGCAGCCATCTCCATGAACTCGCCAACTCGTCCAAGGTGGCCTGAGCAACGTAACGAGAGAATGCAGGCACCCTCTTGCTTTGCCTTCGTAATTCCAAGGTTTAACGCCTCGCGCCCAACGACCTGACCAAAACCGAAGTTCCCGTTTACGATCAAAATACAGGACTGTTCGCGAACGACTTCCAGATGACCTGTCGGAATTACCCAACCTCGCTGAACCCAGTCGACATATTCGATGATTCTGATCACACCATGTGAATCGTGCCCTTTGAGGTTGGCCAGCACCAGCGACTTAGCCACCTGCAGAGCTTCGGCAGACGGGATGCCGCTTCTTTCAAAAATTGCCGTTGTAAATGATGTCAGAGCCTGGGCATCAATCGTGGGCATTGGTTTTTCCTTGGGGACTCGTTGCTTGAGGATGCGGGGGATCACAAAACCGCCATCATCGCTGTGAATGATGAGCCTTTCAAGAAAGACAGCGACCGAACCAAGTTCCCAACGAACAACATTCGGAGAACAGTGTCAATTTGCTGTTGCAGCGATTGACCGAGATCGTCCATGATCTCCGAAGCCAACGGGGACTCGGGTTGGTACGATGCACCCAACGTTTCCATCGAACAGGAAGTTGTCCATGACTGAAGAACTCGCTCCCCAACCATCACAGAGCTGGCAGGAGCGCCTCGCTCAAATCATGGAGACGATGCGGGAACTGAGTACTCAAACTGATCCGCAATCGATGGTTCACGAGTATTACGAGCGAATGCGGCAGGTCAATCCCCATATCGATCGAAGGCTGTCGATGAGTCGCCGTGGGCTGACCTATCCTCAATTTCGAATCACTCGCTACAGCGAATGGGACGTCGAAATCAATCCCTGGAAAGAGACCGCTCGACTTCCCTTGTTATCAGGCGGAATTCTGGCCGAGTTGATCTACGGGAACGAAGCTCGAATTATCAATGATCTGGTCGTCTCGCCGGATGATCCAGCTGTCGAGTACTTATCTGAACAGCGATCGCTGCAGGCATTGCCACTTATGGATCAAGGGCTGTCGCTGAATATGTCGTTGCATACGCGCCGAGTTCCCGACGGGTTTTCGTACGAAAGATTGCCAGAAGCGGTCTGGCTGGCAAATCTGTTTGGTCGAGCCACTAATAACCTGGTACTGGCAGGTCGGTTGAAAGATGCCTACGAAGAGATCGACCGCGAACTCAAAGCGGTCGCACGCATCCAGCGGTCATTGCTACCGATGACGCTTCCCGAGATTCCGAATCTGCGACTGGCCGCGCATTACCAGACCGCTCGTCGGGCGGGTGGTGACTATTACGACTTCTTCCCGTTAGCTGACGGTCGATGGGGCCTGTTGATTGCTGATGTGAGTGGTCATGGGACTCCTGCTGCCGTCATGATGGCGGTGATGCATAGCATCGCTCACGCCTTTCCCGGCACGACGATCTCACCGAGCGATATGTTGAATTACCTCAACAAGAAGCTCTGTCAACATTACGTCGGTTCGAGCGGCACGTTCGTGACCGCTTTCTATGCCATCTTTGATCCGCAGTCACGCCGTCTGTCTTATTCGTCAGCGGGCCATAATCCCCCTCGCTGGCGATTGAATGAGCAGGGGAAAATCTATTCTCTCCAGCATGCTCAACACTTTCCGCTCGGCGTGACCACCATGTTCGAGGCGGTCGAAGCCTCCGTCCAACTCAATCCTGGCGATCAATTGATCTTGTACACAGATGGAATTGTCGAAGCCACGAATTCCCGAAATGAACTTTACGGATTGGAACGACTCGACCAGGAACTGTCGGTCAGTACTCCCAATCCAGAGGCCATGATCGCCACGCTATTGAAATCTCTGGATGAATACACGGGCGGAGCCGCCCCGTCCGATGATCGTACGATCGTGATCGGAACAATTTCCTGAGTTCGTTAGAGCTTTCCAACTGAAGTACGACTTATGGCTTTACCTGTCTCGGGTGAATTGCGCCGGGTGCGTCAACAGAACTTGTCTTACCCAGGCTGGCAATCCATTGCTCGACAAGATTGACCGCCTCATGATCAACAACCCTGGACGCAACATGCGGCATTCGGCCCAAGCCTGCTAATTTCATCCGTTCGAGGACGAGTGAACGCTCGGGCTCACCAGGAACAATAATCCTTGGGTCACGCAGCTTGAACGTCCCTTGGCCCGGCCGAGTATTGACCGTCAGAGTCTCTGACAGCGGAGTCGATGCCTGTAATTCAAATTCCGCATTTCCACCACCCCACTTACGGTGGCAATGGGCACAATTGGCATGGAGATACGACCGGGCACGCAACTGAAGATTGGCACTGGAATCGTGATAGTCCACAAGCCGCGGCAACTCCTCTGGGGGCTTTGGCAGCCTGTTTTCAAACACGCCAAGTTGATCCAGAGTCGACAACTGATTCGCAGTCTGACCACCATAATCATGCGACTTATTCATCTGCAGTGTCGTGACCCCCAAGGCATATTTTGAGGCCATCGTATGGCACAAAGTGCATTCGGCCCGACTAGGGAATCGCCACACTTGTTCTCGCTGTCCCCCTGGTGCGGAAGAATCCTTAATGGTCAGCGGGCGGTCGAGTCCCTCCTCCGCCAGTAATTCCGCATCGGTCTGCTCAGGATTCCAGACATACGTGTAACCCGACCAGTATTGCGCACCGTATTCGTCGTCGTCGCCTGGCATTTTCCGATATTGCATGATTCGAGTTTCCAGTCGTTGCGAACTGGCAGGCTTGCCCGCTTCCATTTCGATCGAAAACGTTTTGACCAGAACCGTTCCATCGGGAAATCGCCAGCCGACGTCCGGATATTCAGGACCATGCGGATAGACGACGCTATCGAATTGAATTTTCGATTCACCTGGCAACGCGATAAAGCGATCCTTTCCCGCCCCATCCGACCAAAGCGGTGCATTAACCGAATAGGGAATCAATCCGGCCGCCGGAACATGGTCTTTGGTCGATGCAAACAGTCCTGTTTCGCTCAACTTGCGTGGAAAGGGTTTTGATTGGACCTGCGGCGGTGAGACAACAATCCGATGAAATCCCCCTCCGGCAAAGTCGACGAGATACACTTCACCGGTTGAGTCCTGTGCAAATTCCACAATCCGAATCTGCGTGTCCGCCAGTTGCCGGCTTTCAGCGACTTGATCCCCGTTTAACTTCAGCGACCAGACTTTACCGGTATCATAGTCACCGTAGATATAGGCACCTTTTAACTCCGACAGCCGGTTCGACTGGTACACATAACCCCCCGTCAGCGATCGAAAGTCCGTATGGGAATGCTCGACCAGCGGAGCCTGAAACTCACCCGGCCCTTTGGGTCGTTCGGGGCGAAACGGGTGCTTTCCTTCGTTGACGCTCCAACCATAGTTGCCCCCTTTCTTGATCAGGTACACCATTTCCCACAAATCCTGACCGACTTCCCCGGCCCATAGCCGGTTCTGATTGTCGAAACTGAATTTCCAGACTTGTCGATGACCGAAAGACCAGATCTCGCCCCGTGCTCCAGGCAACCCTACAAAGGGATTGTCTTTGGGAATCGAATACCCCCGATCGGCATCAGGATGATCGACATCGATTCTCAGGATCGAACCGAGCAAATCGGAAATATCTTGCCCGGTCTGCAATCCATCAGCGATCCCGCTGCCGTCCCCGGTCGCCACGTAGAGATACCCATCTCCACCAAACCGAATACAGCCGCCGTTATGTCCGCCGGAAGGCCATTCAAGAATCACTCGTTCGGTCTTGATGTCAGCGACAAGTGGTCCACGCGGATCAACCTGGAATCGGGATATCCGGCTGCCGTTCGGCTCGGTCAATCCCGGATCGCGAACGTACATGACATAGAAATACCCATTCGTGGCGAACTGAGGATGGAACGCCAGGGCGTACGTGACCTTATTGAGATCCAGTAGCAACTTGGGCTGGTCGACATCCGGTCGAATTTCAAAGGTGAAGATCTTCCCTGGCCGAGTGGCCACGCCGAATCGTTGTTGGCCCGGCACAAGCCCGACAGATAATGGCTCGAACAACCGGAGCTTTGGAAAGGCATTCTCGGTCGTATACGGATCAGGTGGCTCGGGAGATCCATGAATGTTCCCGGTCGTCCACAATTCTCGTTGGCGAAGATTGAACGGCTTCCTCGAGACCGGCTGTGGTTTCGATGCGGGATCGTCACAGTAGCCGACCGACTCGATCACGCAACTTGCGAATACAAAGCACACGACCAAACGCATTAACACCATGCCACACCTTGACCACATCTCTTGAGGATTCTCCGAGCATTTTGAAAGGGTTGGCATTCTATCCTAGACAATGTACGCAAGCCAATTGAGTCCATCTCGAACCGTTTTTGAATGTGCGTCGACTGGTATTTAGCAAGACGATTGCTCTCTCAATGGCACGTCACGTCGGTACCTTTTTGGAAAATCCTGGCGTTGCCCATCAGGTCGCCCAAGTTACTTTTCGTTGTCTCGTTCAACGCGGATCTTTTGAATTTTTCGAGACTCCCTGGCGAATGTCAGGCCGGTCTGATCTTCAAGATGGTCAAGAACCCGTCGAGCGTCTCGATCTTCGTGTCGAGTCTTGTCATCGACTGCTGCGCGGAAATTTTGATGCCATGAAATCTTCTCGTTGGGGGGATTTTCCACCGTACTATAAACGAGACGAGCCGGTTCAATGAACTTGCCAATATCCGCCAGGAATTCCGGGAAAGTCCCTTGTTGGACTTCTCCTTTGCCCGGTTGAAGCGTCGCCGCATAAAGCTCAAGCGGGGTATCAGCTTTGATGACGAACGGCGGTTTGATCTTCCCTCGGACAACCACGATCGGCGCCTCGGCCTCGTACTGAACCAGCTTAACAGAAATGCCAAATTCGCGTTTAATCAGTGGTTCCAATGCGCCGAGAAGTTCCTCATCTGCCGTCCCTGCGCGAACGACAAAATCGCCTGTAATTCGCTTTCGCAAAAGCTTTTCAGGATCGTCCATCGAATAACGACTCACCGACATCAACATCGGGATTAAGTCAACCAGGTCACCTCCATCGTCTTTGGGATCGGGAAAGTATGATGCGGCCGCGAAATTATTGGGTGGTTCGAGATTTCCATCGCGTTCATGGAACACATAGCAATAGACATACATTCCATCCATTCCATGATCGGCGTTTCCAAAACGATCCTTCCAACGGTATTTGCGGTCGATGATACGCCCCGCCACAAATGGGGGCTTGATGTACTTCACAAGCTGAGCTTTGGAATCGAGTCGGTATAACTCAAAGAATTCATCAATGGACTTTTGCTCGTCCGGCGTGGGAACCTTCGCTTTTGGTTTTTCATCCAATCCGGCTTGCGGCTCTTCCGCGCTGGCCAACGAAGCCGAATTTGTCCTTGCCAAATCAGATCCTGCGACAATAAATGCGGCGTAAATCAGAAATCGATTGGCGTGAGTAAACGCATTTATCGACCGATGCATGATATTTAACATTGCGGCGCTCAATTCATTCTGGGCGGGAAGAAGGTGGCGCAGCAACTTCACTGCGAGTTACGACAACCTTTCGAAACTTGCGCGGCGCTATCGAAAAGGTAAGACCTGTTTGCTCTTCCAGATGTTTCAGGAAAGAAAAACTACTCGCTTCGCCGCACAAAAACGGTTGGAAAGGTTCGGTTTTCGAGGGTGAACTTGAGTCCCGTCTGTTTTTCCAAGTGATCGAGTACGGTGCGGTTGCTCTCGGCACCTGGCAAGGCCCTATCGCCGTCTTGAGCGACCGCGTTGCGATGCCACGAGATCTTTTCATTTCGGTAAGGATAATTCTCAATCTGGCTGAGGACTCGGCGATTTGGTTCGATTGACTGACCGATCGCCTTCATGAATTTGTCGAACGTACCCATCTCGATCCCGTCGTCGTCCGACTGCGGCGTGGCGGAAAGTTCGATGACCGTTTTCGGGTCGAGGATAAATGGCGGGCTGATCCTGCCACTGATAATGAGTACGTCGTGCACCAATTCACGCAGTTCCAGGTCTACCTGAATTCCGCATTCCTCCCTGAGCAATTTCCCGAGCGCGGAAATCACCTTGTCAGTGGGCGCATCGGCGCGAATGACATAATCACCTTCAATTTCAGGCGACAAAAGATTGTCCGGGTCTTCGACTTCCCTGAATCGAAGTTCGAGCCCGGCTCCGACGGCATTCAAGAGCCGGCTTGCAGGAATTCCCTTAACACCTACAACGCTCGTAAAATTGAACCCTGGCTGTCCAAGTATGCCATCTCGCTCCGGATAGACCATCGGGAGGAATGTCCCTGTTGTCTCATACGGTGATTGAGCGAAGGCACTTTCCCACCATTTTTTCAGGTTAGCGATGCGTCCCGGCAGGAACGGCTTTTTGATCTGCTTGATGAGTTGCCCTTCCTCAAGGCGATAAGCCTTTTCAAAATCGGCGAGTGCCTGTTGTTCCTGACCGAGGGCGGGTGAAGGCGAATCTGACGCTAACACAAACAAGTCATCTGGTAACGAATCATTGATCTGAAGCTTCGTGACTTTTGTCGTGAAGACGTCCTCCCCATGCTCGGGAGTTTGCTGCTTATAACGACCCTTCACTGGAAACCAGCGGTCTTTTCCCGTCGCACCATCACGCACTTTTTGGAACTCGTCGACTTCATAGCCAAATACCCAACTTCGATTCGTGACATTGACTACAGAAATGGACTTGGGCCAATAATCATGTTCCGGGTCTAAAACCATTGTGACGTCAAGTACCCACTTTGAACTTGGCTGCTCGTAGTTCTTAACTTCGATCGTGGGGCCGATGTCCCCGTCTTGGGCTTTGACCAATGTTGCTGTCGGTGCGCGAATAACATCAACAATCGACTCACGGTTCCCCATGAAATGCAGAATGCTTAACAGCGTGCTTTGCAGTGTCTGATGGAAGCGAGGAGTGAGTTCGTTTTGGATACTTCCACGGACAGGCTTGTCGCCGAGAAAGCCGCCAAGATACGTCTGCTTGCCGTCAAACGTGATGGCATAGCCAACCGTTGACTTGGAAGGAATGTCATATCTGAGCATCTTGAATCCCTGTTCAGTCCAGACACTGTCGTGTGACTCTCCTCCAAGCCGTTCTGAATCAATCTTCGTATAGGCGACATACAACGATCGAATCGATCGGAACTGGTCAATGACCACCGGCCGGAGTTCTTCCAGCGTGAGCGGTTTCGTTGCCGCAGCGGATGGCGCTACTGTTGTTACTTTGCTCTCGATTTTTCGATCATTGACCAAGAGCGAGGGGGGCTCTTCAGTTGCCTTCGCAACCTCGGCGAGCGAGACGCGAATCCCAGATACAAACAGTCCAAGAACGACCATTGATGTGATCAGAGTGACAATCGAGCCACGCGACCACGGTGTATGTTTCAATGACGTGTTTTCACTCAGCGTGACGATCCGCTTCAAGAAGGTGCCTCGGTTGGGAAAGAACGATTGGACTGCCCAATTCGATCGTGGCGAGTCCTCATCCAAGACCATGTTTGCCAGCGTGAACAGATACAGTTCGCGTCCGCCGGCCAGGTCCGCACCAAGTACGTCGGCAGCCAATTCCTGTTCGAGCCTCAATCGTCCAACGAGCCAATGGACCAGAGGGTGATAAAAATGAATTGCAAGGCTGACTTGCGCCATTAACCACGTCAAGTAATCGCCTCGCGAGATATGAGCGATCTCATGAGCAAGGACTACTCGACGCTCGTCGTGATTCCACGTTTCCCAATCGTCGGGCAACAGGATCAGCGGGCGATGCCAACCGACTGTCGCGGGCGAGCCCAACTGGTGTGCTTGCCGTACTTCAACCGGCCGACGCAGTCCCAGATCAAAGACGTTGTGGCGAACCAACTCCAAAACTTCCTGATCCGTGATCGCCGTACTGTTGACCCTGTAACTATGTACGACCCACAAGCCAAGCAGAAAGCGGGCAAACGCGACGGCTAATCCGGCAACGAACGAAATACCCACGAGTTCAGGCCAACGCCACTTGGCCGTGGATTCGACTTTGACATCACCTCGCGGAACTGGCCGTGTTACAGGAACCTGACTCGATTCCACGATTTCATTGGGAACGTCGGCAATCGGCATGCCGCCGACATCCCCATGGCCAATGAATTCCTCGGGGTTTGGACTTAAGGCGATTGGCACATCCTGGCTAACATCCACGGGAAGCGAAAAAGTCGTCGGCAAGACGGAAACGAATGGCAATGACATCGTCCACCAATGTGGCCATGAACTGGCCGTCAGAAGTGATACGCCAATCAGCATCAGCAGCGCTGTGGACGAGGCGAATCCCCCACCCGCAGGACTGCCTCGTCGGACGAACAGATAAACGGCAATCCCCGTGATGGCGAACAGCGTCACCGGCACAACACTGGCAATCAGCCATAGCCCGAGTGAATTCAACATTATTGAGTCTCCCGTTTCCCGCGATGACGTTCAAGAATGGTTTTCAGAGCCTGACGATCCTTCGTCGAGAGTTGTTCCTCTTCGACAAGCCGCACCAGCAATTGTTCCGACGAACCTTTGAAAACGCTGTGCAACAGGCTTTTCAGCAGCTTGCCGGAAACCTCTTCGTAAGTGCGCAGTGGCTGAAAAACGAATGGCCTTTCGTCGTTCATCTGCTTCAGAAACCCCTTGTCCGCCAATATGCGAACAACCGTGCCGATCGTCGTATAGGCGAGCTTCACCCCCGCTTCGGCTAACGCGATTTGGGCATCGGCCACCGATAACTGGCCACGATCCCAGAAGATCTGCATCACCTCAAGTTCGCGTTCGGTCAACTCCTTCGCAGGGGGACGTGCCATACGGTCAACTCCTGAACCAGACAGAAACGAATTCGGATTCTCTAGTTCTGGTTTTATAGTTTTCGTTGTCCATTGTCAATCAGGTTCCTGATCGCCACCATGCAACACGTCTTCACAGACAATGTCGAATGCAGAATCACGCGGTCGAAATGGCTTTGACCAATTCGACGTTTACCGATCAGGAACCTCGTCATGCCTCAGAAGCCAGAATTATTCGTCACAACCACCTTTTCGATTGAAGGCTACAAGATTGTCGATTATCGAGGACTCGTTCGCGGTATTACCGTTCGAGCACCAACGATTTCTCAGGGATTTTTTGGTGGATTGAAAAACATCATCGGTGGCCAGATCAATGCATACACAGAGATGTGCGAACAAGCTCGCAGCCATGCCTATGATCAGATGGTCCAGCATGCCAAAGAACTGGGAGCGAATGCGATCGTCGGCGTTCACTACGATGCCGCCGAAGTTGTCAGTACAGGTAACGCCACCGAAGTCCTGTGTTACGGAACGGCGGTCGTCGTTGAGCCATTGCACGGAACCGCGTAGCGGTTGATTCGCCGGAAAACGATGGATCGAAAGCGCTACCCCACCCCCTCTATGTGGGTCGTTAACGGGCCTTTGCCCTAGCCGCCGTAATCAAATTCGCTGGCTTCCGATCATCCTGGTGCAAAGGCCCAGTAACCACCCTCGTAGAGGGTGTGGGGTTGCGTTGCCATTTGGTTGCAACGAAGAAATCTGTTTCGTCTTCGTACTTTACGGTTGTTGAAATCCTATTAAAACCGCGCCGTTCAAAATGATTGGAAAAGAGTGGATCGGACAAATCTCGCCGTTGTCGTGACCCTGATGTTCAGCATCATCGGCGTTGTCGGTGATTATTTTCTGAAGCTGGCGAGCCAGGAAAAGCACTCGTTGCGTTCCCCCTGGTTCTACATTGGTTTTTGTCTTTACGCCTCGACCGCCTTTGGCTGGTTGTATGTCATGAAGCACCTGAAGCTCGCGACAGTCAGTGTCGTCTATTCCGTCGCCATGGTCCTGCTGCTGACCACGATTGGAGTCATTTTCTTCCAAGAGAAGCTTAACTCCTATGAAGTCGCGGGACTCGCGATGGCCATCGGCTCTCTGGTGTTACTCACTCGTTTTTCCTGATTCCGCAGACAATGGACCTTGAACAGGACACGTCTATACTTTTGATGGAAACAAACGGTAATCAGAAAAAAAGCGATGTGATCCATGTCTGATGAATCCTGGGACTTTCTCAAAACGACCGATAATACCGAACGTGACGATTTAACCAGGTCCCCAGCCGGACCGGCTCGTCCTGACGTCGAGGAAACGGATGTCCTCGATGCCTATTCTCGTGCTGTAATGCATGTTGTCGAAACCGTTTCCCCGGCTGTCATCTCCCTCACCGGGCGTCCGGGAATGAGCGACGGAGGTCAGGGATCGGGCTTCATCATTTCGCCGGACGGTCTGGCAATCACCAACAGCCACGTCACTGGTGGACGCTCAGACCTTGTCGCAATAACGACCGACGGCGACCGACTAGACTGTCAGGTGATTGGCGATGACCCGTCGACAGATCTCGCCCTGTTGCGATTAACAGGTCGTGATCTGCCGCATGTACGGATCGGGGATTCTCAACTTCTTCGAGTCGGTCAACTGGTCATCGCCATGGGAAGTCCGCTGGGACTGCATTCCACCGTGTCGACAGGGGTCGTGAGCGGCGTCGGCCGAAGCATGCGAGCGAGCGATGGTCGTCTGATCGACAACATCATTCAGCACGCAGCCCCCATTAACCCAGGAAACTCGGGCGGTCCATTAGTCGATTCGCGGGGACGAGTTGTCGGAGTCAACACGGCCATCATCGCCTTCGCACAGGGGATCGGGTTTGCCGTCCCGAGCAACACCGTTCAATGGATCACAAAAGAATTCCTGCAGCATGGCCAAGTCCGCCGTCGGCAACTGGGAATTGTTGGTACCGTCGTTCAATTACCAAGAACCGTGGTGATCGAACTGGATCTGGTCTCGGATTTCGCCGTTCAAGTGATGGAAGTCGATTCGCGGGGAATCGCTGGCCGCAGTGGGGTTGAGGAAGGGGATCTAATCGTGTCAGTCAACGATCGGATCGTCACCAGCATCGACGATCTGCACCGCTTACTCGCCCGGCTTCCGATCGAAGCAACACTCGATCTGTCAATCATCCGCGACGGACAACCAAAACAAATCCTGCTAAAGAAATAACCGCCGTCCTCGATCCTCGTTTCCTGGTCTCTCCGTTGAGACACGAAAAACTGCTTGGCTCGAGATCTTACGTCGCGATTCAGGCCACACCTTTTCACGCGAGACTCAATTGTGGGCAGCTTTTTCAAAGGCCGACGACGAAAGGTCGGAATTTTCCTGCTGGCATTTGCGTTGCTGCTCATGGGTGCGTGGATAAGAAGTCAGAAGTATATCGAGTCGGGCACATTTCGGTTGAGTGAGAATCGATTCCTTGCTGGATGCTCGAATCAAGGTTCATTTAGATTGATGTCGCTAAAGTTTCTTGGACAAACAACCGGCTCTGCTGAATTTCACGTCGGAACCGTCAGATGGGAAAGAGCGACAATCATTTCTCACGATCCGAAAGGGAAGAAAGACCCTGCCGAAATCTTTTTCCCCGTTTTGTTTGGTGTTGAATTGGAATGGCGTACCAAACGGCAATTGCTTGGTTTTTGCTTTGTAGAAGCGATCCTTGACGACGTGGAAGAGTCTTCACAATTGGAATGCTCAGCTTGGAAGATTCCTTACTTGCCTGTTGTCCTGTTCATGACCCTCGTTGCGTCCTATTTTCTCCTCTTGATCCCACGTTCGCGGAAAACTCAAAAGGAAGACGACAACTGCTTGAACGGCGACAAATCCGTATCGACGACCGATCAAAGAGAACGAACTTCGGCCTGAATCGCAATACTTCTCTTTATTCCGACGCATCTTTCGTGAGATACAGTGAATCGACCTCATACCAGACCTGCCCAGTTCGTGCTCGAAGTTCGGCGATAAACTCGACGTTGCGAACCTCTTCTTCCACTGTGAATTTGAATTGGACTGGCCCCCACGACGAACTGCCTCGACGGATATTTGTTCGCGTCATGCCATCAATTCGAACCCCGGCACCGACCGCAACATTGCGTTCCTCTCGGGCGGCAATTTGATTCGTCTTCAGTTTCGCATGCAAAACGTACGAACCCCTGGCCAATAATTCCTTACAGCGCCACGAGGCATTACATTGGCTCTTCTTCCCACAGAGAATGGAATACGCTTTCAGACCTTTGGACATCTCAAGAATCTCCAATTTCGCGTCGGGGCTTTCCGAGACGGGATACCAGCTGGCCAGATTCAGTCGCCCATTCGAATCGAAGTCACGCGGCTTGGGATCGGACTGCGAGTTCTGACGAATCAGACCTTCCACCCGCGCGACGATGCGGGCCTTAAGACCTTTCACACGTTCATCGTGAGACTGTGCTGCTTGAGGATTGATCTGATTGAGTACTGGTTTTAAGCGATCACTGGCTGCGTCGATCCGCTTCAGCAAATTATCGGGGGGCGAAAACAACTCCATCAGCTCGGTAACGCGTTCTCGGTATCGGGCTCGCCATTCCGCGTTCAGCATCACGGCTGACCCGACGATTGATGACGGAAAATTGATGATCGAGGCGTTCGGATCGCCAAAGACCTGATCCATGCCGTGGGGAATAAAATGAGCCCGCTTGCTCTTCGGTTCAAAATACAGCCGATAATTGTTGTGATTCAGAGTGTATCCATCCCAATGTCCAACCATCATTTCCATCGCCATGAACGAAATGAATTGATCGACATTCAGGAACTCGTCAATGCGATCCCAGCGAGTGGATGAATCAGGCTCGCGGCAGGCAGAAAGAAGGCTGATCAGATCACTTCGATCGGCCTTCGATTTTCCCGAATCGAGTTCCAGCTCGGAATCGAGATCCTGCAAGAACCCTCCTTCGTACAGGTTTCCCTTGGCACTGTCGAAGTGGCGTTCCAGAAACGATTTATCGAAGGCCGATTTCAGCACATAGAGTCCCAGATCCCGGTTATTCAACCAAACGCGAGCATGAGTCACTCGCGTGGCCGGAAGCTTTGCCGCACGGAACAATTCCTCACATAACCATTCATGAAGGTACGTGTCGTCCTGGACGGAATTATTGAGATGAAACTTGCTGAATCCGTGAAACGTTTGATCCTTTTCGTTCTTGGAAATATTGATCGTCAGCGCAGGACGATCGTCGACCGGCCGGAAGCTGCCGGCACTCCCTTTCAGCTTGATCGCAACGCGCTTGTAAGTTTGCTGATCATTTTCCACGATCGTCCCTTCGACAAACGGACGCGGGTCGCCGATCACGAATGATCGTGGTCCGGCACTCAATTTTTCCATTTCGGAATCAGAGATCTGAATCTTCAGATTCGGGATCATCCCAAGTTTGAAAAAGTCGTCACTCGCTTTTTTTGCATCGGCAGAAGCGTTTGCCTCGTCATCTTCCCGCGTTTGGGGTGATGAGGGACTGTCTTGCGGTGCCGGAGTCGGCGTGATAGGAACCTGTGGCGGAACGGCCAATGTTCCCGCTGTCGAGGCGATCGACGCACTCGCCGAGTTATTCGGAGCGGGATCAGGACTTGTGTAACCCACAGGTGGGGGATTTGACCGTAACCGCCCGAATCCGTATCCGATTCCCAATGAGGCAACGACTGCAATCGCAACAAGGCCGGCGATGACGGGGCCGTTCAAGCCTGACGATTTTTTCCTTCGGACTTGCTTCGGTCGATTCGATGACATGTATGAGAAAACCTTTACCGCAACATATTTCGGAACACGGTCACTTCAGGCCGGGTATTCACAATATATGTTGCGGTTTTCTCGGAAACTTTTCCATCAGCCATTTCGAGTTTTATTTTGACCTGAGCGACGAGGCTTTCATTAACATTTTTGCCATCACCAAGAAGCACATAAACCAGCAGTTTGGGCCGTGCCCACATCGACTGGCTTGAATTTGCCACCACATCCCATGACTAGAAGCAGTAGAAAAAGAATCCAGCTAATTGATGCTTGTTCCGATAACGAAATGAACCTGGATACGAATGGATTAGAAGTCGAAACGAAACGCTAGTTGCCCGGTTTTGCGATCAAAACCACAATGTCCATGGCAACCGCAAATCACCGGCAGAGATTTCAACGAAATTTTTCGTACATGCAGAACATTCTGACGTTAATAAGAATAACTTCTTCGAAGTGAAATGTGAATGAACCATTCACAAAACGTCATAGGCGCCTACCACGTTTTCATGATCGGATGATCCCTGATTTTTAACAGCCGGGCTCATTGAGCGGTCAGTACTTTGGAAGAATGTGGTTGAAGCTGCGGAACGATCATCGTCAACGTGGCCGCATATTTCGTGTCGCTATAACCTTCCCCCTTCTGATCTGGTGCCACGTGATGGACGACGACTAACACCACATTTCCTTCTTTTGGAGTAAATTTCGCGATGCCGTCAGCGTCCGATTCATCCTCGAAATTCTTGTCAAAGCCTTCAGCAAGGACCGCGCCGCGGGGAATGAATGAAACTCGAGCCGATTTGAGCGGCTTTGAGTACAGCAGCACCTTGACCCTGATCGGTTGACCTGGCCCAACCGCCGTGACAGGATTTATCACAGGTACGAGTTCCAATGAGTGCCCCAGCGGCTTGTTAAACCCCGATGTCACGACCGGAACATCGTCGAGTTTCTCACTGGCAAGGAAGTAGGTCTTGGCGCTCTTGATCGAACGGGTCGTGCCGCGCACGCCGTCCGATGTCGAAGCCACCACGTGTAGACCGGGCTGTGTCGTCGTATACCGACCGGTCCAATAACCTTCCTTGGTACTCAATCCGGTTTCCACCAGGTGCGACTTCAGATCAAACGCTTCGCCCTTAGGGCTGATGACTGAAATCGAGCTCGATTCGAGCGAGACTTTGCCGGACAGTTTGAAATCCCGGTGATCGTTCCCGTGATTTCCCAGCTTCAGGTCAACATGGACGATGTCGCCCAATCTGACGAGTGACGTATTCGTCTCGACCCAGTTATCGTGGGCTGTTGCGATTGACGTGATCAGCAGACTGAAACAACAAACAAACATTTTTCGCATCGTGATTCTCCCTATTTTGCACTTGATTTCACCGGGCTGATCGCTGGCAACTCTTTTGATCAGCGATCATTTTTCAATTGTGGAATTTTCAGGTCGATCGCTTCGTCGTCGTTTGACAATGCGATCTTCAACGGCGTCGTTTCCGGTTTGGCAAATTCCGTTGGGATCGAGATGGGAGCCCCTGCCGATTCCAGCGTACATCGGTACTCACCCGCTGGAAGCTGACACGCACAAGTCCCATCCATCGTCGCGAGTTCGAACGAACCGTCTAATCGCGAAGCCGCGACACCAATCGGCTCGGTCGAATCACCATCGACTTGATACACGGTCACCTGAATACCAATTAAAGGCTCACGACCATTGTGAATCTTGCCGGTTGTCCCGCCAGAGGTATCGGGAACGGATCCAACTCGACCGCATCCGACAATTGCTATGACCAATAGAGGAAAAAACGTTAATCGAGATTTTTGAATCATGATTCACCCGTCGATTTCGTGTTGGACATCAGTGTCTTTGGCAGGCCGAGTACGATCCCGCTGGGATCGATGATCATCATCAAATTCAGCACCGGTGGCGTCGCTACGCTCAGCCACCGGCTAATCGCTGATGTCCTTCCAGGACGGCAATCAAGAGACAAAGGCCCTGCTTTCACGATTGAACTTCCTTGACGTTATTAAACAACTGTCCCGAGTCAAAAATTGCTATTCACTTCGCCACCAGCTCGCGAACCAAGTCCCTGCCAGACCGAAAGATCGACGTTGTTGCTGACGAACCGCACTCCGCCATCACACATTAAGACTTGAACGCCGCCGATGTGTCGGCTACGAGCCGCTGTCAAGCCAGAACTATGACTCAGGTTACCGCAATCGAACTGGCTCGAGTTCGGCGTTAAACCATGATTGTAGAGCGTGTCGCCATAGTGGCCGTTCAGCCATTTTGCACTGCGAATTCCCGACCAGAACCCGCTCGCCCCGACAACGCACGTGGTCAGACTGGTATCGTTAGCATCGGTATAGGGTCCACCCGATGTCTGCGAAGCGGTCAGATTGAGAACTTGCTGTGCGGGATTGACGGGAGGGGTCGAGCCAGGGATCACTGTGGCAACTCCTGAGGCACCACCGCCCCCAATCGAATAGCCGTTTCCCAAGACTTCTTCGCTCATGGCGACGGTGTTGGAGAGGCCGTCCGTCACATCTCGGAACTTCACGATTCCCTGAAGTTTGGGGTCGTACATCACGCCGTCCCCGGCACGGATATATCTTGTCGTCGGGCTCGAACCGCTGCCCGTGCAGACGACGTAGCTCGTTGGTCCGTACGAATTCCCCGGCACCGTTGCCAGGTCGCTCGGACAGAGAAACATCGGTACTTTGGTGAGTGCTGCAATCACGTTTGCGGAATAGGGCGCGACGGGTGGTTCGGCAAACGTGGGAGCCGTATTGAAGTCGATGCTGTTATACAAATTGGCCGCGTCGAAGTACGGCATCAGCTGGGCGTGGGCCGAGAAGACCATCGGGAACCCCGTACGCGCCGGCGGAAAACTACCAAGACTCGATTCATAATTGTGAATCGCCAGACCAAATTGCTTGAGATTGTTTTTGCACTGAGTCCGTCGAGCAGCCTCTCTAGCCTGCTGGACAGCGGGTAACAATAACGCAATGAGGATCGCAATGATCGCAATGACGACCAGCAGTTCGATGAGAGTAAACCCGCGACTTCGGTGCGGACGAAAAACATCCATCATCATAGCCTCCAAATTAACAGAAAATGAAATCTCGTAACGAACGCATGTTTGGGTTGCGCGGCCTGCGATGGCACGCTCACGAATCGGGTTGGTTCGCACTTGTGGAGAGCTAATCAATAGCCAATCGTGAGCGTGCGATGTCAGGCCGCACGAATCCTGTGGCAACGAAAAACCGATTCCCCTTCTGCATGCCAGAATCCGTTGGCAACAAAGAGATTTTCCAAAGGAGACGAGACCAATCTGCCCAAAGCCAGACCGCCAACCTTAGCGGTACCTGACGTGCATCGATGACGAATCATCAACGCCTAATTTTCGGGACATCCACTTTGCATCGCATGGAGTCTGAAACGGGACAGATCTAAGCCGCAATGACGCGAGGGGGCGGGACAGGTGGCTCAGCGATGGCCTGTGCAACAACCGAATACCGGTTGATGAATCGCTCAACGATCGACTCAACCCGTTCCTCCAATGATGTCATTGGAGGAATCAAAAAGACCGGCTGACCGGACGCGGTCTTTGCCAGGCCCTGACAATCATCGGCAACTGCCGCGATCACAATTTTGTATTGTGACTGCGATGTCGACTTCACCTTTGGCAGGCGATGTGCGATTTGAGCATTCGCAACGGTTTTGATCGTACAGCATACTTTTGGGGCCGATACGGAATTCGCACTTCGTTTCGAGGTTGAAGCGACGACTTCTGACGGGTCGACACCATTACGAATTGCCCAGGCAAATTTTTGCTCGTCAGAAAAACAGCAACATTTCTTTTTACATTGTGCCGCAGATCGACAACCGCAAGGGCGATTCTGGCAAGGAAACGGACGGGAAAGGTCCTTGCCAAGGTTAGGCGAAGTAGAAATCAGAGGGATGGGCAACAGCGCAGCAACGAACCCCGCAATCAGCAAGATCGAAGTGATTTGCCTTAGCGAAAGACGAGTCCAAGTTTGCCACGAAAACGAAAGCACTGAAATTGCCTTGTCCAAAACGGACAGTCTGATTGGCTATCGATTCGCTCTCCACGGGGAAAATTATAACGGTGACGCTTGCCGTCCGCGCTAGTCACGTCGAGAAGAAACAGCTTTTCCCATCAGCGAGAACAAACCGATGATTTAGAAATCGAAGATGGAGATGACCACCTGCGATTTTGTTGACGTGGAATGGCTACGCCGGATAAGAACACGTTTGAAATTGCCAACGGCAATAAGTCTCTCGACCTCAAAGGATCGGTTTGATGCAAGGTTTCCGTAAAGTCTGTCTATTTGCCGCCGTATTTGTATTTGGTGTCGCACTCGCAACAACCGCTGCACAAGCGGCAGACCCGTTGCCATCCTGGAACGATGGGCCGGCCAAACAGTCGATCATCGCCTTCGTCGAGAAGATCACTCGGACAGGTTCTTCCGATTTCGTACCGATCGCAGACCGAATCGCAACGTTTGACAACGATGGCACGCTCTGGGCCGAGCAGCCGATGTACGTCCAGTTGTTCTTCGTGTTGGACCGCGTGAATGCACTTGCGCCGCAGCATCCCGAATGGAAGGAAAAGGAACCGTTCGCCTCACTTCTCAAAGGTGACGTCAAGGCGGCTCTCGCAGGGGGTGAAAAGGCCTTGCTCGAAATCGCGATGGCAACGCACGCAGGCATGACCTCCGACGAGTTTGAAAAAATTGTCAAAGACTGGCTTGTGACGGCGAAGCATCCCGTGACCAAACGACCTTTTACTGAGATGGTCTATCAGCCGATGCTCGAACTGCTCACCTACCTTCGTGAGAACGGTTTTAAAACGTACATCGTTTCAGGGGGTGGGGTCGAATTCATGCGACCCTGGACGCAAAACGTTTACGGAATTCCGCCAGAACAGGTCATCGGCAGCTCCATCAAAACCCGATTTGAAATTCGCGACGGAAACCCTGTTCTCGTACGGTTACCGGAATTGAACTTTGTTGACGACAAGGCCGGTAAACCCGTCGGCATCCACTCGCATATCGGTCGTCGTCCGCTCGCAGCCTTCGGTAACTCCGATGGTGACCTGGAGATGCTGCAATGGACCGCCGCCGGCTCCGGCCCTCGTTTTTGCCTTTTCGTCCATCACACCGACGCTGAACGCGAATGGGCTTATGACCGCCAGTCCCCGTTTGGTCGTCTCGATAAAGGTCTCGACGAAGCCGCCGCCAAGGGCTGGACTGTCGTGGATATGAAACGCGATTGGAACAAAATCTATCCGTAACGGCAAAGATCGAGTCGGAACAGTCGCGAACTGACTGGCACTTTCGCCAAAGTCACTGGTCACTCACTGCGCGAAGACGGTGTTGAGTCATGCACAAAGCCTGAGGCGACTCGCCATGTCGATGGTTTGGAGTCTCGCAATACACACCTTTTGAACGCCATTTCATCCGAAGGTTATTGATCGACGCTGTCGATCAAGCCTCATCCGATATTAAGAGGCTTGATCGATGCTCGGGTTCGCAAATCGGCAAGAGGATCAAAAAGAAATTGTGATTCACGACCAAACTCATGCAAAAGTCGCAAGAAATCAAGGGTACACGCTGATTGAACTTCTGGTTGTGATTGCGATCATCGCTCTACTTGTCGCATTGATTCTTCCCGCAGTCCAACAGGTTCGCGAATCGGCACGCAAGATGGATTGCCAGTCGCATCTGCGACAAATTGGCCTGGCCGTTCATCAGTATTACGAGATCTATAATGGCCGGTTTTTTCTGCATCATCCGTTTGATGCCGATGTCATCGCCAATAGCGGAGCGGCGGATTCGTTTGCTGAAATCTACTGGGCTGACAAGATCATGTCGTTCATTGGCAGTGCAGCGGAGTCCGATGAGTCCGTGGCGAATCGGGGGATCAATGTCGCAACCAACAAGATTTATCGATGCCTGTCCGACACTTCCATTCCAACTCCGCACATCGACTCCGTCACCGGTCTGCCTGATGGAATTGAGCAACGAACCAGTTACTCAATGAATTCACTACTCAGCCACAAATCTCGTCGATATGGGTTGTGGACATTCCCGAGATTCCAGATTGAAATCGGGTTATCGAATTTCATCTGCTTCGCAGAACGGGATGCGACTGCGTTCTCACCCACATCGGATAATGATCCACGTCAAGATGATTACGATATCTGGCTAGGAACGGACATCATCCAACCGTGGTTCGCGTACAAGCAACACAACGGTGCTGCCAACTACCTTTACCTCGACGGTCACGTTTCCACGATGATTTTCGATAACGCCATCATCGATATGTACCCTGACAAAAAAGTTCTCATCGACGACGGTAGCTATCCGAACTGAAATTGTGCGGCATAACTTGAGGGCTGTGGGCGAATGGTTGCAGACGTCCTGTTGTAACGACCGTCCGAATGAACGTGTACCCAACCTCGAACGATCTGGGGAAATTTCCCCCGCGCCTGGTGAATTATTCTCCACCAAGCCGACGATACGTCGGGAAAATGGCCGTCATTGAGTCGAGATTCCTCTGGTATGGCCTTTGCGTTCTACGAGTTGTCAATGAAAACAACTCTTAGGAATCGTTTCATCATGCCAAGTCGACGTCGGAATGGATTCACACTGATTGAGCTACTGGTCGTGATCGCGATCATCGCCGTCCTGATTGCGTTGTTGTTGCCGGCTGTTCAACAAGCGAGAGAAGCGGCGCGACGGATACAGTGCAAAAACAACCTCAAACAAATCGGCTTGGCGCTGCACAATTATCTGGACATTCACACGACGTTTCCGCCAAGTTTTTGTTTTTCGACAGTGGGATCGTGGTCCGTTCACGGTCGGATTCTGCCCTTTATGGAACAAGCCAGCGCGTACTCGCAGGTGCGACTCGATCGTGATTGGGCCGACCCGATTAATGAGGCGACACACGTGGCCCAGCTACGAGTGCCGTCGTACGTCTGTCCCTCAGATCCGAATGGGGAGCGAATGCACTACGCAGGCCCAGACGAGGGGGATATCCGACCGCACAACTACGGCGTCAATTTTGGAACGTGGAAAATTTACGACCCGATCACCAATTCCGGCGGCGATGGGATCTTCTATCCGAACAGCCAGACTCGTGCGGGAGATATTGCTGACGGGATGAGTAATACTCTGCTGACCGCCGAAGTGAAGACATACCAACCCTATTTCCGCAACACGGCCGACCCAGGACCGATATCGCCGACTTCTGTGTCGTTCGTCACGGGTTTTTCGGGAGAAGCAAAATACGGTCCCAGCCTCGACGACAACGCGGGGCACACCGAATGGTGTGATGGACCGGTCCATCAGAGTGGTTTTACCACAACGTTCCCGCCGAATACCCGCGTTCCCTTTACCCAGGGCGGAGTCAACTACGATATCGATTTCAACTCTCGCTACGAAGGAACCAGTCTCACTCAGACGACGTATGCATCGATTACGTCGCGCAGTTACCACACGGGAATCGTCAACGTGGGACTGGCCGACGGATCGACGCGAACGATCAGCTCGAATATTGACCGCCAAGTCTGGCGCTCGCTGGGGACTCGAATTGGAGGCGAAGTCGTTGGTGAGTTCTGACGCTTTCTATAAGTAGCGGATTCGCTCACGATTTCGCTCTCGTCCCATCAATGACTTGTGGCAACAGCGACTTCGTGACTCGCCAGCATATTTGCTGTTCGAATTTGGTTTGTCACTGACTGATCCGGTTGTCATGAATTGACAATCAGACACATTATTCAGTAAAACGGCCGAACCTAAGACGATATGACTTATTTCATTTGCCCGACAGGCTCTAAAAAATGCGATTGGCCAGACAGTCAAAACTCCGACGCGCATTCACTTTGATTGAGCTTCTCGTCGTGATCGCGATCATTGCGGTCTTGATCGCATTATTGCTTCCAGCGGTTCAGCAGGCGCGCGAGGCGGCACGGCGTGTCCAATGCAAAAACAACCTGAAGCAGCTTGGACTTGCCGTTTTCAACTATGAGTCGAGTATGGGTTGCTTACCCCCTACTGCTGTCATTATTCGACAGCCGAGTGGATCGCTTTACACAAGTTATCTCGGTCCACTTGCTCGCATTCTTCCCTTCATCGAACAAGGGAATACGTTCAATGCGATCAACGTCAACACGTCCTACGGCGATCTGGCGAACCAGCCAGCAGTGGCACAGCTGACGAAGATATTTCTCTGCCCAAGCGAACCGAACCAGCAGCTTGAACCGAACGTGTCGTTTGGTCTGATTGGCGGAAACAATTACGGGTACTGCATGGGGGACTGGTACGTCTGGGGTGGTCCAAGCAGTACGGTACAAACGCGATCGGCATTCGGAGTGAACCTCAGTCGACACTGGGCCGATTTCACCGATGGGACCAGCCAGACATTGTTTATGTCGGAAGTGAAGAACTACCAGCCGTATATCCGTGATTGCGGATCACTGGCCAACATTCATGACCCGAACAATATCCCACCCCCTAACGCCGATCCTGATACGGTTGCACCGGAGTACTCGGCCGGGGGTTGCACATTTCTGTTGAACGGGCATTCGCAATGGGCGGAACTGGCAGTGCATCACATTGGATTTACGACAGCATGGCCTCCCAACAAGACGACACCCGGTGGACCTGGAAATGCCTACCCGGATGTCGACCTGAACAGCGAACGAGAACGGATTGGAGGACCGACGTTTGCCGCCGTAACTTCCCGCAGTTATCACACAGGTGGGGTCAATTCGCTGTTCGGTGACGGATCAGTGAAGTTCATTTCTTCGTCCATCGACGGAAACATCTGGAGGGCCCTTGGCACTGTTGCAGGATCGGAAGTCGTCTCGGGCGATGCCAATTGATGCGGGAGGGCTAACAATGAGAATGATTTTTCTTGGAGAAAACACGGCTTCCACCGAAGACCGTGCCACTGCTTGACGGTCTTCCGTCAAGCAGTGCTCTTTGATCAATCGAAAGAGAAGACACTGCTTCTCCGAAGACTCCGAAGCAGTGGCACACCAAAATGAGGTCCGATGAATGATCACCGTGTTGGGAAGGAAGGCTGATCTGCCAGCTCAATTCCGCATCTTGGTTCTTGCGATTCTGCTGGCGATTCTCGGTTGCTCGACGCAATCAGCCGACCAGTTTGAAGATTCCGCGCGGGCGAAATACATCCTCGTCACCGCTTTGGATGCCTGGAGAGCGGGCAAAACGAAATCACTGACAACGCGCAATCCTCCGATCCGCTTTGCTGATGATGACCAGATCGCCGGAACGGAACTGGTCGATTACGAGTTCGAGGATGAGTCGGCTCCAATCCAACCCTTTCAAAACGTGACGGTCATTCTTTCATTAAAAGACAAACAGGGTCAGACAACACAGAAAAACGCCAGATATCAGATTGGAGTTGACCCCGTTCTGACAGTGCTTCGCAGTGACAATTGAAGGGATTGCCAAAATTCATTTATTACTGTTTTTTAAGTAAGCATCAGCCATTTCCTCGCCGAGCATGAGCGTTCCTCTGGTTCCGAAATGAAGTCGTGCGTGAGGTAACTCGGACGTCTTGATGATCGTAATCTGATGATCGGTGCGAGCCAACTCGTTCAACGCGGTGTTGACCACTTTAATGTTGCCCCATGGAGCGTTCTTGTGCTGCTCAGTAATAAACCACGGAAGGTCGGGTTGCTGAAGGTCAACGCGCGTCTGGTCGACTAACTGTTTCAACCACTTGGCGATGTTCTGTGAGTAGGGTCCAAAATAGGTGTCATTTTCACCGGTGTGCCAGAAGATCCCTTTCAGGTTGCACTCGACCCCCTGTTGCTTCAGGTCATCCTGAGCCGCTCGAATGTAAGTGATGAACTTGGGATACAGATTGCGACGCGACTCGGGCGAGCCATTCGGAAACCAATCAGGTCCCTGGGCTCCGCTGTGTGTAAACTTGACGACGGCGACTCCGTCTCTGGCATTAATCGACTTCCGCAATCGAGCACCAAAGCTCAGTTCCGGGCCGAAGTTGCCGAGAAAATCGACAGGACCAAGCGGCTCCCAATCCGATGACGACTTGACTCCACCACCCAGCGAGTAACGGAACAAAACGCTACTCTGATCTTTGGCCAAGGATTCGTAGCCCGGTTGCTGAGCGATTTGCGAGACGAACGAATCCTCCCCTTCCATGTTGCGTTGGCCAGCCAGCACGAACAGACGCACGCGAGCCCCCTTCGCGATTGGCAATTCCTTCTTGAATCGTCGGTCGGTCGCATCGAACGGCTTTCCAATGTCGCGGAGATACGCGGCGGCAAACGCTTCACCCATTTGAAGCTGCCCCTGTGTACCGAAGTGGTAATGGGGCTGACCGGTTCCCATGACCTCGAACGCAAGATGCGACGTTGGCACCCATCGTAAAAGTGCATCGGCTTTCAGCACTTGTTCCTGTTGCTGTCGGAAGATGCCAAGATTTTGACGGTGATCCATCCCCCAGATCCCCTTCTCACTCACCTCGCCGATATACCACTTCAGTTCAGGAGCCTTGAGGTCCGCACGCAGACGCGCGACAAGCTTCGCCAGTCCGTCGGCATATTGCTTGTAGAGATTGCGGTCGAGCATGTCGTTTTCGCCCTGATGCCACATCACTGCTTCAAGCTGGTAGCGAACACCGCGCTTGTCCAAATCAGCGAGCGACTCGCGAATCAGCTTGAGCGTTCGCGGGTAGAGCTTCTGTCCCTTATCTGGCGCATCAGGGTTCCAATCGAAGGCAACCGTCGTGCCACCAACGGCGGACTTAATGATGGCGACCGGGAATTGAGCCTGCTGACGGACGCGTCGAGCAAACGTCACTTCCGGACCGAATGCCGTCAACGGCTTCAGCGGTACCAAACCTTTGGAAGCCTCATCGCCATTCCCAAGAATGTAAGAGAAAAGGACGTCGCTTTGTAGTTCACCCGCACCTTTGAAGTTCGGGTAGTCGTCGATGCGATCCGCATGAGCATCCGATCCGACCATATTGGATTGACCAGCGAAAAGGAACACTCGCGTGACCTCTTCGGCGATAACGAATTCCGTTGCCATAAAAGCCAAAACTGTTAACGCCAGTGCTGTCATAATCGTTCTGCGAATACACAATTTCATGGTGTTCCTCGATAATTAATCGTCGCTGGTTTTGAGATCGTTTTGTCAGCATTCAGGCGTTTCATCGGTTTGAACTAATGACAAGGGAGGGTGACCGTCACCTAATGAAACGACCAGAAGTTGGGATGTTTGCAGTGCTGGGGATGATTTACTTTTGGAACAAAAAGCTGCGGAAAGGGTGCCACGGTTTTACCGTCTTCGGTAAGGCCGCGCTCTTCGGGCGCGACATCGAATCCACGAAGACACGGCCTTGTCGAAGACTCCAAAACCGTGGCACCCCGAATTTCGACCGCTATTCTACCCGTAAGGCGCAACAGTATTCTCCAAGCTAGTTTGCCCATTTCTTCAGACAAGGGTGAGCGTGAGCGTGCGTTTCATGGTAGCGGCTTTGCAGCGACGGTACGGCCGTCAGCTTTGCTCTCTTCCATAAGCGACTTGAGTTCCTTCACGATCTCGGGGTGTTTGAAGTAGAGGTTCGTGGTCTCGCCGGGATCGGTTTTCAGGTTATAGAGTTGGGCGGGGGCGTTCGGGGCGGTATCAGGGAGTGCAAAGGGAAGGAGTTCGCCATTCGTATAGCTGTTGCCGCCGGATCCTCGGTGATCGAGATACTTCCAATCACCGCGCCGGATGGCGATCGCAAGGCTGATGGTCTGATGCAAAGTGTAGTCGCGTTGCGGGGTATGATCGATTCGTTTGCCGGTGAGGGCGGGAAGAAAGCTGATGCTGTCTTCGGCGGCTTTGACGGACAGCTTTGTGTTGGTGATCTCGGCGCAGGTAGCCATGACGTCGGTGAGGCAGACCGTGGTGTCGGACACACCTGGCTTGATATGGCCGGGCCAATGCACGATGAGTGGCACTCGGTGCCCCCCTTCCCAATCGTCCCGTTTCATGCCACGCCAGGGTCGAGCGGGGTCGTGATTGTAGTCAGCACGCATATGGGCAACGCTGGTTGTCTCGGGGCCGTTGTCACTGCTGAAGAGGACGAGAGTGTTGTCGGCGACACCGAGTTTCTGCAACGTCGCCATCAGTTCCCCAACGATGAAGTCAAGCTCCATGATGAAGTCGCCGTGAGGTCCGGCTTTGCTTTTGCCCTTGAACTGCGGGGCTGCGAACGACGGTAAATGCGGGGCTTGCATCGCGTGGTAGAGGAAGAAGGGCTTCGTTGGGTCGCGCTTCACCTGTTGCTCCAGCCAGGCCTTGCTCTTTTCGAGGAACACCATGTCGAGCATTTCATGATCGAATCCAGGAGCGACCCAGCCACGTCGGCAATCGTTCGCATACGGGTGTTTTGGCAAGTTGGAGGCGTCAAGCAGACGATCGGGCGGTACAGGGATACGATCATTTTCAATGTAGGCGTAGAGCCAGTCGGTACCGGGACAGCAAGCGGTGCCGAAAAAATACTCGAAACCGCGATGCACTGGGCCATCGGTAATGGGCTTGGTGAAGTCGATGAGCTTCACTCGTTCGAGTTCCTTGTCGTTGCCATCGACCTTCACTTGATGCACGGGCATGTCGTCCTTTGTTGTGAACGTCATACCGATGTGCCACTTGCCGACACATCCCGTCGCATAGCCCTCGTTATGCAGCATTCCAGGCAAGGTCTTGCGGTCCTTCTCGATCAAGCTCGGACCACCTGCACCCGTGAAAACACCGCCGCGATACCCCGTACGAAAACACATGCGCCCCGTCATCAGGCTGTAACGAGATGGAGTGCATCCGGTGGAAGCGGAATGAGCATCGGTGAACCTCATCCCTTCGCGTGCAAGCCGATCCAGATGCGGCGTCGGCACCTTTGACTCGCTGTTGTAGCAGCCCACATCGCCATAACCAAGATCGTCTGCGAGGATGATGACGATATTGGGCTGCCCAGCCCAGGCACTCGAAGCGAACGCAACAATGACAAACAGGAATCCGATTTTCATTTCGAGACTCCTGACTCAAGCTTGAGAAGCCGTTTCATCGCCTCGCCCATCCCTTCACCAATGAGGTAGTAGGTTTCGGCATTCGAGTTCCAGTGATAGTTCTGCCCGCTGGGGGATTGTTCCTTTGAGCGCCAGAAGGCTCTTGTGGCCACGAACGCGACGTTCCCTTTGAATTCTTTGTGCTCGGCAACGGCGGCCTGAGCATTCATCAGCGACAACGCGCGAGGATGTGTTTCCTCTAGACCACCCATGCCGGTTTCGGCGATGACGAATGGCAACGCGGGCTCGCCGAGGTCCTTGCGGATGTCTTTGATAAAGTGAACCATGTTGGATTCATATTCGGCATTAAATTTGTCACTGACGCGATCGTTCCAACCTTGATGCCAGCCGAAGCCCGCCAGAACATATCGTCCATCACCGCCCGGCACGAGTTCCTTAATATTGGCGAGTGCGGCCTTCGTCTGTGTCAGAATCTCGCGATAATATTTTCCCAAGATCGTGGGGTCTGCGGCGATTTCGGCGTCGCCCTTCTCGCCGAGCGAATACGGCGGCTGACCAGCACTGGGAGGACGGAAATCAATCGCAAGGCTTTTGCCTCCCCAGGCACATTTGATTAGCAGTACCGGTTCGTCGAGAGCGTCACCCATCACCCAGCCAAAGCCAAGTTCGGGACCGATGGTCTGGTCCTTCCGAGCACCAAAGCCGACGGTGAGCGGCCCATTGCGGTCGAGGTAGGAAATCCAGACGTCGTTTCGCGTGCGCCACTGCCCGGCAGAATCCACCAGCGGCGCAAAGTGCCTTGCCGTCGCTCTGTCCTTTACCAAATATTCGAGCGAGCCTTGTCCACCGTTTCGTTTCGGGTCGGCTTTGATTTCGCCCGCTCCCTCCATGTTCGACTGACCAGCGAGGATGAAGACCCGCACTGGCTTCCCCACGTCCTGGGCAGAGGAAATTGAGGAAATCGAAATGAGGAACATGAAGGCGATGTGTTTCATGATTTTCCGCTGAAACCTTTCTTGATGCTTTGGGAAGGAACTAGATGACCACTCCACTCATGCCGAGTCGCTTTCTTGTAATCGAGATTGGAATCAGGCGCATTTTTTTATTGTTTGGGCATTCAATTTACGGAAGAACGCTCTTTAACCAGACGGGAACGACTTTCGTTTTAAAAGAGATACTGCCGTTTTCGAAGACCGCAATGCGACGGAATGGAGTTGCAATATTATCGTTGTCAAGAACGGCGACATACAGCAATTCGCGAATCGCCTTTCTCAGATTTTCCTGCGTACGTGGTACGAGAGAAATCAATTTATCAGTCGGGACATCGTGCCCGCCTTGCGAAACTCGCATCGCGACTCGTTCTTCGGATCGTTCCCAACCAGAAATCGCGATAAAACACAGCACGACGGTATATCCAAGATCAATTGCCTGCTTGAGAAATGCGATTTTTTCTCCGACCGGATCTGAGAAAACCGTTTCAAATACAAAACTCTCGCGCTGATTGATCAGTTCAAGACGGATTGCTGACGCAGCGTTTGCGGCGGCGTAGGGATCAAGATCCAATTGCCGAGCGATGATGTCCGCGTTGACGAAACGCAAACCTGCAACCTTCAAATGCGATTCGTAGAACGTTGTTTTGCCCGCACCGTTTGATCCTGCCACGGCGACAATGATGGGGCGACGATCCAGCACTTCGCCAAAATTCATTTTTTCCGCAACTTTTCTGACTTCGGAAGCTTCGGTAATTTGACAGCCTTGAATTGTCGGTTTACGAAACGACCAGTGGTTCGCTTTCCGTCCGAATCAATTCGGACAAGCAGACTGGATTTCTCGGCACACTGTTCGTAATGCGGATAAGGCTGAGCATGGAGATAATCCGTAACACGCTGTCGGCCAGTCGCGGAATCTACGGATTGGATGAGTGCTGACAACGGCTCCGCCGAACCCTTTCGGCACAAAGCAAGGACTTGATCACCGTTCAACAATGGCTCAATCGCCCGTCCAAGGCGCGCCCAAAACTCGACCTGTCCAGTCAGCGATCGTTCGAACACTTCACTCGCCAGGCGCGCGTCGAGAATCAAAGCATCAGAGATTTTCACAGGTTGACTCATTCCAAATTAGTAGCCTAGCGCTACCGCGTGTCAATATCGAAAAAGACCGGCCCCGAATTCACCGATGTACCATCATGACCGTAATTTTCGACAGTTGGTTCGCGTGTTTTTTCGTGTTGCGATCAGTATTATGCACGATCTGCAAATTTGATTGACAACGTAATGAGGAGTGCGAAGTTGAGAAGTCTACTTGTCGCGGCGGTTCTTTGTTTGTCAGCCACTGGGCCACTATTCGCCCAGGCAATCGACTTCAATAAAGGCGATCATATCTGCCTGATCGGAAATACGCTCGCCGAACGGCAGCAGCATTTCGGGTGGCTGGAAACCTTGCTGCATGCCCAGTTTCCCGATCATCACCTTGTCGTTCGAAACCTTGGTTATAGCGGTGACGAGATCGACGGCTGGAAAAACAACAATCATCGACTGCGATCGATGTCGTTTGGTTCACAGGATGAATGGCTAGCCGGAAATTCTCCGGTCCCGCAACCAAAAAAACTGTCTCCACGGGACGAAGGCAAGATTCGAGACAACCGACTGGAACTGGCGAATACAAAAGCCGACATCGTCTTTGCATTCTACGGTTACAACGAATCGTTCGCTGGTGAAGCGGGGTTGCCAAAATTCAAAACCGACGTCAAAGAGTTTATCGAGCACACAAAAGGGCAAAAGTACAACGGACGCTCGGCCCCGAAACTGGTGTTGTTTTCGCCAATCGCTCAGGAGTTGCTGGCCGACCCGAATCTGCCCGGACGAGATGCGATCGCTAAGACAAATGCTCGATTGAAACTCTATTCTGACGCGCTAGCCGAAGTGGCCAAGGCAAACGACGTTCTGTTTGTCGATCTGTTTGGCCCAACGTCCAAGTTCGGAACCGAGCTTCCGAGTTCACCGGCTCGACCGATCACGATTAACGGAATCCACATCAACGCCAAAGGGGATATGTGGTTAGCCGTCTACGCGATGGACCAATTGGTGAAATCACCTCATCCCTGGGAAAAAGGGGAATGGTGGAAGACACTCGAACCACTGCGTAAAGCAGTCGTCGACAAAGATTTTTACTGGTTCAACCGCTACCGGGTGACCGACGGATATTCGACCTATGGCGACCGTGCGTTTCTGAAATTCTCTGAAGGTCCGGGCGGTTACGGAGAAGGACTCTCCAATTATTCAGTCGCCCAACGAGAACTCGACGTTCTGGACGTACTCACTGCGAATCGAGACGTCGTCGTGTGGGATGCTGCCAATGGCAAAACTTCTCAGGCATACGACAAGGAACTGCCTGAATTCATTCCCGTCATCACGAATAAGCCTGGTCCGCTCCATGATGGACAACACATTTTCCTGGGTGGCGAAGAAGCCATTTCCAAGATGACCGTTGGCGAGGGCCTGCAAGTAGGGCTCTTCGCTTCAGAAGAAAAGTTTCCTGAACTGATCAATCCAGTGCAAATGGCCTTCGACGTCAAAGGCCGATTGTGGGTCGCCTGCTGGACGACCTATCCTCACTGGAAACCGACGGAAAAGATGAATGACAAGCTGTTGATTCTGGAAGACACAAATGGTGACGGCAAAGCCGATGTCTGCAAGACATTTGCGGGTGACATCCATAATCCCACCGGTTTCGAATTCTGGAATAATGGTGTTCTGGTGGCACAAGGCCCTGATCTGCTGTTTCTGAAAGACACCGACGGCGACGACAAATACGACGTCAAAGAACGGATCGTGCATGGACTCGACACAGCCGACACCCATCACACTTCAAATAGCTTTGCTCTCGAGCCGGGAGGTGCCGTTTATTTCCAGGAAGGGACGTTCCATCATTCGCAGGTCGAAACACCCTGGGGACCTCCGCGTCGAGTCGCCAATGGGGCGGTTTTCCGTTATGAACCCCGTGCTCAGAAGTTTGATGTCTATGTTTCGTTCGGATTTGCCAATCCGCACGGGCACATCTTCGACCGTTGGGCTCAGGATATTGTCTGGGATGGAACGGGTGCTCAACCGTACCACGCCATCCTGTTTTCAGGCGACATCGATTTTCCACACAAACATGCGGCACCGCCTCAAGTCTACAAACAACGGACTCGACCATGTGCCGCAACCGAGGTTCTGTCGAGCAAACACTTCCCGGACGAGTATCAAGGGAACTTGCTCGTTTTGAACGTCATCGGTTTTCAGGGAATCCTGAGATACAAGGTCGAGGATAAAGATTCGAGTTTCGGTGCCGTCGAACAAGATCCGATCCTGTCCTCTACCGATGCAAATTTCCGACCTGCCGATATTGAAATCGCACCGGATGGATCGATCTATTTCGTCGATTGGCAAAATCCCATTATCGGCCACATGCAGCACAATCTGCGTGATCCAAGCCGCGATCGAATTCATGGTCGCGTTTATCGAGTGACTCATAAGACTCGGGAACTCAGCAAACCAGCCAAGATCGCGGGTGAGCCGGTCGAGAAACTTCTGGACCTGTTGAAGTCTCCAGAGGATCGAGTCCGTCATCGGACGCGAATCGCCTTGTCGGGACTCGAAACGAAGGATGTCATTCCTGCCGCGAAGAAGTGGATCGCCGGCCTTGATAAGTCTGACGCCGAATACGAACACCATCGTCTCGAAGGTTTGTGGCTGCACCAGAGCCACAACGTGGTTGATGCCGACCTGCTGAAACAAGTACTTCGTTCGCCGGACTTCAGAGCTCGATCAGCTGCGACACGCGTTCTGTGCGCCTGGCGCGATCGAATTCCTGAAACGCTGGAACTGCTGCAAGTCCAGGTCAATGACGAGCATCCACGAGTTCGCCTGATGGCAGTCTGGGCATTAAGTTACTTCGACGGTGCGAACGCGAAGAAAGCGGCGGAAATTGCCGTCGAAGCGCTGATTCATCCGGAAGACCCATATCTTAAGCACGAGCTGTCCGAAACCAACAAGACCCTTGATCGCCGTATCCAGGCAGCGGGAAAATAGGAACGCAACTCGGCGAGCCACAAGTCGTCGTAGCATGGGCTTTAGCCCGTGCGCCTCGGCATCTTGTCGTAGCACGGGCTTTAGCCCGTGCTACGACATCTTATGAAAGCAAACGTCCACACGACACAGACGCTTCCTAATTTGGTAGCAGGTCATACCCATGATGTACAGTTGAAGGTCCGTAATTGGCCATTTAACTTTTTGGTCAACCGTCGTTTTCCGTTTTACGAAGTACGCGAGATGTTTTGCCGGTTTACCCTGATGAATTCGCTGTTTCACTCCAGGACAATTGCATTCCTCATTGTCGGAGGCCTGTTTGGTCAACTGTCGGCAGAAGAACCACCATCTGCTGTTGGCCCGTTGTTAAAACTTTACCGTAGCGGCAAGCTGCCGAAGGAACGTCAGCCTGCGGTCGTTGAAATGATCTGTACGCGGGGAAACGAGCACGACCTGCGAGTCGTACTCGACAAATTGGTCGATCCTGCCGCGATGACCCCAGAAACCCGACAGAAAGCAATCGCCGGTTTGACCGACGCAGCGGGAACGAGAAAGATCAAACCGGCTGGAGACTTGGCGGATCTCGCGAAGTTACTCGACGAAAAGGACCCGATCGTGCGGCTCGGTGCGGTCCAACTGGTAGCCGCTTGTCACGTCACCCAGGCAACTCCTGCGCTCAAGAAACTGGCATTGGACGAGACCTCGGATCAAGACCTGCGCCGGGCTGCGATCAATGGACTTGTCACGTTGGGAGGTGACACCTCCCGCGAGACACTTGCTGAATTGGCTCAGAAATCTGCCTCAACGCAAGTTCGACTTCAATCGGCGGCGGGGCTGGTCTCGTTCGACGTCAAATTTGCAGCAAACCAATCAGCAAAGATCCTCTTAAGTGCCACGCCTCAAGAGGACTTCATTCCGTTATTGGAGTCGTTTTTCAATCGCAAGGAGGGTTCACAAGAACTCGCCGCCAGCTTGAAATCGGTCAAACTTTCCATTGACGTCGCCAAGCGATTGCTCCGAACGATGTATGGGATGGGCCGTAGCGATGCCGAGCTGTCGTCTGTCCTGAGCGATGCTGCGGGAATTGCCGCTGATGCTCATCCGCCAAAACCGGAAGAAGTTGCGGCGCTGGTTCAAGAGGTATCAGAAAAAGGTGATGCAGCTCGCGGCGAGCGGATCTTTCGGCGAGCCGATCTCAGTTGCATGCGATGTCACAGCGTCAGCCGGGCCGGTGGTCAAGTCGGTCCTGAACTGAGTGCCGTCGGAGGAACATCGCCACTGGATTATGTCGCAAACTCGATTCTCAATCCAAATCTGGCCGTCAAGGAACAATACGTCACCCGGATGTTTGAACTGAGCGACGGGAAGGTGTTGAGTGGAGTTGTTGTTGATCGGGATGAGACACGTGTCAGAATCCGAGACGCACAAGGGAAACTTGTCATTATCCCCAAGGCCGACATCGAAGACGAGACCGCTGGCGTATCGATGATGCCACAAGGCTTAACAAAGTTTCTGACGCACGACGAATTGCTTGATCTGATTCGGTTCGTTTCCGAGCTTGGAAAGCCGGGTGATTACGCGGTTCAAACGACCCCGCGAATTCAGCGTTGGCAGTTGCTGGCGAACCCCGACAAAGAACTGATCTCAGAAGAGCCACATTTGGAACATCTGCGTCAACATGTGTCTGGACTGGGACCAGAAGCGTGGTCGTCGAGATATGCGCGAGTCTCTGGAGTCTTGCCGCTTGAGGAATTGCGCCAGGGTGACAAGTCAACGGTCGTGATTCTTCGCGGCGAATTCGACGTCAAAGAGGCAGGTGTCGTGGCTATGCAGCTTGAAACGACCGAGCGTTACCAGGCTTGGGTGGATACAGAACCAATGCCACCAACGCCCGATTTTGAAGTGACGCTTCAACCAGGACGACATGCGTTGATCCTGCGATTGGAAATCTCGAACCGGCCGAATCCCGAACTGCGCGCCGCAATGAGTCATCCCGCTGGATCAACGGCCCGGTTCGAAATCATCGGTGGACAGTAATCCGGCTCAGCTGAAGAAATCCATTGAGGCTTCGCCTCAGACAAAAGTAGCCGTCTCGCTCCCCCGAGACGATAGCCGAATTGCAGCAGACCTCGACTGGCATTTGAAAGCTCCGATGGATCACAAGGTAAATGGCAATTCGGCTTTCTTCTCGGCGGAGCGAGAAGGCTACTTTTGCGGAAATCCTGAAACTTCGCTCAATGAGTCAAGTTTCAGGCCCGAAGAAATCTATGGTTTGTCGATTCACAGAAGTTGAGAATGACAGATTACCATTTATCCACGATTTCAAAATCCATCACTTCATCGCAATGACAAAGTCTGAACGAATCCGTACCCTCTACGTTCCTGTCACCAAAATTGGATATTTCGACCTTTTTCTACAGTGGGGCAAACATGAAGCTCAACTCGATTCTGGCAGCCTTGGCTGTCGCCGCAGGGGGCTTTTTAGGCTGGTTAGCCGGTTCTGGAAATTCCGGGATGGCGGTCCTGGCCCAGGAAAACTCTCTTAAACCCAGATCCACTGAAGCGGTACTGCCTTTTCCGCCGACTCCATCAGCAAGCCAGGCCGGTCCCACTGTACGCGAATCAAAAATGACCTGGCGTAAGGAACCAGAACGGTTAAGACCGGATGCGCCGAATGTCTTGATCGTACTCATTGACGACGTCGGTTTTGGAATTCCGGACACCTTTGGTGGTGACGTTCACACACCGACATTGACGAAGATTCGTGACTCGGGGATTTGCTATAACGCGTTTCATACCACATCGATCTGCTCGCCAACGCGAGCATCCTTGCTGACGGGCCGCAATCATCATCGAGTTGGTAATGGTACGATCGCCGAACGAGCATCCGACTTTGACGGCTATACCGGGATCATTCCCAAGACGTCGGCAACGATTGCCGAGACTCTTCATCATTATGGTTACAAGTCCGCCGCGTTCGGAAAGTGGCATAACACTCCGGCAAATCAGACGACCGCCATGGGACCGTTCGATCGCTGGCCGACTGGACATGGGTTTGACTATTTCTACGGCTTTCTTGCGGGTGAAACCTCACAGTGGGAACCACGTCTTTACGAAAACCAGACGGCGATTGAACCCCCTCACGATGAGCGTTATCACCTGACGGAAGACATGACCGATCAGGCATTAGCCTGGCTCAATCGCCACCAGGCTTTTTCACCCGACAAACCGTTTTTCATGTATTGGGCACCCGGCGCGGTTCACGGACCACATCACATCTTTCCCGAATGGGCCGACAAATACAAAGGGAAGTTCGACGACGGCTGGGATAAGTATCGTGAACGAGTTTTTAATCGCCAGAAAGAGCGTGGCTGGATTCCAGCCGACGCAAAACTGACTCCGCGAGACGCGACGATGGCGGCCTGGGACAGCATTCCGGAAGCGGAAAAACCGTTTCAGCGGCGACTGATGGAAGTCTATGCGGGATTCGTCGAGCATACCGATGCGCAAGTCGGCAAGTTGGAGCAGGGCTTAGAAAACCTCGGCCTGCGCGACAATACGATCATCCTCTACATCTGGGGTGATAATGGGGCGAGTGCGGAAGGGCAAAAAGGGAGCATCAGTGAACTGCTGGCTCAGAACAATATTCCAAACACGATCCAGCAGCAGACGGAGGCTCTTGAGAAAATTGGGGGGTTGTCGGAACTCGGCGGACCTAAGGTCGACAACATGTATCATGCCGGATGGGCCTGGGCGGGAAGTACTCCGTTCCGTTCTACCAAACTCGTGGCTGCACACTTTGGCGGAACACGCAATCCTCTGGTTGTCTCCTGGCCAAAAGGGATCAAGCCCGACAAAACACCTCGATCTCAGTTCCATCATGTCAACGACATTGTTCCCACTCTTTATGAAGTGATCGGAGTTGAACAGCCAAAGGAAGTGAACGGATTCAAGCAAGACCCGATCGATGGCATCAGCATGGTTTATTCCTTTGCGAATCCAAAGGCAGCTGGCCGAAAGAAGACACAGTACTTTGAGAACAACGCCAGTCGCGGAATTTACCACGATGGCTGGTTCGCCTGCACCTTCGGTCCATTCATCCCCTGGGATACTCCCGCCTCAACCGCTCGATTGAAGGACTGGGATGGGAATAACGATGTCTGGGAATTGTACGACCTGAGAACCGATTTCACTCAAGCGAACGATCTGGCAAAAGCACAACCCGAACTCCTGGCCAAAATGAAGGAATTGTTCCTGGCCGAGGCGAAAGACAATAAGGTCCTTCCCGTTGGCGGCGGATTGTGGACACGGTTCCATCCAGAAGATGCGATTTCGAGTCCGTATAAGACATGGCGATTCGACGCGACAACAACACGCATGCCAGAATTTACCGCACCAGGACTCGGTAAACGGAGTAACAGAGTAACGATCGATGTCGACGTGAAAGATGGTGCCTCGGGTGTGCTTTACGCTCTTGGCGGAGCAAGTGGCGGGCTGACGCTTTATTTGGACAAGGGGCATCTCGTTTATGAATACAACATGCTGATCATCGAACGAACGATCATAAAAACGGAAGGGACTGTTGGAGCGGGTAAGCATAAGATCGAGCTTGGAACAACGATCGCCAAACCCGGTGCTCCGGCAGAAGTTGTCTTGAAAGTCGACGAGAAGGAAGTGGCTCGCACGACCGTCAAGCGAACCGTTCCAGCGGCGTTCACTGCCAGTGAAACTCTCGATGTTGGCGTCGATCTTGGTTCGCCTGTGTCATTGGACTATTTCGACCGCGCGCCGTTCAAGTTCGATGGAAAGATCCAAAAAGTCCTCGTGGAATTGCAGTAACCGCTCGATCGGTCAAATTAAACCCCGGAAAATCAAAATGAAAACCACAAAGCTCGGATTGATTGTCACGTTGGTTATGGGAGCCCTGCTCGGCTGGTTGGCGGCGTCAGGCGATCAGTCCCAATCCGTTGCCGACGACAAAAAGCCCACTGAAGCGACAGTCGTGCAGGTTGATGGCTCGGTGCTGCCATTCCCTCCGGCACCGTCTGGTTCCGTTGCCGGGCTGACGATCAAAGATTCGACCTACAAAAAGCGAATCGAACCGAAGCGACTGTCCGATGGGGCACCGAACATTCTCGTCATTCTGATGGACGATGTCGGACCGGGAACGCCGTCAACTTATGGAGGTGAGATTAATACCCCAACACTGTCGCGTGTTGCCAAATCAGGAGTCTCCTTCAATCGATTCCATTCGACCGCGATGTGTTCACCGACTCGGGCCGCATTGTTGACCGGTCGCAATCATACTCGTGTTGGTAACGGTCAGATTACAGCATTAGCGAATGATTTCGACGGATTCAGCGGCACAATTCCCAAGTCGTCAGCGACTGTCGCCGAAGTGCTGAAGGATTATGGCTATAACACGGGTGCGTGGGGAAAGTGGCACAATACCCCCGAGGAACATATTACGTCCAAAGGGCCTTTTGACTATTGGCCAACGGGCTATGGATTCGAATATTTCTACGGATTCCTTGCGGGTGAAGCTTCACAGTACGAACCTGCCATGTTCCGCAATACGACTCTGGTGAATCCTCACGAAATTGAACGCAAAGGATATCACCTGACGGAAGATATCGCCGAGGACGCTATCAAGTGGCTCCGTGAGCAGCAGGCGTATGCACCCGATAAACCGTTCATGATGTATTGGGCACCCGGCGCTGCCCACGGACCTCATCAGATCATGAAAGAATGGGCGGACAAGTATCAAGGGAAGTTCGATGATGGATGGGACAAGTATCGCGAACGGACATTTGCACGCCAGAAGAAACTCGGTTGGATTCCTGAGAACACTCAGTTAACGGCACGCCCGGAATCGATGGCGTCGTGGGATTCAATTCCGGACGATGAAAAACCGTTCCAGCGTCGACTGATGGAAGTCTTCGCGGGGTTTGCCGAACATGCCGACTACAATGCAGGCCGCGTGATTGCTGAAATTGAACGGCAAGGAAAACTCGACAATACGTTGATCTTTTATATCTGGGGCGACAACGGTTCGTCCGCCGAAGGTCAGAATGGCACGATCAGCGAACAACTGGCTCAAAACGGAATTCCATCCAAGATTTCGCAGCACATCAAAGCGCTCAATGAACTTGGCGGCCTGGATGCACTTGGTTCGCCCAAGACCGACAATATGTATCACGCGGGCTGGGCCTGGGCTGGAAGCACTCCTTACCGTTCGATGAAACTTGTCGGGGCACATTTCGGAGGGACGCGACAACCGCTGGCCGTGGCGTGGCCGAAAGGGATCAAAGCGGATGCCAAACCTCGGCCTCAGTTTCATCATGTGATCGATGTCGTGCCAACGATTTACGAGGTCACCAAAATCACTCCTCCGCGCGTCGTCAACGGCGTTCCACAGGATTCGATTGACGGTCAAAGCATGGCCTATTCACTGGCCGATTCAACGGCCAAAGGCCGACGGACGACTCAGTTCTTCGATATCATGGCCAGCCGAGGGGTCTATCATGATGGCTGGTATGCCTGCGCGTTCGGTCCGCGTGAGCCGTGGATCTCTGGAGCGCCAAAGGGGATTCGCGAGTGGTCCCCGGAAAAAGACAAATGGGAACTCTATCATCTGGACGAAGACTGGTCGCAGGCCAATGATCTGGCTGAGAAAATGCCTGAAAAACTGGCCCAGATGAAGGACCGGTTCCTGTTGGAATCGACCAAGAACAAGAACCTGCCGATCGGCGGCGGATTATGGTCGACCGCTCTCTATCACCCAGAAGATGCCCCGTCGACACCCTATCGCGAATGGACGTTTACCGGGCCGATGACGCGGATGTCAGAAGCGGCGGCGCCCAAGCTGGGCAAGTTTGACAGCACCGTCAGCATGGAACTGGATGTCCCGGCGGAAGCGAATGGTGTGCTTTATGCACTCGCAGGCTTCGCGGGAGGATTGACCTGTTATGTGAAAGACGGTTTTCTCTGTTACGAATACAACATTTTTGAAATCGACCGGATCAAGATCCGATCGAAGGAAAAACTTCCTCTCGGCAAGGTGCAATTGGAAGTCATTTCAAAGCTGATGGCAAAAATGGGTGGCCCGATGGACATTACGCTGAAGGTCAACGGAAAAACCGTAGCCGAAGGTCAGGTGCCGGTCACTGCGGCAACGCATTTCGGGACAAATGACTGTCTCGATCTTGGAAGCGATCTGGGTTCGCCAGTATCTCTCGATTACTTCGACCTGGCTCCGTTCAAATTCAACGGCACGATCGGTACGACAAAGATTTCTTATCCGAAGAAATAGCCAGCCAGCTTGCCTTCAAACGTCAGTCGATTTTCTTCGGTTAAGAAGAATTGGAGAAAAATCGGCTGATGGCTGGAGACGGCAAGAGCGGCTTGTTAGCGTATTTTAACTATTTGCGACTGATTGCGAGCCCAGTAATGAAACGGCTCGCACGTGAAATAAAATACGTAATCACGAGCCGAAGATGCAGACTGTTGAACCATCTCCCGAAACAAAGCCCGTTACGATGAACGAAGTTCATCGGCTTGGCGATACCAAAAAATGTCCTGCCTGCGGGTCCGAAGTCGATCCCGGTGCCTATCACTGCCCGCGGTGCCGTAATTATTTTTGCTACCGGTGTCGAGCACGTGTCTTGCCGAGTGACCCGCAATTCCAGTGTCTGAACCAGGAATGTGACTACCACGGCAAACTGGTTTGCGGCACATGCGACAAGGAATCGATTAAGGACGAAGAGCCGACGATTTATTTTGATCGAGTCGGTGGCTGGTGGCCCGCGTTGGCGACGTGTGCCCTTTTCCTTTTTATTGTCGCTCTGTTTTACACGTACTTCTGGATCGCATTGACCATTGCAGTGGGAGCATTCGCAGGCGTCGGACTGATGCTTCATCGTTCGGGCCTGAACGTGTTTGACACCAATAAAAAGGTTGTTGAATCCAGGCATTCAGTTCATCACAGTTGCGTCCGTTGTTCGAAACCCGTGAAAGCATCTCGGTGATCTGCAGTGTTTTGAAGCCTCGTCACGCAGAGCAAGGGTTTCATCAAGGAATGACACGTGTTTGATTTCAATTTAATCTACCGCATTTACGACATGCCGAGCTGGAAACTCGCCTTGGCGATTTCTGGAGGGTTTGTGCTTTTCTATTGGGTGGGGTGTCTTCTCATCCGCCCATTCCTGCGTCTGTTCGTCCGAAGTCGGTCTGGGACGAATGACCTGGTTGGTTATGTTTTGTCCTGTTTTTGCGTGTTTTACGGCTTGCTTCTGGGGTTGATCGCCGTAGCTGCATATCAGAACTTCGGGGAAGTCGAAAAAAACGTCTCGAAAGAAGCGGTCGCTTTAAGAGCACTTTATCAGGACGTCAACGGCTATCCCCATCCGATTGACCAGGACCTCTGTTGGTTACTTCGCGATTATACGCTTTACGTGATCAAGTACGCCTGGCCACTGCAAAAGAAAGGGATTATCCCTGACGGCGGACGAGTACGCGTCACGGCGTTTCACGAAAAGCTTTTGGCATTCGAACCTCAAACAAAAGGCCAGGAGATTCTTCACGCCGAGACACTACGCCAATTCAACGTCTTTTTTGAAGCGCGACGGATGCGGCTACACTCCGTGACAACGGGGATCCCCGCCGTCATGTGGTATGTCGTGTTGATCGGGGCCTTAATCAATATTGCGATTGTCTGGATGTTCGACATGAGGTTCCTCACCCACGTATTGCTGGGTGGTCTGCTCGTCTTTTTCCTCGGTGCCATGATCTTTTTGATCGCCGCCATGGACAATCCACTCCGTGGGGAAGTGAGCGTCTCGTCAGAAGCCTTTGAACTCGTGTACAAGAATATGTTGGAAGAGTCGAACTTGGAGTTAGAAGACTAACCGAGGGAAATGCAGCATGGCGGAGTTTAAAGTCGAGTATTTGGAAGGGATGCAGTACGTCGAGGTTCATATGAACAACGAAACGGTACGCGTCGAAGCGGGGGCACTGAGTTACCTCAAGGGCGAAATTTCAATCCATTCCGAATTGATTCCCTCGATTAAAGGTCTGATTACATCGCTACTTGCCGACGAATCGGTCTATCGTCCGACCTATACGGGTACGGGAGTTATTACATTGGAATCCTCGCTTGGCGGGTTTCATGTGATTGAACTCAAAGGCGAAAGCTGGATTCTTGAGCGGGGTGCGTACTGGGCTTCGGAAGGGAGGGTCAATCTTAGCTTTCATCGCGAAAATCTGATGACATCGATCTGGGCCGGTGAGGGCCTGGTCTACCTCCAAACCAAAGTTGCGGGCCATGGAAAAGTCGTCGTGACGACGCGAGGCCCAATCGAAGAACATGTATTGGAACGAGGAAAACGACTGGTCGCCGAGGGCATGTACGTCATAGCCAGGACTCCTGACGTGAAGTTCAAGATTCAACGACCGACAAAAAATTACTTTGGACGATTCACGTCTGGCGAGAGTTTTGTTCGAGTTTACGAAGGACCTGGGAAAGTACTTCTCAACCCCGCTCCCTATTGGCGTTACTGGATGATGACCCAGAAAAACGGTGGATCTGACTATCCTTCGCAGACGACGTTTTAGAACTACGAGAATTCCACTCATGACGAAAAATGAAAATGCGGTAACGAGCGAATTGACGCGTCGTGATTGCTTAAAGAGAGGGACCAGTGCGTTTGCCCTGGCTTCAATGCGTACCCTTGCGCCGCTTGTTTTTGCAGGTTGCGCCGACCTGATACCCAGTTCTGAACGGAACGCAGTGAAGGTCGGCCTTCTGCATTCACAAACAGGTCAATCGGCAATGAGCGAAATGTCGTTGCGCGACATTGAACTAATGGCCATTGAAGAGATCAACGCAGGGGGGGGCATTCTTGGAACGCAAATTGAACCAGTGGCCGAAGATGGCGGTTCACGAGCCACAAGTGTTTTTCCAAAGAAGGCGAAGAAACTTCTTAGCGAGAATAAGGTTGCAGTGGTCTTTGGTGGCGGGACGACCGCTAGTCGCAAAGCAATATTGCCTGTCTTTGAAGAGTCAAACGGGCTGTTATTTTACCCTGCCCCGTACGAGGGTAACGAGTCGTCTAAAAATATTGTCTACACGGGTTCGACACCCAATCAGCAGATTCTTCCTGCGATCGACTGGTTGCTGAGTGTCGCAGGAGGGTCTCGGAAACAGATTTATCTGATTGGCTCAGACTCTGTATCCTCACGAACCACAAATCTGATCGTCAAAAAATACCTGCAGGACAAATCCATGCCGGTCGCAGGCGAGACTTACATTCCGTTTCGTCAGCAAAACTGGGGAATCCTTCAGGACATCGAAAAGGCAGCGCCCGACGCGATTCTCAGCACGATTAACGGCGAAAGTAACGAAAGCCTCTATCACCTGTTAGCAGCTGTGGAAAACACTGCGGATCAAATTCCGGTCATCGCAATGAGCGTTGGCGAGGACGAACTCCGCCATCTGAGTTCAAGTCGCATCAAGGGGCTTTACTCTTCTCGCAGTTATTTTCAGAGCGTGGACACAACTGCAAATAAAGAGTTTATTGGTCGGTTTCAGCAGGAACACGGTTATGACCGCGTAACCGACGATTCAATCGAAGCTGCGTATTCGTCAGTTTACTTATGGAAGGCGGCAGTCGAAAAGTCGGGCAGTTTTGACGTCGATAAAGTTCGAGAGGCCTTCCGCAGTGGTATCACATTCGATGGCCCAAGCGGCGAACTGAAAATTGATCCTAAGACACAGCACACGTTCAAGCGTTTTCGCCTGGGCCGAGTCGGCAAAAAACAGCAATTCGACATTGTTCATCAGTCGGCGGAGAACATCGCTCCAGACCCATATCCTCAATCGGTCTTTCCTGGCTGGAGTTGCGATTGGACGAACGGTGGCGTCACAAAAGGTGCCGAAGTGAAAATTGAATCTTAAACCATCAGTGGAGTTCATCATGAAATACGTGACCGGGACATTAGCCGTATTGCTGTTTCTCACGATCTTAATTTTTTCCATCCAGAACCTGGAAATCGTCGACGTCAGACTACTGACGTGGTCCATACAAATTCGAAAAGTGTTTTTGATCATGGGAACGTACTTGCTTGGAATGCTCTCTGGATGGGGAGCCGTAGAACTCGTTAAACGAGCGATCACTTAGTCGATTTCCGCCAGTCAACGCTGTGTATGACGGCAATAGGGGGCTTTATTTCACAGTCGCAATTGATGGGATTGCGTCGCTCTGGAAATTGCAATCTGCGACAAGCGTTACTTGACGAAAACACTTGCCAAGAATGCCAATGCTTGGCATTCTTCCTGAAATCTATCGATATTCCAGAACACCATAAACCGTTTTACGCAAAGTTCTTACGTCGTTTTTGCGATGTTTTTTTGAGTTAATCTCCCATTTGAGGGTTGAACTTCACGACACGCGCCGTTAAGAATGGGATGTGCGTTAAGCACGGACTTTGGGGCAAGTTTAACGCGCTCCAAAATTGAAATTTCCCGATGGAGTTAGTTGAGCCCAATAGGAACGGGCACAGGGTTGTGAAAGGGGCATAACAGTTGCCTCCTAAAACCGAAACCAAACTTCACCGACATCGTGATTCGCTCTCAATGGATTTGTCAAGAATTCTTAGTTCCACGTTGAATTTACGTGAGAGTCAACGGAATCGGTCTTGGGTCGTTTTTTCGCGAACCATGACCAACAGGTTCGTTGTGGTGGCTACGACTTAGCGGGTATGTCGGGAATAAGCGAAAGCTTCCTGAACGCGATTCCAGTGGTTAGCAGGATGCGGCGAATGATTCGTTACGCCTGTGTGGAATCGGAAGAATTGCAGTGATGTTGTCGAACGTGGTTCCTCATCCAGGGGGCCCGTACGATCGCCTACGCGGTTTGAGAAATGTGATTTTAGACGAACACCGAAGAACAGGGTTGTCTTGGTTCTGTGGCATGAATTGGTCGACTTGGTCGATCAAAACCACGGCTGGTACTCGCAATTTCAGTATCGCATGGAAATCAATAATCGGATTACGACATTTGTAGTCAGATAACGAGGGATGCAACACTATCGCGTTTGTAGTGATAGTACTGGACAGCAAGTCCAATTTAAGTGCTCTGAAGGAGGATAGATATGGTTAAAGTACAAATGGCATTTCTGGTGTCGGCGCTGCTCGCGTGCTCGACAGTCGCAGAGGCCCGTGGTCATCGGATGGCACGGCAACAAGCCTACACCCAGTACTATACGCCAGTGGCGCCGACAATGGCCGTCGCAGCCCCATCACAAGCAAACGTCGTCGTTCAGACGACCAATTACGCTCCATCAACGAACACCGCTTACGCTGCTCCCACAAATGGCGTCATTCAAACGAGTGCTGTCGAAACTTCCGGCAGTCCTATCGTACAAGCCAATTCGGTTGTTACGACACAAAATGTGATGACTCAAGCCGCGCCGGTTGTCAGCCAATCGGTTCCTCAAGCTGCTGCCGCACCAGGAAGTGCCCAGTGGAAGGCAGAACAAAGCGCACGAATTGGTAGTGTCCAACACCTTGGTGGTGGATTTGGCGGTGGTAGTTTTGAAGGTAATGGTTTTGGCCCGACCGCAGATCAGGCGATCCGGAATTCGTGCTATTGGGGCCAGCGGACTCCGATAGAAATCGGAGTTGCTCGGGGTGCCAACGGCTACTATGCAACGATTTTTTATCGCTGATATTTTAAGTAGTTGATTTATCAGAAGTAAAACGACGAGTCACATTCGTGCTTGAATAAATGATTCACTTCACCGATTTGATCGGATTGAGTCATCAAGGCAAACGCTCGTCGTTTTCACGTAAGTCGATGTCGTTACCAGTCGCTTCGATTTCGAGCAGATTGAATTCGGCTCGAAGTCGAACTGCGGCTTCGACGATTATTCGTTGAGCTTCTGTAATAACAGAATGTAACGTTTGTAAGGTGCTTCGACGAAGTTATCTGCGAATGAGGAATCAAGGTAGAAGTGTCGATACTTCTGTGACGATGATTCATTTCCGACATTCAAGAAGTTGCCCATCATTGTCACTGAGAAGCTGTCTTCATTTGTCTCCATTCTGAACTCAACCAAATGACAGCCGTTCCATCTCGGCTACCTGTGAGTATCTGTCTTCCGTCTGGTGAGAACGTCACCGAGGTGACATCTTTGGTATGGTGCGTCAGAGTGAGGATTTCCTTCCCTTTATGGTCACCTGATTCTGGCGGTTTGGCGTCCCATAGCTTTGCCGTCTGATCTCGGCTACCTGTCACGATTCGAGTTCCATCAGGGGACGAGACGACCGACGTGACGCTCGCGGTGTGTCCAACCAATTCCATTAACATTTCTCCGGTCAATACATTGTAGAATCGCCCAGTATTGTCATTGCTTCCAGTAATCAAATTCTCCCCGCCTGGAGTAAACGCAACACAGGTTACGCCCCATTGATGGCCGGTAAACTCGCGAACAACGGTCCCATCGCTTGCTCGCCAGATTCGAGCCGTTTTATCGTTCGATGCGGTGGCAATCAGAAGTCCGTCATGCGAGAACGTCGCCGCCAGAACGGAATCGCTATGACCTTCGAACTTTCGAACGGCCTTTCCAGATTCAATGTTCCAAAGAATTGCGGTTCCGTCGTCGCTCGCGGTCAAAAGTTGAGTACCATCGTTCGAAAAGGTGACCGAGTTTACTGCCCCAGTGTGTTCGCCTTCTAATTTATGGATCACCTTACCGGTTGAAACCTCCCAGATTTTCACGGAATGGTCCCAACTACCCGTGGCGATCCATTTCCCGTCCGGCGAATAACTGGCGGAGGCAACGGTTTCATGAGGGGAAAAACGCATTCGCTCTTGATAATTCTCATCCCACAAGCGAGCTTCACTGCCGCCGATGGTCAAGATCGCACCACTGCCTGGCTGAAATTCGGCTGACCAGAGCAGCTTATCGGTTTGCTGAAAAGTGATAATCGATCCAAGCTGACCATCAGCATGAAGCTTATGCACTTCCCGATTTGCAACCAGATCCCATAAACGCACGGTACGACGCTCAGCGTCTGCAAAAATCAGCCGCTCACCGTCGGCAGAAACTGAAAGCGAATACACTTCTGGTCCGATAAGGCTAATCTTGAGAATCGTCTCGGCTTTTGCCGTATCCCACAATCTGACGAATTTGTCTTCGCAGCTGGTAACGATGCGATCGGTTCCAGGAATGACTCGCATGGCAAGCACTGATTTATCATGTTTCAGAACCAGTTCTTTAATCTCTTGACCTGTCGAAACGTCCCACTGCCCAACGGTATGGTCGACGCTCGCGGTGACAAGACGAGTTCCGTCTTTCAGGAAGTCGATTGCGGTAATTTTTTCCTGATGGCTTTTAAGCTCATGGATCAGTGCTCCAGCCTCAATATCCCACAGCCGGACGTGACCCTTCAAATCACCAGTCGCCAACATCCGATCGTCGGGAGAAAACGCGATGGCACTGACTTCACCGTAATGACCACGAAGGGATTTCCACAATTCCCCTTTTTCAGACTCTAATGACTTTTGAACGTCCCAGATTTGCAGACCAAATAAATTATCTGCTTGTTTATCTCCGCCAGTAGCGATCCATCTCTGATTTTTTGAAAGAGCAATTGCGGCAGCGCGACCCGTCCTTTCGAAGAGAGCAATTTGACCACCGCTTTTGACATCCCACAACCGCGTTGTGTTATCAACAGCTGCGGTAATCAATCGGCTACCGTCTGAAAAGAAGACCGCAGAAGATGCAAGATACCTGTGCCCTTCCTTAAATTCACTCTCGCTCGTTCCTGTGTCAGCATTCCAGGTTCGAGCAGTTCGATCTCGGCTGGCCGTGACAATATTACGCGGGTCTTTCGCTGAAAACGACGCCGAAAGCACGGCATCAGCATGACCTGCAAGAACTGGATCACCAAGAGTTCGAATCTCTTCGTAACCTTTCAGATACCATTCTCGAACCGATTTGTCATGACCTGCAGAAAGCAGTTTATTTCCGTCAGGTAAAAACAGCGCTGCTGTCACCTCCTCACCATGACCACGTATGACACCGTCACTCTGGAAACTTGTTCGCGGAGCGCCGGTTTCAAAGTCCCAGACGCGAACGGTCGAATCTTGCCCGCAGCTAACCAGCAACTTTCCATCCGCAGAAAACTTCACGGAATAGACGGGCTTGGAATGCCCTTTAAATTCACGGGTAATTTTCGGGTCAGGAATGATCTTAACGGTCTCGCCCTTCTTCCGTTCTTTGAGTTTACTGAAGTCATATCGTTCGACCTCTTCCGGTTTCCAAACGAGAATTCTCCCATCGTAACCTGCCGAAACAACGGATTTTCCATCTGGAGAGAATGTCGCCGAATAGACTGGCCCTTGGTGACCCGCAAATGGTCTCAATGTCACTTTTTTGGATTTGTTTTTCACTTCGTCTTCGGAATCCGCGACGTTATAAACGACGGCCGTCCCATCGTAACCCGTAGTGACAATTTGGCTTTCGTCAGGCGAAAACGCGGCAGATAACACCCACGACGAGTGGCCTCTAAATGATCGAGGCTTAAGTTTCGATTCGGGCTCGTCAACATTCCAGATTCGCGCTGTTTTGTCGTGCGACCCGGTCAGTAAACGCTTACCATCTTTGGAAAACACAACGCTCACGACCTTATCCGAATGTCCGTAAAACGCTCGAACCGGCATGCCAGTTTCACAGTCCCATAACTGGATTGAGTTGTCCTTATTGTTACTGCCGGTTGCGAGAAATTTGCCGTCGGGCGAGAAAGCGACAGCATAGACGTAGTCACATTTATGATCGAGGGTGTAATTCAGCGTCGCGTTTTTGAGACTCCAGATTCGCGCCTTTCCGTTCCAGCCACCTGTCGCGAATCGTTCGCCCTTGGAGTCGATCGCAAGCGCTTCGACCCGGTCGACCGCATCAAACTCCCGCGAGCTCTGGCTGCAGAGAAAGTTCAAACGACCCCATTCCCAATTTCTCAAATCGGAATCACACGATTTAAGAACGGTTCTGGCAGCATCGAAGGCATTGTTTTCTATTTGTGATGCAGCAAGCCCAATCTTGGAAATATACGCCTCGTATTCTGCTTTTTTCCGCTGCTCGGCTTCTTCGTCCCTGGCCCTGTCCGCCTCTTTTCTGGCGATTGCTTCAAGGTTCTGCGCCTTTTCTGCTGCTTCCTTCGCATCGCGAGCATTGTCTCTCTCAATTTCTGCTTTGCCGCGTTCTTCTTTTGCAAGATTCTCTTGAACGATTGCATTATCTCGCTCTTGTTCGGCTCTCGTCTGTTCGCGACGGATCCAAATCGTTGCGCCAACAACGATCAGAAAAACGGCAGCGGCAAGCCCGCTTGCCAACCTTTTGAGAAGGACAAGCCGCCGATGTTTGGCTACCCTTTCTTCTTGAGCAGCCAGCAATTCTGTATGCAGGCTCGCGTGATCCGGATTGTTCTTGTCGACCAATGAAAGGCTGAGGTCGAGGTCCCCCTTTCGAAATGCACATTGTGCATAGGACAATTTCGCATTAGCCAGACCAGTGATCGCACCCTTGTTTCCATCCCAAAGTTCAATCGCTTGCTGGAATCCAAAAACCGCTCGGGAAAAGCTCTCGTAATCCTCCGCTTCAGACGCTTTCTTCAGGTCATCGCTGGCATGTGCGGAGAGCAGTACGCTTTCCGAATGAGACTGGTAGTCGCGAATCGCTGCTTGAAACGATTTTACATCCTGGTATCGATCTTCAGGGTTGGTTTGCATCGCTCGCATGGCGATGTCGACAAGTTCCCCCTTTTTTTCTGTCGGTGTGATCTCATTTCTCGCGGCAGCCATCAGACACTTCATGGCGTTTTTTGCCACGTGCGGCGGACCACCGGTCAGTATTTCATAGAGCATGGCTCCTAACAGATAGACATCGCTCGCGGGACCGATTCGATCAATCGGGCCAGTCGTCATCTCGGGGGCCATGTACGCTGGCGTCCCACCCATTGTATTAGTTTCGACAATGCTGCGAGACTTACGAAACGCCTTTGAGGGTTGGGCCAAACCCCAATCCATGACAAGGACTTCGCCGAATTCACCCAGCATGACGTTCTCAGGTTTCAAATCGCGATGGACGACTCCTCGTGCATGCGCAAAACCGACAGCATCGGCGATCTTCATCAGAATTTCGAGATTTTCGGGAATCGACTTCTGCTTGATAATCTTCAGCCAGGGGGTCCCCTGGACTTTCTTCATCGAATAGAAGAGAGCACCTTCGGAATTTGCACCGACATCATAAATTGGCACAATATTGGGGTGATCGAGCTCACCCGTAACGACCGCCTCTGCGAGAAATTTGGCTCGCTGTTTCTGGTTGTCCGCCGATTTTGCTTTGAGCATTTTGACCGCGACATTTCGGTCGATTGATGTCTGGCGGGCATCGTAGACGATGCCCATTCCCCCTTCGCCGAGAACCTTTAATAATTCATATTCCGGGTCAGCCTCCTTGATTCGAGAAGTAACAGAATCACCGGGGATAACATCCGAAAACGATTTGGTTTTGATGACGAGAGTTTGTTGTTGTTGTGGCTTGCTCGAAGTCGCCTTTTTCTTAGCTCCATCATCGGCTCGAATTTGCACCGTTGGACTTACCCCAGGGCGCGGGGGGGGTTGAATCGGCTCCGCTTCTTCAAGCGATCCCCAGAGCGACTGGACTGTTTTCAACATCCCCTCGGGAACGTCATCAGAAACGTACGTCTTGTCTGCATCCCCTTCGCCATGAGAGAATTGATTTGTTTCGACGACAAGCGTCTTCATATGGTCTTCAAGCGGTTCCGGTTTTGTCAGAACATCGTGCAAGTCTTCGATGAAGATTGTTTTTTGGTCAACCTGATCTTCATCTTTTTCGTTTCTGCCAGAACCATCATCCGTGGCAAGAATTTCTTCCGGTACATCTTCCGAGATATACGTCGCGCCGATATCAACAGATTCGTTGTCGTCATCTCCATGATCAAAATGCGTGTCCGGCTGTTGTGCATCATGCTCGACGTCCGATTGTTCGACCGTGACGTAGGCATCGGATACCGATTCGTCAAGAGAAACGCTTGCGTCATCGGATTCCGAAACTTCTGATGCTAATCCAGAATCTGCGGACCCATCAGCAAAATCATCAGATACGTAGGTCGCGTCATTGGATTGATTCCTGTCTTCAAGTTCTCCTGATCCCTGATTTGAATCGGAAATTGATTTCTCAGGGTCGACCGATCCGGGATCAGAAGGATTTGACTGCGATGGACCACGGACCTGTTTAATAAAGACGTCTTTTGAATCCCCTGAATTTGATGAATTGTTGTCTGACGTCAATCGCTGCTTGCAATGGGAACAGGTCCCACCGACCAGATCTTTTCCCTGCACTTGTTTACCGCAATGAGGGCATTTAATCATCGGGAAACTCCACGATATGAATCACTCTTCCGCAGCAGCCTCGCGGCACGATCGAATCGCGGCGAATCCGCCGGATTTCGATCGACGTCGGATTTGTCTTTCAACCAACCGAGGCCGCTCATTACTAACGAACTGGCACCGAAAAACATGATTGAACTTCCCGCCATACTTGGCTCACCCGTAACGACTTCGGAGATGTATTCAACTGATTCGTTCGAGCCATTCAACGTACGCTCGTAATCAAAAGCAGAATCACTTCTTTTGTGTTCCAAGTTATGGTCATTGTTATTGTTCCACTCGATTCGACTGCGTTTTGAACCGAATCGTGAATTCCCTTCGATGAATGTTTTCGCCTGGCAAGACTCTTCATTCAAAGTTGACGATTCAAAAGCAGAAATTGCCTGAATTTGGGAAAACGTTGTTGAATCGATCGATGATCCGCCAGGTTCCGTGGTCGTTGAATCCGTGCTATCTGGCACTGATATACCTGACGAAGCGGAATCACCATCGTAGGAGTTGGCGTCTGGTTCCGTTTGCTGTTGCCGCTTGCTTGAAGAAGGCAACCGATCGCGAATCGATTCGATTCCGTCGTCGATTGAACCATTAACGATATTGAATTCGAGAACCGTTCGCTTGTTCGCATCCCCCGGTTCTTGAACAACGATTTTATACCTACCGTCGGGAAATGTTTGTTTTCCCGATTCTTTGTTTTTGGCGATTTCGTCGAGCAATCCATCAAGGTCTAATTCACCGAGCTCAAACTCTTCTGTCTGATCAGCGAGCGTAAATACCAAATTGACGAGTAATTTCGAGGTGACAACTTCTTCCTTTACCTGGATGTCATGATTAACGACTCCAACGAGCGTTGGTGGCGCGATCGTGTCGTGCAACTGGTCATTGACCACTTGTGCGTCCGGTATATGAAGAAGTTTTACCGGTGGCGTCACGTCAAACGCGATAGTATGGGCCCCTGCCCCAGGAATTTTGAATGGCATCAGCGATTCGTGCGCACCGACAGAACCGTGGAACTCAGCCTCGCCTGTGGTGTAAACGATTAAGCCACCAGGACCATCAAGGCTTCCATAGAATTCAATATTGCCTCCTCGCTCGCTCGTAAGCGTAATGACGTTAAACACCTGAACGTCATCATTGTAAGTCTGGTGTCCGATCGTTGTCACATCCCCTATTAGTAAAGTATGGACTCCGGTAATGTCGAGCGAGGTCAACGGGATGGTTGCTCCAATTGCAGCAAAGTGACTGTTGTTCCCCGAACCCATGCGGTCTCCAGTAAATGTCACACTCCCCGACTCTGCGGAAACCGTCAGAGCATACGCACCATCCACCGTCGAACCGAAAAAGATATTACCCTCCTTGCTCGTTAGTGTGTCATTGGCTCCCAGGGTCACCGCACCCGAATAGGTCTGAGTGTCACACGTCGTGATGTTACCATCCAGCGTTGATGGACCGCTGACACTTAACGACTCCAGGCTGATTACGCCGCCCACATTCCCTCCGAAAGTTGTGCGACCTGTACCCGTGTTAAGAGTAAGACTTTGCTGACACACCGTCGTCCCGTCGATCGTCGAATCAAACGTCACATTACCGTTGTTCGTACTGGTGAGCGTGTCACTATTGGTCAGGTGAACTGCGCCATCATAGGCCTGGTTTCCCGTCGTCGTTACGTTTCCGTTCAGGTACGTGATTCCCGTGTAACTCAGGTCTCCCACCACGTTCATTGTCGACTGCTGGGTGATCGTCCCCGATGTTACCGACACCGAACCCAAGTTCGCCGATCCTCCTACTGCCGCATCAAAGGTTGTACTTCCCGTGCCGGCCCTCACTGTCAGACTTTGTGCGCCGCTGGTTGTACCATCCAACGTCGAATCAAACGTCACGTCACTGTTCGTCGTCGTCAACGTGTCGCCGTTTGTCAGATGAACCGCACCGTTGTAGGTTTGACTCCCCGTCGTCGTCACATTCCCGTTCAGGAATGCGGTCCCGGAGTAACTCAGATCGCCCATGACATTCATCGTCGACTGTTGATTGATCGTCGCCGAAGTCACCGTCACCGAACCAACCTTTACCATACTCCCGACCGACCCGTCGAACGTTGTTGCTTCGAGTCCCGTGATCACCGTCAGCGCATAAGTTCCGTCGACAGTCGAATCGAACGTCACACCACGATTCGTCGTCGTCAAGGTGTCGTTGTTTGTCAGATGAACCGCACCATTGTAAGTCTGGGTCCCCGTCGTAGTGACATTCCCCCGCAGGTACGTGATCCCCGCATAATCGAGGCTGCCGAAAACATTCATCGTCGACTGCTGGGTAATCGTCCCTGACGTCACCGACACCGAACCCAGGGCGGTCGTTCCGCCGACAGCCCCGTCGAATATCGTGCTCCCGGTCCCGGTGCTCACCGTCAATCTCTGCTGACCACTCGTGATCCCGTCCACTGTCGAGCCGAACGTCACATTACCGTTGCTCGTGGTTTTCAGTGTGTCACTGTTCGTCAAATGAACGACACCGTTGTAGGTCTGGCTCCCTGTCGTCGTTACGTCCCCGTTGAGGTACGTCGTACCGTTGTCCGTAAGGTTCCCTACGACGTTCATCGTTGACTGTTGAGTAATTGTCCCCGACGTCACCGACACCGTACCCAGGGTTGTCCCGCTACCGACAGCCCCGTCGAACGTGGTGCTCCCCGTACCAGTCACGACGGTCAGGGACTGCTGACCACTTGTCATCCCATCCAATGTTGAATCGAATGTCACATTGCCGTTGTTCGTCGATGTCAACGTGTCGCTGTTCGTCAGGTGATCGGCACCGTTGTAAGTCTGGTTCCCCGTCGTCGTCACGTTCCCGTTGAGGTACGTCGTCCCGTTGTCAGTCAGATTTCCTACCACATTCATCGTCGACTGCTGGGTGATCGTTCCTGAGGTGA